>VGZR01000025.1 GCA_016872515.1 SAR202 cluster bacterium
AAATATCCCGTACACAAAGCCAGGGGGACCGCCCTCTCCGCCACCCGACCCCAAAAGGTAGATGGCTATCGCTATCCAGGGCACCGCTCCGGCTATTGACCCGAACCAGAAGGACATCCAGTTCGTTCTCTCAGTCGTCTGGTTGTGCAACTCCATCATCAAGCCGAACAGGATCATCGTCGCGTTCACAGAGAAGATGAGGACCAGGCTAGCGATGTCGTAGATGCCGACCAGCATGGCAATCACGACAATCATGACGGATGCGCTGAAGGAGTACTCGATCCACCGGGCGTAGTTGATACCCCTGGTGAGGCTGCGGGCGTACCACTGGTAGATGCCCGGTGCGGCGACGAGGAGGTGGGCAATCGCCGAAAGGAAGAGGAAGCCGGCCACCATGAGCCCGATGGGGAGGTCTACCAGGGTCCCAGGGACGGGCGCAAGCTTGCCCGCCGCCGGGTCAAACCCCAGGAACGCGGTGGTCACCGGCAGCGAAAAATCCGTGCTCAGTGTGAGCATCAGCACGCCCTGCACAGGTGGACGAGCCCCATAACGCCGTTGAACCAGCGGAGCCTGAGGAGCCGATTCTCTACGCTCAACTCGATGTTCTCCTATGGGGGAAACAACTCACAGATAATGTTGGACCCTGGCGATATTGTAGTCGGCGCTAGAAGATTAGCAATACGCTGTATCAGGCCGTTTGATATCCACATTCGATTACCATGCTCCAACCGCGCTACACCAAATCGAGCCACGTACTTGAGCGCATTGAATGGGTGGCAGCGGGCTACATTGAAGGACGCTCCGCAGTTCCTCGCTGTGTTCTGCCCCACCTAGATTTGGACAGGTAGTTTGCTGTTTTTGACGACCCACGAATCATAGAACCCGGCGGGTGAACGCATGCCCAGGGCGATGTACAGCTTTGTCCCCGTCGGCCAGCGCCCACGCCGTCCCCGTACTCCTTGAACAGACTTCGCTGCACTCTCCAGAACCCCTCCTGTACAATGCTGCCTGCCCAAATCTTGGTGGGGCACGACACTCAGCCGTTCATGATGGACCGTTTGAACCGTGTCGGCCGCATCGAGCCGTGCCATCACGAGCGATCCGACGAGGAACAGAGAACATGACCGCTGCCACCAAGTCCCGGCAGGGCGTGAGGCGCCTCACTTACGTCCAGGCGATGAATGAGGCGCTAGCCCAGGAGATGGAGCGCGACCCGAGCGTCATCGTCATGGGCGAGGACATCGCGGGCGGCACAGGCCGTAAGCAATTCGAGGACGCCTGGGGAGGTCCTTTCAAGCTGACCCAGGGGCTCATCAAGAAGTTCGGCCCTGAGCGCGTGCGCGATACGCCCATCGCGGAGGCTGGCTTCATCGGCGCGGGCGTCGGCGCTGCCGCCACCGGTCTGCGGCCTGTCGTGGACCTTATGGTCGTCGGCTTCATCGGCGTGTGCGCGGACCAGATCTTCAACAACGCCGCCAAGATGCACTACATGTTCGGCGGCAAGGTCAAGCTGCCGCTGACCATCTTCACATCCACCGGCGCGGGCGTCGGCTCTGCGGCCCAGCACTCAGAGACGTTGTACGCCCTCTTTGCCCATATCCCTGGGCTGAAGTGCGTGGCCCCGTCCAACCCTTACAACGCCAAGGGCCTCATGGCGGCAGCCATCCGCGACGACGACCCGGTCATCGTCTTCAACCATAAGCTCCTCATGGGCGGTATCGGCGGCACCCAGCACGTTCCCGAAGACCCGTACACCATTCCCATCGGCAAGGCGGATGTCGCCCGCGAGGGCACCGACGTGACCCTCGTTGGCATCAGCTACACCACCTACAACTGCCTCCAAGCCGCCGACGAACTGGCCAAGCAGGGCTACTCTGCCGAGGTCATAGACCTGCTTTCTATTTCGCCCATGGACGAAGAGACCATCCTTAACTCCGTCCGAAAAACGAAGAAGGTCGTCAGCGTGGACGAGGACTACCCGCGCTGCAGCGTCGCGTCCGACATCTCGGCCTTGGTCGCCGAGGAGGCCTTCGACGTACTAGACGCGCCGCCCAAGCGGCTCATGGCGCCCCATGCCTCGGTGCCCTACAGCCCCGTCCTTGAAGACCTCTTCATCCCCTCCAAGGAGAAGATCGTCGAAGCTGCACTGGGGATGCTGCGCTAGCAACTACTTGAGGTTGCTCGGTGGTCATTTAGAGGCAGGGAGTCTGAAGCAGACTTCTGTTTCTAAGCCGGGTGTCGAGGTCAATGTCACGTCGCCACCGTGTGCGCCGTCGCGCTAGGCAGTCACAGGGGCCGCCTTCCCGCGAATCCGGCGTCGGTGTCATGCCAGTAGCCGATGCCCGGCTCGTCGCGCAGCCAGCAGAGGTACACTTCATGCCCGTCACGCATGGAAGGGAAATCAACGAGGCCACGGGCAGGGTCACGCAGGATAATGCCCTCCTGCATGATTCGTTCGATGACAGCATTGGCCTGGCGTTCGGTGCTTTCTAGCATCTGCTGAGTAAGTCCTGCAGGGTGTCCGTCGCCAGTGGCGCCGTTCGTGCGGCCCTTGAGGTGGACCTCACCGATCCTCTCTTGTACTTGAGCAAGGCTTTCGCGGTACTTGTCCAGCTCGGCCAGTCGCTCCTTGAGCCATGGGAGCAGACGGTTGGCTTCGTCAAGGGTAAAAAGACGGTGGCGCATAGCCGGGATTATAGAACGGGGCTGGGAGCGAAAGACAGATGGCTTTGGAGCTGCTTCGGTTCAGCGCGTCGGGCGTCCCGTACTTCGGAGAGTTGACAAGGAATCGCGGCGACGGCAAAGTAACACCCATTTGATTGCGAGGCTGCTCCGCCCTTCACCAGTGGTGGCCCTGTGCCGCCAATGAACGCTGAAGGAATGTACGTGGCCAGCAAGGGTAGACGGGTAAACAAAAGGAGGTCCAGCGACTATGGCTTCGGGCAAAGAAACAGTGATTCATAAGATTCGAGAGTTACATGATTTGCGCTGCCTGATGCGAGACGGCGCAGAGTTGGCGACGGACGTTTACATGCCGGCCGAGGGAGGTCCGTTTCCCACGATAGTCCAGCGGACGCCGTACGACCGGGGCAGCGCGATGCTGTTCACGGTGCCAGACGCCATCCATCTGGCGCAGCGCGGCTACGCAGTTGTCGTTCAGGATGCCCGCGGCCGCTATGACTCCGACGGGCAATGGTATCCCTTCATAAATGAGGCTAACGACGGCCACGACGCCATCGAATGGGCCGCGAAACAGTCTTGGTCCAACGGCAAAGTAGGCACTACTGGAGCCTCTTATTTCGGCCTGACGCAGTGGCAGGCGGCGCAGGGCGGCAGCAAACATCTGATAGCGTCGGTGCCGCGTGTGGCCTACTCCAACACTTATCACAACTGGGTCTATACTGGCGGGGCCTTCCAGCTCGCTTTCAACTTGAGCTGGTCTATTGCCATGTCCACCCGGACCAATCGCTCTCAGCCTCTGTCGCTTCCGGACGAGATCCATCTGAAAAACCTGTTCTGGCACCTGCCGCTCATCACGTCCGACGAGAATGCGGGACGCCCCATCAAGCACTGGAAAGACTGGGTGAACCACCCGAACTACAGCGATTACTGGCGTGGAATGAAGCCGGTGGGAGAGAGCTACGACAAGATGTCCGTCTCTTCCTACAGCATGGCAGGTTGGTTCGACGTGTTCCTCCAGGGCAGTCTCAACAACTTCATCGGCATGACGAGGAATGCAAAGACTCCAACGGCCCGCCGGAGGCAGAAGCTCATCGTTGGGCCCTGGATCCATCTCCTTGGGGGCACTCTCCTAGGGGGACTGGGCGCGCATAGCAAAACGGGCGACGTGGACTTCGGGCCGAACGTCATCGTTGACCTCCAGGCCGAACAGGCCCGCTGGTTCGACTACCTCCTGAAAGGCGAGGACAACGGTATCGGCGAAGAGCCGCGCGTGAAGGTGTTCGTCATGGGGGCGAACCGGTGGCGCGAGGCCGACGATTGGCCCATCCCAGGAACCAAATACACGTTGTGGTATCTCCATAGCGGCGGCAAGGCCAACTCCCTGACAGGCGACGGTGTACTGACCGCCACTGCGCCGAAAGCCGAACAGTCCGACCATTACAGCTATGACCCCATGCACCCGGTGCCGACCGTCGGCGGGAGCACCTGCTGCTCCGAAGAGAGCAATCCCGTTTCCATGGGCCCGCGCGACCAGCGGCCTATCGAGTACCGGCACGACGTCCTGTGTTATACCAGTGCGCCCCTGGAAAAGCCCCTGGAGGCTACCGGGCCCATCAAGGTGGTGCTCTACGCATCTTCGTCGGCGAAAGATACCGACTGGGTAGCGAAGCTGGTGGACGTGTTCCCCAACGGCTTTGCGATGAACGTCGCTCAGGGTATCCTCCGCGCGCGCTTCCGCGACTCTTGGGAGGAGCCGAAGCTGATGGAACCGGGCCATGTGTACAAGTTCGAGATAGACCTCTGGTCGTCCAGCAACTGCTTCCTGTCCGGCCACCGCATCCGCGTGGACATCACTAGCAGCTGTTTCCCGCAGTTCGACCGCAACCCCAACACGGGCAACCCCTTCGGCCAGGACGCCAAGATGGTGGTGGCGGAGCAGACGGTGTACCACGACCGGGAGCGGCCCTCCCAGATCCTGCTGCCGGTCGTGCCTTAGCACAGGGGATGCCTGAAGTCGCCTGTCGGTTGAATCAAAGTGTTCGGAGGAACATCTAGATGAAGCCCGGTGGGCTGGGCTTGTCTAGATGGCTTCGCACCTTCGAGTCGTTCAGATACCGGGATTTCAGGTTCCTCTGGGGGACCGGCTTCGGTTACAGCGGCGGCTACTGGGTCCAACAGATCGCCGTCGGATGGCCCGCCTACGATGTAACCAAGTCGCCCTTCATCACCAGTGTCGCCCTGGGGCTGGACGCGCTGCCTGTATTCCTTGCCGGCCCTCTCGGCGGTGTGTTGGTTGATGCGTGGGACCGGCGAAAAGTCCTCGCGTTCGCGACGACGTACCAGGCATTGGTCTCGCTTGGCTTCAGGCCATCGCGTCGGAGCAGTACCGGGGCCGCGTGGCGAGCCTCTTTCAGGTCGCCTGGGGTCTGACCCCTTTCGGAGCCTTCATGGCGGGTTCCACGGCCGAAGCAGTGGGCGTCGCCATGGCGAGTCTTGTCGCAGCCGGAGCGATAGGGCTCTGTACCCTGGTCTTGGCCGTGAGGTTCGCATCCGTACGGCGGCTCGTGTGACTGGCAGAGATTGCAAAACGCATGCCGCCTTTCGACACGGGTTCCGGGTGACCGCGTAAACTGGAATCAGAACGATGCCCACGTCCCAGACAAAGTCGCGGGGCTGCCCGTGAGGAGGGTGCATGCCGGCCCACTGGAGAGAATGGGAAAAGGCCAAAAGAGACATCAAGTCGGAGGCTGCGGCGAAAAGCTCAGTGGTTGACGAGGCGTTGACCATCCTCCGCGGCGCCCAAGAGGCTTCCAAGGAGGACGCGGGTATGATGCGCTGTCCCGTCTGCGGCGGCGTCAAGTTCAAGACCCTGAACAAAGGCGCCCAGTGGGCTTGCCGTTCGTGCGGGAAGCTTATCGAGCGGGCTAGCTGAGCTAAGCTAAAAGACCCTAGTCACGGAAGTTCACGTACTGAAGTGGCTGGTCTAGTTTCATCCCCCTGATGAGCGTGATGACTTCTTGGAGGTCGTCGCGTTTCTTGCCTGAGACACGCAGGTCGTCGCCCTGGATCGAGGCCTGGACCTTGAGCTTGCTGTCCTTCACTGTCTTGACGATCCGCTTGGCGAGTTCAGCCTCGATGCCCTGCCGCACCACGACCGTCTGTCGCAGCGCGTCGTCGGAGGCGCGCTCAGGCTGTTTGAACTCTAGTGCGGAAGGGTCCACCGACCGGCGCGTGAGGTGTTGATGGAGCATCTCTTGTAGGGTGCGCAGCTTGTAGTCGTCGTCCGCCAGGATAGTGATGGTCTCGTCCTTGCGTTCGATACTGGCCTTGCTGTGCTTGAAGTCGTACCGGGAACGTATCTCTCTCGTGATGTTGTTCAGCGCATTGTCCACTTCCGCCAGATTGGTTCGGGAAACCACGTCAAAGGAAGGCATACTCAACTCCTCGCCGCTCGGTATGGCCCACGTAGGCCGCAGCACCTATTCTAGCCTGCAAATCCACCAAAGGTGAACGTCTCTCCGGTTGCAGTTTGAACTGGTTCAGATAGATGCGAGACAGTTGCGAGGGTAAGGAACGAGAGGCGATCCTTCTGGGTGAGATCACGATCATCGATGAAGGAGGACCTCTCGCATGCGCATCGTAGGACTTCCCCGAGCCTTCCGGCAACTGGCGCATCACCGGCCCGGTCACACAGAATATGCGCTTGGCGCTCCAGGAGACCTACGAAGCGGTGCCCGCTCCGAAGCTCGTCATCGCAGTCGGCGGCTGCGCCATCGCGGGCGGGCCTTTCCGCCACCACGCCCAAGTGATGAACGGCGCTGAGGCTGTGGTGCCCGTGGACCTGTAGATTCCGGGTTGCCCTCCCCATCCGCTCACCATTCTGGATGGCCTGCTACGCCTCCTGGGCCGCATCGAGAAGGGTGAGACTCGGTCTGCCACGGCGTGAACTCGTCCGCCGCTAGTCCCTAGTGCCGAGACCTGGAAGCGTCCGTATCCCTGCTGACTGGTCATCCGCCGGATGGACGCGCAGGACACCCCAAAGGCCAGCCTCGGTGTACGGGCCGCGATGGTCGCCGTAGAGGTAGTCGCCCGCGGCCTGGCTTGGGCCCCCCGCGCCGTCGGCGAGACGGATGTCCACCACCTCGGAGCCTCCGAACTGCACGGCCCCCACGGTGTCTGAGCCGACCATGTCCGGCTCCAACGCCCAGCGGTGCCCCTCGACCGCGAACACCTGGTTCTGCTCGCTGAACGGGGCGAAGATGTGGATGCGGACGGCGTCGCCCACGAAGGTGTGCAGTACTGGCGTCGCGGGGTCGCCGCGTATGGAGCATATGAAGACGGTGGCCGTGTCGGGGTCCTTTGCCAGCCGTTGCGCCAGCGGCTCGGCCGTGTAGTTCAGGCCTACCACGCCCTCTACCCGGTCGGAGTACGGCATGATCTGCGTCCCGATGAGTGCGTCCTCGTCCTGGAAAAACAGGGCGAAGTCACGGTAAGAGTTTCCATCCGGCGGGTGGACGTCCACTGCCCACCCTGCGCCGAGCGACAGGTCGGCGCCGGTGATGGGGTCGGTGTAGGTGGCACCCCGCGGCCCGACCACGACGGCCCCGTAGAGGCCGAGTCCCTGGTTCTCGAGGCCGCCTCCCCAGTCTCGCACCATCGCGCCCCCTTCGCCGTGGGCCGGGTCGGCGTAGAAGGTGTGGGTCCGCTCCTCGCCGGGCGCCACAGACATATCCGGGCTGTACCCCACGGCGATGCCTTGCGAGGTCTTGGGGTCGTAGGTCAGCCTGTCCACGTTGAAGGACACTCGGCCCGAGGGCAGTTCGTTGCGCAGCAAGACTTGGACGCAGTCCCCGATGTTGACGTGCAGTACGAGCGGCTCCGGCGGTTTGCCCGCGAGAAGGGCGGCTTTGCTGGCCTCCAGTACATAGACGCGGCCCATGGCACCGCCGAGCATCGGCAACGGCGCCTCGACCGCCGCGACGCGGAACGCCTTGACCGGCGCTCCCTCCGGACATGCCTGGCCGGAGCCCGTGGCAACAGCCCTTCTGCCCGACAAGGGCTGGAGCCGCGATGTGCCGTCGTTCGGCAGGACGCGGACGATGCCCCAGCTCCCCTCGCGAATCTTGAACGAACGCCCGTTGTAGTACAGATAATCCCCTGCCAGGGCCTGGGGGCCGCCCGCGCTCGGCACCATCAGGTCGAACCGCTCGGAGATGCCGACGTGGAGGCTCGTCGTCGGCTGCGTGTCCAGGCTGAAAGCCTCCCGGCGGAAGAACTGCCCCCCGTGGAAGGTATGCACGTCGTTGGTCGCCGCCACCAGCGTCCGCATGACGATGGGGTCTCCAGCATATGCCGTCAGGATGGGTGTTTCGGGTTCGCCATGCACGTCACTGTTGAAGAGCAGCGACGGCTCGCCGCCTCTGGAGTCCAACGGCTCAACGCGAAGGTTGATGGAGCTGCCGCTGGACTTGCCGACACGGGTGACTGGGTTGTCGTCCTGAATCAGCATGACCAACTCGCGGAAGCTGCCCGTGATGTCCGGCGACACCTTCGCAGTGGTGCGGATGTCGGCCAATGGCCCGCTGCGCAATTCCCCACCGGTGAACGGGTCATGGTATGTGGAGCCCGGCGGCTCGACGATGAGCGCGCCGAACAGCCCGTGACGCCACGACGCCGTCGCGTGGACGTGGTCATGGAAGTATGCCGTTCCCACCTGCACGTCCGGGTACCACCGGTAGCGGACGAACTCGGCGCTGACGTACTCCCCGACACGGTGGGAGAACTGGAGAGGTTCGTCGAAGACGAGCCTGGTCGGATCTACCGATTGGACTCTCCGTATCTCGAAAGTCTTCTCCTCGTCCATGCCGACGCCCACCACGATGCCCGCATGAAAGCGGCTGGTGTCGGCCACGGCCACCGCCGTGTCCCCCGCCCCCGCCTCTTCCACGATGGACTCGCCCGCGACTGCGAAGGGGCGGACCGACTGTTCGTAGTTGAAGCCCGTGCTGACCCCGTCGCTGCCCTGGATGTCGAACTGCACAAAGTGGACGTGGATGTTTGCCTTGCTCAAGAACCGGTTGCCTGGGTTGTCCTCCATCTCGTTCTTCAGAACGATGTCCACGCAGTCCTCTCCTGAGTTGGCGCGGATGACCAAAGGCACCCTCAGCGTCGGGTCGGACCGCAGCGCGTCCTCCTGTTCCTTGAGGACATAGAGCTGGCCTTCGGGGTCTATGAGATTCGCCCGCTGGTTCAGCACTATCGGGACTGTTATCGCGTGAACGACGAAGGTCTGGAGACGCGTTCCGAGGGGACAAACACTCCACTCGCCGTTCTGGCCGGGTTGTGGCGGTTCGGTGCCTTGCGCAAGCGGGTCGAGGAACGGCGCGGGGCCGTGGTTGGGGGCGAAGGGCGGCCTGGCCCCGAGGTGTGGCCTCAGGAACGGGTAGGCAAGTTTACCGGTCAGTGGGTCGAACAGTAGAGGCCTTCGCGCACCCGGTCTGGGCGAGCTGAAATTGGGCCACGCGTCCTCGCTCTCGGGTTCATTCAGGTATGTGAGGCCCTCCTTTACCCAGTCCAGCACCGACGCATCGTACTCGCCGGGCCTGCCCTGCGGCGGCAATTGCCGCTCCACCCACTCGGCCAGGTTGTCCTCGGTGATGTCAGTTTGCAGCCCCTTCCAGTCCACCGTGCGGCCCACTAAGTCGGCGGAAGTTACTGCTGGCGCGACTGCCTCGGCCTGGCCGGGCAGTGCCTGCAGCGGCGGGAGGCTGTCTGTTGAGGCTGGGCCGTCCTGCAGGGTGTTATAGACCCGCCAGATGCCCCACATGCCCGCCAGGTAGTGGTGTGCCACGTGGCAGTGGATGAGGAAGTCGCCGACGCTCTCCTGGCAGCCGCCGCTCCCGCACTCCGACTCGGCGTCATACGATTCGGACGGGCCGATGGCCTGGGAATCGATCCGCGTGGTCGCGTTGGTGAGGAGGCGCGGCTCTTTCGTGAAGCCGTCGTCGAAGTGGGTGTCCTCGGCGCCGGACTGCCTCAGCCACCGAACCGCGCCGCCGTGGACGTGGTGAACGTGGAACACCTCGGAGCCGCCGTGGACGATGCGCCACTTGACCGGGTCGCCGATGTACGACCGCGCGATGGGCGTGGCCGGGTCGCCGAAGGTGTAGGAGCTGTAGGCGGCGGAGAGGTCAGCGAACCCCATCTGCTCTTTCTGCAGGCCCAGGCGGTCGGCGAACGGTTCGCTGCGGTAGTTGATGGCCCGTCCCGCCGGTTTGTAGGCGTCGGTGAGCGGGTCAACAAAGGGGATAGGTTCTCCCCTGGCATTGAGCGTCTGGAACAGTTCGTTGCCGATCTCGTGGTAGATGACGACGAACTCTCGGAAGCTGGCGCCAGACGAGGGCTGGACGATGGCGTCCCAGCCTGTGGCAGGTTCTTCACCTGTCAGCGGGTTGATATGGCGCGAACCTTGCGCCTCCACGATGACGGCGCCGAACAGGCCATGGCTGCTCTGGATGCGCTCACTGCCCTGGCTGTGGAGCATGTGCGTCCCTTCCGGTTCGTTCAGGGGAATCATCCATTCGTAGGTCACCGACTCGCCGGGCCGGGCAATGGCCTCCTGATTGTTTGCGATGGCCGCCATCCCCGACTCGGCCATGTAAAGGCCCGACTCGTGGACGTGGAAGCTGACGGGTTCACCCTCGGCGAGGGCATTGCGCAGCCGGACGCGAAGGCAGTCGCCTTGGTTGGCCCGCAGCACCAGCGGCTGGATAGCGTCGCCCTGAAGCCCGTTGGAGACCGCTGGTTCCCCCTGCCCTGTCCGTGCCTGGCGGTTCTGTTCCTCTTCGCGCCGCGCCCGTTCCAGGTCTTCCTCGCGGATGAACATCCGCCCCTCGGGGTCGTAGTCCAGGAACCGGTTGAGGGTGATTTCGATGTTGATGGCGGCGACGCGGTACTCGCGCACGGGGGCTGCTGGGCT
The DNA here is from genome assembly GCA_016872515.1 of SAR202 cluster bacterium. GTDB lineage: Bacteria > Chloroflexota > Dehalococcoidia > Lucifugimonadales > VGZR01 > VGZR01. Next base: position 10,661 of record VGZR01000025.1, read on the forward strand.
GCAACGGGCGGACGGGGCCACGGCGAAGGCGCCGTCAACATCGCGGTATTCGAGTCGCGGCAGCACCAAGAAGATCAACAGAAGGGCCGCCGCGATGATGGCAGCGCCAAGAGCGGCCAGAGCGGCGAGCTGGGTTCTGGAGAGACTTTTTACCATCGCGAGTGGCCACACGATAGCACAGGCACGCGTAGGTTGCCCCGCTACTCGACCACCGTGATGGTGCCGTTCATGCCCGCTGGGTCGTGGATGAGGCAGAGATACTTGTACGTGCCGGGCTTGGCGAAGGTGAGGCTGTAAGACTGCGCCGTCGGCCCCCCGTTGATGAGGATGCCTGAGTTGAAGTATCCCGTTCCCGCATACGGCTGGGGTGAGTCTGGCGACGGCTCCTCCACAAGCGGGTGCACAAACATCCTCGGCGGGGCTGCCGTCTCCGGCTGCGGAGGGATGACGATGACTGACAGGGCCGCCTTGCCGGGTTCGAGGAACGTGACCGTGTGGGGCCGGAACGGCGAGTTGTGACCCCATGTCCAGGTCACCGTGTCGCCGACTTTGATCGTCAGCCGCTCTCCTCCTATGAATCGGTTGAACTCGGTGCCGTTCGGCGGGTCGCCGGCTCCGGCGAAGACGGTGAAGTTCCGGCTACCGTCGCCCTGGATGACCGGCTCCGGCACCTGTGCTCGGACGCGGTCGAAGAAGGCCTCCGCGCTGGCTTTGTGCGTCGCCTGGTGCTGGGCTTCTTCTTTGTCATGATCGGCATGGATCTTGGGGTAAGAAGTCCCGGTGGCCTTGACCGTGATCGTGCCCTTCATGTGCGCGAGATGGAACATACAGGCGTAGGTATACACACCCGGCCTTGTGAACGTCACCCGGAAGACGTCATTGGGGCTCTCCAAGGAGCCGGAGTTGAAGAAGCCGTTCCCGTCGAAGGTAAGCGACACATCCACAGGCGCCCCGAGCGGTGGTGGCGGCCCGTCTCGCGGTGGCGAGGGGAGGAAGAACTTTGGGTTGGCCTCCACCACCTCCAGGTCGCCGCTTCGGTGGCGCAGAAAGTCGGGGATTGGCTGTTGCGGGATGTTGAAGGTCACCGTGTGCGCCTCTGCCGTGCTCTTGGTGAAGACGATGGTGTCCCCGGCTTTGATGGTCAGGTCGCCAGGCAGGAAGGTGTTGAACTGGACGCTCGAGTTGAGGTCCTGCGTGCCTACCAGAACATTGAAGGTCGCAGGCTTCGCCGTCTGCCCACATCCGGTCAAGAAGACCGGCATAAGGGCGACCACTAGGCCTGTGGCCAGCGCCCACCACTGCCCATTTCCGCCTCGCGCCGCTATGTTCAGCCGTGGATGATTACCCAACCAACTACCCTTGAACGTGTGGAAGTCGAGGCCGTATCTTGGTGCCTTGTTGCCCACAGTGTCAAGGGTGCTGAACGCCAACGGGCCCCAGCGGTAACACCGCTGGGGCCCGTTGCCATTGCGTGTTCGTAGCGAGCGGCTAGGGCGTTGCCCGATGACGTTTCGCGCGAGTGTTCAGCCTCCGGCGCTGTTCCCCATGAAGTCCGGCTCTCGTGAGGGCAGCGCCTGTGCTTTCAGCGCCGCCTGCAACCGCGACTTGGCCCCCAACTTCCGTAGGATGTGCTGGACGTGTACCTTCACCGTCTTCACCGAGATGCCCAGCGACTCTGCCACTTCCCGGTTCGCCATTCCCTCTTTCTCGAACGTACCCATCACCCTGTCTGTGAGCTCCTGGTCCAGCACCGACTTCCCACCGGCCACCTCCCGCACGGCCCGTCAGCTTCGCCTCGACCTCGCCCCCAACGGCCTTCCCTCCGACCGCTCCGGCCCGTCAACCCCGACTGCGACCACCACGGCGCCTGCCTCGGCTAATGGCGCCGCGCCCTGCGGCGAGGCCCGCTCCTGCACCGGCTGCCCCATGTACGGCGCCCCCGGCCACCCAGGCTACAGGCCAACCCTGGCCCTCAGCCCGGCCCAGGCACACTAACCCTTGCTCGGTCCCTTCCGTTTCATAGTGTGAGCGCATGAACAGACCGCGCTCTCATCTCTAAGACCGAGGTGCCGCAGCCATGAGATCCATCGCCGCCAGCCGCAGGCTACAACCCGTCGCTTTTGTCGGCCTCCTGCTTGCCCTGTCCCTCCTGGCCGCCATCGCCTGCGGCACCGCCAGCGCCGCCGCGGACACGTCCGCGGCTGATGCCGCCATCGTCCAGCCCGTCTCCAATCAGGCCGCAGCCGGCATCCAGACCGCTCCGCTCTCGCTCCCCGATGACGGCGCGCCCTCCCTGCAGGCCGCCGAAGACCTCGACGCCGACGCCGTCGTCGCTGCCCAGGAGAGCGTCCTCGGCCGCATCTACCGCGAGTCCCTGCCCTCGGTGGTCAACGTCCGCATATCGGTGAAGGTCGCGCCGCGGTACGGCTCCCGCGTTCTTCCCGCCGACCAGTACCGCAGCAACGGCGAGGGCACCGGCTTCGTCTGGAGCGCTGACGGCCACATCGTCACCAATAACCACGTCGTCCAGAACGCCGACAAGGTCGTGGTCGTCTTCGCCGACGGCACCGAGGCCGACGCCACCGTCGTAGGCACCGACCCAGACTCCGACCTCGCCGTCCTCAAGGTCAGCCTGCCCGCCGACCATCTCAAGCCGCTGCCTCTCGGCGAAAGCGCGGGCCTCTCCGTCGGCCAGCTCGTCGCCGCCATCGGCAACCCCTTCAGCCAGCACTTCACCATGACCAGCGGCATCATCAGCGCCCTCGGCCGAACGGTCAACAGCGGCATCGGCGCCTACTCCATCACCGGCGTCATCCAGACCGACGCCTCCATGAACCCCGGCAACTCCGGCGGTCCCCTCCTCGACCGCCAGGGCCGCGTCATCGGCATCAACACCCAGATCGTCAGCAACACCGGCAGCAGCGTCGGCATCGGCTTCGCCATCCCGGTGGACACCGCCAAGCGCGTCGTCCCCGCAATCATAGCCAAGGGCCGCGTCGAGTACGCCTACCTCGGCATCAGCGGCACCACGCTCACTAGGCAGCTCGCCAAGGCCATGGCGCTGCCCACCGAAACCCGAGGCGTCCTGGTCGCCAAAGTCGTCACCGGTGGCCCTGCCGAGAAGGCTGGCCTCAAGGGGAGCGACAAGGTCGTGACCGTGGAAAGCATAAGGACAACCGTGGGCGGCGACGTCATCACCGCCATCAACGGCGCTGCTGTCAAGGTCATGGACGACCTGCTGGCCTTCCTGTCCAGGGCCACGCCCGGCGAAAAGATCACCCTCAGTGTCCTCCACGCCAATGGCACCAGCGCGTCCATCGAGGTCACCTTGGGAAGCCGCCCGTAGGCCGCGGCGGACATCAACCCGGCTGACGGTGTGAGGTCGCCTCCCTCCCCACCGTCAGCATCTTCAACGCCCCAGTGAGGGGACCTGCGGCCCCTCCTGGGGCGCCCTATTAGCGACCCACCACAGCTTTCAGCACCAACGTCCCATACGACCCCGGCGGCAGGAAGAACCGCGCCACCAAGCGCTCCCCGCCACTCTCGATCGCCGCATCAACCTGGGCGGGCACCACCACCAGCGGCCTATTGCTCCGGGTCAGGTACGCCCGCTTCAGCAGCCGTGCCTTCATGTCTTCGAGCTTCAACCCTTCTTCCGCCAGCACTGCAGCCGCCACCTCTGCGATATCGCCGTCGCCGAAGGCCGCCCGGTGTTCCGGCAGCGGCACCGTCAACCCGCGTAGCTCCTGCCGTAGTGCCTCAGGCAGCCCGCGATAGACCACAAGCCCCTCGCCGGCGATGTCCACGTGGTGCGGAGGCCCGCTAGCCGGAGCCACACGCTGCTCCACAGCCCGCGACGTCACTCGGTTCCATAGGAAGCTCTGGTAGGCCGCCAGCAGCAGCGGGAGCAAGCCTGGCGTGATGAGGTTCACCGCCCGCCGGAAGTCGTTTGGGTGCTGCTTGAGGAACGTCAGGATGCTCCTATAGTTCGACCTAGGCGCGTGCCGAAGGAGCGTGTTCCAGTCTCCCCAGTGCTCTCGTGCTGCAGCCTTGAACGCCTGCGCCGCTGGCGGGTCGCCGGAAGTGCCCTGGGCCATGTACGCCCGCAGCGCGCCTTCCGCATCCCGCTGCAGCACCGCCTTCCCGAAGAACGCCCCGCCAGGCGTGTACGACCCGAACCGCTGCTCGTCGAAGTAGTTCGGAAGACCCTCTGCCGCCACCTCCCGCAGCCGCGCCGCGATGCCTGCTGCCTGTCCCGCCTCCAGGCCGCGCAACGTCGCCGTGAACCGGTTCCCCAGCATGTCCCGCGGCCCCAGCCGGTGTGTCATCCGCCCTACGAAGTGCGCCTCGAACCCCGGCCCGGTGATGCGCAACGGCGCCCGCCCGTGGACGGCGAAGTGCTGCGTCGTCACCGCCCGTTTGTCCTTCATCGCCGGGAACGCTACCGCGCGAGGCGGCACACGGAGCTTGCGCGCCACCGCCGCCTGAAGCTCCGGCGTCGTCATCGTCCGCTTCGTCGCCCGATAGACCGCGAAGTCCCCAGTCTTCCCAGGCTCCTCCCGCAGCACCTCCTCCACCACGAAGTCGTCGGGCTCGAGTTGTAGGTCAGACTTCAGAGGCGTTTGCCTCCAGCCGGCACGGATGCCAACTCTGCCATCATGACCATGACCACGACCACATGCTCCGCCGCGCCACAGCAGCCGCCAGCGGCGCAACCACCAGCCAGACGGCGATGGTCACCAGCATCGCCTTTGTGTAGCCGATGGTCGCCAGCCCCATATCCGGCCCGATGATGCCCAAGAAGATCATCGCCAGCCAGGAGCTGAAGAAGAAGCCTCCCGCCGCCGTCGGTATAGCGAAGAACCCTTTCATCGCACCTCTCCATCAAGGTTGTTTCCGCACCGCCTGCATTGTAGTGGAACGCCGTATGTCCGTCCCGCTATACTAGGGCCGGTCAGCGAAGTCGGAAACGAGTACTACAAGGTGGGTAGATGGACAAGCCGCTCGTAGGCGTCATCATGGGGAGCAGGTCCGATTGGGAGACGATGTCCCATGCCGCCCAGACCCTCGAAAAGCTCGGCATCCCCCACGAGAAGCGCGTCGTCTCGGCCCATCGCACGCCCGACTGGCTCTTCGAGTACGCCTCCACCGCCGAGCAGCGCGGCCTCGAGGTCATCATCGCCGGCGCGGGCGGCGCAGCCCACCTGCCTGGCATGGTCTCCTCCAAGACCGTCCTTCCCGTCCTCGGCGTTCCCATCCACACCGCGGCCCTCAACGGCCTCGACTCCCTCCTCTCCATCGTCCAGATGCCCGGCGGCGTCCCCGTCGGCACGCTCGCCGTAGGCCGCGCCGGCGCCATCAACGCCGCACTCCTCGCCGCCGCCATCCTCGGCCTCAAGCACCCCGGCATCCGTGAGCGCCTCCGCGAGTACCGGCGCGCCCAGACCGACGAGGTCCTCAGCGCCCGCGTCATCGAGAGTTAGCGTGCCACACGCCGTCCTCCCAGGTTCCACCATCGGCATCCTCGGCGGCGGCCAACTCGGCCGCATGATGGCCATCGCCGCCAAGCGCATGGGCTACCGCGTCGCCGTCCTCGACCCCACGCCCGACTGCCCCGCCGCACAGGTCGCCGATGACCACGTCGCCGCCGCCTATGATGACCACGTCGCCGCCGTGCTGCTCGCCCAGCAGAGCGACGTCGTCACCATCGAGTTCGAGAACATCCCCGCGGCCACGTTGGAAGCCATCGAGCCGATGGTGCCCGTCCGGCCCGCCAGCCGTGTCGTCCGCGTCGCCCAACACCGTCTACGTGAAAAGAGCTTTCTTGCCGGGCATGGCTTCCCTGTCCCGGCCTTCTGCCCCGTCACAAGCCTAGAGGCCCTCCAGGCGGCTAGCCGCGAGATCGGCTGCCCTGCCGTCCTCAAGACCGCCACGGGCGGCTACGATGGAAAGGGCCAGCAGCGCATCGAGTCGCCCCAGGACGCCGTAGGAGCTTGGAAGGCTGTTGGCGAACGCGAGGCCATCCTCGAAGAGTTCGTCCCGCTCGAGAAGGAACTCTCAGTCATCGTCGTCCGCGGTCCCGGCGGCCACACCGTCTGCTATCCGCCCTCCGAGAACACCCACAGCCGCCACATCCTCGACACCGCCGTCATGCCCGCCATGGTCCCGCCGGACCTGGCGCGCCATGCCCAAAAGCTCGCCGCCGGCATCGCCACGGCCCTAGACGTCGTCGGCCTTCTGGCCGTCGAGATGTTCCTCGCCCGCGACGGCGGGTTGCTCGTCAACGAGCTGGCGCCGCGTCCCCACAACTCCGGCCACCAGACCTTCGACGCCGCCGTCACCTCCCAGTTCGAGCAGGCCATCCGCGCCGTCTGCGGCCTCCCCCTCGGCTCCACCGCACTCCACCGGCCCGCCGCCATCGCCAACCTCCTCGGCGACCTCTGGGAGTGTGGCGAGCCGGACTGGGCCGCCGTCCTCGCCCTTCCCGATGTGAAGCTCCACCTCTATGGCAAGGCCGAAGCCCGCCCAGGCCGCAAGATGGGCCACCTCTGCGCCACCGCTGACACGCCGCAAGAGGCTCTGCAACGAGTCCTCACCGCGCGTTCTCTGCTCTGAGATAGTCCTGGCCCCGATAGTTGCCTCGTGCTGAGAACTGGCGAATCATTGGCCTTCGTTGTATTATCGACACTTGGTCATACCAAAACACACCACAATTGGCATACAAAGGAGGATTTCTCGTGGGACTGTTTGACAAAGCGCTAGGTAAAGAGTCCGGCCCTGTTCAGCTCGACAAGGCTGAGAGCTTCGCGGCGGTCGCCATCGCCGCCGTCTACGCCGATGGCGAGATCAACCAGGAAGAGCTTGAACGCATCGCCATGAACCTGGCCGCGCTCAAGCCCTTCCGCCGGCACAACCTCCGCGACATCGGCAACACCGTCGGCAAGGTCGCAGGCCACATCAAGAAGCGCGGCACGGGCCCTGTCCTTGCCGCCGCAAAGACCGGCCTGAACAAGGACGAACTCAACAGCGCCTTCTTCTTGGCCGCCGACCTCGTCCTGGCCGACGGCGTTGTCGAGCAGCAGGAAAAGGAGTTCCTGGAGGAACTCCAGACCACACTCGGCCTCGACAGCGACACCGCGCTCAAGATCGTCGAAGTCGCCGCTATCAAGAACCGCGGCTAACCGCCAGAAGACCGATCTGAGCGAACAACTGGCGATGATCACAGGAGCGGTGGGGGTTGGTATTCTCCTCCCCCTTGAGAGCTTGTCCTGAGCCTGTCGAAGGGTGGGGGTGAAGCCCTGCCCGGGAGAAAAGGTCGGATGACACAGCAGAAGAAGGATGACACCCTGAAGAAGCTCGGAATCCTGGCCCTCATCCTTGTCGCGGTAGGCGCGGTTCTCTACGTCTTCACCAGGTACCAGCGGTCTAAGAACAAAGACAATGACCGAGGTTCCTCTGGCGATAAGAAGTAGCACTCCATAGTCCGGCGAATCTTGCGTGGGGGCGGTCCGCAAACCGCCCCCACGTTCGTGTAAGAGGCCTGTCGGTGCCCGAGCACGAGGAGGAAAGACCCACTTGAGACTCCCGCTGGCGGCCATGAGAGCGGAGGTCCGTGAGATCGGCCGGCCGCGCCTCTTTTTCCTCAGTTCGGTCACCCTCGGCCATGTCGTCGTCCACTGGTACGTCGGCCTCCTCTCACTGGTGCTCCCATCCCTCAAGGAAAAGTTCGGCCTCACGGACGTCCAGGTCGGGGGCATCACCACCGCCCAGATGGGCGTCACCGGCGCGGGCACCCTGCCTGCTGGCTACTTGGCCGACTCCTACCGCCGCCACAGCGCCCTCATCCTCGCGGGCGCCATCGCCACCTTCGGCCTAGGCTACCTCGTCATCGGTTCCGCCAACTCCTATGCGCTTGTTCTGTTAGGCGCCGGGCTCATCGGCTGGGGCATCGCCCTCTGGCACCCCTGCGCCATGGGTGGCCTCTCCATCCAGTTCCCGACCCGCCGCGGCTTGGCCCTCTCCGTCCACGGCGTCGGCGCCAGCGTCGGCGACGCCCTCTCGCCCATCATCGTCGGCGCCGTCATCGGCGTTATCTCCTGGCAAGTCACGCTCCAGTTCCACCTCATCCCTGCCCTCCTCATCGCCCTGTTCCTCTGGCGCGGACTCGGCCCCACCACCTTCGGCGACGGCCTGAAACCCACCCTCCGCTCCTACCTCACCGGCCTGCGGACCATGGTTGCCAACCGCCAAGTGTTGGCTGTCATGTTTGCCAACGCCCTCACCAACATGTCCCGCCTCAGCATCCTTACCTTCCTCCCCATCTACCTCCAAGAGCACCTGGGCTACTCCTCCTTCATCCTCGGCGTTTATCTCACCCTGCTGTACGTCATGGGCATCGTCTCGCAGCCCATCATGGGCATCGTGTCCGACCGCATCGGCCGCAAGGCCATCATGCTTCCGGCCTTCGCCCTCATGGGGCTGCTGTATATCGCCCTTGTGTACTCCCCTGGCGGTGTGCTGCTTGGTCTGGTCATCGCTGCCCTCGGTCTGTTCTTCTACGCCATCTTGAACATCACGCAGACCGCTGTCATGGACGTGTCGGAAGAGCGTGTGCAGGCCAGCACGATGGGCGTCATGGGGCTGTTCAGCCAGCCCTTCACTCTCAGCGCGCCCATCGTGGCAGGCTTCCTGGTCGAGCAGTACGACATCAAGGCGGCCTTCTGGTTCGCGGCGGTGACGGCGCTGCTCGCTTCTGCCGTACTCGTCCCGGTCAGGTTCCGCAAGGTGCAAGCCTCATCCGGGACATGACGGAGAGCTAGCGTCTGCTTGGCCCAACGTTAGCCCTACGCAAACCAGGGCCAAACGAGTTACACACCATTGCTGTCCCGCCCCGTGTCATCGTGATAGATAGGCACGAGGAGGCATTTGCTGCATGGCTATCCCCTTCTGGCGATGCAGATTGTGCGCGAGCGGCGGGCACTGATAACTCTCCGCCCTTTCGCAAACTGAGACCGGCCACAGGTCGTAGGTAGATCTGCGGATTGCGCCTAACGATCCGGTGATGTCTGATATGAACGGCAGGCGACGTGTGGATAGGTAGGTGACATGGTCTCCCATCTCACTGGTGGCACGCTCGGGCGCTACAACATCCTCGAATCGGTAGGCCGTGGCGGCATGGCCACGGTCTTCCGTGCCTTCGACTCCCAACTCGGCCGCGTGGTGGCTCTCAAGGTGATGCCCTCCTACCGGTCCGCGGAGCCTACCTTCCTGGAGCGGTTCCGCAACGAGGCTCGGGCCGTGGCCCAACTCAGCCATCAAAACATCGTGCGCGTCCACGACTTCGGCGAGGACAAGGGCTTCACCTACCTGGTGATGGAGTACCTTACGGGCGGGACCATCAAGGACCTGCTGAGCCGCAGGCTTACCCTCTCGGAGACGCTTTCCCTGCTCTCGCCCCTGGCCGATGCCCTGGACTACGCACATGCCAACGGCATCGTCCACCGCGACGTCAAGCCGTCCAACATCATGCTGGACTCGAATGGCAACCCTGTTCTGACCGACTTCGGCCTAGCCCGTGTCATGCGCGGCACCGAGAGCCTGACCCGGGAGGGCCTTGTCATCTGGACGGCGGAGTACATGTCGCCGGAACAGGCGCTGGGGAGGCCGGTGGATCGCCGCTCGGACATCTATTCGCTCGGCCTGGTGGCGTACCAGATGATGCTGGGCCGCACGCCGTTCAAGGCCGATACCCCTCACGACACCCTCATGTCGCATATCCACCAGCCCGCGCCCGCGCCGCGCACCATTGACGCGAGCGTGAACCCAGTTCTGGAGGCGGCGCTGCTCAAGGCGCTGGCCAAGGACCCGGCGGACCGTTACCGCAGCGCCAGTGAAATGGTTCGGGCCCTTGGCGCCACCGATCCGCTGCTCGCCTCGGCATTCGATGTCGCCATCGCCGAGACAGTGTCGGGGCCCGCGCCGGCTGGGAAGCCTGCGGAACCCGGTTCAGAAGCCCCACCCGCGGCGTCGCTATTGTCCGACCGGACCATAATCCAAGTCACCCAGCAGCAGGCGCGGACGCTGGCCCTCCAAGACGCCCGCGAAAACGCGGACTTCTACGGCAAGGAGATGGCAGGGGCCGAGGTCGCGCTGGAGGAAACCAATAAGCAGCTTGCGGGCATGGGCAAGCTCGTGCAGACGCGTATCAACCGGCTGCACGGCGACCTGTGCGGCGTGGTGTCCACCGAGCAGACACAGTTGGGCGCCACGGGCACGACCAACCTTCGAGAGCGGTACTCCGGCTTCCTTCGCGAGTTGGACAAGTTCCTGAAACAAGACTAGGCGGAAGGCGGAAACCAAGCACCTCCGTCCGCCACTCCACCCCATCCGCGTCCTTTCACTGGTGCGCATTCCGCATAACTGTTCCAGAGGGTGTGTTATCATTTTCCTAGTGAGGCTGGCCACTAACGGCCAGCCTTTTTCGGGTAAGGGGCTACATGACACAGGACATCCGTAACATCGCCATCATCGCGCACGTTGACCACGGCAAGACCACGCTCGTGGACGCGATGCTGAAACAGAGCCACATTTTCCGCGAGAACCAGCAGGTGGGTGAACTCATCATGGACAGCAACGAGCTGGAGCGGGAGAAGGGCATCACCATCCTGGCTAAGAACACGGCCATCACTTATCGCGGGACAAAGATCAACATCATAGATACGCCCGGCCACGCCGACTTCAGCGGCGAGGTGGAGCGGGTGCTGAACATGGCGGACGGGTGCCTGCTGGTCATCGACGCCGTGGACGGACCGATGCCCCAGACGCGCTTCGTGCTGCGGCACGCGCTGCAGCGCCACCTGAAGCCTATCGTGGTCGTGAATAAGATAGACCGCCCCATGGCGCGGCCCACAGAGGTGGCGCGGCTGGTGCAAGACCTGTTCCTCGAGCTGGCGACGGACGCCGAACAGCTCGACTTCCCTATCCTCTACGGCTCAGCGAAGGGTGGCTTCGCCATCGCCGAACTCGGCGACCAGCCGAAGAGCATGGAGCCGCTGTTCGAGGCCATCGTGCGCCACGTGCCCGCGCCGGCCGGCGACGTGGAGGGCGGCCTGCAACTGCTGGTGGCGGCGCGGACCTACGACAACCACCTCGGTCAGATCGGCATCGGGCGCATAGCTCGCGGCAAGCTGTCGCCGGGAGATGTCGTCGCCCGCATCCCGCGCGAAGGGCCGCCCGAGCAGTACAAGATCGGCAAGGTGTTCGTGTTCGAGGGACTCTCCCGCAAAGAAGTGGAACGCGCCGAGGCAGGCGAGATCGTGGCGGTGGTGCTGTCGGGAGCGGAGGACATCGCCATCAGCGACACCATCACGTCCGCGGACAAGCCCGAGGCCCTGCCGGCGATAGACATCGGCGAGCCGACGGTGCAGATGACGTTCGGAGTGAACAACTCGCCCTTCGCGGGCCAGGACGGCAAGTTCGTGACCTCGCGGCAGTTGCGGGCGCGCCTGTGGTCTGAGCTGAAGACCAACGTGAGCCTGCGGGTCCAGGAGACGGACAGCGCGGACGTGTTCCTGGTGTCAGGCCGCGGCGAGCTGCACCTGTCCATCCTCGTGGAAACGATGCGGCGCGAGGGATACGAACTCCAGGTGTCCAAGCCGGTGGCCATCATCAAAGTGGTGGACGGGCAGCGGCTGGAGCCGTACGAACTGCTCATGCTGGACGTAGGCGAGGAGTACATCGGCACCCTGTCGCAGGAGCTGGCCTCGCGTCTCGCCCAGATGACGAACATGGTGCACGACGCGCAGGGCCACGTGAGGATGGAGTTCAAGCTCCCCACGCGGGGGCTCATCGGGTTCCGCAGCTTCTTCCTCAAGGCGACGCGCGGAAACGGCGTGATGAACAGCGTCTTCACGGGCTACGAGCCGCACCAGGGCGAACTGAAGTCCACGCGGACCGGCGTGCTGGTCGCGGCGGAGACCGGGACGGCGGTGACCTACGGCCTCAACAACGCCCAGGGGCGCGGGATGACGTTCGTAGAACCCGGGACGCAGGTGTATGAGGGGATGGTGGTGGGGATGCACCCGCGTGAGGGCGACATCGTGGTGAACGTGTGCAAGGAGAAGCAACTGACGAACGTCCGTTCGTCCACATCCGACTTCGGCATCAAGCTGACCCCGGCGGTGAAGTTCAGCCTCGAGGAGAGCCTCGACTTCATCGCCGACGACGAAGTCGTGGAGGTCACGCCCAAGAACATCCGGTTGCGGAAGCGGGTACTCGGCAATGACGAACGGCACCGCTTGGAGCGGGACAAGGGCAAGGTAAAGGCCGGCGCGGGACGGTAAGTTGCTGTCTTCATCCATTGGGGATGTGGTGATGATGTAGGGGCGGGTTTGAAAACCCGCCCCTACGGTTCTTACGAGGTCTAGTCGCAGATGCAGTCCCATCGAAAAGGAGGTCGCCGAGACCCTCGTCAACACGAAGGCGCTCGTCGGGACGAGTGGCGTGGCCGAGAGGCTTCCGCCACCGCTTGGTCTGGCGATGTGGCGCGGTGGTACGACGCGCTGGTGGGCGCGAAGGGCAGCGAGTACCAGCAGGAGCTGGTACTGCCCGGCGTGCTGCGGCTCCTCGACCTGAAGAAGGGGGAGCGGCTGCTGGACCTGGCCTGCGGCCAGGGGGCGTTCTGCCGCATGGCGGCGTGCCTGGGCGTCGAGGTGACGGGGCTGGACGCCTCGCGCGACCTCATCGAGGCGGCCCGCAAGCACCCTGGGCCACGCATCCGATACCTCGTGGGCGACGCGCGCAGCCCCGATGTCCTCAAGGGCGAGGCGTTCGACGCCATCGCCTGCATCCTGGCTATCCAGAACATCGAACCGATAGGGCCGGTGTTCGCCAACTGCGCGCGCCTGCTGCGCCCAGGCGGCCGCCTCGCGCTGGCGATGACGCATCCGGCGTTCCGCATCCCGCGCCAGTCGGGGTGGGACTGGGACGAGGGGCGCAAGCTGCTGTACCGAAGGGTAGACAGCTATCTGACTCCCGCGAGGATCCCCATCACGACACATCCCGGGAAGACGTCGGGGCCGGTCACGTGGACGTTCCACCGCCCGCTGCAGGAGTACGTGCGGGCGATGGCGAAGGCGGGCTTGGCGGTCACGGCGCTGGAGGAGTGGGCGTCGCACAAAGAGAGCCAGCCGGGGCCGAGGGCGAAGGCGGAGGACCGCGCGCGTCTGGAGATACCGCTGTTCCTGGCCATCGTGAGCAGGAAGCTGGACAAAGCGCCGTAAGGCCGGCCTTGCACAATAAGCCCTCTCATAAGCAGAAACCGACTCCCTCCACACTCTCCTCCCCCTTGAGAGCTTGTCCTGAGCCTGTCGAAGGAGGGGAGGAACGAAAGGTGGGGGTAAAAGTATGCGCCGGTCGCGAAAAGACGACTATTGCGCAAGGCCGATGAGAGGCTACTTCCTGCGGCGGAGGAGGACGGCCCCGGCGAGGGTGAGGGTGGAGCCGACGGCGATGAGGCCGACGAGTTTGCCCGTCGTTGGGGCGCCGCCGCCGGTGGCGGGCAAGCCCGTGGCGATGGACTCGCCGGGGGTGCCGATGCGGAACTGGCCGGTGAGGCGGTCGAGGCGGACGAGATACGTGCCGGTGGGCCTCGTGACCTGGTGGGAGAAACTGACCGTCTGGCCCGGGCCGACCTGCAACTCCTTGGTGGCCTCGGCGGAGTGGTCTATCCAGAGGTCGGCCATGAAGGTTGCCGCCGCGCCGGTGGTGTTGGTGACGTTGGCGGAGATGGCGACGGTGTCGCCGGGCATGGCCCTGGCAGGGGTGACGGTGAGGTCGGCGATGTGGAAGGTCTGGCCCGGCAGAGCGCTGCTGCCGCTGATGGCGAGGGTGGAAAAGCCGGGGACGACGACCGCGTAGAAGATGCGGTCGGCGTCCTCGGCGGTGCGCTTGGTAGATAGGGGCACCCACTTGCTCTGCTGCTCGTCGAAGCGGTTGAGCTGGACGGACCAACGGTGGGTGTCGTTGGCGTCGAGCCAGTTCTTCTCGACGAAGACGACCATTGCGGCGACGGCGATGTCTTGCGGGCCTGCGCCTGTAACGTCCACCTGGACGAAGGCGTTGGCGACGCGGCCAGGGGGCAGGTCGGGGAGTCCGGCGGGCTTGCCTGCAAGGTCGCGGACGTTGATGCGGACGCTGGCGAGGTCGCGGGTGAACTTTGCCCAGACAGAGGCGAATGGCGCGGGGCTGCCGACGATGAGCGCCCACTCGTCATGCTTGGCGAGTGGGAGGGTGTAGACGACCTCGGATGCGCTGACCTCGGCGGACGCGGGTGGCAGGATACCCTGCCCTACTTGGGGCTTGACCCAGAAGTCGAGGTGCATGGGGTCCACACCGGGGAGCTTTGCCGCGAGGGTCTCAAACGGGATGGTCCAGAGCTTGCCTGGCGACATGAGGGGGAGGCGCTCGGTGAGCTTATCCTGGGTCATGAGTTCGACGATGGCGGCCAGCTTGTCGGAGAAGACCTGCTCCATGACGGCCCCGCCTTCTCAGCGTCCATGGCGGAGAGCATCCCCGCGGCGTGGCTGGTGTCCATCTCACCGGCGATTTCGGCCGCCTTGTCGGGACTGATTTGCTCCATGAGCTGAGCGGCTTCCTGAGGGGATATGGCGTCCATGGCGCGGACGGCCTCGTCGAACGGGGCCTGCTCCAACTCCTCAGGGGTCATGGGCGCCCGCTCTTGGACGAGGACGGTCGGCACGGCCACCAAGATGAGCAACAGGCCCATGAGGGCAAGCCACACGGGCCTGAGGGCGCGGCCGAAGGCACCCCCACTCAGAAGTCCCAGGAGGCGCGTTCTTCCATCATTCTGAGCCGCAGCCCTGACCATGAGCTTGTCGAAGGGGAAACGTCGGCCGATGGGGCGAGGGGCTGGAGCTACCCCTCCACCATGTCTGGGGGAGGGCCTTTGCGCCCCGATTCATCGGGACGCAAACGGGTGATGGCACGGGAGAAGGCGACGCTGCAAGCAATAACATTGTTGTGGTCAGAAAAGGACAGTCCACATACCCTCCTCCCCCTTGCGGGGGAGGAGGGTATGTGGGGGTGGACCTACGCTTCGCCTGCAAGATAAAAGGTTGCTGTGCAAGGCCATCCTATTGTTCTACGCAAAGAGGAACAGACAGGATTCCTAGATTGACGGCGGCGGGCCGCTGGGGCGGCGCCGCCGGACGATGCCGCGCCGCGGGCGTTGGGGTTGCTGCTGAGAGCCATCCTGCCCCGAGAGCTCGACGAAGACATCGCCAACACCCGGCTCTCTGGGCATCGAGACACGGACCTCGGGGGAGGACTCGAGGAACTTGCGGAACGTGGAGAACCCAAGGGCCTTGTAGCTGAAACTTGGGTCGAGGCGCTGGATGGTCTGGATGAGCCTGCTGCCGGACACCCTGCCCTCGCCATCCACGGAGGCCTCGACCGCGCGGACGAGAAGGTCGCCTGCCTTGGAGGTGGGGGCGGGCCTTGGAGCCCTGCGCGGGGACTCGGCCAGCTCGAGGTCGTGGAAGATGTCGTACGAGCGGACGAGGATGGGAGAGGTGGCTGACTTCCGTCCGGCGCCGATGACGGTCTTGCCCGCGGAGCGAAGCCGGTTGACGAGGGGGACGAAGTCGCTGTCGGACGAGACGATGACGAAGGCGTCCACCGGGGACTGGTAGAGAAGGTCAATGGCGTCTATGGAGAGCCGGATGTCGCTGGCGTTTTTGCCGGAGCGGGAGGAGTGGAGGAGCTGGATGGGCTCGATGCCGAGTTCGAGGAGGTCCTCGCGCTTGGAGGCTGCGGTTGTCCAGTCGCCGTAGGCGCGGCGGACGATGACACGGCCCTGGTCGTAGATCTGGTCGAAGAGCCAGCGGAGGGCTTCGAGGCCGACGTTTTCGAAGTCGATGAGAAGGGCGATTTGCTGGTCGGAACGGGTGTTAGTGGTAGTCAAAAATGCTCCCTTGGTGATTTGTGGCGGTGGTCACGCGTTCGTGGGGCCGGCCAACGCCTGTTCTTCCTATTATAGAGCACGCTTTTGGCCGAATACGGGTGAACATGCCGCTTGCGCCTGGGATGGCCTGTTCACCTAGAATCGTAGATTAGAGACGACAGGACGAAAGCGGCCTTGCACAAAGGCCTTGCTTCATGCAAAAAGGGAAGTCTCTTGAGACTCCCTCCCCCTTCAGGGGGGAGGGCTAGAGCCTGCCCTGAGCTTGCCGAAGGTGTGGGGGTGAATACGTGCTCCCGAACGTGAAATGGACGTTTTTGCGCAAAGCCGGACGACGGCAAGCGAAGCGGACGTAGCCATGAAGATACGACTGGCGACGCTGGCCGACCTGGATGAACTGGAGTGGCTGGAGAGAGACGTGTTCGTCCAGGACCGGTACCACCGCGCGCAACTGCGCTACCTGCTCGGCAGGGCCTACGCGACGACGCACGTGGCGGTGGAGGACAGGGTCATCGTGGGTTGGGCCATCATGCTGTGGAAACGGAAGTCGCGTGTGGGGCACCTGCACTCGCTCGGCGTGCGGCGGGAGTGGCAGGGTCAGGGCATCGGGCCTCGCCTGCTGGACCTGGTCGAGGCGGAGGCGGCGCAGCGCGGGTGCGACCGGGTGAGCCTGTACACGCGGGGGACCAACGACCGTGCTATCAAGGTGTATTCGCAGCGGGGGTACAAGACGGTGAAGGTCATCAAGGAGTATTTCCCCGACGGGGGGACAGGGCTTCGGATGATGAAAGACATGCGGGAGGAGCGCAAATGACCACCCTTATCCCCCTCATCGGTATCCTCGTGGCGACGACCGGCCTGGGGCTGGTGTTCCGGGACTACCTGGCGAGTCTGCTGGCAGGGATGATCCTGCGGGCGAACAGGAAAGTGAAGCCCGGCGCGAGGGTGAAGGTGATGGTGCAGCCCAACATGGTGCTGAAGGGCGACGTCATCAGCATCGGGCCCATCCGCACGTCGCTCCACGAAGTAGGCGATGGGGAGCACCTGCCAAGTGTATTGACGGGCCGCATCGTGAAGGTGCCCAACTCAGCGTTGGTGAATAGCCCCATCGTGATCTACGGCGACCGGATCACCGACGAGGTGGTAGGGTTCGAGATGCTGCCCTCAGCGCACCTAGAAACCGTAGAAGAAGACATGCGTGCGGCCATCGTGGAGGCCGGGCACGAGGTGGTGGGAGTCGGCCTGTACCAACGGGAAGACAAGCTGGTGGTGCATGGCATCTTCCAGGAGCAGGCAGCGCATCAGGGTGACTCGCGGAGCCGCATCATCAAGGTGTTCCTGATACGGCGGAGCGAACGCCAGGCACCGCCGAAGGCAGTGGAGCAGTCGAAGGCGGCTTGAGAGTGAGGGTGTGGATAAACTCCCCCCTACCCTTTCGGCAAACTCATGCCCAGGGCTTAGGCAGTGACAACCTTGAGTCTTTGAGGCTACGAGTAGGGGCGTGACTGCTTGGGGACTGAAAAGGGACGGCACTGATGTTCGGTGACTTGAAGGGAAAGGTTGCCATCGTCACGGGCGGAGCCAGTGGCATCGGCAGAGGCATCTGCCTTGTACTGGAGCAACAGGGCGCAACCGTGGTGTCCGCGGACCTGAATCTCAAGGGTGCGGAGGCGGTGGCATCTGAGATCACGGAGCGCGGCGGGAAGGCGGCCGGGTTTGAGATAGATGTGACGAAGCGGGAGTCGGTGGAGAGGGTGGTGGCGAAGGTGGTGCGGCAGTGGGGGCAGGTGGACATCATGGTGAACGACGCGGGGGTCATCGGTGGGGCGAAGTGGTGGGAGCGCGGCGACACGAACGATGACGACTGGCAGCACACGTTCGACGTGAACGTGCGGGGCGTGGTGCTGGCGACGGAGGCGGCGGCGGACCACATGAAGAAGCGGCGGTACGGGAAGGTGGTGAACATCGCGTCCATCGCGGCGCTGCGCGGGGGGCCGGAGTACCCGCACTACAATGCGTCGAAGGCGGCGGTGGTGAGTTACACGAAGAGTGCGGCGATACGGCTGGCGCCGTTCAGCATCAACGTGAACGCGATCTGCCCAGGGCTGCTGTGGACGCCGATGTGGGAGAAGATCTTGTACCGTAGGACGCGGCATGGGCTGGACGAGAGCCTGCGCGGTCTCACAGAGCGGCAGGTGTTCGAACGCATCGTGGAGATGACGGTGCCGCTGAAGCGGGAGCAGACGCCGGAGGATATCGGGAACCTGACGGCCTTCCTCGTGTCCGAGGAAGCGAAGAACATCACGGGACAGGCGATGATCGTGGACGGCGGGCGGACTTCGGTGTAGTCAGGGCAGGACATGTACCCGAAAGGGTCGCCAAGGAGTGCTGCTGCTAGAAAGTCCGTGTTACCGATGGGAGCGACTGGCAGAGCAGCATAGCCGTGCCCCAGTCACAGGTGGACTACAATGGGGCCTCGGGTGACCGGAGGTAGGGCATGAAGATTGGTATCGGGTTGCCGGCAGCGATTTTAGGGTCCAAGGGCGTCACGACGTTGGAGTGAGCGCGGAAGGCCGACGCGGGGCCGTTTTCGAGCCTTGGCATTATTGACCGGGGTGGTCTATGGGAACCACGAGCCGCTGATGGCGCTGGCGGCGTGCGCGGGGGCGCCGAGGCGGGTGCGACTGATGCCGACGGTGTTGCTGGCGACGCTGCGGGACGCGACGATCCTGGCCAAGGAGTCGGCGACGCTGGACTCGCTGTCGGGCGGGCGGCTCACGCTGGGCCTGGCGGTGGGCGGACGGCAGGATAACTTCGCAGCGGCGCTGGCGAGTTTCGGCGACAGGCATGGGCGGTTCGAGGACTAGGCGGCGATGATGAAGCGGGTCTGGTCGGGCCAGCGGCTCTCGGACGAAGTGGGGCCGATAGGCCCGGCGCCGGTGCAGCCAAACGGGCCGGAGCTGCTCCTTGGGGGTGTCCACGGCAGTTCGTTGCGGCGGGCGGCGCGGCTTGGGGACGGTTACATCACGCTGCCCGCGCGGACCGATGTTCTGGCGGACCGGTTCCGCGCGGTGGAGGCTGAGTGGAAGGTGGCGGGGCGGAAGAGGAGGCCACGGCTTGTGGGGACGATCTATTTCACGCTGGAGCCGAACGGGGCGGAGCAGGCCAACGCGTACATCTTGGACTACTACAGCTTCATGGGGGAGATGGCGCACTTCTGGCGACGTCGCTGTTGACGACGCCGAGGGATGTGCGGTCAGCCATCGGGTCGTTCAGCGATGTGGGAATGGACGAGCTGGTGCTCTGGCCAGGGACGGCAAAGCTGGATGAGGTGAAGCGGCTGACGGACGTGGTGGCAGGGTAATCAGGACAGCAGGTCCGGCGGACGGCCCGGCACTCGCCGGGCCGTCTTGGTTTCGGGTTGCTTTTCTTCACAACTTCTTCACAGGGCGACAGCTTGCAAATCACGAGTACTGCACGGAGTGTTCTTAGGATAAGGTCTGTTCATCACAGGAGGGTTCCCGATGGCAGGTAGGAAGGAGAACAGCAAGCCGTTGGCGATTAGGAGGCAGGCTCCGACCACGCCGAACTGGCCGGAGGAGATGGACCGGTGGTTCGAGCGGGCGCTTCATGGAGGGTGGCCGATGATGCCGCGGGCGTACT
>VGZR01000026.1 GCA_016872515.1 SAR202 cluster bacterium
GAGCACACCTACAACACCGTGCGTCCCCACCAGGCCTTAGGCTACCTCACCCCGCAACAGTTCCTGGTCCAGTGGCGCACCCAACGAAAGGAGGCCCACTGTCACTGATCTACTGGACGAGCACATGACTTGACATAGCACAAACCGCCGATGTAAGTTATGCGCCACACGCGGCTGGACCCTCCCCGACCACTTCTTGCCCCGTAGGCGGACTTAGGTTAGGTAGGCATCCCAGCGAAAGCTTGAAGGAGGGAGTCATGAAGCGTCTGGCCTTGGGATTGGTGGCAGTTGCATTAGTGGCGCTACTCGCGGCGGCCTGCGGCGGTGGAGAGGTCCAAACCGTCGAGGTCACCAAAGAGGTAGAAGTCATTAAAGAAAAGATTGTCGAAGTTCCGAAGGAAGTAGTCGTCACTACGGTGATGGAGAAGGAAGTCCAGAAAGAGGTTACCAGGGTCGTTCCCAAGGAAGTTGAGGTTACCAGGGTCGTTTCCAAGGAAGTTGTGGTCACCACGGTGATGGAAAAGGAAGTCGTCGTCACCGTTGAGAAAGTGGTCGAGATCGTCGCCACCCCGACGCGCCCGCCCGCTGGCAAGCCCCAGTTCGGCGGCAGCCTGAGGATCGTCTCTCAGGCTAGCGTCGCGACCCTCGACGGCTACTGGACGCAGGCATACGTGACCGCGGCGGTCGCCTCCCACATCTGGGAGCAGCCCTTCGGTTGGGCGTACGACATCACCGAGAAACCGCAGATGGTCAGCGATTGGAGCCTCAGCTCGGACAGCAAGACCTACACCTTCAACCTGCGCCCCAGCCTGAAGTTCCATGACAACACCGACGTCACGGCCAACGACGTTGTCGTCTCTCTCACCCGTTGGCTCGGTGGACAGGATGCAGCGGCAGGACTGTTGCGTGACTTCGTTACAGACCCGGCCTTCACGGTCGTGGACAACGACACGTTCACTGCTAACCTGAAGGAGCCCTTCGGTGCGGTCATTGACGGCATGGCCAGGCCCTGGAGCGGTGTCTTCGTGATGCCCGCCAGGATCGCCAACGTGCCATCCTCCACACAGGTCACCGAATACGTCGGTTCCTCGCCCTATAAGTTCAGCAAGTGGGACCAGGGCAACCAGATCGTCCTTGAGCGCTTCGATGGCTACGTTCCCGACAGCCGCCCGGCTGACGGCTATGTCGGCGCACACGTCGCTTACATCGACGAGCTGATCTGGCTGGAGATTCCCGACGAGGAGACCAAGATCGCCGGCCTTGAGACGGGCGAGTGGGACGTTGTGGACGGCGCCGGGCTGGACTTCTATGACCGGCTCAACAGCAACTCAGAACTCACCGTTCCTCTCTACAAGCCAGGTCACCGGTCGGCCGTCGGCTACATCCCGACCCATCCACCTTTCGACGACCTGAACCTGCGCCGGGCCATGCAGCGCGGCATGGACTACGCTGCTCTCATGGCCTCCCTGGGTCCGGACGAGCTCTGGGACCTCTGCTCCTCCTGGTTCTACTGCGGCACCCAGTGGGAGACCAATGCAGGCGGCGACGAGTACTACTGGAACAATGGAGACGTTGAGGCAGGCAAGGCGCTCGTTGCTCAGAGTGGCTACGCTGGTGAGGAGATCGTGTACCTGAACCCCACCGACTATGCCACGCTTACACCGTTGGGCATCGTCGCCAAAGCCCAGATGACGGAGCTCGGCATCAAAGTAGAGATGCCAGCCCTTGACTGGGCGACCGTCGTGACCCAGCTCGGCGACCCTGACGCGTTCCACGCCTGGACAAGCTGGGGCGTCCACTGGTGCTGCGGTGACCCCATCCGGGCGTCCATCTTCGGCGGCGACCAGGCTTTCTGGCCCAAGGTCCCGAAGATTCAACGCCTGCGCCGCGAGTTCGCCCAGGCCGTTGACTTCGCCGCGAAGTACGCCATCATCGAGCAGATCCAGGTCGAGGGTTACAAGGCAGTCCTGTGGGTCGAGCCGGGCGTCTTCTACTCCATCTACCCGACGACCGCTGCCCTCAAGAACTTCGAAGTGCGGGCGCTGCCCTACTACATCAACACCTGGCTGACCCGCTAACAGCCTCCGGGTAAACCTCGTACCCTTCAGAAGGCCCAGCGCCATTGCGGCGCCGGGCCTTCTGACTTTTTTCAGCCCACCTTTTTCTGCGTCTCCTGGTAATGAACCAACAGGCGTGGCGCGACTGCACGCCTGTTGACAGCGCCTGAAGCATAGCGTTCAAGCTCCCACGCGACGGGTTCGCCAGGACGGAACCGGGGAGGGTGATATGAAGGACTACCAGCCGGTTGACCTGCCGGCCTTCTGCAACGTGGGGGCCGACGTGATGGGCAAGGACAGGCAACCGCCCATGGGGCGCCAGAGCTTCCACGGTCTGCCTTTCCTGACAGGGGCCCCAGGCGCTCGCCGCCCCCGCAAGACGTTCATCGCGATGAAGGCCGCCGAAGATGGGGTGGCTATCCCCATCGGCCGGAAGGCCCGCCGCATAATCTTCGCCCACCTCCTGCTGGAGTCCGGCCTGCCCGACGATGGGAAACTCGGGAAGGTCCTGGCGGAGTACGTGTTCCGCCTGTCGGACGGCAGCGAGGAGCGCGTGCCGGTGTGCGAACGCTACGAGATATCCTCATCCCTTGGGTTCAGCCGGTGGATCGCCTCCAACTTCAAGTACACCGAGACGCCGTTCCTTGGGGTGACCAGCAACCGGTGGGTGCCGCAGCCGCGCTACGAGGTGCGGTGGGACCAGGCCGGCTACCGACAGACCGAGGTCATGAGAGACGGACCGACCTGGTACTAGCTGTGGGCCTGGCAGAACCCCAAGCTTGGCCTGGCTATCAGGTCCGTGGAAATCGTCCCGATGGGTCACCCCTTCATCATCGCAGGCGTCACTCTCGGGCATCTGGAGGAACACCCCTTCGTGCGCCAGGAACGGCGCCTAGTCCGGCTCGCGCTGAAGAGGGCGGGAGACGCCGCCAAGCCCTTCGACTTGGACGTGCAGGTTGACCGGGGCGTTGCGACATACATCCACACCTTGCCAAAGGCGGCGCCTCAGCGGTTCCTCGGAGACCCTTTCAAGGGCTGGGGGGAGGCACAGAACACCGAGTCGAGCCCAGCATACGTGGAGATTGCGGCTATACCGTCGGCAACGGTCGAGGTCAAGCGCGGCGGGCGGACGCTCGGTAAGGTCAACTGGGGGAAGTTGGAGAAAAAGGGAACGGCCGCCACGCCGCGCGTGAGCATGGAGCTGTTGGACAGAGGCAAGAACTGGGTGCATGTGACGGTGCTGGACGAGGATACGGGCAAGCCAGTCCCTTGCCGCGTACACTTCCGCACCCCGGAGGGCGTGCCCTACCAGCCGCACGGCTACCACAATCAAGTCAACTCCAACCTCACCGCTTGGAACGTGGACATGGGCGGGGACGTCCGGCTGGGCCAGATAACCTATGCGTACATTGACGGGAAGTGCCAGGGATGGTTGCCGCACGGCGACGTCGTCGTGGATATCGCCCGCGGGCTCGAGTACGAGCCGTTGCGCGCCAGGGTGAATATCAAGTCTGGGCAGCGGGAGTTGACGCTGCGCATCAAGCGGTGGACGGATCTGAATGCCCGCGGATGGTACAGCGGCGACCCGCATGCCCATTTCATGTCGGCCCAGGGATGCCATGTGGAGGCGAAGGGCGAGGAGCGGAAGATGGCTGCCTCGCGCAAATGACAGGCACAGAGGAGGCGACATGCAGAAGATTGCCAAGGACCAGGCATTTGAATACGAGTTCGACCACAGGCACTCGCCCAAGCTCCGTGTGAAACAAGATGAGAGGTTCGCCGTCGAGACCAACGACGCGGGCTCTGGTCTCATCCGGACAGACAATCAAGACCCCCGACCGCTGACTTCGAAACTTTGGAACTTCGAGCCGGTCAAGGGAAACCCGATCGGCGACCCCATCTACGTGGAGGGCGCCGAGCGTGGTGACCTGATTGAGGTGACCATCCACGAGATCGCGGTGGACGGCCAGGGCTGGACGGGCTGGTGGCCTGGCCTTGGCCCATTGAGTGACTCCAAGAAATGGAAGGCCGACAGCGAGACGAACATCCACATCATCAAACACCTGCCCGGCCCCAGCGGCACGACCCGCGACGGCAAAGGGGTCTTCAGCAGCAAGATTACCTGGAACCTAGCCCCTATGATTGGCACCATCGGCGTCGCTCCCGACCGCGAGGTAGAGACGAGCGCCGTCGGGCAAGGCCCCTGGGGAGGCGATCTCGACATCCGCGACGTCAAAGAAGGCACCAAGGTCCTCCTCAACGTCTATCACCCAGGCGCCCTGCTCTACATCGGCGATGTTCATGCCAGCCAGGGCGATACCGAGTTCTACGGCGCCGCAGACGAGACCGGCGGCACCGCCGTTGCCAGTTGCCGCGTCATCAAGAACAAACGCGTCCCCTTCATACGCCTCGAAAAGGCCGACACCATCGTGTCGGTGTACTCCTTCAGGCCACTTGAGGCGGCAGTGGACTCGGCCATCGTCGGTCTCATGGAGTGGATGGTCACCGAGTACGGCGTCTCCGAGCGCGACGCCTACATTCACATGTGCGTCAATCCCGAGTTCCGCGTCAACGTGTACCAGATGGTGCGCCTCGGCCGCCTCCAGTACACCGTCGGCGCGGAGATGCCCAGGAAATACCTCGTCCCCAGCCCGTAGGCGCCTTGCGGTATAAGCCCAGTGTGGGAAGGTCGACAGCAACCAGTCGGGAACTGAAGGCGTCGGAAGCGGGAGGCGCCGGACGCGCTAAGACAGCGCGGCCGCCTGGCCGGCAGGCTGGAGCTCCTTGCTTGAGGGCCTCGCTGCAGAGACAGACCGCGCCGATGTGTCACCGCGCGGTGGCGTATCGCTCCCCGCAGCATGTATCGCCGCCTTGGGCAGTTGCGGCATCAGGACAGCCTCCGCCTCCGGGTACTTGCCGCCTGTCAACGCGCCGATGAGCTGCTTCACGTCCACATTCAACATTGGCTGGTGCCGCAGGGTCATCTGCCGCGATGTCGCCCGGTAGTAGGCCCGGCGCCCTACTCGTTCCTTCAGCAGGTAGCCATCCTGCTCCAGGTCGCGCAGGATGCGGTGCACGGCCCGCTCCGTCACCCCCAAATCGAGGGCGATCTCCCGCACGGTGCTGTCAGGGTTCTGCACCTTGTGCAGGTACACCAGTCCGTGATTTGTCAGGAACCGCCAGGTTGTCAAGTCTCACCGCTTCAGCCGCCTGCTCTCGATGGCAACGGCTTCATGATTTAACCTTGCCGGGTGCCCGCCTGTCAACCCAGCCTATGGAGTCCATATCCGTGAATAGCGAGGCGGATGCCACCGCGCTCAGGGGTTTAGGTGACGCGATAAGCGTACGCCAAAACCCGGCCAGTGGCAAATAGCTACGGGTTCGCCGGTCTTAGGCCAACCTTCGCAGGGAAACCCGGCTCGAGGCCCGCCACGGGGACGGAGGCCAAGTCTTAGGACTGCCTACGGGTTGCCGGCCGCCGTCGGGACAGGTTCGGCCCCAGCGGAGGCGCCTACTGGAAGCGCAACGGCCAAACCGGCGGAGTCACTGGCGGTTGCCACGGGCGTATGCCAGTTGTTCCCTGCCGTCGGTGGCCTAGTCTCCGCCTTCGGCTCCGCGCCCCGGGTCAACTCCTTAAACAGGTCGCGCACATCCACGTTCTTCGCCAACTGGTGGCTCAACGGCGCCACATCCGCGTTCGTGCGGTAGAGCGCTCTGCGTCCGACCTTCTCTTTTATCAGGTAGCCTTCCCGCTCCAGGTCGCGGAGGATACGGTGCACGGCCCGCTCAGTCACTCCCAAGTCCAGGGCAATCTCCCGCACAGTGCCCCTCGGTTTCAGGACCTTGTGCAAAAAGACCAGGCCATGATTTGTCAGGAATCGCCATTCACGCAAAGACGTTCTCGATGCAAAGATTTTCACGCATCCATTGACATGACGCAAGTTTCATGCCTACAATACCACCTACCGGGGAGCTATGTCAACGTGAGCCACCGTGAACGGTGCCAGCGCTAACGTGGACAGGCCCACTGTCGTGAAGAAAGGAGGTGCCAGCCATGAAGGGCGCAAAGGGTGGCAAGAAGAAGTAGTCTCTATTTCTAGTTCCCGATAAGGGAAGGGAAGAGGGCCTGTGAAGGCCCTCTTCTCGTTTTTCTGCCACCGCCCTTTTCTCCGGCCGACTGCTGGCCGTCGCGGACCAGGATCGGAGGAAATGGGCCTCAGACTGTCAGGAATCCTGTTTCACGCAACGGGTAGCCCTATGCGATGATTTTCACGCACCCCTTGACATGACACTAGGTTCATGTTTACAATACGACCCAACGCGGAGAGAGCATCATTGCCGACCACCTTGAAGGGTGCTAGCGAAGATGCTACCGCTCCTCAAAAGAAAGGAGGTACACGCTGATGGCTTTCCTAAAGTCGAAGTCCGGGGCCAAGGGTGGCAAGAAGAAGTAGTCTGTACCTCTAGTTCCCGTCAAGGGATGAGAGGGGGGCCCTGATGGGTCCCCCTCTTGTTTTGCCTGCTTGGGAGGTCGCCGAAAGACTTGGCTCACCAACCGCAACAAAAGGCAGAACCTTCGCCGCTGACTTCGGGCTAACCTTTCTGACCAACGGGCACCAGGAGAAACGTGACGAGCCGAAGAAGCTCTATCGCAACCCTATAGCCCTGGCCCAGGAGTGGCAAGGCCGGATCACCAAGGGCCAGGCAAGGTCACGGGCTGACCTAACACGTCAGCTTGGAGTCTCTAGGCCTCATGTCGCACAGGTCCTCCGCATACTCCGATTAACCCTACGAGCTAAGGAAGAAATCCTGGGTCTTGGCGACCCGATTGAAGGCAGGATCGCGGGCGCCCATTCCCTGCGGGCTCTCGTTACACTTCCGGCCGATGAGCAGGTAAACCGGAGCGAAGAGCCCAGGGCCGCAAGACCACAGCGTGACAGCCTGGAGTCAGCGCTCACCCTGCGCCCCAGCAGCACCGCCATGGGCGAGTGCCGAGGGCGTCTGGCAGCCGACAATCGCTGGGGTCTCGTGGATGAGCTCGTCATTCTCGATGGCTTCCACCATGAAGAGAGCGAAGTCCACGCGACGTGTCTTGTTGCTTTTGAGGATGGGGTCGCCCACGTGCCTGCTCCACACCGGCAGGCCCTGACTCTCTCCCTCTTCCAGGTCACTTCCGCGCACGACAGTCCACCGTGTGTCACTGGCGAACACGCGCCTGCATGCTTCGCCCTGATCGTCGAGGTCGGAGAAGCGGAGGAGCCGCGCTAGCGAACCAAAGACCTTCACGAACATCTTGAGCTTCCATGAGTACACATCCTGGCCATCGCGTGTGATGTGCCAGCCGCACGAGAACACGAGGCGGGCACCGGGGGGCGCATAGTCGAGAACCGCCTGAGCTGTTCCCCTTGAGTAACCGTGGACCCCCCAAGGGACCAGGACTGCCAGCACTCCATCGCATCCTGCGACTGCCTTCTTGATGACGTCGCGGTCGTTCGTCGCTCCTGGGACAACGGTGATGCGCTCCTTGAAGGCATCGAGTTTCCCAACGCTTTTCTCGCGGCACACGCCAACTACCTCATAGCCTCGGTCCAGCGCGTGCTGTACCATATACCGCCCGAGTTTCCCAGAGGCCCCCACTATGCAGACCTTCATCCCCCTTGTTCCTTTCGACGAGTCAGCGGCTACCCGATAGCCGAACCATTGTACCAGAGGGCCAATGCGTACGCTCGGCTACGTTTAGTTTGAACTTGCTCTACGAATCTCCTACGGCCCATCAAGGCCCGGCGATATGATGCATCAGAACCAGGGAATGGGAAGGGCAGGTGCCTGCAGGCGTATCACAATTGGGTGCATTGGCTCCGCAGCTAGGACTCGAACCTAGGACCAACCGGTTAACAGCCGGCCGCTCTACCGCTGAGCTACTGCGGAGCGATGAATGAGTGGGAAGTCGGTGATATGGGAGACGACAGACTCACGGTAGCTATGCACCGGCAATTATAGCACGGCCTCTATCGCACCCACGGCAGGTACTGCAGCCCATAGTAGCACGTGTACCCCACCATGACGCCCTTCAGACACTTCCCCACCAACACGATGGCGAAGAATTTGGGCACGGAGTAGCGAGTCGCCCCGGCGGTCACGCCTATGATGTCGAAGAGGGGGTTCGGGATGATGGAGACCACGAAGATTACCAGCCAGCCACGGCGGTCCATCCACGACTTGATCGTCGGATAGAACTTCCGGCTCTCGACGATCCCACGTCCGCCGTACCCTATCGAGTACCCCGAAATCTCTCCCAACGTCTCCCCCGCAGCGGCCACCAGGCCCACCAACACAGGGTCCAGCACCGTGCTCACCAAGCACAGCGAGATGAGCCCCGGCACCGGCAGCACTAGCGCCACGCTCCCCAGGAAGCTGAGGAACAGCACTCCCGGATAGCCGATGGCCGACAGATTGGCCTCCGAGAACGATTTCCGCAACAACCATGCCATGAGGACGAAGCTCAACCCTACCAAAAGGGCGACAGCCTGAATCATCCGGTCTGGCCTTGGTCGCCGCCGCGACAGCATCACCAGCGGCTCCACCACCTTGTCGAGCATGGAATGACTCTACCACACGGCAAGCTATGATGCGGCCACCATGGCTGACCGCTTCCCCCTTGGAACCCTCAAGTACCTCTACGTCGGCACCGGCCACTTCGACGAAGACCTGGCCTACTACCGCGACGTCATCGGCGCCAAGATGGTCTGGGACTTCACCGCCTTCGGCGCACGCGTCGCCGCGTTCCGCATCGCCCGAGGCCCGCTCCTTCTCATCGCCGACCACAGGCCAGCCCCTAGCTGCATGCCCGTCTTCGCCGTGGACGACCTGGATGCGACAACCGCTGCTCTCGAAGAGCGCGGCTGGAAGCCTATAGAGGGCCCTTTCGAGATTCCAGACGGCCCCTGCTACGTCTTTGCCGACCGTAGCGGCAACCATCTGGCCGTCTTCGGCGATGTCAGGCCAAACGCCCTGCAAATGTCCCACAAAGCCCCAAAGGCGAAGGGGCGGGTCTGAGACCCGCCCCTTCGTCACCCACGGCAAGGCGCGTCTAACGTTTGGCGCCCACTGCCGCCTTCGCCTTAGCTTTCTGGAACGTCAGACCGTCCGCACCGGCGTCCACCACGACGTGGTCACCGGCCTTGAACTCGCCTGCGATGACCTTCTTGGACAGTTCGTTCTCCACGAATCGCTGTACCGCCCGCCGCAGAGGCCTCGCACCGTACACCGGGTCGAAGCCCTCCTTCGCGAGCCATTCCCGCGCGGAACCCGTCATCTCCAGCGTCACACCGTGCTCGGCCAGCCGCTTCTCCACCTCGCGCGCCATCAGCCCCACGATCTGGCCGATCTGCTCCGGCGTCAGAGCGTCGAACACAACGATCTCGTCTATCCGGTTCAGGAACTCGGGCCGGAACGACCGCTTCAACGCATCTTCGATGGCCGAGCGCATCCGTACCGACTCGTCCTTCCGCGACGTCAGGCTGGGGAATCCCACCGCCTGCTTCGCCGCCTCGCTCGTACCCAGGTTGCTCGTCATGATGACCAGGGTGTTGCGGAAATCCACCGTCCGCCCATGGCCGTCGGTCAGCCGCCCGTCCTCCAGTATCTGGAGCAGCACGTTGAACACATCGGGGTGCGCCTTCTCGATCTCGTCGAACAGCACCACCCGGAACGGCCTGCGCCGCACCGCCTCGGTGAGCTGGCCGCCCTCCTCGAAGCCGACGTACCCCGGCGGAGCGCCGATGAGCCGCGATACGGTGTGCTTCTCCATGTACTCCGACATGTCTATGCGCACCATGTTCTGCTCGTCGTCGAAGAGGAACTCGGCCAGCGCCCTCGCCAGCTCCGTCTTCCCCACGCCCGTCGGCCCGAGGAAGATGAAGTTCCCGATGGGCCGCTTCGGGTCCTGCAGACCGGCCCGGGCCCGCCGGATGGCGTCCGACACCGCCTTGATGGCGATGTCCTGCCCGATGACCCGCTGGTGCAGCCGCTCTTCCATGCGCAGCAGCTTCTGTGCCTCGTTCTCCAACAGCCGGTCCGCCGGGATGCCGGTCCACGTGGCGATGAGCCGCCCAATATCCTCGGAGTCCACCACCATATCCAGGTCTTTGCCTTGCATGTGCGCGTCCCGCTCGTCTTCGAACGCCGTCTGGACGCGCAGCCGCTCAGCCCGGACCTCCGCCGCGGCCTGGTAATCACCACGCTGCGCCGCGGCCTCCTCCTCGTTCTGCAGCTGCTGGAGTTTCTGCTCCTTCTCCTTCAGTTCCTTCGGAAGCGACTGCGCCTCGATGCGCAGCTTGCTGGCCGCTTCATCGATCAGGTCCACCGCCTTATCCGGCAGCAGCCGCTCGGTGATGTACCGCTGGCTGAGCCTGACAGCGGCCTCTAGAGCGCCATCGGTGACCGTGACCTTGTGGTGCGCCTCGTACTTGGGCCGCAGCGCCCGCAGCATCTCGATGGCCGTCGCCACGTCGGGCTCCTCTACCAGGATGGGCTGAAAGCGCCTCTCCAGCGCCGCGTTTTTCTCGATGTGCTTGCGGTACTCGGCTTCTGTGGTCGCGCCCATGCACTGGAGTTCCCCGCGAGCCAACGCAGGTTTCATCATATTGCTGGCGTCTATCGCGCCCTCCGCGGCGCCTGCGCCCACGACGGTGTGGATCTCGTCAATGAACAGGATGATTTCGCCCTGCGCCTGCTTTATCTCGTCTATGACCGCCTTCAGGCGCTCCTCGAACTCTCCACGGAACTTGCTCCCCGCCACCATCGCGCCCATCTGGAGCGCCAGCAGCCTGCGGCCCTTCAGCTCCTGTGGCACATCGCCCGACACGATGCGCTGCGCCAGCCCCTCGGCGATGGCCGTCTTGCCGACGCCGGCGCCGCCGATGAGCACCGGGTTGTTCTTCGTGCGGCGGATGAGCGTCTGCATCGTCCGCGCTACCTCCGCCTCACGTCCGATAACCGGGTCCAGCTTTCCGTCCCTGGCCAGCTTCGTCAGGTCAACGCTGTACTTCTCCAACGACCGGTAGCGGCTCTCCGCCCATGGGTCGTCCACACGGTGTGACCCACGGACGCCCTGGAGGGCCTGATAGACCTTCTCCAGGGTCACACCGTACTCCCGCATCACCGCCGCCGCGTCGCCTTGGTCCTCCTGCACGATAGCCACCAACAGGTGCTCCGTCCCGATGAACTCGTCGTTGAGCCGGTCGGCCTCCGCCTTCGCCCTCTCCAGCACCCTGGCCGCGCGCGGGGTCACATAGACCTGCGCGGCCTCAAGCTCCAGCTTTGGCATCCGGTCCAAGAGCTGCTCCACCCGGCCGTGCATGGCCGGCACAGCGATGCCCAACCCCTTGAGGATCTCGACGGGCACGCCCTTCTCTTGCTCCAGCAGCGCCAAGAGGATATGCTCCACGTCCCACTGGTTGTGACGCATCCGCCGCATGATTTCCTGCGAGGCGCCGATGACCTCCTGCGCCTGCTCTGTGAACTGGTCTGGCCGGAACACCATCTGCCTATGCCTTTCTATCCTGAACCCGCGTTCCAGAAACGCTGCCGCAAGTGTTGAAGATAAGGAACCGTGACTGTGAATCCAGTATAGGAAATTGAGGGATTCGTGTCAATAAACTTTAGTTGTCCCATATCAAGTCCTGCCCTTACCAACGTTGACGTGAGCCGGGGCTGGTGGCAGACTGGCAATCAATGCTGATAGACCTGCATACCCACACCTACCCGCTCTCCGACGACAGCGCCCTGTCTCCCGATGAGTTGGCAGCCGCAGCCAAGGAGGCGGGCCTGGACGGCCTATGCCTCACCGAGCACGACAGGTTCTGGGACGCCAATGAAGCGGCCGAGCTGTCTCGCCGGCATGGCCTGCTGGTGCTGCCGGGCTGCGAAGTCACCACTGAGGAGGGGCACCTGCTGGTCTTCGGGCTGAAGGAGTACGCCTTCGGGATGCACCGCGTGGCCTTCGTCAAGCGCCTTGTGGACGAGGCCGGCGGCGCCGTCGTCGTCGCACACCCCTACCGGCGGACGGCCCTAGACGAGCCTGCGGTCGAGCAAGCGCGGCGCAGCCTGCTGTACCAGTTCGCCCACGCTGTCGAGGTGGGGAACAGCAGGGGTACGGAGCGGCAGCGGTCGTTCGCCAATGCTGTGGCTGGCCGGGTGGGGCTGCCCGCCACCGGCGCCAGCGACGCGCACCGTCGGGAGGACATCGGCGCCTTCGCCACCGAGTTCACGCGACAACTGTCCACCCTGGACGACTTCATCAAAGAGTTGCGGGCGGGGCGGTTCCAGCCGGTGAAACTCAGAGAGAAGGCGCAACCAGAGGAACCTGCCCCCGCGGCATCGGGAAAGCCGTGGGAGGCCATCAACTCGTAGGTACGGTAAGGGAATACCGATGGCCAAGCCACTGCTGGAAGTGAAGGACCTGCACACCTTCTTCAAGACTGTTGACGGAACGGTCAAGGCCGTCAACGGCGTCTCCTTCGAGGTCGAGGAGGGCCGCGTGTTGGGCATCGTGGGCGAGAGCGGCTCTGGCAAGACCGTGACGGCCCTCTCCATCATGCAACTCGTGCCTCATCCGGGTAAGGTCATCCAGGGGAGCGTCCTCTTCGCTGGGCAAGAGTTGGTCGGCCTGGGTGAGAAGGCCATGCGCGGCCTGCGGGGAAGAGAGTTGTCCATGGTCTTCCAGAACGCCGCGGAGGCCCTGAACCCGGTCATCCCGGTGGGAGACCAGATCACCGAGGTCGTCCACCAGCACATGAAGACGAGCTTCCGCGAGGCACGGGCCCTGGCGGCATCGCTGCTGACCCAGATGGGCATACCCGACGCCAAAGCGCTCCTCGAAAGCTATCCGTACCAGATCAGCGGGGGCATGGCCCAGCGGGTCATGTTGGCCATGGGCATCGCGCTGAAGCCGCGTCTGCTCATCGCCGACGAGCCGACATCCAACCTCGACGTGACGGTGCAAGCGGAGATCCTGCACCGGCTGGAGCAGCAGCGCAAGGAGAACAACGCCTCGGTGCTGCTCATCACCCACGACCTCGGCGTCATCGCGCAGATGGCCCAGGAGGTGGTCATCATGTATGGGGGACGGGTCATGGAGCGGGCAGACACCCGCGGCCTCTACGCCCGTCCACGGCACCCCTACACTGCTGCGCTGCTGAAGGCCATCCCACGCGTGGACTCGGCCGGTTCCAGGCTGCAGGCCATCAAGGGCTCGCTGCCCAAGATGATTGACCCACCGGACCAGTGCCCCTACCTGGAACGCTGCACCAGGGCGATAAACTCCTGCCGGACGGGGTCTATGCCCAAGCTCGCCGTGGCGGAGCCGGGGCATATGGTGGCCTGCTACAATCCGATACCCAAGCCTACCTAGCGCCGCGCGGACAGGGCGCAGAGGTCGGCCACCAGCAGGTCGAGCGCCGTCTCCTCGTCCATCGCGCTGGTCTTGAGGCCCAGGTCGGCTTTCAAGAGGATGTCATAGGCCTCGACAAGCTGAGGACGGGTGAAGCGCGGCTCCTGCTCCAGCGTCTTGCGCAGCGCAAAGCCATGCAGCCCAAGCCGCGAGCCGAGCTCATCCGGCTTGACGCCTTCGGCGCGAAGCTCTTTGGCCAACAGCAGTAGCCTCACCTGGCGCACGACCATCCCCATCAGCCGCCCAGGCGGCTCGCCAGACTGCAAGAGCTGCGAAAGCTGCGCCAGAGCGTGACCGGGGCGGTTTTCCAGCATCGCATCCACGGCGGCGAAGATATTTGCTTCCCTGGTATGGGGCACCATGTCCTGCACGTCCTGGTAGCCAATCTCCCGCTCCCAGCAGTAGATGGCCAGCTTGTCCAGCTCAGCGTCCAGGATGGGCAGGTCGCTGCCGACGGCGTCGGCCAGCGCGACCACCGCGCGCGAGTGGATGCGGACGCCCTTGCCCTCGGCGCGCTTGCGTATCCACTGCCGGAGTTCGTCGCCCTTAGGCAGGGGGAACTGCCCCACCTGGGCCAGGGGCTTGACGCGGGCCAGCAATGGGTTGTTCGGTTGCAGCTTCCCCTCGACGAAGACAAGGTCGGTCGTCGGGGGGACAGCCATGAGCAGGTCAGCTAACTTCGTCCACTCACCCAGGTCAGGGCCCTCATCAGCGCCCTCCTCCGTTGCCCTGCCCTGCCCACGGCGCTCCATCCGCGCCAGCAGACCCTCCACCACCACCAACCGCCGCTCGGCCAGGAAGGGAACGGTGTCGCAGGCGGCGCGCAGCTCGTCCAAGCGGAGCCGCGCACCCTCGAAGACGGCCACGTTCACGTCCCGCACCTCGGGAGGCTGCACCGCCTCCTTCAGGGAAGCCAGCTTCTCACGTATCGAGAGGGCATCGTCGCCGTGGAGCAGGTGGAGCAAAGCGTTCACACCGGGCTGAGGATGGGTCGATGCGTATGATAGCCTAGGTACGACGTATGGAGAAGGATGGGTTCACACTGCGCACCGCTTCTCCAACCCACATCATCCGCACACTGTAACCGAGGAGCGTCATGCAGGTAGGCATCTTAGGTTTTGCCCGCAGCGGCAAGACGACCATCTTCAACGCCGCCACACGCGGCAGCGCAACCGTGTCCCCGACTGGTCGGGGCGGAGGGGGCAAGCCCAACATCGGTGTGGCCAAGATGCACGACCCAAGGATAGACAAGCTGGTCGAGATGCACCGCGCGCCGAAGCGGGTGCCCGCCGAGGTGGTGTACGTGGACATGCCGGGCGCACCGGAGGGGTTCGGCAAGAGCGTCGGCATCACCGGCGAGCTGCTGAACCACCTCCAGAAGTGCGACGCGCTGATGCTGGTGGCGCGCGCCTTCGACGACCCGTCGGTGCCCAACGACCGCGAGGACGTTGACCCCGCGCGTGACATCGAGGCGATGGTCACGGAGGTCGTCTTCTCCGACCTGGCGATCCTGGAAAAGCGGCTCCAGCGGGTGAAGGACAGCTTCAAAGGAGCCAAGGCCACCGAGCGCGACACGTTGGAGAAGGAGCAGGCGCTCCTTATCCGCATCCAGGGCGAGTTGGAGGCGGGCAAGCCGGTCAAGGACCAGGCCCTGACGGCGGACGAACGGAAAGCCCTCCAGGGGTACAAATTCCTGACCGACAAGCCCCTCGTCGCCATCGCCAACATCGGCGAGGAGGCCCTGCCGCGCGTCCAAGCCGTCGAAGAGCAGTTGCGGGCGAAGTTCGAGGCCCGCGGCATTGGCACAGCGGCCGTGTGCGGCAAGCTGGAGATGGAACTGGCGCAGATGGCGCCCGAAGAAGAGGCCGAGTTCCGCCGCTCAATGGGCGCCGGCGAGTCGGGCCTGAACCGCATGGTGCGGCTCTGCTACGACGCGCTGGGCCAGCTCACCTTCTTCACCGCCGGGCCGAAGGAGGTCCACGCTTGGACCGTCGCCAGAGGCTCGGACGCCTTCGCCGCCGCCGGGCGCATCCACTCCGACATCCAGCGCGGATTCATCCGAGCCGAAATCATGGGCTACGAGGACTTCGTCGCCTGCGGCAGCGAGGCCGCCGCCCGCAAGCGCGGCCTGCTCCGGCAGGAAGGCAAGACCTACATCGTTCAGGACGGGGACATCCTCAATGTGCTCTTCAGCATCTAGCACACCCGCCGTCCCGCTCGCCCTCTATGTCCACATCCCCTTCTGCGAGACGAAGTGCCCCTACTGCGACTTCAACACCTACGCCAGGATCGAGCCTCTCATGCCTGCGTATGTGGCCGCCTTGCGGCGCGAGGCCGAGGCCTGGGGCGCCATGCTGGGCCGGCCTGCTGTTCGCACGGTGTTCTTCGGCGGCGGCACGCCCTCGTACCTTCCTCCCGGCGACATCGCCGCCATCCTGGACACCGTCCGGGCAGCCTTCGCTGTCGAGCGCGACGCCGAGGTCACCCTGGAGGCCAACCCCGGCGACTTCACTCCCAAAAAGCTGGCTTCGTACCTGAAGGCGGGCGTCAACCGGCTGAGCATCGGCGTCCAGAGTCTTGACGACGGACTACTCTCCCTCCTGGGCCGGCGTCACAACGCCGCGCAGGCCGTGGAGGCGTACCGCATGGCACGTGCCGCCGGGCTCGGCAACATCAGCCTCGACCTTATGTTCGGCCTGCCGCGCCAGAGCCTCGCGCAGTGGGAGGCGTCGCTGCGCGGAGCGGCGGACCTCGGGCCGGAGCACCTCTCCATGTACTGCCTCACCCTGGAGGCCGGGACGCCGATGGAGCACCAGGTGAAGACGGGGCTGCTGCCGGAGCCCGACGCCGACGTGGCGGCGGACATGTACCTCGCCGCCGAGGAGGTCATGGGAAGCCTGGGCTACCGCCACTACGAGATCTCCAACTGGGCCAAGCCGGGCCGCGAGAGCCGCCATAACCTGACCTACTGGCGCAACGAGCCGTACCTGGGCATCGGCCCCGGCGCCCACTCCTACCTCGCCGGCCTGCGCTTCGCCAACCTCAAGCCGCCTCGCGAGTACGTCACCCGCATCGAGGCGATAGCCACACCGCTCCGCGCTGAACACCTCGACGTTAGCGCCGTCCGCTCCATCCCTGTCGTGGACTCGGTCGAGGCCATTGGCCCCCGCCTGGAGATGGCCGAGACGATGATGATGGGCTTGCGCCTGGACACCGGCATATCGCTTACCGGTTTCCAACGCCGATTCGGAACGACCTTAGCACATGCCTACGGCTCCGAGATCGCGGATCTTACCGCCGATGGCCTCGTCGAGCAGGGGGGCGGCGTCCTGCGGATCACTGCGCGTGGGCGGCTGCTGGGCAACCGCGTCTTCTCGCGATTCTTCGTGGACATGGCCAAGGCCAAGTAAGCAAATCCACGTCCATCACCTACGGCGTCGCCGTCGGCGGCGGCCCGGAGGGCGGTGCGTCCGACGGCGTGAAGGCGCCGGTGCGGGCATTCACGATGCCGGACACCGTGCCCTCCGGCAGGTCGCAGAAGACGTACCAAATGAGCACCTGGCCATCGCCCGCCAGGGTGATGCCCCGCAGCGCGCAGCCCGGCCAGTGGTCCAGGATCGCCTCGCCCGCCTGGGCCGGGCTCACCGTCACGGCCTGAAGGTCGAGGTCGTTGTTCGGGTGGCCCAGCAGCGGCGTCTTGTCCGTCACCAGCACGCCCCAATCGCCCACAGGCGTGTTCGGCGAGGGCGCCGTCACGTCCACGCCGACGGTGCCGGCGGCGTCGGTGAGGCGGAAGGTCTGAGCGCCCGTGGCGGGGTTGATGTCGAGCTGGGCCAGGACGACGCTGGGGACCTTCGTGCGGATGTTGTCCTTGGCCTGGGCAGCCATGGAGCGCACCGTCTCGACATCGAGGGCTTCTAACCCACTGCCGCCGGACTTCGAGCAGCCAACCGCGATAAGTAACACGAGCAGCAGGGCAAAAACAGGACCAAACAGCTTTGTAGCCATCACCGGCACATTCTATCCCAGGTTCACCCGCCCCTTCTTCCTGTGCTATCCTAGTGCCGCATCCGCCGCATCTCATTGCGTTGTCCCGACCTATCGGGATCGCTGAGGCTGGCCCTTCATGCACGTCATCGGCACCGCCGGGCACGTAGACCACGGCAAGTCCACTCTCGTCAAGGCCCTCACCGGCATAGACCCAGACCGCCTCCCCGAGGAGCAGCGGCGCGAGATGACCATTGACCTCGGCTTCGCCTGGATGACCCTCCCCAACGGCGAAGAGATCTCCATCATTGATGTCCCCGGCCACGAGCGGTTCGTCAACAACATGCTGGCGGGCGTCGGCGGCATAGACATGGCGCTCCTGGTCGTGGCAGCCGACGAGTCGGTCATGCCTCAGACCACCGAGCATGTCGCCATCCTCGACCTGCTCCAGGTCAGCCGTTGCCTCGTGGCCATCACCAAGGCAGACCTGGTGGATGCCGACTGGCTTGGCCTGGTCAAGGCCGACGCTGGTAAGGCCCTGGCAGGGACGACGCTGGCCGGTTCACCGATGGTGGCCGTGTCGGCCATGACCGGCCAGGGGCTGTCGGAGCTGGTCTCGGCCATCGAGACGATGCTGGCCCAGACCCCGACGAAGCGCGACCTGGGCCGCCCCAGGCTGCCCGTTGACCGCTCCTTCACCGTGGCGGGCTTCGGCACCGTGGTCACCGGCACGCTCATAGACGGGCGGCTCAAGCTGGGCCAGGAGGTCGAGCTGGTGCCGTCGCAGAAAACTGCGCGGGTGCGCGGCCTCCAGACCAACAAGAGCAAGCTCCAGGAGGCCGCCCCAGGGCGGCGCGTGGCCGTCAACCTGTCCGGCGTCGGGCACGAGGAGGTTCGGCGCGGCGAGGTGTTGACAACCCCCGGCTGGCTCAGGCCCACCACCGCGATGGACGTGCGTCTAAGGGCCACCGCCGGCCTGCCGCGTCCCATCCGGCACAACATGGCCGTCACGGTGCACACCGGCAGCAGCGAGGTCATCGCCCACCTGCGCCTCCTGGACACCGACGCCGTCGAGCCGGGCGGCTCGGCCTGGGCGCAGCTCAAGCTGGACGCGCCGCTGGCGGTGGTCAAGGGCGACTACTTCGTCGTCCGCTCCGGCGGCGAGACCCTGGGCGGCGGCAACGTTGTGGACGTCCACGCCAAGCGCCACCGCCGGATGCACACCCCCAGTATCGAGCGCCTGGCGGTGATGGAGCGAGGCTCGGACCGCGAACTGCTCCTCAAGAGCATCGAGGCCGCTGAGCCTGCCGAGTTCGCCGCCCTCGTCCGGCGCGCTAACCTCTCGCCGGAGGCGGCGAGGGCCGAGCTTTCCGCGATGGCCACAGAGGGCGCCGTGGTCGCTGTGGGGCAGAACGGGACAGGCCCCGGCGAGTTGCTGTACACTGCGGCGGGCTGGGACGCCCTGTGCGGCAAGGCACGGCAGGTGCTTGGAGCCTACCACCAGCAGTTTCCCCTGCGAAAGGGCGCGCCGAAAGAGGAGCTGCGTAGCCGCCTGGGCATGGCCTCGCAGGTCTTCGCCAGCATCCTGCCGATGCTCCAGGCCAAGGGCGTCGTGGCCGAAGAGGGCGCGACGGTGCGGCTGCCCGAACACAGACCCCAGCTGTCGAATGAACAGGAGCGTCGCGCCAGCGAGTTCATGCGCATATTGGAGACACACCCCTATGCACCGCCCACGGACTCGGCGCCGGACGAAGAGGTGCTGGCCCTGCTGGCCGAGCGCGGCGACGTGGTGCGCGTCGGCGACGCGGTCGTCTTCTCCGCGAAGGCGTACCAGGAGATGGTGGACAAGATCAGGCAGTGCATCGCGGAGCGCGGCCAGATCACCGTGGCGGATGTGCGCGACATGTTCGACACCAGCCGCAAGTACGCCCTCTCGTTGATGGAGCACCTCGACCAGCAGAAGGTGACGCGGCGGGTCGGGGACGCGCGTGTGCTGCGATGACCAGAGCTGAAGAAAAGGGCCAACTCGTCATAGAATTGGCGGCGGAGTACCTCTCGGTGTCATCGTTGTCGGCGCTCCTGCGCGCCCTCCAGGCCGCCCTCCGCGAGGTCGCCATGGCTGACGCAGACGTGGCCGCCCACTTCGCACAGCGGCCACAGCCCATCCTGGTGTTGTCCAAGGTCTCTTCCGAAGGCACCCTGACCCTCCACTTCACCTTCGCCGGACCGAAGGACTCGAAACCCCTGGCCGACCTGTCGGCCCAGGTATTCGGGCCTTTCATGGCGCGGTTCGGCGAGTTCTTGAAGGCGCTGCCGCAGCCAAGCCTGTGGGGCACCGCCAGCCGAGGCAAGCTAGGCCGCCGCTACGAGTCGGAGCTTGAGCGGCGCATGGACGAGGTGCGGGCGCACATCCGCCGGTTCGGCACGGCCACGCTGCGCTTCGGCGGCCATGAGGTCCGCGTCCAGGGCGAGCACATGGAGATTGAATAGGCTTGGCGCTCGACCTCGCACGCACCGCCCTCCAGATAGACGACATGGCGCTGGCCATCCGCGAGCGCGACACCGGCCGCCGCCAGCGGCTCCACAACGCCGTCACGGCCATCGGCGCATTCGATGTGGAACGGTACGAGGCCCTGCGCGCCCAGAACGAGGCGTCCATCCGCTACCCCGCGGCTGTCGTGCTGGAGCCGCCTGGTGCCGCCTACGACGCCCCTGCCCTGCCGGACGACTTCTGTGTCGCCGCGGTGGACGGCTCGTACATCGATGTGGACCGCCACATGGCCGCGCAGTGCTACCTCATCAACATCGGCACCGTGACGCTCACCTACGGCACCCACCCCGACGCGCGGCTGGAGAGCCACCCACGGCTGTACGCCCAAGATGACGAGTTGGTCGTCTATGACGAGGCCAACGGCCAGTCTCAGTCGGTCGAAGGCAGCGTGCTGTCGGCCAAGCGGACTGTCGAAGAGACCGCGGCCCTCGCCGCCCTGGTACGCGACCTGCCGAGCGGCACCCCTACCCTCGCGCTGACCGACGGCTCGCTCGCCTACATCGGCCTGACGGCGGGCAAGGACCCGCCCTTCGTCGTGCGGGAGCTGCTGGAGGACGGCTTCGTGGCCGCCCTTCAGGAGCTGCACCACCTAGCCCGAAGCCGCAGGCTCGCCGTCGCGGGCTACATCAGCCTGCCCGGCGCCGACGAGGTCGTCGGCGCGCTGCGGCTGGCGGGCTGCGGCTACGGCGTCGAGGGCAGCCGCAGGTGCGGCGCCCCCAGCGTAGGCCGCGCGCCGTGCGACGTCTGCGTCGGCGGGCTGCGCGACCGCGACGTCTTCGCCGCGCTGCTTCAGCCCGGCCAGCGCTCCCCCGTCTTTGGCTCGTCCTCCGGCACCGTGGCCCAGTGCTACGGCGACCAGGCCGTCCGCTTCTTCTACCTCAATGCCGGCACCGAGATAGCCCGCGTGGACTTGCCCGCCTGGGTGGCCGACGACGCTGACCTGCTGGGTCTCACCCATGGCCTCATCCTCGACCAGTGCCGTCGCGGGCCCGGCTACCCTATCGCCCTCATGGAGGCCCACGAGCAGGCCGTCGTCTCCGGCGGCGACCGTCAGCGGTTCGCGGAGCTGGTCGAGCAGGCGCTGCAGAACAACCGCCTCCCTGTCAACACCTCCGAGAAAAGCCGCTCCAAGAGGCTGCGATGGCTGTGAAAGGCAAGACCGCGAAGGCCCACCGCGTCGGTGAGGTCGTCTCCGCCTCCACCGCCGCCTTCCAGGTGCACTGCCACAAGCTGTACGAAGCGCCGCCGCTGGGCAGCCTCATCCGTTGCGGCACGGACGGCAGCCTGGTCTATGGCGTCGTCGCCAACATCCTCACCGAGAGCCTCGACCCGAGCCGCAAGCCCATCGCACGCGGCGCCGACGAGGACTCCGAGGAGGCCGTGTACCGCAGCAACCCCCAGCTCACACGGCTCCTCGCCACGCGGTTCGATGCCGTCGCCGTCGGCTTCCAGGACAGCGGCGGGCTGCACCGCTACCTGGCCCCGCTGCCTCCGCGCGTCCACTCCTTCGCCTACCGCTGCGACGAGGGTGAGGCGCGCGAGTTCACCGAATCGCTGGAGCCCATCGCGGTGCTGCTGGGCGCGCCGATCGCCTCTCAGGACGAGGTCGTCGCCGCCTTCCTCCGCTTGGCGAGCCGCGCGCACCCCGACCCGCAGGCGTTCCTCGTCCGCGCGGGCAAGGAGTTGGCCGTACAGCTCATCGGCCAGTCCCAGCGCCTCAACGCCATTCTCCGGAGGCTCTCGCGGTGACTTTTTCCTCCTATGGAACGGTGATGCGAATAGGGATCGCATTCGCGGATCCAGAAACGCGCATGAAACTCCCTTCCCCCTTGAGGGGGGAAGGCCAGGATGGGGGTGAGGAGAGCGGAGGAGAAGGGAGGTTCACTCCATGACCGAAGACGGCATGCCCGACTTCAAAGGCTCCGCCTGGCGCGGCCTTGTCATCGGCGGCTCACTGACCGACGGCGTGGACGTCCGCCTCGACCCCGACGCCTCTGTCGAGGACATCAAGGTCGGCACCTTGGTCGCCATCGAGGGCGAGCGCATGCGCTTCCTCGGCCAGGTCACCGACGTCTCGCTCGCCTCCGCCGACCGCACCCTCGGCGCGGCGCCGCCCGACGTCTCCGACCCCTTCATCGCCCGCGTCGTCTCCGGCACCACCGCCTACGGCACCATCAAGGTCGCCCCCCGGCTCGTTCTGAGCAAAGAGGTGGGGATAGCCGCCGAAGGCCCGCAGCCCGCCAAGACCGTGCCCGCCCACTTCTCCCGCGTCGCCCAGGCCTCCGGCGGGGACGTCGAGCTCGTCTTCGGCAAGGAGGACAAGCACCACTTCTGGATAGGCAACCCGCTCGACATGGAGACAAAGCTCTGCCTCGACATCCACAAGTTCGTCGAGCGCAGCAACGGTGTCTTCGGCAAGAGCGGCACCGGCAAGACCTTCCTCACCCGCCTGCTCCTCGCGGGCATCCTCCAGAGCGGCGCCG
Source organism: SAR202 cluster bacterium (assembly GCA_016872515.1). Taxonomy (GTDB): domain Bacteria; phylum Chloroflexota; class Dehalococcoidia; order Lucifugimonadales; family VGZR01; genus VGZR01. Next base: position 22,531 of record VGZR01000026.1, read on the forward strand.
CCGTCAACCTCGTCTTCGACATGCACAGCGAGTACGGCTGGGCGGGCTACGCCGAGGGCGGCAAGGAGGTCAAGGGCCTCAAGCAGCTTTTCGGCTCCAAGGTCGCCGTCTTTTCCCTCGACGAAGAGAGCTCGAAGCGGCGCGGCATCAGCCCCGACTACGTCGTCCGCATCGGCTACGAAGAGATCGAGCCGCAGGACATCCAGGTGCTGCGCGGTGCCCTCGGCCTGTCCGACCCGGCTGCCGACGCCACGTACTCGCTCCAGCGCAAGTTCGGCCGCAAGGCCTGGCTCCGCGAACTCCTATCGCTGGAGCCGGAGGCCCTGAGCGGCCTGGCCGACGAGTTGAATGTGGTCCAGGGTGCCATGGCGACTCTCCAGCGCCGCCTCGCCCGGCTCGAGCGCTTCGGCTTCATGGACCCTGCCAGCACCCACGACTCCGTCGCCCACATCCTCGACTACCTCGGCCGCGGGATGCACGTCGTCCTGGAGTTCGGCGGCTACGGCCGCGACACGCTGGCCTACGTCCTGGTCGCCAACCTGCTCACCCGCCGCATCTACGAGCGCTACGCCGAGATGAAGGAGCGCGCCCTGTCCGAGCGCGCCGCCGAGCCGACCCCCCTCGTCATCACCATCGAGGAGGCCCACCGCTTCCTCCAGTCCGGCGTCGCGGAGCAGACCATCTTCGCCACCATCGCCCGCGAGCTGCGCAAGTACAACGTCACCCTGCTCGTCGTGGACCAGCGCCCCAGCAGCATAGACACTGAGGTCATGAGCCAGCTCGGCACCAAGCTCGTCTGTCTGCTCGACGATGAGCGCGACGTGGACGCCGTCCTCACCGGCACCTCCGGCGCCAGCAAACTCAAGTCCGTGCTCGCCAGCCTCGACTCCAAGCAGCAGGCGCTGCTCTTCGGCCACGCCGTCCCCATGCCCGTCGAGATCCGCACCCGCGACTACGGCACCCCCGACTCCTACCTCAGCCTCGGCCACCTCGACCCGGCCGAGCGCAAGGCCCGCATCGAGCGCGACATCGCCGGCCTGTTCGGGCCAAGGGAGGGCTAGGCACCCTATTGCTATTCCCAACTGGGCATAGCGTCTATGTCTGACCAGGTAGTCAGTTGTGTCAACCCGGTGCCGTCGGTTCGCACTTTCCAAATGTTCTGATTGAAATCTTTTTCGTAGGTAAACACAAACCACTGACCATCAGGCGACCAGTCAACGTCGTCTAGCGCCCAGCCAGCGCCTGAAAATGCGGTCGCAAGTCCCGTGCCGTCGGCGTTCATCGTCTGAATAATCTGGCCTCCCTCACTGTTTGTGTGAATGATTGCCAGTTGTTGACCATTCGGAGACCAGGATAATGACTTCCTTCCGGCTCTGTTCGGTCCATCAAAGGTCAGTCGAGTCAACCCGCTTCCATTGGCGTTAATCGCGAACACATCAATCCAGCCAGGATTGCTGACATCTACGCTACGCAGGAAAGCGATCTTCGCACCATCCGGTGACCAAGAGGGACGGGCACCCACGACGGAGTCGTTGGTCAGCAGTGTTTGGTTTGAACCGTCGGCATTCATCAAATAGATTTTTAGGTTGCCATCTCGGTTCGAGATAAATGCAATCTTGGTTCCATCTGGGGACCATACAGGATGAGTATCCTCGCCAGGGCTGTTTGATATACGGGTTTGGTCTGAGCCATCAGCGTTCATCACGTATATTTCTGCTAATCCGAAACCTGGCCCTCCTTCTCGATTCGAGGAGAACACGATTCTAGTTCTATCCGGGGAAAGCGCAGGCTGCCAGTCTTTGGCGTTTGCATTGGTAAGTCCCACGACCTCTGTTCCATCGGCATTCATGCGGTAGATGTCAGGGTTGCCATCAACTATGCGGTAAAACACGATGCGAGAGACTGCCAAAGATGTAGGCGTTGGAGTCCAGGTAGCAGTTGGAGAGGGCGTAGGCGTGGCGCTGGGAGTTGCTGTCACCGTGGGCGTGTGTGCTGGAGTTGGAGTTCCTGTGGCTGTTGGGGTGGCCGATGGCGTAGCCGTCGAAGTCGGGCTGGCCGTTTGAGTTGGCGTAACTGTTGGAGTCAGAATAGGTGTGTGAACAGCAGTTGCCGTTGGACTCGGTGTGGCCGATGGTGAAGATAGGGCTGGGTTCACAACAACCGTTACCGTCCACACTCCATCGACAGGGACACTCACTCCTGAGAAATACAGCACGCCAATCCAACCATAAACGAACGTCTCATACGAAACTCCTGCCGTTACCACCTGATTGACGACCAGGCCTTGACCATGTTCACTCTGGACTTGAAGGCCGAAATGACCCGTCCAAGACGTCCGAAACTCGAGTTTCCAGGGCGATGCGGCAACTGCAAAAGGCGGGCTGTTCACGACACCTCGGACTGAGGCACTGAATGCTATTCGCGGCAAGAGAGGCTCAGGAGTTGACGTCGGCTTCGGCACGGCTGTGGGTGTTTGGGTAGGCGTAGGCGCAGCAGAGCACACAGCGACTATATCCCTCTCCCTGTCCACCGCAATAACAATCGGATTGGATGTGGCGGAAACGCCCGAAGGGACGGCACCGCCCCAACTGACAAATCCGAAGAGGCAGTCTGCCGCGACCACTACCACTGCTCCGACCGCGTAGCGACCGTCTGAACTGTCGGGCACTATCTTTATTGAACCCATGCCCGCGGGGTACACCCGTACTGACAGAGTCACTCTGACTGGTGCCGCGGGTGTAGCAGTCGGATTTTGGGTTGGCCGCGCAACAGGTGTTGGAGTCTTTGTAGGCGTTGAAATCGGACTCGGCGTTGGTACAGGTGTGCTCACTGCGACATACTGGCGACCCAATGTTGTGACGATGTAGGCAATAGCGACCTTTGAGGAGATGGCAAAGCCTATGTTTTGCAGCTCAGGGAAACCGCCTGTGTTTATCCCGATGACGAGGCCTTGGCTGTCTACCAGCGGCCCGCCGCTATTGCCTGGATTGATGGCCGCATCGGTCTGCACATACTCCACGCCCCCAATCGTGCGAAATGCTGACACAATTCCACGCGTGACTGTCATGGCGCTGGAGTCAAGTGGGAAACCTAAGGCTACCACCTCGTCTCCCAGGGCCACATGCGACGCGCTCACAAACGTGACCCTTGGAAGCCCATTCGCTTTGATTCTTAGGATTGCAAGGTCGGTGGAATCAGATTTGGCAACGACTTCGGCACGGTAAACCGTGCCATTGTCTGTTCGCACTCGTACGTCCGTCACACCTTCAATCACGTGTGCATTGGTGAGGACATAGCCGTCTGGATGGAAGATAACTCCGGAACCTTCTGCCTCGACGGAAGAAATGAGTACCACAGAAGGTTTCACCCTGGCTACCACACTGGCTACCGAGCCCAGTTGTTCCAACTCACCAAAGTGGTCGCCAACCTCCTCTGCATCTGGCAGCGATTCCGATGATGTAGGCGAGGAAGGGACAGTAGAGAAATTAGCCGCCGACTCTGTAGAAGAGTCGTCCGCCCTAGGGCTCAAAGATGAAATGGACGATGCGGAGCCAGGTTCATTAGCAATTGTAGGGCTAACGGAAGGTGTGAGAGCTGGCGTGACAGGAAATTGGCATGCCACAAATACAGCTATGGCTAACCCAAGAAGGCTAAGCACACAGGTGCGCATAGCCCACCTCCATTTTAGGACACCGTCACGTGGCCGCGATTCTACTACAACCTATGCGATATCCTTGGAAGTCTCTAAGCCTACACCCCCAGCTCGTCCAGCCGGTCGTCGTCTATGCCGAAGTGGTGCGCAATCTCGTGGACGACGGTGTTGCGGACCTCCATGACCACCTCGTCGTTGGTCTGGCAGACCGCCTCGATGGACCTCTGGAAGATGGTGATCTTGTCGGGCAAGACGTTGCCATACTCGTGCCGCGAGGTGAGGGGAACGCCTTCGTAGAGCCCCAGCAGGTACTCGCCGTCGTGAATCTCGTTGACCGCCAGCTGCGACTGTGTGGGCCAGTCCTCCACCACCACGTCCACGTTGTCCATGTGGGCCGCGATGTCCTCGGGGATGGTGTCCAACGCCTTGCGGACCAGCCGCTCGAACAGCCTTCGCTCCATAGGTGCTAGTCTATCAGACGCACTTGCCTCATCTGGAGATAACACACCCTTCGACTCCTGGTTTCACCCCCATCCTGCACCTTCCCCCCTCAAAGGGGAAGGGTTCCCCCGCACCGCTCTTATCACCTCGCGCCACTACAGGGTGCGGCGGGGAACCTCCTCCCCCTCGAGGGGGGAGGACCTTTGGGCCGATCATGTCGGCCCAAAGAGGTGGGGGTGAAGCTTCACGGCAAGCTCATGCTAGAATTGCGACAGTCGCCGGGAGTTTCCTCACCATGCACGCCATCACCAAGACCATCCCCTTCTGCTACGGCCATCGGCTGCTCGACTACGCCGGCAAGTGCCGCCACCTCCACGGCCACAACGGCCTGCTTGAGGTGGACGTCGAGGCCGATGCCCTCGACCAGCGCGGCATGGTTATGGACTTCTCCAAGGTCTCGCGGCTCGTCAAGGGCTGGGTGGACGAGCACCTCGACCACAAGATGGTCCTGTGCAAACGCGACCCTCTTGTGAAAGTGCTCGCCAAGGCAGGCGAGCCGCTCTACCTCATGGATGAGAACCCTACCGCCGAGAACCTAGCCCAGCACATCTACGAGCAGGCCAGGAATCTCGGCATCCAGGCCACCGAGGTGCGCTTATGGGAGACTCCCACCAGCTACGCCCGCTACCGGCCCAGCTAGCTCGACCAGCCCTTTTGTGATACATTGCACACATGGCTGAGACGACCTACCCGACCGCATCGCAGCGCCCCGCGCGCCGCACCGGCGCCATCGGTATGAGGGACGTCTTCTTCGTCGCTAGCGCCGTCCTCGTGGCGCTCACCCTCTATCTCGTCTTCTTCTGGGTGCCCACCGAGGCGAACCTCGGCGTCTCCCAGCGCATCTTCTACTTCCACGTCCCCATCGCCTGGCTGGGGATGCTCTCCATCATCGTCGTCGCCGTCGCCAGCGCCATGAACCTCATCACCAAGCGGCAGAAGTGGGACGCCCTCGCCTACGCATCCGCCGAGTTGGGCGCCATCTTCGCCTCCCTCATCATCGTCACCGGCGCCATCTGGGCCAAGCCGGTCTGGGGCGTGTGGTGGACATGGGACGCCAAGCTCACCACCACCCTCATCCTCTGGTTCATCTACGTCGGCTACCTGATGCTCCGCGCCTATGGCCCCAAGGGCTCGCAGGGCGTCCGTTACGCCTCCGTCTTGGCCCTCATCGGCGCGATAGACGCCCCCATCATCTACCTCGCCACCAACTGGTGGCGGACGACCCACCCCGACCTGAACATCGGCCCCCTGGCCGAGAGCGACCTCGACTCCAGGATGCTCCTCACCTTCCTCATCTCCCTCATCACCTTCACCGTGATGTACGTCTATCTCATGATGGAACGCTACGCCCTAAGACGGCAGGAAGACGACCTCGATGAGCTTTACCGGACCGCTGCGCTTCGCGCCTAAGCCCCATGTCCTCGCCATCCTCGTGGTGGCCCCGGTCGTCATCCACGCCCTGCTGGCCGCGACCCCGCTGCTGGCCGCCTCGTCCGACAGCGGCCACGGCGCGGTCCAGACTGTCGCGCAGCAAGCGGCGGACGACCGTGAGCCGGAGGCCAACCTGGCCTACCTCTTCGCCGTCTTCATCATCACCTGGGCGGTGCTGTTCGGCTATGTCTTCTATCTGTCGCGGCGCCAGCGTGCGATGCAGCGCGAGATCGAGGCCCTACGGGCCGCACTGGCCGAGAAGGAACGCCCGTTCGCAGCGGCGCCGGAGCGCAAGACATGAGCGAGACCACCGAGAAGCATCAATCACTGCCCGAGGCGTCGCAGGGCTCCACCTTCCTGACTGCCAACCGCGTCAAGATCCTGCTGGGCGCGGTCGTGCTCGTGGGCGCGCTGGTCTACTTCGGCTTCATGGCTCTGCGCAGCGCCACCGTGTACTACTACACCGTGGGCGAATTGAACGCACAGAGGCCGAGCGAGGAAGGCCGCATCGTCCGCGTCAGCGGCAAGCTCGTCCCCGACTCCTTCGACCGGCCCGAAGGCTCCATCAGCGCCTTCTTCCAGCTCACCGACGGCACGCACACCCTCCGGGCGGCGCACCAGGGCGTGCTGCCCGACCTGTTCTTCAACGAGCATTCGGAGATCATCCTCGAGGGGCACTACACACCCGGCGGCGTGTTCGAGAGCGAGAACGTCATCGTCAAGTGCCCGTCCAAGTACATCGCCAAGGCCGAAGCCGAAAGCGGCTAGTTGAGCCATCGAACCAGGTAAGACAGTAGGGGCGTCCCAAAGTGGGACGCCCCTACTACTTCGAGGACCAACGAGTCGCTACGCCTTGATGCCCTTGATGTTCTGTTTCACACGGGCGCGGAGCGAGTCTGGGGCGCGGTGATGTTGGGGGATCCGCAGGAGGGCGATGGTCGCTTTCAATGTAGCGATGAGGGCCTGACAGGGGCCACATTCGCCAAGGTGGCTGGCAACGTGCCTGGAAGCCTGAATGTCGAGCTCGCCGTCAACGTAGTCGGAACAAAGCTCGCGGACCTTAGTACAACCGGGTTCTAGCTGGTTCATCCTTCAACGCACTTGGCCCATTCCAAGAGACCACCGGGGCACGCTCCTCTCAATCTATCTAAATAGGGCATTCCCGTCAACAGAGGCGTGTTCTCTCACAACATTTGGTACAGGTGCATAAAATGAGCGATGCGCAGAGTACCGATTCGAGAGATCATCGAGACCTGGAAAGCCAGTGGAGAGAACTATTCCCAGACAGCGCGTCAGTTGGGC
>VGZR01000027.1 GCA_016872515.1 SAR202 cluster bacterium
CCAGCTCTCGGCCAAATCGGGCACGAGTTGCAGGTCTGTGTTGATGGTCACTAGGCCACTGAAGATTTCGACGATCACGCCGGCGGAGGTCGTGTCGGTCACCAACGCCGGATCCAACGTCGGCGGGTCAGCCCAGAGCCTGCGGAACACGCCGCCGGCCGGGGGCTCGGTGATAGGCTCCGAGCCATTGGATGTGTCCTTCTCCTTCTCCATCGCCTGGGCGGGCGGAGTGGCCGGAGGCTGCGCTTCGCTTGTCGCCACCGGCAGCTCGGATGCGGGAGTTGGGAAAGTGCCCGTGTCCTTGGAACAGGCCACGGCCGCTACCGCAATCAATCCTATGATGGTCAAAAGCAAGAGCTTCTTCATGGTCCCTCTTTCAGCGCCTGTCTGATTTTCTGTTACCTGGTTCCGGTCGGTGCCGACTTACCCACCGTCGAGGTCAGGTAAGCCCTGATGAACCCGTCAATATCTCCATCGAGCACGCCGTCAGCGTTGGAGGTCTCGTGGCCGGTGCGGTGGTCCTTCACCAGCCGGTAAGGGTGCAGCACATAGCTTCGGATCTGGTTGCCCCACTCGGCGGAAACGTGTTCACCCTTCAGTTCCGCCATCTCCTTCGACCGGGCTTCCGTCTCCCGCTCCGCCAGCCGCGCCAGCAGCACCCGCATGGCGATGGTCTTGTTCTGGTGCTGCGACCGCTCGTTCTGGCACACCACCTTGATGCCCGTCGGCAGATGGGTGATGCGGACGGCAGTGGAGGTCTTCTGCACGTTCTGTCCCCCTGCGCCCGCAGAACGGAAGACTTCAATCTTCAGGTCCTCTGGGTTGACTGAAACGTCCACGCCCTCCTCCACCTCCGGCAGCACTTCCAAGAGGGCAAAGGTCGTGTGGCGGGCATGGTCGGCGTCGAACGGCGAGAGGCGCACCAGCCGATGAACGCCGCGTTCGGGCCTCAGGAAGCCATAGGCATTCGGGCCGGAGACCTGGATGGTGGCGCTCTTGACTCCGCCCTCGTCACCAGGCGAGACTTCGAGCACCTCGGCCTTGTAGCCACGGCGTTCCGACCAGCGTATGTACATCCGCATCAGCATCCGCACCCAGTCCTGCGCCTCGACGCCGCCGGCCCCGGCATGGAGCGCGATGATGGCGTTGCGGTCGTCGTACTTGCCGGAGAGGGCCAACTTCAGTTCCGACTCATCCAGCTTCTCCGCGAGTTTGGCGACCTCCTCGGTGAGGGAGCCTGCCAGAGACTCGTCCTTCTCCGCCAGCGCCAGGGAGACAAGTTCTTCCAGCGAGTGCGCCTGGTCCTCCAGACCACGCCAGGTCTCCACCTCATCCTTGATGCTCGTCAACCTTCGCATCTTCTGACGCGCCAAAGTTGGTTCCTGCCAGAAGGACGGCGACGCCGTCTCCTGCTCCAGCTTGGCTATCTCCTTGCTTTTGGCCGCCAGGTCAAAGGCGCACCATGATGTCTGAGATCCGCTGCCGTCCGGCAGCGACTTTCCCGGCCAACTCCTGCATACTTTACGGCCCTCGCACTCTCGTTGGTTTCTCTAACTGGTGAAACGGCCTGCCCCGCCTCTGGTTAGCAGCCTCGCTGCTGCGCGGCTTGAACACCGGACGGAACAGGCTTCAACTAGGGATTATAGCAAGTTGGCTGTTTGGAGGCCGCGAGTGCTATCGTGGCTGAAGCGGCAGCACGATATGGGACGGCCGCTGCGCGTCGTGATAGACGGTCTGGTGAGCAACCTGGTACACCTGTTCGCGGCCAAGGGGCCCACCGGTGTTGGGGTTCACATCGAAGCGCGGCCAGTTGCTGCTGCTGATGTCCACCCGTATCCGGTGGCCTTTCTGGAACACATTGGAGGTATGGTAAAGCTGGAACACGAACTCATATGGCGTCCCCGGCTCCATCAGCTCCGGCTTCTCCCAGCCGTTGCGGTAACGGGCACGGATGATGGAGTCCGTCAGGTTGATGGCAAGGCCATCGGGGTAGTCGTCGCTTGGAGGGAACACGTCTATGAGCTTGGCGGTGAAGTCCGTATCCACCGCCGAGGATGACGCCCACAGGTGCACCTCGACAGGGCCAGTGGCCTCGGTCGGCTGGGCAAGTGGTTCTGTCTGGAACGCGAGGATATCAGCCCGCACATTCAGCGGCAGCGTGTCCTTGCAGCCGTGGAAGTCTGACCTGCCCCGCTGGTCGAACGCTCCCGGCAGCATGACAGGGTCGGCAGCGGAGATGCCGCCGCCGATGGTCGGCACCGGGTCGCGCGGGTTGAACGTGAACCGGCTGGATGCGGAACCACGCGCGGGCTTCTTCGTGGACAGGGCACCGCCTGTACCCAGGTAATACGGCGTGAACTTCGTGCCGGGTATCGGCCAGTCCTTCTCGGACCGCCATGACCCGCCACGCTCCAGCCTCCCGTCGTAGTTCCGCCGTCCGCTGCCGCCGCCCATGACGAAGATCCGCACCGGCTGCCAATCAGCAAACTCGGTATGCAGACCCTTCATGTAATGGTCGAACCACGCCAGCTTCAGGTCGTTGTAGTGGATGTGCGAGTCGGGGCCGAAGTCCGAGTCGCCCGCGTAGGTCACCTCATACTGCCCGTGCGTCCACGGCCCCATGAGCAGCCGCTGCGGCGAGCGCTTCATCTTGCTCAGGGCCATATAGCTTTCGGGTGTGTTGCGGGCGTAGGAGTCGTACCAGCCGCTGAGGTATAGCGTCGGCACGTCCGCGTGCTCGTCGTAGTACTCGTTGGGAGCATAGCCCCTCCCCTTCCAGTAGTCGTCGTACTCGCCGTGGGTCAGGATGTCTATCGCCCACCGCTCGTAGGCGGGCACCCGGCGCAGGATTGTGGCGCCCTCCCGCAGCGGGAACCTATCCACGATCTGGCGGATGTCCTGGTGGAACGCCTTATACAGGGCGGCCTTCAGGGCCGGGTCAGCCTCTGCCTCCTTGCTCGTCATGGCCATGCGGAAGGCATAGACGAAGAAGCGCTGCTCCAGGGTGCCGTTCTGGCGCATGGACGAGTGGTAGTAGTTGGAGGCGCCGACGGCGACGATCATGGTGGACAGATGCGGGGGATTGAGCGTCGCCAGCGCCGCCTGGTCGCTGCCGCAGTACGAGTCGCCCATCGTGCCCACCTTGCCGTTGCTCCAAGGCTGCGTCCCCAGCCACTCGACGCAGTCGTACCCATCCGGCGCCTCGTGGGCAAAGGCGTACCACTCCCCTTCCGACCCGAACCGCCCGCGCACGTCCTGGATGGCGCAGACGTAGCCCCGCCGGGCGAAGTACTTGCCCTTGGTGACGTTCACCGCCGAGCGCTTGTCGTACGGCGTCCGCTCCAGCACCACCGGGAATTTCCCTGGCGCGCGCTTCCCGCCCGTGGCGGGGAAGTAGATATCCGTCGCAAGGCGAACGCCGTCGCGCGTTTTCATCATCACGTCGCGCTCGAAGACGACGCCGTACTCTTGAGACGAGCCTTCGTAGTTCGTGGACGGCATGCCCCCTCCTCTTACGCCTTCTCTAATCGCTGTATCGTCTCCGCCTGCTCCCGCACCCGCTCCCACGAGTACAGCATCGGCACGAGCTGCACGGCACGCCAGGTCTCGACTTGGTCAGCATAGTGCGGACTGCCCGGATGCCCAGACGCGCCCAGCGGCACGACCCACGCCGAGTTTTCCCAGTCGCCGGTGTCGAAGACATAGCGGGCCACCGACATGGCCGTCGCCACGAAAGGCTCCTTGGGCGAGTAGAAGGATGCCTGGGGCGTGTCGCCGTCGCCGCCCACGGGCACTGACGGCGGGTCGAACAGTGAAGCCAGCTCCGGGAAAGCGTCTGACAGCGTGTGCTTGGGCCGTGTGTGATGGACTCGCCCCCACGTCCAGGTCTGCATATCCTCGCCCAGCCGCTGGGTCAGCCAGGCCACGCCATCCTGTAGCGCCTCCGCCAGCACGTCGGCCCACGCCTTGCCAGGTGGCAGCAGCGACGTGTCGTTCTGCTTGGCCTTGGCAACGAGCATCGCCTCGAGTTGGCGCATGTGGCCGGGGACGGCGCGGCCTCCACTGCCCAGCGCCTCGTCGGCCAAGGGGCCGAGCAGGTGCCGCACCAGCCGCTCGTGCAGCTTCACCCGAAAGGCACTGTAGATGGTCGGCGCCACTGAGTCCGGCTGCATCGAGCAGTGCCACTCCCGCAGATAGCCCAACGCCACCCTGGAGCGCTCATCCAGCGGCTTGGTCTGAAGGAGAAGCACTCCGTACACTTGTGCGGGCATGGACACGCGCTCCGCGTGGACGGACGCCATGTCCGTCACCGTCGCCTTCGTTATGCGCCCCAGCCGCTCGTAGACGCGCCAGTAGCGGTACTCCGGGGCGTAGTCCAGCGACAGGTGGTAGCGAAACTCCTTGCCCACGATCTTGTTGTTCGCGGTCACGAGGTAGCCGTTCTTCGGGTTCTTGATGCGAGGCAGCTTCTCGAAGGGTATGTCGCCCTCCCACTCGTGCTCGCCCGTCCAGCCCGGCACCGGCAGCCACGCGTTGGCGATGGAGCGGATTGGCACCCGCCCGCGGTTGAAGTAGCGGATGTCGCCGTGGATGTCGGCGAATGTGAAGTTGTTGCAAGGGTCAACCCAGCCGCGCTGCGACTCCTCCAGCTCGTCGGCGTTCCGCGCCCTGAGCATGGGCAGAATGGTCTCGGCGAACCGGTTCACGCCGTCAGTGGCGGTGTACTTGAAGGCGATGGCGTTGCCCTTCTTAGGGTCGCCGACGATGATTGGGCCGTGGAGGGTAACCGCCGCGTCCACCGCCTTCTCGCCGCCGCCGCGCACCTTGATGACCTCGTGGCTGACCTTGGCCTTGCGCCAGCGGCCTTTGTACTGGTACCGCGTCGGGTCGCGCCGGTCGAACCGCTCCATATACAGGTCCTGGTAGTCCGACATGGCGTGAGTAACGCACCAAGCGACATGGGCATTGTGGCCGAAGTGGGGCAGCCCCGGAAACCCGGGGAAGGAAAGGCCGATGGCGTCGAACTCGGGACAGGTCACGTGGATCTGGTAGTAGACATTGGGCGTGTCCAGGCCACGGTGCGGGTCGCCGGCCACCAGCGGCTTTCCGGAGGCGGTGCGGCTGCCGGAGACGGCCCAGTTGTTGCTTCCCGCATCGGTCTCCGAGAGCCAGGCCACCTCCTGGCGGAGCCGCTGGAACTCGGCGAGGCCGTCGGCGACCGGGCCGTCGTGGGTCGCGCCGGGCGGCACGATGAGCATGTGGCCGGGCAGGTAGCCCCGGTACAGCTCGGCGGCCTTCTCCGGCCCCAGGACGTTGACCAGCCGAGCGCGCCAGAGCTTCTCCTCATAGCCGCCCATGAGCATGTGGCGCATCTTGAAGACAGCCAGGCAGTCCCACGGCTGCCACTTCTCCGGCTTGCCGCCGACCATCTCATACTCGATGGGGAAGGCCTTCGTCGAGCGGATGAATGCGTTCACGCCCGCGGCATATGCGTCCAGCATTGCCTTCGCCTCCCCAGCGAGGGCGCGGTAGTCCCGCCGCACCGACGCCAGCACCTGGAAGCGCCGCATGAGGATGTCGCCCTCCAGCGCCACTTTGCCCGCGAACTCGGCCCAGCGGCCGTAGGCCCGGCGGCGGTCGTAGTCCATGTGCCACAGCCGGTCCTGCGCCGTAGCGAACCCCTGGCCGAAGAAGGCGTCGTGGACGGTCGTGGCCTTGATGTGCGGGATGCCGTGCTTTTCCCGGAGGATTTCGACCGCCCCGTTCAGGCCTGGCAAGCGATACGTCGAGGTCATGTCGGGCAGTCCGCGTTGCAGGTCGTCCTTCGTGAGCGTGGGCATGCGAATCACCTAAACTTGAAGCCGAATCTGGAGCCTGTCCTGAGCGAAGTCGAAGGAACGCCCGCAGTATAGTGGCGGCCAAGCTGAGCGGTCAACGAGTACCTTATGCAGACTTCACCGCAGCGACTCCTTCGGCAGGTCGAGCACCTTGTCCGCCAGCGTCGCCAACATGTGCCAGCCGCGCTCGTGGCGCGTTGTCGCCTCCAAGTCGGCAGATACCTACCAGTCCAGCGTCACGTGCCGTGCCCCAAGCTCCTGTAGCAGCGCCAGGTCGCCCCGCACCTGCTCCAGCGACCCGATGCCCATCACCCGCTCGTCGCCCGGCACCTCGCGCTCCGTGAGCTTGAGCTGGATGCGCGGGCACAGCGCTGGGACTGGCCTGCACGCCTCCTCGGCCAGCCGCTTGAGCGCCGTCGCCTGCTTGCGTATCCATGGCCGCGTGAAATTGATGGGGTGCCAGCCATCGCCGTAGCGGACCGCCCGCCGCATCGCAGCCTCGGTGTTGCCGTCGACCCAGATGGGCGGGTGCGGCGACTGCTTCGGCGGGATGCCCGACACGCCGGAGAACGATACCATCTCGCCCTGGTACGACACCTGCCCGTCGGTGGCCCACAGCGCCTTCATCGCCTCGATATACTCGTCGGCCATCCTGCCCCGCTGGCAGAAGGGCACGCCCAGCGCAGCGAACTCCTGCTCAGCCCAGCCTGCCCCTACTCCGAAGATGAAGCGCCCTCCGCTCAGATGGTCGAGGTTCGCCGCCAGCCGCGCCGTGAGGATGGGGTTGCGGTACGGCAGGATGATAGCCGTCGTGCCCAGGGTCACCTGTTTGGTCTGCGCCACCAGCCACGTCAGGAGCGTGAACGGGTCGTAAAACGTCTCCGGGTAGAACTTCCCCACGTCCGGCGTCACAGCAACGTGGTCCGACACCATTACCGACTGGTAGCCCAGCGCCTCCGACACCTGCGCCCACCGTAGCAGCGTGTCGGGGCTCGCTCCTGGCCCGAAGTTCAGAAGGTTCACACCGACTTGCATGTCCACACCTCGATTTCCATGCGTTGCACCCTACTTCAGCCAACCGAGTTCCGCCTGGACGGCCAGCAGTCCCCATGAGATGACCACCGAGCCAACCGTGACAATCAGGCCGACCTTGAGGAACTCCCAGAAGCCGACCACGACCCCCTCCCTCTCGGCGACCTGAGCTACGATGAGGTTGGCCACCGCGCCGACAAGGGTCAGGTTACCCGCCAGCGTCGCCGCCGACGCCAGGCTCAGCCACAGCAGGTCGCTCCCCTGTCCCGATAGCACCGGCACCATGAGGATTGTAAACGGCACGTTGCTGACCACCTGCGATAGCGCCAGTGCCGCGCCATGCACCCAGGCGACGCCCGACGGGCCGGTGCCGAGGTCCGTCGAGTCCACGATGTCCTTGAAGTAGTCCTGCCGTGCTATCCCGCCCATCACGATGAACAGGCCGGCGAAGAAGAGCAGGAGCGTCCAGTCCACCCGCTCGAACAGGCCACCCGCACGGGGCAGGTTGGCTAGGAGGAGCACGCCCGCGCCGGCCAGCGCCACCAGCGGCAGGCCGAGGCCCGTCCACGTGCTCGTGGCGAAGCCCGCGATGACCAGCACGGCCACGGCGGGCGAGAGATAGGCCATCAGCTCCGTACCCCAGACCCTAGACCCTAGACCCTCTGGGGTCGGCGGTATTGGGTCTGAGGTTTGGGGGCGGAGGTCGATGACCAAGCGGAACTGTTTACGGTACACCCACCGCACCACGGCGAGCAGCAGCAACCCGGACGCCACCGCGCCCGGCAGCAAGTGGAGGGCGAACCGCTCGAAAGAGACGCCCGACTGCAGGGCGACGATGACGTTCTGCGGGTTGCCGACCGCACTGGGCACGCTGCCTATGTTGGACGCCATCGCCTCGGCGATGAGGAACGGGATGGGCGACACACTCATGCGGCGGCAGGCGAAGATGACGAGTGGCGTCAGGACGAGCACAGCGGTGTCGTTCACCAAGACGGCGCTGGCCACGGCCGTCAGCGCCACCACCATGAGGAGCAGCCCCCAGGGCGTCCTGGCGCGCCCGAAGGTCAGCGAGGCGGCCTTCTCCAGGTAGCCGTCCCGCGACAGGCACGCCACCACCACCATCATCCCCAGCAGAAGCGCGATGGTGCCCCAGTCCACGGTGCCGACGGCCTCGCCCAGCGTCATGACGCCGAACAGCACCATTGCCACCGCGCCGGCGAAGGCCGCGGCCGGGCGGTTGACGCGGCGTATGAGGGGCAGGCGCGTGAGGGCGATGCCCACGTACGTCACCACGAAGATGACGAGCGCGGTCAAGGCAGTTCTAGCGGAACGTCAGCACCCGGCGGGGGTTGTCCACCAGGATGGCATGCAGCTCCGCCTCGGTGAGGCCGCGCTTTCGCAGGCGCGGGACGATGTTCTCCAGGATGTGGCCGTACCCCTTGCCGCCGTACCGCACCCACTGCCATAGCTGGCAGTGGTCTTGGGCGAAGACGATCTGACCGCCGTGTCCCTCGCGTACGAGGAACTCGACCATCTCCATGCGCTGCACGTCGCTGGGGACGCCCCGCTTGAGGTGGACGCCGTAGGACGTGTCCTCCAGCCCGAAGACGTCGAACTCCAGGAGGCTGCCCGCCTGGGCCAGCTCCCTCAGGATGCCGAGGTCCCAGATGCGGTGCTCCAGGTGGCCCATGATGACACCGCGCTTGTCCGCGCCCGCCTCGGCCAGCACCTCCAGAATCTCGATGGGGGCGCGCTGGTCGTGGCCGGGATGGATGAGGATGGGCGCACCCGTCTCGATGTGGGCGCGTGCCGAGGCGCGCAGCACCTTGTGCAGATTCTTCGTCAGGGGGTGAATGCAGCCCACCTCGCCGATGATGCCGGAGCGCACGCCCGTGTCGCCGACGCCCACGGTGATGTCGCGGATGATGCCCTCGGCTAGGCTGTCCTCGGAGCGCTGGTCCATGTCGGGCGGGTGCGCCGTCGGCGTGTAGTAGCTGCCGCCCATGATGACGTTCAGCCCCGTGGCACGGGAGATGCGGGCCAGGGCCAGCGGGTCGCGGCCGATACCGATGCTGGTGGCGTCCACGATGGTGCCGCCCCCCGCCAGCTTGAAGTGCATGGCCTCCTCAATGGCGGCCTGTACGTCCAACAGGTTGCCAACGCGGCGGTTGTGCTGCCACATGCCCACGATTCGTGCGCGGTTCTCCATCGTCACCGGCGCATCCAGGAGCCCGCGCAGGCTCGCCTCCTCCGGCATGACGAAATAGTTCTCCAGGGAGATGACGAGGTGCTCGTGGGTCTGCGTGGGCCCTAGGGTTGCGGGGTCCACCGGCCCCAAGACGCTGAGCGCCTTGCCGGACAGAGCGGACTTCTTGGGCATGGGGCGGCCTCCTGCGCGCGAACGGCTGTAGCAACGGCGGCAGGGATTGTAGTGGGGCGGATTGCCCCCGTCAACAAAGACGGGGCGGACGCGTAGGGGCGCGGCATGCCGCGCCCCTACCACGATCCTCGGCTGGTCGGGGTGATTGGACTTGAACCAACGACCCCCAGCACCCCATGCTGGTGCGCTACCAACTGCGCTACACCCCGACTAGGGGCTAGGATAGCACTCCTGTCCTCATGTCTCAACTCCAAGGCAAACTATCCCAGCAAATCTTTCAGGATAAGGACGGCGACGGGCTTGCTGAGGGGCTGGTTGTTGTTGCCGCACTTGGGCGAGTGGACGCAGCTGGGGCAGCCGGCCTCGCAGCGGCACTGGGAGATGACCTCCAGGGTCGCCTGCCAGAGCTTCTCGACGATGTCGTAGCCATGCTCGGCGATGCCGACGCCGCCGGGCGTGCCGTCGTGGATGAAGACCTGCGGCCTGCCGGTGTCGGGGTGCAGCGGCGTGGAGATGCCGCCGATGTCGGCGCGGTCGCACATGGCGAACAGCGGCAGCAGGCCGATGGCGGCATGCTCCGCCGCGTGCAGGCCGCCGGCCAAGTCCATCTTCCCGTCCTTGATGCGGGTCAGGGTGTCTTCCGGCACGTCGAACCAGAGGGCGACGGTGTCGTAGCTGCGGACCGGCAGTTCGATGTACTCCTCTCCCAAGATCTCCTCGGTGACGGGCAGGCGCCGCCGGAAGCCGTTCACCGCCGTGCTCACGCGCACCTCGCCGAGATAGGCCGTGGCGCGGCCTGCGGGCTTGCTCTTGAACACGTTCAGGATGCGCGTGTCCGTTACGTCCATGACCTGGGTGTAGTAGGGCACGTCGGTCTTCTTGGCGTACGCGGTGTGGGAGTCGAGGTTGAGGTCGGTGATGAGATACTGCTCGCCCTTGTGCAGATAGACGGCTCCCGGATGGAGTTGGAGGAAGGCGCTCTCCGCAGGCACCGACTCCAGCACGACGCCGCTGCCGGCCTCGACGAGGGTATAGGTGTCGGGGCTGGCAGAGCGGATGTTGATGCACTCCGCCGGGTACTCGACCTTGGCCTGGAGGTGCCAGCGGCCCCCGGCGCCATGCAGCAGCCCCTCCTGGGCGAGCTGTTCGGCCAGCGGCTGCACGTCCACCCCGAACAGGTCGGAATCGGATGGCGTCAGCGGGGCCTCGTAGGCGGCGCTGAGCAGGTGCGGCTTGAGCACGTGCGGATTGGTGGACGAGATGCGGACGCTCTCGATGGGCTTTCCGAACAGCGCCTCGGGATGGCGCACGAGGTACTGGTCGAGGGGGTTGTCCTGGGCGAGGAGGACGGTGAGGGCGCGCTGCCCGCGCCTGCCGCTGCGGCCCGCCTGCTGCCATGTGCCCGCTAGGCTGCCAGGGAAGCCGGTGAGGATGGTGGCATCGAGGTCGCCCACGTCTATACCCAGCTCCATGGCCGAGGTGGTCGTCAGGCCGAGCAGTCTGCCCTCGAACAGGTCGCGCTCGATGCGGCGGCGGTCCTCGGGGAGGTAGCTGCCCCGGTAGGGGGCGATGCGGCCCGCTAGCGTGGGCGCCGCCTCCTTGAGCCGCTCTCGCACGTACACGTACAGCAACTCGGCCATCCGGCGGCTGCGCACGAAGGCCATCGTCCGCACGTGGCGGCGCATCAGCTCGGTGAGCACCAGCGCCGCATCGGTGTTCGTGCTGCGGCGGCTGCCCTTTGCGAGGTCAATCATCGGTGGGTTCCACAGCAAAAAGTCCTTTCCACCGAAAGGCGAGCCGTCGCCTTCCACCGCCGTGAAGGGCAGCCCCACCAGCCGCTCGGCGTGCTCGACGGGGTTGGCGATGGTGGCTGAACACAGGATGAACTGCGGCTGGCTGCCGAACAGGCGGCACAGCCGCCGGAGCCTGCGCAGGATGTTCGCCACGTGGGAGCCGAACACGCCCCGATACACATGCACCTCGTCCACGACGACGTACCGCAGGCCCCGGATGACCTTGTACCACGTCTTGTGGTTCGGCAGGATGCCGAGGTGGAGCATGTCGGGGTTGGTGATGAGGAGGCGGCATTGCTTGCGGATGTCGCTCCGCTCCTCAGGCGACGTATCGCCGTCAAAGATGCCATGCCGCACTACCCCCAACCCTCTCCAGTCACCCCTGGGGTTGGGGGTTGAGGGGTGAGGGATGAGGCGGTCGAGGGAGTTGGACTGATCCTGCGACAGGGCCTTGGTGGGGAACAGGTAGAGGGCGTAGGCCGAGCGGTCGTGGAGCAGCGCCTCGATAACCGGCAGGTGGTAGCAGAGGCTCTTGCCGCTGGCCGGGCCAGTGGCGACGACGACGTTCTCGCCCCGCCGGGCCGCGTTGACAGCGTCGGCCTGGTGGCGGTACAGCCGCTGGATGCCCAGCGCCGCGAGCCGCTCCTGGAGCCTCGGCTCCAGCGGCCGCTCCAGGTCGCCGTATTCGGACTCCCTGGCAGGCAGGTCCTGCACATGTACGATCTGGTCCTGGTACCAGGGCTCGGCGGTGATATCCCTGAGGAAGGCTCCGACGTCCACGGGTTTCAGAACCCCAAGGTCTCCGACTCCTCTTCCTCGACCTCGTACTCGCCACGGTTCGCGCGGATGAACGCTAGCACCGTCTGCACCGTCTCTCCCGCGTGGCGGGCGCTGTTGCTGGTGCAGGAGAAGCCGATGGTCGCCACCTGCCAGATGTCGTTGCCCTCTATCTCAGCGACGGAGACATTGAACCTACTGCGGATGCGCCCGCACAGCGACTTGACCACCCGCCGCTTGCCCTTGAGGCTCTGGTTCTCCGGCAGCCTCAGCACCACCCTGCCGACGCCGATATGCATGCTCTTCCTCCCCTCGCAGCCGCCCAGGGGGTCAGGGTACGGGGTACGGGGTTCCGGGTTCGGGGCTGTGTCTTGCCGCCATTATATGCCGCTCTAGGCCTTTTGTTCCTTGACACCCAGCACCCCCGCCCATAGCATCAGATCGGAGGGACTTATGCAAGACCGGCGAGACTGGATACGGGCCATCGAGAAGACCGCGGTGGTCCGGTTCCCCAAACAACACCTGGCAACGTTCGGCCACACCAACATCGCCTACTACGTGGTGACCGAGCCCGCGTACCGCGACCTGGCGCCCGAAAAGCGGGAGGGCGTCGTGCGGATGGGCCGCGTCATCGCCCAGAAGCCCGCGATAGTGACGCCGACCTACGCGCTCAACCTCCAGGGGTTCAGCCCGGAGGCCTACGAGTACCTGCGGCACGCGGCCCGCACACAAGGCCCCCACAGCCCGGGCATCCTCTACCGGTACCGCAACGAGGCCGGCAAGATGGACATCGTCTCCGGCCTCACCAGCGACATCGCCCGCCGCATCAGCGACGACCTCGACCGGCGCAAGGAAGACCTGTCGGTGGTCATGGTCGGCGTGGACGAGCTGTGGGACGTGTCGCTGCTGAAGTTCATCTACGAGTTCACGTCGTCGTCCATGGCTAGCAACGTGCAGGAGTTCCAGTCCATGGGCATGCTGGAGCCGCAGGCGGCGCTTGGCGGCGTACCCAGGGCGGCGGTGCTGCAGATCGAGCGGCTGTTCCGCGAGGTGGAGCAAGGACGCGACCCTGAAGACCTGAAGCGCGAGCTCGACCGCTGGGGCCTGTTCGACCACTACGAGGGCCGCTTCCTCGGCCTGTTCCGGCGGCGGTAACGGCTGGGAGCCTTCGCCCCCCTACGCACCCAGCTTTCGCCGGAAGGCCTGTAGGCTCCGCAGGGCCTGGTGGAAGTCCTCGAAGGGCGTGTGGGGCAGCCCATTGGACTCCATCCACTTACGCAGGGTTGACCGGGCCATGACGAAGTCTGACTCCTCTGCAGGCCCGTAGTCCGAATGGCCGTCGCCGAGGTAGAAGATGGTGTGGCCCTGTCGCTTGTGGAGACGAAGGTAGGCGTCCTTGAACCCCTTGGTCAGCGGCCTGCCCTGGGGGTCGGTGTAGCTCACGACGATTCCCTTGGGCGTGACCTCGGCATTGCCGGAGCGGAACCCAAGGCGGGCTAGGCCCGCCTTCTCCAGCGTGGGGCGGATGTACAGGTCGAGGCCGCTGCTCACGACCACGAGCTTGATATTCTCCGCTTCGCAGTACCTCACAAACTCGCCGAACCCCTCGCGCACGACCACATTGCGGCGCACGTACTCCTCGATCTCGGCCCTGCTCCTGCGGATGAGCGCGAACTCGCGGATGTTGCTCTCCTCGACGCTGTACTTGCCCGCGTGGTACTCGTCTTCCATGGCCTGCCAGAGGGCCAGGTCGGGGGCGAAGGCCTTGTGGACCATGGTGCTGACGTTGCCCACGGTGATGGTGTCGTCGAAGTCGGACTGGACGATGAGCGCCAAAAAGCTGCCCTTAGATCAACGAGCGCGGGTCGTGGCGCTTGCCGCTCTTGGGTGGCGTCAGGCGGTGGCGTCCCGCCGGGGCCGCGGACGCCGCGGGCGGCTGAAGCTCGACCGCTCTACCCTCCTTGACGGACTGGTACGCCGCCAGGACGCATACCAGGTCGTTCAGGCCCTCCTGGCCCGACATCAACGGCTCCCTGCCCTCCCGGACAGCGGCGGCGAACTCGCGCATCATCCACGGCACGCCCATCTTGGCCTCGGGAAGCTGGACCGTCCGCCGCACCACGGGCGTCTCGACGACGACCTCGGTGCCGAAGGGCTTGAAGATGAGCTGGCCCTTGGTGCCGGTGACCCAGGCCTGCTCGCGGTACTCGGTGATGGGCGTCGCCCAGGAGAACTGGAGCAGGCCGACGGCCCCGCCGGGCAGGTGGGCCGTGAGCACCATGCCGTCCTCGCCCGTTTGGCCCGGGAACACCTGGCGCGGCGTGGCCGCGTAGATGCGGCTGGGGAAGCCGCCGAGGTTCACGATGGCGTCCATGTCGTGGATGCCAGCGTCTATGAACCTCCCTCCGCCGCTCAAGGCTGTGTCCGCGCGCCACGACTTCGCCTCGCTGTAGCCCTCGCGTTGTATCTGCACGAGGCGGAGGTCGCCGATAAGGCCTTGACCGATGAGCTCTTTGCACTTGGCGATGGTGGGCGTGAACCGGTAGTTCTCGGCAATCATCAGGGTCACTTCTGCGTCCTTGGCGGTCCGGATGAGCTGCTCGGCCTCCGCCACGGTGCGGGCGATGGGCTTCTCCATCAGGATGTGTTTGCGGTTCTTCGCGGCCATCTGCACGCCTTCCAGATGCAAGTGGTGAGGCGTGACGAAGTATATCGCCTCGACGCGCGGGTCTGCGGCGGCCTCCTCGTAGCTGCCGAACCAGCCGGCGCCACCGTAGGCATCGGAAAACTCCTTGGCCTTTTTGGCATCTCGGCTGGCGAAGTAGAGCGTCAGTTCCTGGCGGGCATCGCCGAGGTCTTGCGCCACTCTCGCGGCATAGCCTCCGCATCCCACGAAACATAATGAAAGCGCCATCGCCTCGCACCCCCTTTGGACATCCACGCTGCCTCAGGCACGATTCTAGCATGGCGACGGCGCGGCGCAGACAACGCACCTGCCTGCTTCGTCGTTTCACATAAGATAAGAACGTGTTGCCGGACCTCCAGAGCACCCAGGTATCACCAGACCCGCCTCGGGCGAGACACCTGGTGCCGCTCGTCCTGTATTCCGCTGTCATTTTCGTGGGTCTCCTGTGCCTGCTGTTCATCCCGGACGGGCCCCGGCTCAATCCGGCGCAGGAGGTCGCAGCCGCCAGCCGCTTCAGCCTGGTGCAGTGGGAGGTCACTAACTTTCTGGACAAGTGGGCCAACCGCTTGGCCAGGGAGCTGGCTCGGACACCACAGGACGAAGACGTGCGGCTGGGCCAAGTCCGCGAATACTTCGCACTGGTAGAGCAGACCCAGGCCGTCAGGAGAGACTTGGCCGCAGCCGCAGCGGGACAGGGCGGCGATGTGGCCGCCCTCGAGGTGCGCCTGGAGGAACTGGAGGAGCGGCAGGCGGCGCTGCAGGACGACGTGGAGGAGACGCTGGAGTCCACCATCAGCGCCGTTCTCCGCAAGCTGGGACTTGCATCGGTCGGCGGCTTCATCTTCCCGCCGGTGGACATCCGCCTCGGGGAGCCGCCGAAGCTGCTGGTGAGCTCGCCGAGGGAGCGGATCGAGCGCACCCACGACGTGCTGCTACATCCGGGCGTCGGCATTCAGAAGAGTGAGTCCATGGAAAGCAGCCTGCTTACGAAAGCAGACCTGTCGGCCCTGGTCGTCGAGATCGGTGGCGTTGCCACCTACCCGGCATCGGTGCTCAACAACCGGCCACTCCGCTCGACTCTGCAGGTCGCCTCCCACGAGTGGCTGCACCACTACCTCGCCTTCCGGCCGCTGGGCTGGAACTTCTACACGAGCGCGGACATGCAGACGCTGAACGAGACTTTCGCCGACGTGGCGGGACGCGAGATCGGCGACCTGGCCTACATCCTCCTTGGGGGAAGTATCGAGCCTGAGTCCAGCACTGGGGCTGAAGTCCCGCCGCCTCAAGACCAGGAGGCGGAGGGCTTCGACTTCGCGAGGGAGATGCGGGCGACCCGCGCCGAGGTGGACGCGCTCCTGGCTAGCGGACAGGTGGCGCGGGCGGAGGCGTACATGGAGCAGCGCCGTCAACTGTTCGTCGAGAACGGCTATCCCATCCGCAAACTCAACCAGGCCTACTTCGCGTTTCACGGCACCTACGCCGAAAGCCCGACCTCTGCCAGCCCTATCGGCGAACAACTCCGCGAGTTCCGGAGGCTGTCGGAGAACCTCTACGCCTTCATCCGTTCAGTTCCGCGCTTCTCTAATTACGGCCAGTTCCTGGCCGAGCTAGAGCGGATAAAACGCCTGCAGACCGGAGACGGCAGTAACTAAACCCCGGCCATCTCCGTTATAGGAGACGCGAATCGGCATGGCCATCGGTGCTGCCCAAAAGGACCTGTGGTAACATGGCCTAGTGGCTTTCGAACCAGCTATGAAGATCCTGCGGATGCAAAGGCGAAACGAACCCGAACTCAAGTTCGACGAGGTGCTGCAGAAGGTCCGCTCCTTCGGCAACCGCTTCAAGGTCGGCAAGGGCGGCGACGCCTTGGCCATCCTCATCTTCGCCGTCTTCGCCGTTGCCGCGCTCATCTGGCTGGGAACAGGTTTCTACTCGGTGCAGCCCGGCGAGCAGGCGGCCATCCGCACGTTCGGCAAGTACTCCCCCAGGGCCGGCGACGCCTTTGTCGGCGGCGGCGAACCGGGCCTCCACTGGTACTGGCCATCCCCCATCGGCACACGTGACATCGTCCTGGTGGACGAGGTCCGCCGCCTCGAGGTCGGACTGCGCGGCTCTACCCCGGTTCCAGTCGAGTCCCTTATGATTACCGGCGACGAGAACATCGTGGATGTCCAGCTTCTCGTCCAATACGACATCAAGGACATCGAACAGTTCCTCTTCGAGGTGGTGGACCCCGGCGGCGTGGTCATCAAGAGCGCTGCCGAGACCTCGCTCCGGCAGGTGGTCGGCCAGAGGAGTATCGACGACGTCCTGACCATTGAGAAGGAGGCCGTCCAAGAGGAGACGAAGGTGATCCTCCAGGCGCTGCTGGACCACTACCAGACAGGCATCCGCGTCCGGGATGTGAAGCTTTTGAACGTCCTCCCGCCGTCCCAGGTGCGAGACGCCTTCGATGATGTCGTGCGCGCCAGGGAAGACAAGGAACGCAAGATCAATCTGGCTCAAGCTTACGAGGCGGACATCCTGCCCAGAGCCAATGGTGAGGCGCAGCGTGTGAGGGAGCTGGCCGAGGCCTTCAAAGCCGAGCAGGTCGCCAACGCAATAGGCCAGTCTGAGCGCTTCCTAAGTCTTCTGGAGGAGTACCGGAAGGCGCCCGACGTGACACGCCAACGGCTGTACCTTGAGGCGATGGAGGAGGTTCTTCCTTCCATCAAGAAGGTCATCGTCCCGTCAGGCTCCAACGGCAACCTCTTGCAACTCCTGCCGCTGACCGACGGCCTCGCCGCGCCGAGCACGCAGCCGTAACGACGATGCCAAGATTTCGCGTAGCTGCTATCACCTTCGTCATCCTGGTCATCCTCACGGGCATCCTCGGCCCGCAGTCCTTCTTCGTCGTTGACCAGACCAAAGTTGCCCTCGTGACACGGTTCGGCGAACCGAAACGAGCGATCCTTGAACCGGGCCTGTATGCCAAGACACCGTTCGTGGATACGGTCACATACTACGAGAGGCGGCTTGCCCTGTTTGATGCCGCACCGGACGCGCTCCTGACCGCCGACAAGAAGCGGCTCATCATAGACGTGTATGCCATCGGCCGCATCACCGACCCGCTCCGGTTCCGCGAGACTGTCCAGGACACCCAGCGCGCAGTCACCCGCTCCACGGATATCATCGCCTCCGACCTGCGACAGGAGATTGCCCTGGACCAGCAGTCGGAGATCATCCGGCTCAACCGCGAGGCCATCATGAACCGCGTGCGGGATGTCTCCAGGCCCAAGGTGCAGGACTTCGGAGTCGAAATCGTGGACGTGCGCATCAGCCGCGCCGACTTCCCCAACGAGATTGCGACCAGCATCTATGCCAGGATGGAAGCTGAACGGAAGCGTATCGCCGATGCCGAGCGCTCCGAAGGCGATAAACGCGACCTGGAGATACGCGCCGGCGTGGACCGCCAAGCCACCATCATCCGCGCCGAGGCGGAGCGCGACGCCAACCTCCTGCGCGGCGAAGGCGAGGCGGACGCTATCGCCATCTTCGCCTCTGCGTTGGAGCAAGACCCCGAGTTCTATGCCTTCCAGCGCAGCCTGGAGGCGTATCAGAAGTTCCTGACCCAGAATGCTACAGTCGTGCTGCCCGCCGACACCGACCTGTTCAAGTTCCTCCAGTCGCCCGGCCTGAGCACCATGAACGGTGCGACGGACAGCACGGACGGCGGAAGGTTCGCCTCCGACTCCGAAGGGTTCGCGGTCACGGAGGCCGCCCGCGCCCTGCTGGCCGCCGACCTTGGGACCGACCCGCAGGCCCCGTTCCTGGTGGGATTCGAGGCCGTGGACTGGCCCGACAGCAGCCTCGGTTGTCCCAAAGAAGGCGAGTCCTATGCGGAGGTCGTCGTCCCTGGCTACCGCATCGTCCTGGAGCACGAGGGCGCCCAGTACGAATTCCACTCCACCCAGAAAGGCGAACAACTTCTCCGCTGCGACGCCTAGGGTTCCTTCGCGCACACCTGCGGTCCGCTGCTGACCAGGGCCAGGATAACCTCCTTAGGGTTGTTGGGGCGGCTATAATTGCCTCGAACCAACTCCACATGAAGACATGCCTCGCACATGCCGCCCGCTCGCCATACGATAGTTGTCCAAGTCTTCGATGAGTTCAAGGACTCCATCGCCTCAGGCCGCGTCCGAACGCTGGCCAGACGCGCGCTGTCTGTCGCGCTGCCCGGCTCAACCACCAATCTCAGCGTCGTCATCGCTGACGACCAGGCCGTCCGCGAGTTGAACAAGCGGCACCGAGGCCTGGACGAGACCACTGATGTACTGTCGTTTTCTTTTTCCCACCAAGGGGCATATTATGGGGACGGGCCAGCGCAGTCTCAGTGGAACAAGGACACCGCCTTCGTGCTACCGCCCGGCTCGTCCAGTGGCATCGGGGAAATCGTCATCTCATACCCGCAGATGCTGCGTCAGGCCAAAGCGCACGGAAAGGCCCCGGAGGAGGAGTTGGCCTTCCTCCTGTCCCATGGTGTCCTCCACCTCCTGGGCCATGACCACGAGGAGCCGCGCGAGCGTGCGGCGATGGAGGCGGAGCAGGCCAGCCTGATGGAGCGGATGCTGGGAAAACGATGAGCGAAGTCTTGTACCGGAAATGGCGCCCCCGCCGCCTCGACGAACTGGTGGGACAGGAGCCGGTGACGCAGACCCTCACCCGGGCGGTGGCGCTAGGCCGGGTCGCCCACGCCTACCTGTTCTGCGGGCCTCGCGGCACCGGCAAGACGAGCACCGCGCGCATCCTGGCCAAGTCCGTCAACTGCCTCGCGTCCAAGGATGGAGAAGCAGACGATTCGTGCGGCATCTGTCGCTCCATCAACGAGGGCCGCGCCCTCGACCTGGTGGAGATAGACGCCGCCAGCAACCGCGGCATAGACGACATCCGCACCCTACGCGACAAGGTCCACTTCACCCCCAACGAAGCCCGCTACAAGGTATACATCGTGGACGAGGTCCACATGCTCAGCGACGCGGCCTTCAACGCCCTGCTCAAGACGCTGGAGGAGCCGCCGCCGCATGCCATCTTCGTCCTCGCCACCACCGAGGCGCACAAGATACCAGCCACCATCATCTCGCGCTGCCAGCGTTTCGACTTCCGCCGCATCTCCACGGGTGCCGTCGTCGACCGCCTTCAAGCCATCTGCGCCGGCGAAGGGTTCGAGGCCGAGACCGCCGCGCTGGAGCTTATCGCCAGGACCTCCGCGGGCGGCCTGCGGGACGCCATCAATCTCCTAGAGCAAGCCGTCGTCTCCTACGGCTCGCCCGTCACCGAGCGACATGTCCGCGACCTGCTTGGCCTGGGCAGCGACGAGGCGGCCCTCACGCTCACCGGCCACGTCCTCAACCGCTCGCCCCAGGACGGCCTCAAGCTCATCAACGATGTGCTCGCCCAAGGCAGCGACGTCCGCCAATTGCACCGGACGACGGTGGACTTGCTCCGGTTGGCCCTGCTGCTCAAGTCCGACGCGGGTGTCACGTCCGGCTACCCTAAGGAGACGGTCGAGAGGGTCCACTCCTACGTCTCTGGCACGACGCTGGCCCACGTCGTCCATGCCCTCAAGTGCTTCGCCCGCGTGGACATGCGGCGCGATACCATCTTGGCAATGCCGCTGGAACTGGCCACGGTGGAGTCGGCCTTGGGGGAGGACAAGCCACAGGCCCCGGCGAAACCGGCGCCAACCGGACGGGCGCCAAGCCGTCCCACCAACCCGACACCCCAGTACAGCCGGCCACCGCAGTACACGTCTCCGCAGTGGCCGTCCTCTCCGCCGCCATCGAGGCCAGTGGCTGCGCAGCCCGCCGCACCGGCCACGCCGGCTCCCTCGGCCTCGATCCCCTTGCCCACAGACCTGCCGGCCGACCCCAGCGCCAGGCTGGACAGGCAGTGGGAGTTCGTGCTGAAGGTGCTGAGCCGCCACAACAAGTGGCGCCGCTTCAACGTGGGCGCACTGCTGCGCGGCTGCGACCAGAGGCAGGTGGCCGACGGGGTCATCACCCTCAGGTTCGCCCACAAGTCTCACGTCGAGCGCATAGAGGAGGAACTGGATAACCCCGAAAGCCGCAAGCTGGTTCTCGACGCCCTGGCCCAAGCCATGCAAAGCAAGTATGATGTCCGCGTCGAGGCCGTGGAGGCCGCAGCCAGCGCGTCGCCGCAACAGGCTGCCCGCACCAGCAACCTCGTCCGTATGGCCCAGGCCATGGGCGCGCAGGTCGTCGCCGAGAAGGAGGAGCCTTTTGAACCAGAAGCTGATCCGCCAGGCGCAGGAACTCCAAAAACAGATGCTTAAGCTCCAGCAAGAGCTGGAGACGGCAGTTGTGGAGGGCAGCGCCGGCGGCGGGGCCGTCAAGGCCGTGGTCACGGGCAAGCTCAAGGTTCAGTCTGTCACCATCTCGCCCGAGGTAGCCTCCGGCGGCGATGTGGACATGCTCCAGGACCTGGTTACTGCCGCAATCAACGACGGCTTGGAGAAGGCCCAGGGCCTGGCCGCCCAGCGGATGAGCGCCCTCACCGGCGGCTTGAAGATTCCCGGGCTGATGTAGGCCGCTCCAGCCCGATATGACCTCTCGCGGTAGGAACGAAGTCGCCCCGGTCGCCCGGCTGGTGGACGAGCTGCATAAGCTCCCCGGCATCGGCCCGAAGACGGCCCAACGCCTGACCTACTACCTCATCAGGATGCCGGACGAGGAGGCCCGCTCCCTCGCCGAGGCCATCCTGGCCGTCAAGGAGCGCATCACCCTCTGCTCGCAGTGCTTCAACATCACCGAGCGCGACCCCTGCGCCATCTGCGATGACCCGATGCGCGACCGCAGCCGCATCTGCGTCGTCGAGGAGGCGCTGGACGTGCGCGCCCTCGAACGCACCGGCTCCTATTCCGGCCTGTACCACGTCCTCCACGGCGTGCTCTCGCCCATCAACGGGGTGGGGCCAGATGACCTGAAGATACAGCCCCTCCTACGACGCACACGCGCGGACTCGGTTCAGGAGATCGTCCTAGCCACTAACCCGAACGTCGAGGGCGAGGCGACGGCGATGTACCTGCACCAACTTCTCGCGCCCTTGAACGTCAAAATCACGCGGCCTGCGAGGGGCCTGCCGGCCGGCGGCGACCTGGAGTACGCCGACGAGGTCACCCTCAGCCGCGCCATCGAAGGCCGCCAGCCGTTCTAGTCCGAGGCACACAGACCTCGCTCCAGGCTGCCACTGAACCGACCGAAAGGACCCGACCAACACGGTCTATGTACGACCTGCACGCGCACCTACTTCCTGGCCTCGACGACGGCCCAAAGGCGATGGACGAAGCGGTGGAGATGGCCCGCGTGGCCGCGCAGCACGGCACGAAGGCCATCCTCGCTACCCCGCACATGAAGGATGTGAATGAGCGGTCGTCGGTTCAGCATGCGAGAGACGTGCTGGCCGAGTTGGCGAAGAACACGAAGGCGACCGGAATCGAGCTATCGTTTTTCATGGGGATGGAGAACCATCTCGTGCCGGACCTGTCGGCCATGTTCGCCTCGGGCCGAGCGCTGCCCATCAACGGCTCGCGGTATGCGCTGGTGGAGCTGCCATTCTTCGAGCGTCCTAACTATCTCGAAGCGACCCTGTTCCAACTCCAGCTCCAGGGCATCACGCCAGTCCTCGCCCACCCGGAGCGCATCGAGTGCGTCCAGAAGGACGCTGAACTGCTAGTGGCCTTCGTGCAACGCGGCATGCTGTCCCAAATCACAGCGGGGAGCCTGGTTGGACATTTCGGGGCCGACGTGCGGCGCTTCACCGAGGAGCTGCTGCAACGCGGCCTGGCGCATGTCATGGCCTCCGATTGCCACCATGCCAGCGGCCCACGGTCGCCCAAGCTCACTGCCGGTGTCGCCGCAGCAACCAAACTTGTGGGGGCGGAGATGGCTCAGGCGATGGTGGTGGACACACCCAAAGCCATCCTGGAGAACCAGACTGTGAAGATCGGGACGCCTCAGAGCGCCGGGAAGAAACGGAAGTGGTGGAGCTTGGGTCGCTAGTCACCTGACCAGGCGATGGTTTTGGAGGGCTTCAGTTCTATCACCACGAAGTCCACGTCTTTCACCGACTTGGCGTAGCGTCTGCCCTCGTCATCGCCCAAGTAGTTCACAGACATCTTGAACACGAGTTCCGGGATGCGCTTACGGGACAACTCTACCCTGCCGGTCGCCATGACGTAGCCGTAGGGCGGCTCGCGGCTGGCGACGGTGAGACAGACCCTTGGGTCGCGCGCGATGTTCCGCACCTTGACCGAACCCGCCTCCGACAGCACGTAGAAACGTCCTCGCTCGTAGTGGTGCCAGACCGGCGTGGCATGGGGCGAGCCGTCGGGCAGAAGTGTCGCGAGGTCCGCCAGATGGGGCGCTTTCAGGAACGCCCTCTTCTGCTCAGGCGTCATCCTTTCCGCGTCTTCTTGGCGGCATCGTCCGGCGGCCGCTCTCCAATGGGCATTAGCCCTGGCTGCACGTCCTCACCCCCGGAAGGTTCCCGCCGCAGATGCGCCTCGACTTCGGCCCAGACTACCGCCGCCAGGTCATCCACCGGCCTAGTGGCGTCCAGCAAGCGCCACCGTACCGGTTCCTGCTGGGCCAACTTCAGATACCCGTCGCGGACCCGGCGGTGGAACGCCAACGTCTCCTCCTCGAACCGCCGCATCCCTTCCCTGTCCTGCCGCTGGTGCGCCGTTTCTTTGCCCTGCTCCAGTGTCAACTTCGCTCTGATACGGGCCAAGCCATCTTCCGGGCTCAAATCCAACAGAAACGTGAGGTCGGGTACCGTGCCCTGCGTGGCCAACTCGTTCACCACTTGGATCTTGCTTAGGTCGATGCGGCGGCCATGGCCCTGGTACGCGGTCGTAGAGTCCATGTATCGGTCGGACAGCACGACGGCACCCCGCCGGGCTAGGAACGGCTTGATGACCTTAGCAGCAAGCTCCGCTCGCGCCGCGGCGAAGAGGAAAAGCTCTGCCGACGGCGAAATGATGTCTTCCTGGCGGGTCTGACGCTTGAGCCGCTCTCGTAGGTACAGCCCCAGCGGCGTCGTGCCCGGCTCGTGAACGAGCAGGACGGGATGGCCCGCTTCGCTCAGCCGGTCACGCAGCAGCTTGGCCTGAGTGGACTTTCCGCTGCCCTCGCCACCCTCGAACGACACGAATAGGGACAACTCACGTCTCCGAACGGGAACGGTGCAAAAGCCGCCGCCTGGGTGACGGCATGCGCCTACCGCCGATAGATTACCACGTGGCGGCGCGGCTCGCGGCCCATGCTGGACGACGCCATCCCGCTCTTCTCCGCAATCTCATGCTGGAGGTGTCGGACAAACGCCCCTTGAGGCGTCAGCGAGATTTGGTGCTCGCCCTGGCCGATGCGGACGACCGCCTCCTCCGCCTCTTGCACCGCATCCGCCACTTCGTCGTTGGCCCTGCCCTGCCCAGGCTGCCGCGTCACCGCCCGCACGAACTGCTCGATCTGCGGGTTGCTGTTCCTGCGCAGCACGTACACAGCCTTGCCCTTCTCCTCCGCCTCCCGCAACGCCGAAGTCCGGCGCCGGTAGTAGTTCTTCACTGTCAGCAGCATGTCCGCCTGGGACATGCTGTCCACGACTTCGATGGGAGCGCCCAACGCCTTGACCGCTTCCTGAAGCTTGCCCTTGTTCACTCCATACGGCAGGATGTGCGTCACCTTGGCGTCGGCCTGCGACTGAGGTTGAGGCAGAGGCTCGGGCCGAGGCGACGGAGTGAAATGTCGCCTGCCTCTCTGGGAGGAGGCTCCGCCGTTGGCGGACACCGGTGCGAGTGTAGGCGCGGGAGGGGCAAAGCTACGCTGGATGGAACCACGCTCGTCAAGCGTGCGAATCTCCGGCGAAATCGGCATCCCACGCAGCATCCTGTCCACGACCTCGGCAACATCCGGGTGGACCGCCACCTTGCTCCATCCTTGGATCTCTACAAGCACCTGGAAGGTCGGCGGCGCCCGGCGCTCCAGCACCGTCTTCTGCGTGCCGCGCCGCCTCGCCTCAACATCGCCCAGGGTGACCGTATGAACGCCGCCTACCAGGTCGGAGAGGGTCGGGTTGCGGATCAGGTTCTCCAGGGTATTGCCGTGGGCCGTGGCGACGAGTTGCACACCGCGTTCCGCGATGGTGCGGGCCGCGTTGGCTTCCAGCTCCGTCCCTATCTCGTCAATGATGATGACCTCCGGCATGTGGTTCTCCACCGCCTCGATCATCACCGCGTGCTGCCGGGCTGGGTTGTCCACCTGCATCCGCCGGGCGCGGCCGATGCCGTGATGCGGGATGTCGCCATCACCCGCAATCTCATTGGACGTGTCCACGATGACCACGCGCTTCCCCGCCGAGTCGGCCAACACCCGCGCCACCTCGCGGAGCATGGTCGTCTTGCCCACGCCCGGCCGTCCGAGCAGCAGAGCGCTCTTGCCCGCGAAGATCAGGTCTTCGATGATGCGGATGGTCCCGTACACCGCCCGGCCGGCCCGCAAGGTCAGGCCTACGATTTTGCCGCTCCGGTTGCGGATGGCGGAGATGCGATGCAGCGTCCTTGTAATGCCAGCCCGGTTGTCCACCCCGAATGCTCCGATCCGCGCAGTCACATACTCCAGATCTGTCTCGCTCACCTCTTCTTTCGAAAGGACGGCTACCTCCTTCAAGAAACGGGCCTCGGGCATGCGCCCCAGGTCGAGGACTATCTCCAGCAGTTCGGTTGGGTCAGTCCGCTGGGCCAAAGGAACCTTGATATGTGTGGGCAACACCTCGATAAGCGCTGAAAGGTCGGCGTCCATGTTCTGCTGCATCAATCGAGTCTCCATCATCTCGAAGCTGCGGTCATCCGTACGGCCTCCTCTACTCTCTCTCTAGCCGCCAAAGGCCTAACCAACACCGTAAACTCGTTCGATGGCCTATAACCGCGCTGGGCTGCCAACCTACCCAGCAGGGTCTTGTATTCAGGGACCAGAAGGTACACCGCGCGAACCCCACTCAGCCTTGACACTCCAAAGTCCAAGAGCGGCCCTGTAATCTCCACTTCCTCTTCGGGCCTGACCATGATATCTATTCCGCCCTTGCCGCCATGCCGGTCCAGCCTGACCCACCCACGCACCGTGCCCACCCCAGGCAAGAGCCACTCCTCTGTGCCACGCGACGTGGGTTCCCGCGACGACTGCCACAGCTCCAAGGTCATGCCATGGTGCACTCTTACCTCCGCCGGCGTGGACGCGCAGTACAGTCGGAACAGTCCCATCATATCGCCTGCACGGACAGGCTCCAGCCCGAGATGCCCTTGGTTCAGCACTCGGGGCGAACTGGACTCCATCAACGTCTCGCGATGACTGGGGAAAAAGCCTCCCCGGCGTGCCTCGTCTGAGAACGGGTCCTCTGAAGGAATCCTGGCAAAAAGAGTCCTGCCACCCCGAGTGGACACCGCCTCAGCCATCGCTGAGAGAAGCTCAGATGCCCCTCCTCCGGGATGCCGCGCGTAGGAGAAGTAGTCAATTTCCCAGCTGAGGGGGCCTGCAAGCCGCCGAGACGACGCCAAGCCGCGAAGATGAAGGGGAGCGGCAGCAACAAGAGTACAGGCCCGCCTCCTCAAGACGACGTCCCGTGTCAGCGACTTGAGGAGCACTTGCCACGCGCCGGACGTTTGTGACGCTGTGCCACGGGTGTATAGCAGGCTCCGCCCCACCCCACCGCCTAACACGGCCAGCCGGGCCAAGTCGGCGGGATGCGGCCCCTTAATCATCGAAGCCGATGCTCTAAGCGGAACCTTTGGCAACCCTCACGAAGAGCTCGTGGAACCGGGCGTCGTTGGTCAGTTCGGGATGGAAGGCCGTAGCCAGCAGCTTGCCCTGCCGCACGGCTACTGGGCGGCCATCCTCCAATAAGGCGAGGACCTTCACCGCCTTGCCGATCTTGTTGACTACCGGCGCCCTGATGAAAACGGCGTGGAAGCGCGGTCCCTCGATGCCCTTGATGTCCAGATCGATCTCGAAACTGTCCACCTGGCGGCCGAACGCGTTGCGGCTCACCTCGATGTCCATGACCTTGATAGGGTCAGGGCGGTGGTCGGTCAGCTTGTTGGCCAGCACAATCATGCCAGCGCACGTACCCCAGATTGGCATGCCTGAGTGCGCCTTCTCGCGGATGGCCTCGCGGAAGCCGTAGATGTCCATCAACTGGACGATAGTCGTGCTCTCACCCCCTGGGATGATGAGCCCGTCTATCCCGTCCAACTGCTTCGGCTTCCGCACTTCCGGAGCCTCTGTGCCGATACGCTCGAGCACTTGCCGGTGCTCGAGGAAGTCGCCCTGGATCGCCAGGACACCTATCCGGGACAAGCTACCATCCTCTGGTGGCCAGGCGGTCCTTCTCAGCCATGGTGCGGACTTCGAGGCCCCGCATGGCCGCACCCAGGCCGCGTGACACGTCGGCGATGATGCCGGGGTCGCGGAAGTGCGTCGTCGCCTTGACGATGGCCGAGGCCATCAGCGCGGGGTTCTCGGACTTGAAGATGCCGGAGCCGACGAACACGCCGTCAACGCCGATCTGCATCATGAGCGCCGCATCCGCAGGAGTGGCAATGCCGCCCGCGGCGAAGTTCACCACCGGCAGCTTGCCGGTGTCGTGGATCTCTTTGACCAACTCGAAGGGCGCCTTCAGGTCGCGCGCCGTGGACATCAACTCTTCGTCGTTCATGCCCCTGATGCGTTTGATCTCGCCCAGGACCGACCGTGCGTGCCGGACGGCCTCGACGATGTTGCCTGTCCCTGCCTCGCCCTTGGTGCGAATCATCGCTGCGCCCTCACCGATGCGCCGCAGGGCTTCGCCCAAGTCGCGGCAGCCGCACACGAAGGGCATCTTGAAGTCATGTTTCCAAACGTGGTTGTTCTCGTCGGCGGGCGTAAGCACCTCCGACTCGTCCACGTAGTCCACGCCGAGGGCCTCAAGGACCTGCGCCTCGACGAAGTGCCCGATCCGGCACTTGGCCATAACCGGGATTGTCACCGCCTTGATGATCTCCTCGATCTTTGTGGGGTCGGACATACGGGCCACGCCACCAGCCGCACGGATATCGGAAGGCACCCGCTCCAGGGCCATAACCGCGCAGGCGCCGGCGTCTTCGGCGATCTTCGCGTGTTCGGCGGTCACCACATCCATGATGACACCGCCCTTCAGCATCTGGGCGAGCCCTGCCTTCACCCTCCAGGTACCGGTCTCGGTGCGTGTATCTATAGCCATGTCACAAGCCTCCGTCGTTGATTTGGCCCTTCGCGTTTCGAATCACGGGTGCCTTTGCCCGTCCATACAGCCGCGCATACGTCATGAGTCCCTAATCTGGGGCCATTATACTCGCGGCCCGCAGGGATGACAATCGAGGCCAGGTTTTGGGCGGCCATCA
>VGZR01000028.1 GCA_016872515.1 SAR202 cluster bacterium
AGCATTGCACGTCACCCCGTACTTCCCCATGTCGCGGGCCGCCGTCCGCGTCAGACCGATGATGCCCTCCGAGGCCGCCGCGTAGTTCGCCCGGCCCACGTCGCCCAGGCCCGCGTCGGACGTCATGTTGACGATGCGGCCGCTTCGCTGCTGCCGGAATAGGATGCATGCATGCTTGGTTGGGGAGAAAGTCCCCTTGAGGTTGTTTCGGATGATGAGGCCGAAGTCCTGGGGCGCCATCTGAAAGACCATCCTGTCCTTCAGCACGGCTACGCTGTTCACCAAGATGTCGAGCCGCCCGAAGCTGTCCAGCGCGGTCTTGACCACCGCCTCGCCGCCGGCCATCTCGGCCACGTCGGCGTAGCTCGCCGCCGCCTTGCCGTCGCCGGAGCGTATCTCGTCCACCACGCGGTCCGCCGGGTCGCGCGAGGCGCCCGAGCCGTCCACGTCGCACCCAAGGTCGTTCACCACCACCGACGCGCCTTCGCTGGCAAGCAGCAGCGCCACGGCGCGTCCGATGCCCCGGCCTCCGCCGGTCACCACCGCGACCTTCTTCTCCAACCGCTTCGCCAACTCTCTTCCATCACTCACGGCGGCTTCACAAGCCACCGACGGCCTGACATTATAGCGGTTCACTCCTCCCAATATGGGAACAGTG
This sequence comes from SAR202 cluster bacterium, assembly GCA_016872515.1. GTDB lineage: Bacteria > Chloroflexota > Dehalococcoidia > Lucifugimonadales > VGZR01 > VGZR01. Next base: position 659 of record VGZR01000028.1, read on the forward strand.
CAGGAGGCAACGCGTGATCCACGAAAACTTCCGGTGCGAGTTCTATTTTATCCGCCACGGCGAGTCCCAGTCCAACGCAACGCCCGGTGTCGCGGTCGGCGCCAACTTCGACTCGCCGCTCACCGAGCGGGGGGCCGTCCAGGCGGCCTTGTTGGGGCGCCGCCTGATGCACGAAGGCATTCGTTTCGACCGCATCTACTCTTCGACGATGACGCGGGCCGTCCGCACCACCGAAATCATGCTCGAGGAGATGGGTGAGGCCGCTAGGCAGTTCGAGAAGGTGAAAGCCCTCATGGAACAGCAGATCCCCGCTTGGCGCGGCAAGCGCGAGGAGGAGATATTCACGCCGGAGTTGCGGGCCACGATGGCGTCCAAGGTGCCCGACTTCGTCCCAGCCGATGGCGAACCTATGCGCCTAGTGGAGCGCAGGGTCACCACCTGGCTGGAGAACGAAATCATCTTCAACCGCGGCCTGGTGAGCAGGGCCCAGTCGCTGCGCGTCGCCATCGTCGGCCACAGCGCGGCCACCAAGTGCATGTTCCACTACATCATGGGCTTCGACGCCAAGCTCATCACCCGCATCGGCATGGGCAACTGCTCCATCTCTCGCTTCCTGTTCAACAAGGACGGCTGGTATCCGCTCTGCATCAACGACGCCGCCCACGTGGGCGGCGGTTTCAGCCCTGGCGGCGAGGGACGGGTTACGAGATGACGTGCCCTTCATAGTCCACGGTCGCGGTGTCCATCTCGAGCTCCCTGAGCCCGCTCTCCACCGCGCCCATGTCGCCCACCACCAGCAGCACCTCAGGCCCGTCGGTCAACCGCTCCTCCGCCACACGGCGAAGGCCGTCCAGGGTGATGGCCTCGATCCTTCCCAGGTACTCCTGGAAGTACGTCTCGGGGAGGTCGAAAAGCGCCAACCTGCTCACCTGGTGCATCACCTGGGCCTGCGACTCGAAGGCCGACGGGAAGCCTCTGAACACGTTCTGCCGGGCGGTCTCGAACTCCTCGGCGGTCACCGGCCGCTTTTGCCGGATGTCCCGCATCTCCTTCAACGTCTCGACCACCGCCTGCTTCGTCACCTTGGTCTGCACCGAGCCGCCCGCCAGGAAGGCCGACGGCCCCCTCACCCAGTCTATGGATGACATATAGCCGTAGCTATACCCCTTGTCCTGGCGCAGGTTCATATTCAAACGAGCCGAGAACTGGCCGCCCAGCACCAGGTTCAGCAGGTTCATCGCGTGGTAATCCGGGTGGTGGCGGGGGATGGTGAGTTGCCCGGCGTAGATGACCGACTGCGCCGCTCCGCGCTTGTCCGCCAGGTAGATGGTCGTAGCCCTGCCGCTGTGTGCGGCGTCCTCCTGCGAGGCCACTGCGGCCTTATGCTTGGCCTTCCAGCCTCCGAACGCCGCCTCCGCCCGCTCCATCGCCTCCTCCAGCGACACCTGGCCCACGACCACCAGCGTCGCTGCGCCCGGCACGAACCGCTCCTGGGCGTGGCGTACCAGGTCTTCGCGGCGGATGGCCGCCACCGAGGCCTCTCGCCCTGTCGCCGGATGCCCGTACGGATGGTCTGGGCCATACAGTAGTGCTCTGGATGCGCGGGACGCGATGGTGTTGGGGTCGTCGGCGACCCGCCTCAGGTCGGTTAGCCGCTCCTTCCGCACCCGCTCCAGCTCCTTGGCGGGGAACGAAGGGTTCGTGACGACATCGGCCAGCAGCTCCAGCGCTGCCGCCCAGTTGGACGCCAGCATGTCCATGGACAGCAGTACCTGTTCGCGGGCCACCTCCGTTTCCAGATGGGTGCCCAGGTTCTCCAGCGCCCGGCTTATCTCCTGGCTCGTCCTGGTCTTCGTGCCCTCCTGGAGCATCGTCGTCGTCAGGTGCGACAGGCCCGGCATGTCCCGCGGGTCCGATGCGGCTCCCGCCTTCATCAGCAGGCCCACCGCCACCAGCGGCAGCTCGCGCCGCTCCACGTGCAGGATGCTCAGGCCGTTCTCCAGCTTGCGCCGCACGGGCACAGGCGGGCTGAACTCGGGCACCACTGAGGGCGCGGGCATCACCTCGCGGTCCAGCGTCAGGCTGGATGGCCGGTGCGCCGGGCGGGGGAGCACATCCAACCGCACCCTCTTCCCTCCGAGCAGGGCCGCGGCCCGCTTGACGTCTTCCGGCGTCACCGCCCTGTACCGCTCCATGACCGTTCCGATGAGGCCGGGGTCGCCCTGATAGACGTTGAAATAGTTGAGCTGGTCAGCCCTTCCGCCGAAGCCGCCGACGTGCTCCAGCATCTGCGTGTACTCGGTCTCGATGCGGTTCTTGGCGCGCTCCACCTCCTCCTCCGTCGGCGCCTCCGCCTGTATGCGGGCCAACTCCTCCTCGGTGGTCTTCAGCACATCGTCCAGCTTGTGGCCCGGCGCTGCTGTAATCAGCACCTCGATCTCGCCGGCGATCTCCATCGCCATGGTATAGACCCCGGCGTCCCGCGCCGTCTGCTGCTCGTACACCAGCTTCCGGTGGAGCCGCGAGGTCTTCCCGTCGCCGAGCACGGTCCCCAGCACGTCCATGGCAGGCCGCCCAGGGTCGAAGGCGGGTAGGGCGGGCCATCCAAGATACGTCCGCGAGAGCTGCACGTTGTCGTACATGACTAGGTGCGCGGAGCCTTCGAGTCGCGTGTCCATCCGCCCTACGCGGTTGGTCTGCGGCGCTGGCGGGATGTCTCCGAAATACCGCTCCACCAGCAGCATCGCCTGGCCTGTCTCGAAGTCACCGGCCAGGGCCAGGCTGGCATTATTGGGCGCGTAGTAGCGGCGGAAGAAGGCCATAACATCTTCCAGCGTCGCCGCGTCCAGGTCCTCCGGCGTGCCGATGGTCGGCCAGTTATACGGATGGGGCTTGGGGAACACCGCCGGCTGCATCAGCAGGTGCGCCATCCCGTACGGGCGGTTCTCGTAGCTCTGCCGCCTCTCGTTCTTCACCACATCCCGCTGGATGTCGAACCGCTTCTGGTCCAGCGCGTCCAGCAGAAAGCCCATCCGGTCCGACTCCAGCCACAGCACCAGCTCCAGGTGGTCCGAAGGGAGCGTCACCCAGTAGTTCGTCCTGTCGGTGGAGGTCGAGCCGTTCACCATAGCCCCCACCTTTTGCAGCGGGTCGAAGAAGCTCTTGTTGTGGTGCTTCGACCCCTCGAACATCACATGCTCGAAGAGGTGGGCAAACCCCGTCCGTCCGGGCTCCTCGTCCTTCGACCCTACGTGGTACCACAGGTTCACCGCCACCAGCGGCAGCGTGTGGTCCTCGTGGAGCACCACCTCGAGGCCGTTGGAGAGCTTGAACTTCTCGAATCCGATCGGAATCATGCTGCGTCCAAAAACCAGCCCGCCGCGCCACATACGCCAGGCTGGAACGTTCCATGGATTATAGCACCGGCAAACCTTTTGCCTGGACTGTTCGTTTCATGTAATATGAGTTATGGGTTCTCTAGATGAGGGAATCGAGGCATTAGCCTGCCCCGGTGAGGTTTCATGAGTTCCCGTTGGATGCGCAGTAGCTTCATCTATCTTTTGATTATCGTGGCCATCGTGGCCATCTTCGTCTCTGTGTTCAACAACCCCTTCGGTGAGAACAAAGAGGTCCCCCTCAGCGAAGTCGTGGGCATGGTTTCCCGCAACGAGGTGGAGAAGATCGAGGTCAGGGGCGATAGCCTCACGGTGCTCACCGGTGCAGACCAGTCGGTCACCTCGCGCAAAGAGCCGGGCACCAGCTTGGTTGAGGTCCTGCAGAGGGCGAACGTTGACCTCACCACCAACAAGGTCCAAGTCTTTGCCAAGGGATCCGGCGTCAACTTCGGCACCGTCCTCCTCAACCTGCTGCCGTTCATCCTGTTTGGTGGCCTGCTGTTCTTCTTGCTGCGCCAGGCACAAGGCAACAGCAACCAGACCTTCAGCTTCGGCCGCAGCCGCGCCCGGATGCACACCGGCAACAACCCCACCGTCAGCTTCGCCGACGTAGCGGGAGTGGAGGAGGCCAAGAATGAGCTTCAAGAGGTCGTCGAGTTCCTGAAGTTCCCCGAGCGGTTCCTGAACCTGGGCGCCAGGATACCCAAGGGCGTCTTGCTCGTCGGCCCGCCAGGAACCGGCAAGACCCTGCTCGCCCGCGCCGTCGCCGGCGAGGCGGGTGTCCCCTTCTTCTCCATCAGCGGCAGCGAATTCGTCGAGATGTTCGTCGGCGTGGGCGCGTCCCGCGTCCGCGACCTCTTCGACCAGGCCAAGCGCAACTCCCCCTGCATCATCTTCGTGGACGAGATTGACGCTGTCGGCCGCCACCGTGGCGCGGGCCTCGGCGGTGGGCACGACGAGCGCGAGCAGACCCTCAACCAGATCCTCGTCGAGATGGACGGGTTCGACACCAGCACCAACGTCATCGTCATGGCCGCCACCAACCGGCCCGACATCCTCGACCCGGCGCTTCTCCGCCCGGGCCGCTTCGACCGCCGCGTCGTTCTCGACAACCCCGATGTGCGCGGCCGCATCAAGATTCTTGAGGTCCACAGCAAGGGCAAGCCCCTGGCTGAGGACGTGAACATAGAGACCATCGCCAAGCAGACCCCAGGCTTCAGCGGCGCCGACCTCTCCAACCTGGTCAACGAGGCCGCCATCCTCGCCGCCCGCCGCAGCAAGACCACCATCGGCTTCGACGAGTTCGCCGAGTCCATAGACCGCGTCATCGCAGGCCCTGCCCGCAAGAGCCGCGTCATCAACCCGAGAGAGAAGGAGATGACGGCCTACCACGAGGCTGGCCACGCCCTCGTCGCCCGCCTACTGCCCAACACCGACCCTGTCTTCAAGGTCACCATCGTCTCCCGCGGCTCCATGGGCGGCTACACCCGCTACCTCCCCGAAGAGGACCGCCACCTCTGGACCAAGAACCAGTTCAAGGACCAGCTCGCCGCCGCCCTCGGTGGCCGCGCCGCCGAGGAGACCGTCTTCGGCGAGGTCACCACCGGCGCCAGCAACGACTTGGAGCAGGCCACCCACATCGCCCGCACCATGGTCACCCGCTACGGAATGAGCGAGCGGCTCGGCCCGCGCACCTTCGGCAAGCGCGAAGAGCTCGTCTTCCTCGGCCGCGAGATCTCCGAGCAGCGCGACTACAGCGACAAGATTGCCGAGGTCATTGACGACGAAGTGCGCAGCCTCATAGACAACGGCTATCAGACCGCCAAGCGCCTCCTGAACTCCAACAAGGCGAAGCTGGCCCAGATTGCCCAGTACCTGGTCGTTAACGAGACCATCGAGGGCGACGTCCTCGAGAAACTCTTCACCTCCAAGCCGACAGACCAACTCGAGGCCAGCGCCGCCCCGCCGCCACCTGCACAGGTGCCTGGCCCCGCATCTGGGCCTGCTCCCGCACCCGCGGCCGCGGGCTAGTCCCACAACAACCCGGCTGAAAAGAAGAGGGGGGCGGCAAGTGGCCGCCGCCCTCTGTGCTTCACCCGCTCTTCGGCTAGTGTCGTAGGCATTCCCGTTTCTGAGTGATTTCCTCTCCCGCCTTGGCGCTCGCGTCCTGGATGAAACGCTGCAGATCCCGTATCTCCTTGCTCCCGTCGTCTCCCAGGTCCCCCGCATCCTCGCGGCTCCGCAGCGCCGCCAGCTCACCCTTCGCATCCTCTATCCTGGTCGTCAGGACTAGCGCGTCCAACTCCGACTGCGCCCGCGCCTTGATGGCCGTCAGGAGCTGCAGCTTGAGCGCCACACCTTCCAGCCGCTCCTATATCTCGCCCATTGCTGCCAGCGAGAGTTCTAGCGGGATGTTGGACTGGATGACCGCCGTCGGCGCCCGTTCCATCTGGCCCTGGAAATCACGCCGCAGCCGCTCCAGTTCCTCCTCTTCGCCTTTGATGGTGGCCAGGTGAAGGCGCAGCCGGGCGATGGCCTTCTGCATCTCTGGGACAGCCATGCGGCTCCCTACGCCCGAGCGGCGACCGCCTTTGGCAGCGTGGCCGCCAGCGCCGTCAGCGTCTGCCGTATTTCGTCAGAGGAAACCCGCCCCATGTGACCGATGCGGAATATCTTCCCCTTCAGCTTCTCCTGACCGCCGGCAATCACGACTCCATGCTGTGCCCGAAGCGCCTCCACCACCTTGGCGGCGTCCACCCCTTCGGGCACCGTCACCGCCGTCACCGTTTCCGAAGCCGCCCGCTCGTCGGGGAACACCGACAGCCCCATGTCCTTGAGGCCATCCCGCGTCATCTGTGCGATGCGCTTGTGCCGGGCATAGACCGGCGGCAGCCCCTCTGCCAGGAGTTGCTTGAGCGCCAGGTCGAGGGCGAAGTACAGCGACACCCCAGGGGTGTACGGCGGCTGGCCAATCTCGAAGTACTTCTTGTACGCCGACGCGTCGAAGTAGTACCGCGGCATCTTGGCAACCGCGTGCGCCTTCCACGCTCGTTGGCTGAGGCTCACGAACGCCAGACCAGGCGGCAGCATCCACCCCTTCTGCGACGCCGTTGCCACCACGTCCAGCCCCCACGCGTCAGTCCGCACGGGTATTGAGGCCACGCTGCTCACTCCGTCCACCAGCACCAGTGCGTCCGACGCCCCGTGCACGGCCTTCGCGATGGCCTCCAGGTCGTTCCCCACGCCGGTGGAAGTCTCGTTGTGCGTAACCAGCACCGCCTTGACCTTCGCGTCCTTCCGCAAGGCCTCGCGCACCTTCTCCGGGTCGGCGGCGGTACCCCAGGGGAACTCCAGCCGTACCACCTCGGCGCCGTACGCCGCGGCGATCTCGCCGTACCGGTCGCCGAACGCGCCCACTGTCACGCACAGCACCCGGTCTCCGGGCGACAGCGTGTTCACCACCGACGCTTCCATCGCCCCCGTGCCCGAGGTTGTCATGATAAAGACGTCGCCCTTCGTCTCAAAGACCTGCTTCAGGCCGTCCGTCACCCGGAACAGCATCTCCTTGAACTCAGGCCCCCGGTGGTTGATCATCGGATGGGCCATCTCGGCCAGGATGTCGTCCGGCACGGGGATCGGCCCTGGGATACGCAGGTTCACTCGCATGGTTCCATCCCCAAGAAATCGTTATCGGCAAAATGGTAACACAGCATGGTTAGGAGGGTAGGGTTGGGAAACCCCTCGTCCCGTCAGGGGAGAGGGCCTATGGCCGTGCCCAGCGCGGCCATAGGGTGAGGGGGCTACGCGAAGGGCTGGCCGAACCGCTCTCGGTGCGCGACCTCGGAGAGTGGCTTGCGCCGCTTCTTCCCCTTGCCCACGACCCTCGCCGGGTAGCCGAAGGCGACGATGGCGAGCACGTCCAGCTTGCCCGGGATGCCCAGCAGCGGCTTGGCCGCCTCCATCCCTAGGAAGCCCGCCCAGTTCGAGTCGACCCCCTCCGACCACGCCGCCAACATCATGGACTGGATTGCGCGGCTCCCATCCGAGACCGCGTACGGCGTCCGCTCTATGGCCACGACGACCGCCAGCGGCGCCTGCCCGATGAACGGCCCGCTTCTGGCGCTGGCGGCCAGGCGGCGCAGCATGTCGCGGTCCTCCACGGCGATGAAGTGCCACGGCTGCCCGTTGATGCTACTCCCCGTCAGCCGTCCCGTCTCGCCGATCCGTCTGGCAGTCTCCTTTGGCACCGGCTTATCTTGATAGCTGCGCACCGCCAGGACCGTCCGCGCCGCCTCGAAGGCTTCCTTCAGGCTACCCCTTCGTCACCAGCCGCACGAACCGCCGCTTACCTGCCTTCATCAGCCCACCCTTCGCCAGCGCCTCCGCGGGGCCGTCCGCCTCGACCCGCGTCCCGTCCACCTCCACCGCGCCCTGCTCGATGAGCCGCCGCGCCTGACTCACGCTCTCCGCCAAGCGCGCAGCCGCTATGACATGGCTGACCTTCATGCCCGCCAGCTCTTTTGGGGATGGCAGCACGTACGTCGCCACGTCGTCCGGAGCCTCCTTCGACTGCACCGTCCGCTCGAAGTGCCGCTCCGCCTCGGCAGCGGCCTCCTCGCCGTGGAACGTCGCCACCAGCGTCCGCGCCAGCCGCTTCTTGAACCCCATCGGGTTCACCGACTCCCGCTCCAGCGCCGACCGCATCTCCGCCAGCTCGCCGTCCGGCAGGTCCGTCAGCAGCTCGAAGTACAGCGGGACGAGCGGGTCGGGTAGGGACATCACCTTGCCGTACATATCGGCTGGCGGCTCGGCCACGCCGATGTAGTTGCCGAGGCTCTTGCTCATCTTCTTCGCGCCGTCCGTGCCCGTCAGGATGGGCACGAGGAAACACTGCTGCGGGCGCTGGCCGACCATGCCCTGGAGGTCACGGCCCACCAGGAGATTGAACTTCTGGTCCGTCCCACCGAACTCCACATCGGACTTGATGACGACCGAATCGTAGGCCTGCATCAGTGGGTACAGCAGCTCCGTGATCGCGATGGGCTGGTCTGCCGCGAACCGCTTGGCGAAGTCCTCCCGCGCCAGGAACTGCGCCACCGTGAACCGGCTCGTCAGCCGTATCACATCCTCCAGCGTGAACTTCCCGAACCACTCGCTCTGCCACCGCACCTCGGTCTTCGACCTGTCCACCACCTTGAAGAACTGCGCCATGTACGTCTCAGCGTTGCGCTTCACCTCGCCCGCCGTCAGTATCTTGCGCGTCGCCGAGCGGCCGCTGGGGTCGCCGATCTGCGCCGTCCAGTCCCCCACGATGAGCACCAGCTGATGCCCAAGGTCCTGAAGCTGCCGCAGCTTGCGGAGCCCGACGACGTGGCCCAGGTGGATGTCCGGCGCGCTTGGGTCGAAGCCCATCTTCAGCCGGAGGGGTCGCGCATCCTTCAACAGCGCGACCAACTCCGCCTCAGAGATGAGTTCCGCCGCGCCCCGCTTCAGCAATTTCGGGTCTTCCCAGGGCCTCACCCTACTCACTCCTCCGCGTTTGTCCAAGCACCAAAGTCTTTTTGTAGGGGTCTGAGGAAACTTCTTCTGCCCAGAAGAAGTTTCCTCACATGCCTTCCTTACTTTACCTTCGTTTCTCTATTTCTCGTCTACCCTGCGTCGTTCCCAGCAGTCTTCTCGTCTCCTCCACGTCCGCGTCCACTTGGCGTTGGAGCACTTCGACCGTGTCGAACTTCAGCTCGTCGCGCAGCCGCTGGACGAACTCCAGCCTCAGCCGCTTCCCGTATAGGTCGCCCTCGAAGTCTAGCAGGAAGGCTTCGACGGTGCGCCCCGTATCGTTGAAGGTCGGGTTCGTCCCCACACTCGTCGGCGCCATGAGCCTGCGGCCCTCCACGTGCGCCCACGCCACGTAGATGCCGTTGCCCGGCACCACCATCCCCTGCTCCGGCTCCAGGTTCGCCGTGGGGAAGCCCAGCGGCTTGCCGCGGCCATGGCCGCGCACCACCTTGCCTTCCAGCGTGTAGTTGCGCCCCAGCAGCTTGTTGGCGCTTTCCAGGTCTCCTGTGGCGACCGCGTCCCGTATCGCCGTGCTGCCCACCGCCAGCCCCCGCTCCCTCAGCGGCGCCACCATCGTTACCTCGAACCCCATCTCGCGGCCCAGCTTCGTCAGCGCGGCCACATCGCCCTGGCGACGGTGCCCCATCGCGAAGTCCGGCCCCACCACCAACTCCCGCATCCCCAGCCGCTCCCGGAGGAGTGCCACGAACTCCCTTGCGCTGAGTTTCGACAGCGCTAGGTCGAACGTGACGGGGACGGCGAGGCCGACGCCTGCCTCCCTGATGAGGCGCAGCCGTTCCTCGAGCGTGCAGAGGTAGTGGGGCTCGGAGCCAGGCTTGAGCACATGGGCAGGGTGGGCGCGGAACGTCACGACGCCCGGCTGGAGACCCTGGGCCTTGCCGCGCGCCACCAGTTGGGCGAAGAGGTGGCGGTGCCCCCGGTGGACGCCGTCGAAAACGCCGATGGTCATAGCCGACCCGCGCCCCTCCGGCGACAGGGGAAGCTCTTGGAGGATCTTCATCGCACTGTCTGGCCGGGCCGGCCCCGCGCCGGAGTCCGCGACCCGCTCCCCGTCCTTATGCGGGGGCCTTCGCTGGCAGCACCGCCCGGATCGCCTTCACTTGCCGCATCAGTTCGGCGAAGTTGTCTGGCGTCAGCGACTGTGCGCCGTCCGACTTGGCCGTGTCTGGGTTCGGGTGCACCTCGATGATTAGCCCGTCCGCCCCCGCCGCCACCGACGCGCGCGCTATCGGCGTCACCAGATACCACTTGCCCGTGCCGTGGCTCGGGTCTGCGACCACGGGCAGGTGGCTCAGCCGGTGGATGACCGGGATAGCGTTCAGGTCCATCGTGTTCCGCGTGAACGTCTCGAATGTGCGGATGCCCCGTTCGCACAGGATGACCTGCAGGTTGCCGCCAGCCAGCACATACTCCGCCGCCAGCAGCCAGTCCTCGTACGTCCCAGCGAAGCCGCGCTTGAGGAGTACAGGTAGCCTCGTCTGTCCCACCTCGTCGAGGAGGGGGTAGTTCTGCATGTTCCGCGCGCCGACCTGCAGCACGTCCGTGTACTTTGCGACGAGTTCCACATCCCTGGGCGACATCACCTCGGTGACGATAGGCATCCCTGTCTCATCGCGTGCCGCGGCGAGTATCTTCAGGCCGTCCTCTTTCATCCCCCGGAAGCTGTAGGGCGACGTCCTCGGCTTGAACGCGCCGCCCCGCAGCACGGTCGCGCCCGCGGCCTTCACCGCCTTCGCCGTCGCGAGCACCTGCTCCGGGCTCTCCACCGCGCACGGCCCTGCGAACACCGCGAAGTGCCCCCCGCCGATCTTCACCTTAGCCTTGCCGATGGTCACCACCGTGTCAGTGGGGCCGAACTCCCTGCTCGCCATCTTGTATGGCTTGCTGATGCGCACGACCTCACCGACCCCGTCCATCACCTCCAGTTCATCCTGGAGTTCGCCTGGGATAGGGCCGATGACGCCGACGATGGTCCGCTCGACACCCTTCGACAGGTGGGCCTTCAGCCCTCTGTCCGTCAGGTGCTTGACCACGCTGTCAAGGTTCTGTTGGTTGGAATCAGGACGCATCACGACGATCAAGGTAACGGCCTCCATGTTCGGCAACGGAATCCCATTGGGTTCAGCCTCCCTCCATTCCGCGCTTCCTCAGATTCTTCGCCCCCCTCAGATACCGTGTTTTCAACTCGTTGGGGGCCTTGTCGGTATTCAGGAGTATCAAGACTCTGATGCACTTGGGCTGGCCGTCGGGCACGTTCATCTCGTGTCCGCACATGAGCGCCGCGTGTTCCCACCCCATCTGTCGGGCTGCCACCGCGGGGAACTCGGCGGTCAGGTCCTGCGTGGTGGTGAAGAACACGGCGGCGATGTCGCCGGTCTTGAGATCGTTCGCCGCGGCCAGTTCCCCCAGCAGTTCCTTGGTTGCCTCTAGGACCGCCTCCTTGGTATTGCTGTCGGCTGTTGTGGCCCCGCGTAGCCCACGGACAACGGTCATGCCGTTCTCTTACAAGCCTCAGGATGTCCGCAGCGACGTCACGAATTCACGGGCCACCGCGGCTGCGCGTTCACTTGGTGCCTTCGACACCGCGTCCAGGAGCGCGCTGGCCACCACCGCACCCTGGGCGTACTGGCCGATGGCGTCCACATGCTCCCTGCGGGACACGCCGAATCCAACTAACACTGGCAGGTCGGTATAGCGGTGGATACGGGCCACCAGGTCTTGCACCCCTGCAGACAGCTTGGCGCGCGCCCCGGTGACCCCGGTGACACTCACACAGTATATGAAGCCCTTCACCCCTTTGCAAGCCTGTTCTATGCGCTCGTCGGTACTCGTCGGCGCCAACAGCGGCACCAGGTACATGCCATACCGCTCGCACAACTCCCGGAACGGGCCGGACTCCTCCGGCGGCAGGTCGGGCACGATTATCCCGTCCGCTCCTGCTGACGTCGCATCGCGCACGAACCGCTTCACGCCATATTTCATGAAGGGGTTGTAGTACCCCATCAGGATGAGGGGCGCCCGCACGCCGTCCGCGCGCAGCCGCCGCACCATCTCGATGCAGGTCTTCACGTTGACGCCCAGCGCCAGCGCCTTGCCACTCGTCATCTGGATCGTAGGCCCGTCGGCCAGCGGGTCGCTGAACGGCACCCCCAGCTCCAGCATGTCGCCGCCGGCCTCCACGATGGCCTTGGCCAGCGCCACCGACGTCTCCACGTCCGGGAAGCCCACCGTCACGAACGGCACCAACGCCGTCCGTCCTTTGGCCCTCACATCGGCCAGTGTGCTATCTATCCGGTTGCCCATCACACGATACTCTCATACCGCTATCAGGAGCGCCAGCAGGTTCTGGCCGAGGTGAGCCAGGAACGCGGGCCAAAGCGAGCCTGTTCGCGCGTATAGCCAGGTTAGAAGCAACCCCGCCACGAAGATGGGGATGAGCACCCCTACCTCCATGTGGAGCAGCGCAAAGACCGCTGCGCTCACCGCGATGGCCGCGGCAACCCGCATCCGCGTCGCCAACGCGCCGAACAGGAATCCCCTGAAGAACACCTCTTCCCCAAGCGGTCCCAGGATGGCCAGCACCAGCGCCGAGAAGACTACATTCCCGCCGTTGGCCAAGAACGAATCGTCTATGTCGGGCGGCTGAAGGACGTCCACGCCCAGCGCCGACACCACCGTCGAGTACAGTGCCGTGAACCCAAGGCTCAGGCCCAGCGCGACAACAGCCAACAAGTACGGCATCGCGCCGCGCGGCAACGTGAACCCCAGAGCCGCCAGCGATACCCCGTGCTTCCGTACGCCGAGCATCCAGGCCGCGCCTATCATCAACACCGCCACGAGCCCGGTCACCAGCAGGGTCACCGCGGTGTCCTGGCCCGTCGCGTCGGTGCTCGTCACCCCCATCCCCACCAGCACCAGCACTGCGGCGAACACGCCGCCCAACACGACCGCGCACCCCAGCCCAGCATCGCCCAAGCTCCATGGCACAGGGCGGACCTGCAGCTTCCAAAACATGTTCGTCATCCGCGGTTGTTCATCGGCTAGGATGGCCCACAAGCTATTGTAACAACCCCCTTGATATAATCCGGCGCATAGCCTTGGGAGAGTCCGGCGCCAACGGCGGAGGGAGACAAACAGATCTATGCGAGAATACGGCCTTGTAGTGAAAAGCGATACCGGCGGCAAGCGGGTGGAGATCCAGTGCAAGCACCAGAACGGGCTGTTGTACGTGGTGCCGAGCGAGGCCAGTTGGGTCTGCACCGAAGAGTTGATGCACGCCCACGCCATGGCCGGGTTTCTGCGTCAACTCACCGAACTTGGGGACAAACGGGTGACTGAACTGATGCGCCGCTGGGGACTGTACTACCGCGCTAGGCCGCTGGCTTCCGAGGAGGGCGCCGAGTCCGAGCCTGCGCAGCGGGAGACCTAGAACTCCTCCCGCTCGCGTTCCCCCTCTTCTTCCTCACCGCCCGCTTCGCCTCCAGTATCTATTATGCGGTGGAGCACCGGGCTGAACGCCTCGTCATCCCCAGGCTCTGTGTCGTCGTTGGACCAGTCCTTCACTTCCGCCTTCTCCGCCTCCTCGACCTCCGCCTCCTCCTCACCTTCGGCGGCCTCGTAGTCAGCCACGGTGCTGGGCAGCGCAGCCCGTTCCGTTCCGCCTTTCGTTGGGAACGACACGATTCCGGCCTGCGACGGGTGATGGTACTTCTCGCGGATGATGATGCCGAGCGTGCTCTTTCCCACCGAGGTCACCGACGCCTCGTAGCGGTTGCCTCCCTTGATGAGCTTCGCAAGACGGGACGACAGCTTCGGCTCCACCTGGCCGATGTACCCGCCTGCGGCGTCCGTGACCTTCAACACGATGCCTTCGAGTTCGAGTTCCATCACATCGCCGGGTGAGAGCTTGAGCAGGACCTTCGGCGGGGCCAGGTTCACGAGCGAAGTCCTGCCCGCCTTCCCGCTTTCCTCGATGAATGTCTGTGGCGCGGCGGTGGCCTTTACGGGCACGCGCTTCGCCCGCTCTCCGATCTGGCTCAAACGGTCAAGGTTCTTGACGGCGATGGCGTTGTGTGGCGCGTACTGAAGAGCCTTATTGAAAGCGTCCGCCGCCTCATTGTTCCGGCCCAACTCCATCAGCGCCTTCCCAAGCCGGTTGTACGCCTCCACGTCGTCGGGGAACTCCTGGAGGATGGAACGGTTCGTCTCCACGGCGGCATCCCACTGGCTCTGCATCGCCTGTGTCACCGCCTGCTTGGTGCGCTCCTTGCGGAGCCGCTCTTTGATATCGGTTGTAGATGTCGCCATAGCCCTTCTCTTTGAGTTGGCGAATTGTAGCGCGGGAGATAGGGCGATGCAAGCTAGTTTCTAGGGATTTCAGAGAAGATTCGTTAGCGTTTCTTGAACCGTAGAGGGAGCAGTTGCCATGCTGCCTCGAGGACGATTCCCAGCGACATCTTCGACACTCCCTTCGCGCGGTTGGCGAAGATGATTGGGTATTCCACTACGACCAGGTTGCGCCGCTCACACGCATACGCTACCTCAGCCTGGAACGCGAACCCACGGCAGTGGAACGCCGCCCAGTCCAACGACGCAAGTGCCTCCCAGCGGAACGCCTTGAACCCTGAAGTCGCATCTCGCACCTTCACCCCCGTCGCCATACGGATGGATTGGTTGGCCAAAGTGCTGAGGAGCCTGCGCCCCGTGGTCGTCCGCTCGTCACCGCTTTTGCCCTTCACGTAGCGCGAGCCTACCACCACATCGGCCGAAGCCAGGGACTCTACCATCGCAGGGACAGTTCCGGGTGGATGAGAGAGGTCCGCGTCCATATGGACGATGTAGTCCGCGCCGTCTGCCAGGACCTTGGCGAACCCGGCGACATAGGCCGTGCCCAGGCCCATCTTGCCGGGCCGTTCGATCAGCTCCACCCGGCCGCCGTATCGGCCTGCGAGCCGCCGGGCCACGTCAGCAGTGCGGTCTGGCGAGCCGTCATCCACGACCATGAGCCTCAGCCCTGGTATGCCCAGCCCAAACAGCGCCTCCGCCAGCACGGGCAGGTTCTCCGCCTCGTTGTACGTCGGCACTACCACCGCGATGTTGGCCTGCGGGTTCAGCGTTCCCACCTAGTCCCCGTATCTCCCCATCAGTCCGTTCAGCCGCATCGCTGCCACGTCCCGCAGCATGCTGAAAGAGTCCACCATTGGACGGACCTTGCTCCGTGGCTGGTGGTACCAGTCTATCGGCACCTCCGCCACACGCATCTTCTTGCACACGGCTAGGTACAACACCTCCACGTCGAACCCGAACCCTTTCGTCCGCTGTAGCGGGAACAAGGTCTCTGCCGCCTCCGCGCGGAAGCACTTGAAGCCGCATTGCGTATCCTGGAACCGCTGCACCGCCAACATCCGCACGCACCAGTTGAAGGCCCGTCCGATGAGGTGCCGGCCTGCGGGCTCGCCGAAGCGGCGCGCGCCGGGCGCCTCCCGCGAGCCGATGGCCGCGTCGTACCCTTCACCTATCTTCGCCAGGAACTGCGGCAGGAACTCGACGGGCATCGCGAGGTCCGCGTCGCATAGCATGCGCAGCCTGCCGGTGGCAGCCAGCATCCCGTGCCGCACCGTCCACCCCTTGCCCGCATGCGGCCTGCGCTCCAGCCGTATCCTCGCATCGGTCTTGGCCCGCTCCTCCACCAGCGCCGCCGTCCTGTCCGTGCTCCCATCATCCACCACCACCACCTCCCAGGCATAGGACTGCGTCTCCAGGAAGCGGACGACCTTCTCCAGCGTGCCCGCGATGCGAGCGCCTTCGTTGTACGCTGGGATCACGATGGAGAGGAGTGGCGACGTCAACGGCCTAGGCTCCTACGCCTCCGCGTCTTTGGGATTGGGTCTGCCGAAGGCGGAACCCTAGATCCACTTGCTGGCAGCCCCGCAGCATTCTTCAGGAAGAAAGCTCGGCCCGTCAACCGTCGGGAGGTCCGCGTCTCAGTCATGCCGGTCGAGCTCGAAGGCGTCGTGGAGCGCCTGTGCGGCCTCTCTCACTTTCGCTTCGGAGACTACGCACGTGATACGGATGTCCGAGGTCGTGATGACCTCGATGTTGATGTTGGCATCCGCCATTGTGCGGAACATCTTCGCCGCATATCCGGGCTCGTCCAGCAGGCCCGACCCCACGATGCTGACCTTCGCCAGGTTGTCGGCCTTCACGACCCCACGGCAGCCCATCTTCTTCGCCGCTGGTTCGACGACCTTTAGGGCGGCCGCAAGGTCCGTCCGCTTCACCGTGAAGGAGAAGTCGGTGGTGCCGCCCACGCCCACGGGGCTGACGATGACGTCCACACCGATGCCTGCTTCTGCCAACGGTTCGAACAGGCTCGCTGCCAGGCCCGGCCGGTCTTTCATACCTAACAAGGTGATTTGGGCCACATTCTTGTCCACGGGTATGCCCCGAACCCTCTTCCGTATCTCGCCGACTTTCCTTTTTCCGGAACGTGCAGCCATCTTGGCTCCTTCATGAATGAGTGTGCCGGGCCCCTCGACGAAGCTGGAGGCCACCAGGACCGGCATCCTGTACGTCCATGCCATCTCGATGGAGCGTGGCTGCATCTTAGCCCCATAGCTGGCCATCTCCAGCATTTCCTCATAACCCAGCTCGTCGAGCCTGCGGGCCTTCGGGACCAGCCTTGGGTCCGCCGTGAAGATGCCGTCCACGTCCGTGTATATCTCGCACCGCGCCGCACCGACGCCCGCCGCGAGCGCGACCGCTGTCGTGTCCGACCCGCCGCGCCCCAGCGTCGTTACATCCGCGTCTCCCGTGATGCCCTGGAAGCCCGCCACCACGACGATGTTGCCCTTCTTCAGCTCCGCCAGCACCCGTGTCGGGTCCACGCTGGCGATCTTCGCCTTCCCGTGCCGCGCGTCCGTGCGGATGCCCGCCTGCGCCCCGCTCAGGCTCACCGCCTTCATGCACATCGCCCGCAGCGCCAGGGCCACCAGCGTGCAGGACACCAGCTCCCCCGTGGACAGCAGCGTGTCCATCTCCCGCGCGTCGGGGTGCGGCGTGACGCTCTTGGCCAGGGCGATGAGTTCGTCGGTCGTGTCGCCCATGGCTGACACGACGGCCACCACCCGGTCGCCGCGGTCGTGGGCAGCGGCGATGCGCCGTGCCACATTGCGGATCTTGTGGGAGTCGGCTAGGGAACTGCCGCCGTATTTCTGGACGATGAGTGCCATAGTCTTAGGCTGTGGAAGGAGCGGTGTTTGGGGTCCTAGGCAACTGTTGGAGTGTCGTCCGGACTACTTCACGACGTGCGCCCCGAGGGGCGTCGGCGCGGTGATCTTCAGCGCCCCCGTCAGGCCGGACTTGTCCGCCGCATTGGCCATCTCGTAGCCGATGGTCATCTCGTGGCCGTTGGTCAGGGCCAGCACGCTGGAGCCGGAGCCGGACAGGAACACACCCAGCGCCCCCGCGTCGAGCGCCGCCCGGAACACGTTCTGCATCCCAGGGAACAGCGGCACCCGCGTCGGCTGGTGGAGCTTGTCCTGGGTCGCCAGGTCGAGGTGCTTGAGGTCGCCTGTGGCCAGCGCCCGCACCAGCAACGCCACCCGCCCGATGTTGAACACGGCATCCTTGCGGTCCACGGACTGTGGTAGCAGTTTGCGGGTCTCGTTGGTGGACTTGGGCATGTCGGGCACGTACACCACGGCCCGCAGCCCCTCGGGGAGCGGCACGGAGGCCGTCACGTAGTGGCCGTCCACCGGCACCACGATCTGGCAGCCGCCGTGGACGACCGCGGCCACGTTGTCTGGGTGGCCCTCCGCCTCGGCGGCGAACTTGAGGATGGCGTCACCGTCCAGCCCCGCGCCGGACATCTCGTTCCCGGCCAGGATGCCCGCCACGATCGCTGCGGCACTGCTACCCAGCCCCTTGCCCGCTGGGATGTCGTTCCTGCAGGAGATGCTCACGTCGGGCACCGGCTTGCCCGCCTCCCGGAAAGGGATGGCGAAGCAGCGTGCGAGCAGCTTGGCGTAGGAGTTGCCCGAAAGCTCGGAGCCGTGGCCGTGGACGACCAGGTCGCGGCCTCCGATGTCCAGGGTGGCGGTGTTCCAGAGATCCAGCGCCATGGCCATGCAATCAAAGCCGGGGCCCATGTTAGCCGACGACGCTGGGGTTCTGACGACGACGTGTTCCTTCAAGGATGTCACGCTTCCTCCTCGCTTGGAGCTTTATAATATCACGGCACATCCCCTGAACCTGTCCGCGCGGCGGCATCGGAGGGCCTTCAGCACGACGACGGAGCCACTGGGCGCTGAGAGCGCATCGCCACGTGAGACGCTGGAAACAAGGGCGCTAGAAGCCCTCGACTTCACAGCCGTCCGTGAGCGGGTGGCCGCCCGCACGATTTTCGGACCGGCGCGCGGCCTGGCGATGGCGATGCGCCCCTCGTACGACGCCGAGGTGGTGGCACAGCTCCAGCGGGAAACTGCCGAGGGCCGACGTGTCCTCCAAGAGGTCGGGGATGCCGCATTCAGCGCCCCAGACACGGCCCTGGCCGCCGTCACCCGCGCCGCGCTGGAGGGCGTGCTCACAGGACAGGAACTCCTTTTCGTTGCCGAGATGTTGGAGGCGCAGCGCCGGGCGGCGCTGCTGTTCGCATCCCAACGGGCGGCAGCGCCCACACTAGCCGCTATCGCCGCCGTCATCCCCGACCTGCGCGAGATACGCACCCGCATCGGCAAGTGCATCGGCCTGCGCGGCGAGGTGGTGGACCACGCCACGCCAACCCTCGCCGCCGTTCGCCAGCAGGTACGCGACGCCTACCAGCGCGTCACGGACGCCCTGACCCGGTTCATCCAGTCCGAGCGGGGCCGCCAGGCACTGCAAGACCAGGTCATCTCCATGCGGGGCGACCGCTTCGTCCTCCAGGTGAAGTCCGAGATGCGCCACCGCGTCCCCGGTATCGTTCACGACGCCTCCAACACCGGTGCCACCGTCTATGTCGAGCCGTTCGCCACCGTCGAGATGGGCAACCAGTGGCGCGAGCTAGCCCTAGAGGAGGAACGCGAGACGACGCGGGTGCTGCGAGAGCTGTCAGCCCTGGTAGGAGATGCTGCGGCGGAAATCAGGCAGGGGACGGAAATCTTAGCACGGCTCGACTTCATCCTCGCCAGGGCGCGCTACGGTGCCGACGTGCGGGGAGCGGTGCCTATCACGAGTCAGGCTCTGGTGGGAGTAGCGGATGGAAAGCGGGAGCTGTTACGCCTGGTGAACGCGCGTCATCCGCTGCTCACGGGCCGTGTCGTTCCCATCACCATCCAGTTGGGACCGGGGTGGTGCGTGCTTGTCGTGACCGGGCCGAACACCGGCGGCAAGACCGTCGCGATGAAGACGGTTGGCCTCCTGGCCCTGATGCACCAGTCGGGACTCCAGCTTCCCGCGGGCGACGGCAGCGCCCTGCCCGTGTTCGATGGGGTGTACGCCGACGTGGGAGACCAGCAGAGTATCCAACAGTCTGTGTCGACCTTCAGCTCACACATGCGCAACGCCATCGAGACCCTCGCCGCCGCCACCCCTTCCTCATTGGTGCTCCTCGACGAGTTGGGCACAAGCACCGACCCCGAGGAGGGTTCTGCGTTGGCCAGGGCCATCCTGGGCCACCTAGCCGAGCGTGGCGTGCCCACCATCGCCACGACCCACCATAGCAACGTCGCCGCTTTTGCAGAGGTGACCCCCGGCATGGCCAACGCCAGCGTTGACCTCGACCCGGACACCCTGCGGCCCAACTACCGGCTGACGATGGGTCTGCCGGGGCGGAGCTACGCCCTGAAGGTGGCCGCAAGGCTGGGCCTGCCAGGCGACATCCTCAAGAGGGCGGAGTCGTTGGTTGAGTCCCAGGCTGTACGTTTCGAAGACCTGTTGACCGAGCTTCAGCGTGAGCGCGGTCAGCTCCAGGCGAAGATGCAGGCGGCGGACGAGGCGCGGTCGGCGGCGGATGCCCGGGACCAGGAGCTGCAGGCGAAACTTGATGAACTCGACCACCAGCGCGAGGAGCTGTTGGCGGCGATGCGGCGGGAGGTTTTAGCGGAGTACGAAGGCGTACGCAAGCGCCTGCGGCGCGCCGAGGCAGCCCTCTCCTGGACATCCGCATCCGCGCCGCCTTCCGAGGACGTGGCGCAGGCATCTCAAGAGCTAACCGTTGCGCACCAGGAGATTCAAACCGTCCAGAAGGCCGCGCCGCCCGTGGCGGCGCCGGCGGACGTGAGCAAGCTCGCCGCCGGCGACCTGGTGGACGTGCGCGGCCTCGGCGTGCAGGGCAGGGTGGTAGCGTTGCCAGAGGGCACGGGCGAGGCAGAGGTCGCCATCGGTAACGTGCGGATGCGGCTACGCCTTGGCCGCCTGTCCAAAGCCCACGAGAACGCCGAGACGCAAGGCGTGGCCGTGGGCGTCAGCCTGGGGCCGATCCTCTCCTCCGCCGACCTCGACCTGCGCGGCGTTCGCGCCGAAGAGGCGGCGGTGCGGCTGGAGGAGTTCCTGGACAAGGCGGTGCGCGACGGCCTGAGCGCGGGGAGGGTCATCCACGGGCGTGGCACCGGCGCGCTGCGCCAGCTCGTGCGCGAGCGACTCAAGCACCACCCGTTGGTGCAGTCGCATCACCCGGAAGAGCCGGAGCGCGGCGGCGACGGCGTGACCGTCGTGGAACTGGCCTGACGTGGCGCCGGGCCGCGTTGTTGTCTCCTGCGTGCTGGCGCTCGTCGTGGCGGCAGGGTGCTCCACGGCGGAAGCGCCGACAGTACCGGCCTTGACACCGACCGCTTCCCCTCAGTTAGAGCTGTCCGCGACCTCGGTCCAGTCTCCATCCCTCACAGCCGAGGTGGCGACTCTGACGCCTTCCTCGACTCCCGAAGAGCCGTTCTCTCCGACTCCCCGTGTTGGCAGTAGTGGGTTGGATATCGTCTCCGTCGCTGTCGGCAGAGCGGTGTTCAGGGCAGAGGTCGCCGCCAGCGAAGGGGACCGCATCCAGGGCTTATCGGGCAGGGAAGGGCTTGCCGAGGACACGGGGATGCTCTTCGTGTACAAGGACCGCTCCGCGGGGGCCTTCTGGATGCACGGGATGCGCTTCGCCCTGGACTTCATCTGGATATCCGCAGGCTGCCGCGTGGTGGACATCCACCAGAACGTGCCGCCGCCGGAGCCGGGCACGCCGGACGCTGAGATGGACATCCTCCAGTCGGACGAGCCTGCGGCGTACGTCCTCGAAGTGAATGCTGGCGGCATCACGCGGCACGGCATCCTGCCTGGGATGGTAGTCTCTTTCTCAGGTTCAGAACTGGGGCTGTCCTACGGCTGCAAGAGGTGATTCTGAGCGAACGAATCCGAAGGAGTGAGGTGACGAGTCATGTCGGAGGCCAACAAGCGCATACCGAGACGGGTGTTCGAGGAGGTCATCACCCAGCACAAGCTCGAGCTGGTGTACGAGCTGTTCGCGCCGGAGTACACCTTCTACGACCCGCTGGTGGACGACCTCATCCGCGGGCCGGACGGGTTCAAGGACCTCATCGCCATGTACCTGAAGGCGGTACCCGATGTCCATGTCACCGTTGACGCGCAGCTCGCCGAGGGCGACATGGTGGCCACACGCTGGACCGTGCGCGGAACGCACACGGGCGACCTGCTCGGCATCCCGCCGACGGGCAAGAGGTACGTGCTCCCCGGTGTGCTCATCAGCCGTATCAAGAACGGGAAGATCGTACAGGACTGGGAGTACCGAGACGACCTCGGCCTCCTGCGGCAGCTCGGGGCGGTGGTTCTGCCTTCAGACAAACAGAAGAAGTCTGGGCGGTGAGTGGGTCTGCCTAGCGCGGCTTCTGGGCGGCCCGCACCTTGCGCAGCGTCGTCGTCAGCCCCTCCAAGTCCTCGTTGGAGAGTGTCTTAAAGGCTGCGGGCGGCTCGTAGAGCCTAGCCTCGAACCGTTTGCGGAAGTCCAGCCCCTCCCGCGTCAACACCACCCTCTTGATACGCCGGTCGGTGGTCGACGGCTGCCGTTCCACCAGGCCGCGCTCCTCCAGCCTGTCCACCAACCACGTGACCAGCGAGGCGTCACACCGCATCTGTTCCGCGAGCGTGTACATCGGCGCCGGCTGGTCGGGGTTGAAGGAGAGGAGGAGCTTGATGGAGCCTGGATTCAGCCCGAACTCCTGGGCCAATGACAAGAAGTGGCCCTGCTGGCTGAACACAACGTCCAACCAAAGCCGCCATGCGGCGCTCGCCAACTCGACCTTGCTTGCCCTCCGCCTGCTTGTCATGCTTCCCGTAGTGTACGGCAGAGCAGCGAGTATTTCAACTATCTCTAAGATTGACATACCAGAATAATGGACGGCATTTGACTAATGGGGTACCATGCCGGTTTGTGGGTACGATGCAATCGCCGCCGGCCGATGGGAAGGCCATCTCCGTCGAAGGGCTTGGGAAGCGTTTCGGCAAAGTCGTTGCCCTCGATGGCATCAGCTTCGAGGTTGCTGCAGG
Source organism: SAR202 cluster bacterium (assembly GCA_016872515.1). Classification (GTDB taxonomy): domain Bacteria; phylum Chloroflexota; class Dehalococcoidia; order Lucifugimonadales; family VGZR01; genus VGZR01. The sequence goes on from VGZR01000028.1 coordinate 23,152, forward strand.
GGCAGTGCTCGGCTTGCTCGGCCCAAACGGGGCAGGCAAGACCACGACCGTTCGGATCCTCACCACCATCCTGAGACCTGACCAGGGTCGGGCAACAGTACTCGGCATCGACGTCGCCAGGAACTCCCAGGCCGTCCGGGAGCGCATCGGCCTCGCGGGCCAGTACGCCGCCGTGGACGAGAACCTGACCGGGAGGGAGAACCTGCGCCTGATCGGGCGGCTCACGCACCAGTCCGGCTCCGTGGTCAAGAAGCGGGCGGGCGAGCTTATCGAGCGTTTCGGCTTGGCAGCCGCTGCCGACCGTGTTGCCCGCACTTACTCAGGCGGCATGCGCCGCCGCCTCGACCTTGCGGCCGCGCTCATCCACAAGCCACCTGTGCTTTTCCTTGACGAACCCACCACAGGACTCGACCCCGCCAGCCGCAGCGAGCTGTGGGAGGTCATCGCCGAACTGGTGGCGGACGGCACCACCCTGCTTGTCACGACCCACTATCTGGAAGAGGCCGACCGCCTCGCCAACCGGATCATCGTGATTGACGGCGGCAAGATCATCGCGGAGGGCACGGCAGCCGAGTTGAAGTCACGCATCGGCGGGGTCGTCGTCGAGGTCGCCCTGGCGGACCAGGCCCAAGCTGCAAGGGCTAGCGCCGCGTTGGGCGCCGTCGGCACGTGCAGCCTTACACCCGGCGGGAAGACCGTCGAAATCAAGGTGAGCGATGGCACGCGCACCCTGGTGAACGTTGTTCGTATCCTTGACCAAGAGCGCCTTGAACCGATTTCGCTGGCCATGCGCGAGTCAACCCTGGACGATGTGTTCCTCACGCTAACTGGACACAAAGCTGCCAGCAATAAGGCGGAGCCCGCCCCTGGCGGGCGGCGCCGCAGCAGATGGGGTGAAGGATGACCAGCCTCGGCGTGACGCCATCCACCATCGGCCGCAGGTTGGCCTGGACGGTCTCCGATACCCTCGCCATCACCTGGCGCAACCTGCTCACGCTGGTACGGCTGCCCCAGCTGCTGGTGTTCTCCACCATCGAGCCGGTGATTTTCGTCCTGCTCTTCCGGTACGTCTTCGGCGGCGCCATCACGGTGCCGGGTGTCGCCTACGTGGACTACCTGATGCCGGGCATCTTCGTGCAGACGGTGGCGTTCGGCGCCGTGAACACCGGCGTGGGCCTGGCCGAAGACCTCCGCAAGGGCCTCATCGAGCGGTTCCGTTCACTCCCGATGGCACGTTCCGCCGTGCTGGCGGGCCGGACGCTGGCCGACTTGACGAGAGATGCCTTCGTCATCGCACTCATGTGCGCTGTCGGCTTCGCCGTGGACTTCCGCGTACACACCAGCGCCTGGGCGTTCCTGGGCGCCATCGGCCTGCTTCTGCTGTTCGCTTTCGCGATGACATGGGTCTTCGCTCTCATCGGCATGTGGACCCGCAACGCCGAAAGCGCCGGGGCGGCGTCCTTCCCCATCATGGCCGTACTGGTGTTCGCATCGTCATCGTTCGTTCCCACCGCCGGCATGCCCGACTGGCTGCGAGCGTACGCCGACCACCAGCCGGTGTCGGCGGCGGCCGATGCGGCGAGGGCGTTGGTGCTGGGCGGCCCGACAGCAGGCAAAGTTCTGACATCCGTCGCCTGGAGCGCTGGCATCATAGCGGTATTCTCCCCATTGGCGGTCTGGCGTTACCAGCGTTCGGCCTAGCTTTGGCGGGAGATTACGTGGTACTGCTCTCGTTCAGAATGATTGGTGACACTGGTAAGGTGTCATCATGCAGATCAAGAGAGCGAGAGTACAAGGCGACAGGCGACCAGGGCGTATGGCGGCAGAGCTGTCGAGGGAAGCCAGGGTGCGGCTGCAGTGGATGGCCTACTACGAGGCGGATGGAGGCAACGCCACACTGACGAGCCGGCACTTCGGGATCAGCCGCCAGACGTTCT
>VGZR01000029.1 GCA_016872515.1 SAR202 cluster bacterium
GGAGGTCGGTAGGAGAACAGCAAGCCGTTGGCGATTAGGAGGCAGGCTCCGACCACGCCGAACTGGCCGGAGGAGATGGACCGGTGGTTCGAGCGGGCGCTTCATGGAGGGTGGCCGATGATGCCGCGGGCGTACTGGATGCGGTGGCCGAAGGCTTGGCCCGCGACGGCGTGGGTGCCGGACGTGGATGTGATCGAGCAGGATGACAAGATCGTGGTGAAGGCGGATGTGCCCGGCATCGAGCAGGAACACCTGGAAGTGGTGGTAGAGGATGGGGTATTGGTCGTCAAGGGACGGCGCGAAGAATCGAAAGAGGTCAAGGAGGAGAACTACCGGCACTCGGAGCGCATGGTGGGCGAGTTTTCGCGCTCCATCCCTTTGCCGGAGGGTGTGGACCCGGACACCATCGAGGCCACATTGAAGGACGGCGTTCTAGAAGTCGTTGTGCCCCGACCCGCGCAGCCGAAGGTGAAGGCCCATAAGGTGAGACTCAATCTGTAAGGTTTGGCGGAATCGGCCAGCTTCGACCGGCTGGTCCAGGAAAGCGCGGCCCAGCAGCGGTGAAAGCCTCCTCCCGCTCTGGGCCGCGCGTAGCATGACCGAAGAAACGGGGATATTTCGTGGTGCGGCAGGTGAGTAGAAAGGTCGAAACGTGGCGACGGAGAGTCTTGATGGTGGAAGACGATGCGGCTGTCGCACGGATGTTGCGGTTCGCGCTGAGGTCGTCGGGTTTCAATCTGGCGGAGGCGGCGAGCGGCACTGAGGCGATGAGAATCCTGGAAGGCCCGCTGCCGGATGCGGTGGTGCTGGACCTTGGCCTGCCGGACGGGATGGGCAGCGCAGTGTTGCGAAGACTACGAAAGGTCACAGAGAGCGATGAGGCGTGCATCGCTTGGGTAGTGGTGTCGGCGATGGACCGGCAGGAGGCGACGGCGGCCTACGGGCCGTTGGGGCCGAACTTCATCGCTAAATCATTCAATCCGTGGGACCTTGCGACACGGCTCCAGGAGTTGATGGACGAATGTTCGAGGGGGGGTAGCTCGCGCCTCCTAGCGCTTGTCCGCGGCGCGGATGACGAGGACAGGGCTGTTGGACTCGCGGACGACCCTATCGACGACGCTGCCCAGAAGCCAGCGGCCTATGCCGGAGCGGCCATGGGTGGTCATGGCCACGAAGGCGTTTGGGTCAAAACGGGCGGTGTCGGAGATGACGTGCGCCGCGAGACCCTGAGTGACGCGCTCCTCGATGTTCGTGACCCCCTGGCCCCGGATGTTCGCCGCAATCTTGGCGAGATAGTCGCGCGCACAAGCCTCCAACTCCTGGAAGGTCCGCTCGTTGGGAGACGTGGGTATGCCGTCGGTGGCGATGGCCAAGCGCGGGTGCTCGTTGATGCTGAGCAGGACCACCTTGAGGCGCAAGGGCTTGGCAAGGCCGACGACTTGGGGAAGCACCTTCTCGGCGAGCTTGGAGCCGTCCAGAGTAGCGATGACGGCGTCGAGCTTGACGGATTGGGGAGCCCTTTGTCTGGACTTGACGAGGAAAACGGGGCCGGAGCCAGTGCGGAGGACGCGGTCGGCGACGCTGCCGAGAACACCGCGGACGATCCCAGACCGGCCATGAGTGGACAAGACGATGAGGGTATTGGGCTGGCGCTGTGCTTCGTCGAGGATCTGCTGGGCGGGGTAGCCGAAGGCGGCGGAAGTGGAGACGTCCAGCCCGGCGGACATGAGTGTCTTAGCGTTGGCGGCGAGGTACTCCTCGGCATCCTGCTTGATGAGGGCGGCCATCCTATCCCAAGCAGCCCCGGACGGCGGATATGCGGCATCGGGGATGGGGTTGTAGGCGCGGAAGAGGACGAGTTTGGCACCGAGACCTTTGGCGAGAACCGTGGAGTAAGGGAGCACCTGTTCGGCTAACTGAGAGCCGTCGAGGGCCACGAGGATGCGTTTGTACATGCGGTGAGACTCCTCTTGCATTACTGAATCCAGGGGGCTTTGCACAATAACCTCCATTTCACGGTCGAAAACAGATATTCACCCCCACCCTTCGGCAAGCTCAGGGCAGGCTCTTAGTCCTCCCCCCTCAAGGGGGAGGAGAGTTTGAAGGCGCTTTGTTTCTCCTGAAGGCAAGACTTTTTGTGCAAGGCTGGCCCAGGGCCAATGATACCATCGTGATGAGGCAAAGGGGAGCGTGATGGCCGGGAAACGATCGCTGTTGGTGGCGGCGCTGATGGAAGCAGCGGCGTACCCAGAGCAGACAAGTAAGGTTGACCATATCGAGACGCATGTGTCCCACCTCTTTCTCACAGACCAGCACGTGTACAAGGTCAAAAAGCCGGTGGACTTCGGCTTTCTCGACTTCACGACGCTGCGGAAGCGGTACTACTACTGCCGGGCCGAGGTGGCGCTGAACCGGCGGCTGTCGCCGGACGTGTACCTGGGCGTATCGCGCATCACCCGCCAGGGCGGAGGTTACCCGGTGGATGGAAGCGGGAGGCCGGTGGAGTACGCGGTGAAGATGCGGCGGTTGCCGGCGGAGCGGGCGCTTGACGCGCTGTTGCAGCGCAACGCCGTGGCGGCGGAGGACATGCAACGCATCGCACGCAAGGTGGCGGCGTTCCACGGGCGCGCGGCGACGGGGCCGAGCATCACGCGGCTCGGTGGGCTGGCGGCGACTCGGCGGAACGTGGAGGACAAACTTTCGGCAGACGGAGCCGTTCGTGGGCGGGGTGTTGGCGCAAGAGGCATCCGACGACCTGGCCGCGTATAGCCGCGCGTTCATGGATGCGCGGCGGGCGGCGTTCCAGCGTCGGGAGCGCGAGGGAAGGATACGGAACCGCCACGGCGACCTGCATACGGCGCAGGTCTTTTTGGAGAACGGGATCGGCATCATCGATTGCATCGAGTTCAACCGGCGGTTCCGCTACTCGGACGTCGCGGAGGACGTGGCGTTCCTGGCGATGGACCTAGACTACTACGATCGGCCCGACCTCTCGCAAGCGTTCGTCAATGCCTACATCAAGCATTCGGGCGATACGGACGTCGCGGAGGTGATGCCCTTCTTCAAGGCGTACCGGGCATATGTGCGGGCGAAAGTGAACTGCTTGCGGATGGCACAGCCGGACACGGATGCGGCGGAGCGGCGCAAGGCGGAGCAGGCAGCGCGGGCATATTTCAAGCTGGCGCATGGGTACACAAAAGTCTTCACCGGGCCGACGGTGGTGATGGTGGGCGGGCTTTCAGGCACGGGAAAGACGGCGGTGGCGCGGGAGTTGGGACGGCGGTGGAGGATGGAGGTCGTGTCGTCGGATGTGGTGCGGAAGACACTAGGGGGGCGGGCTCTCACGGAACGCACAGGCGCTGCCTATGGGGCGGGGCTGTACTCGGAGGAGATGACGCGGCGCACGTATGATGCGCTGCTGGCGCGCGCCGAGGCGAGCCTCAAAGCGGGGCGGCCGGTCGTGTTGGGCGTCAAGGTCTTCCTGCGGCAGCGGGCGGAGTGGGAGCCGGTGCGCGAGGTATCCCCTGCCCGTCTGGTCACCCTAGATACGACAGGAAACGTGGAAGAGGCGGTGCGGCGGCTTCTCTACGGGTTGTTCCTGGCGGTGCTGCGGTAGCCCTGGGAACCACGTTGTCCGTTCGCACCGGCGGAGCGGCGTGTGAGGCCGGCGACGCGGAAGATGCCGACACGGTCCACCTGGCGGTAGCCCCAGCCAATCAATTTGCGTGCCCAGAGTACGGCGACGATGAGCAGGCCCAGGAAGGCCATGAACCCGAGGACGGCGTAGTAGCCCCATTGCCAGTGCAACTCAGGCATGTTGTCGAAGTTCATCCCATAGATGGATGCGACGAGGTTCAGGGGCAGCAGCACCGCCGCGACGAAGGAGAGGACTTTGACGGTCTCGTTCTGCCTAGTGGCGACGGCGGACATGAACACGAGCGAGCAGTGGTCGGTACGCTGCTGGATGGCGACGTTGCGCTCTTGGACGGCAGTTATGTGGTCGTACACGTCGCGGAAGAAGATGAGGGTTTCCTGACGGAGAAGGGGATAGTCTCCACGGGAGACGCGGGCCATGAGGTCGCGCTGGGGCGCCATGATGCGCTGGAGGCGAAGGGTGGAGCGTTTGAGCTTCATCAAGGCGTTGAGGGTGGCCTGCTGAGGCCGATAGATGGCCTCCTCCTCCAGTTCTGTGGTGACTTCGCTCATGCGGTCTATGGTGGGGATGACGTGGTCAACGAGGGAGTCAATGAGGGCGTGGGCCATGAAGTCGGCTCCCCTGGTCATGAGCCGGGCCTCGGCGGACTCGATGTTGCGGGCGACCGTGTCCACGCTGGGCATCGGGAAGTTGTGACTGGAGACGACGAAGTTTTTGCCGACGAAGACAGCCAACTCGGTCGTGGCGACGAGGTCGGCCTCGACGGCGTAGTTGATGCCGTTGACGATGATGAACAGGTAGTTGCCGTAGTCGTCCACCTTGGGTGAGTGGACTTCTGGGCTGACGCAGTCCTCGATGTGGAGGCGGTGGAAGCCGAAGACGCGCTCCATGAAGCGGCCGTCCTCGTCGCTGCTGGCTTCCACATCCACCCACAGCAACCCTTGGTGACTTTCGTAGGCGGACCGAACGGCGGGTTCGTCGAGGCCGGCGCGGAGCTGGCCTTCCGGCGTGAGGTAGTAGGCCTTGAACGGCATGTCTCACCTCTCTTGCGGAGCCGGGTCGAAGACGCGAAGCGTGCCTCGGTGCCCTTGGACGCACTCTCTCATTATGCCCACCAATGGTAGATGGAACGCAAGGGGCATGGGGAAGTCGGGGGCAAGAAGTGCCGTAGGGGTGGAGCACGCTCCGCCCCTACGGCCGGGGGGCTACGGCTTCGGGACGCCGCCGGTGAGGAAGCCGCCGTCCACGATGAGGGTTTGGCCGCTGACGTAGCCGGCGAGGGGTGAGCAGAGGAAGAGGACGGCCTTGGCGATGTCGTCGGGGACGCCAAGGCGGTCGGCGGGGATCCAGGGGACGGCGGCCTCGGTGTAGTAGGTCTGTCCGCGGGTGTGCTCCTGGTCGGGTGGAAGGAGGCGGCTGTCGATGTAGCCGGGGGCGACGGCGTTGACGTTGATGCCGGTGCCGGACAGTTCCTTCGCCATGCCCTTGGTCATGCGCTCGACGCCGGCCTTGCAGATGCCGTACACGAGTTTGTCGGGCCACTGGCGATGGGCCTGGACGCTGCTGAGGCTGACGATGCGGCCTCCCCTGCCCTGCTTGACCATCGCCTTGGCGGCGCGCTGGCTGCAGAAGAAGTAGCCTTTGAGGGCATTGCCGACCTCGAAGTCCCAGTCGGCTTCGGTGACGTCGAGGAAGGGCTTGTCCACGGTGGCGACAGCGTTGTTGACGAGGATGTCTATGCGGCCGTGCTCACGGAGAAAGGCGTCGAGCATGGCGTGGACCTGGTCGAGGCGTGCGATGTCGGCCTGGTGCCAGGATGCCTTGCGGCCGTGGGAGCGGACCATCTTGAGGGTGTCCTCAGCGGCCTGGTCGCGCTCGATGTCGTTGACGCCGACATCGGCGCCCTCCTGGGCGAGCATGACGGCGATGGCGCGGCCGATGCCGCGGCGGGAGCCGGTGACGAGGGCCTTCTTGCCTTCGAGCAGCATAGGGGCCTCCCATATGAGGGTTCAGGGTCCGTGGGTCAGAGTATAGGATTTGAGTTCTGGGGTCTAGGGGATCGGATGTTTGACAGGGGAAGGGGGCGTTGCTACACTCGCTGTGCCTCGGCTGGCGACGGCGTGGCGATGCGGTAAGTCAGGAGATTCGAGATGGGACGAGATGTCCACATGAGGAGGCAGTGAGTTGGTTGCGACCCAGCAGCGGGTGAAGTATGCGGAGGTGGAGGGGGGCAAGGATGTATTCACGCCGGAGTTCCTGGCGTATCTGACAGCGTTACACGACAAGTTCAACGCGAGGATCCACGAGCTACGGGCGAAGCGGGCCGAGGTGCTGCGGAAGGCGCTGCACGAGGGCAAGCCGCCGGGGCACCTGCCAAAGTCGAAAATCAACACGGCGGACTGGAAGGTGCCGCCGGTGCCGGAGGACCTGAAGCGGCCGGGCATCGAGATTTCGGGGCCGGTGTCCATCACGCCGATGTTCATCAACGCGCTGAACCCCGGGCCGGAGGGCACGCGGGGCGAGGGCGACCTGGATGACGACGAGGACTCGGCGGGGCACCGGCTGATCGACACGGTGACGGCGGCGAAAAACCGGCTGGCGGCGGTTGAGGGTACGCTGACGTACCACGATGCGCGGCGGAACCGGCAGTACAAGGTGGAGCCGGGCCCGATCCCCTTCTTCATGCACCGGGAGCGCGGCATCCATCTGGACGAGCCGGACGTGGCGGTTGACGGGAAGCCGGTGTGCGCGGCGATTCTGGGGACGGCGCTGACGCTGTATTACGCGGGACGCGCGCAGTTCAAGAAGGGCCAGGGGGTGTATTGGTACCTGCCGAAACTGGAGTCGGCGGAGGAGTGCAGGTTCTACCGCGACTTCTTCGACTTCTCGCGGCAGTACCTCAAATTGCCGGACAGCGCCGTCATCAGGGTTATCCCCCTGGTGGAGTCGCTGCCGATGGTCTATCAGATGGAGGAGGCGCTGTACGAGCTTGGGCCATACGCGGGCGGGCTAAACGCGGCGCGATGGGACCTGAAGGCGAGCATCTTCGAGTATGTCATGGCGGATCCGAAGCAGGTGTGGCCTGACCGGTTCGGGGTGGACATCAAGACTACGGAGTTCATCTCCAACATCTTCCGGCGTCTGGTAGCGGTCTGTCTGAAGCACGGGGCGGCGCCCATCGGCGGCATGGCGACGGCGCTGCCGAGCAAGGACGAGGCGGTCAACAAGGCGGCGGGGGCATCCATCCGCGCGGACAAGCAGTGGGAGGCGAGGCAGGGGTTCCTGCGCGGGTGGGTGGCACACATCTACCACATGAAGACGGCGGCGGACCCGTTCAAGGAGTGGTATGCGACCGATTGGAAGCCAACGCCTGAGATGGCGAACCCGGACAACTATCCGGTGAAGGTCGAGGTGCCGAAGGGGCTCATCACTGTGGAGGGTACGCGGCGGAACTGCCGCATGGTCATCGAGTACTTGGAGGGGTGGCTGAACGGGCGCGGCGCCAAGGGGATAGACAGCCTTGCGGGCAGGCCTGGTGTGCATCCAGCGCTGATGGAGGACCTGGCGACGGGGCGCATGTCCACGGCGCAGATCGCGCAGCGTATCCGGCACGGGGCCAAGGACACAAATACGGGCGAGGCGCACGACTTCGCGTTGGTGAAGCGCCTGCTGCACGAGGAGTGCGAGGACATCATCAAGCGGATGAAGGCGGAAGGCGGTGAGTCCGACCCGAAGGCGGAGGAGCGGTACCGCAAGTCGGTGAAGGTCGCGATGCGTTGGATCAAGAACTACACGGAGCTGAACTTCCGCAGTCTTGGCTCCTACACACACAAGGACCTGGAGGCCATCGCGGCGGCGCCGGACGCGTTCTAGACCTCGTCCCTTTCGGTGCGTAAGACATGGACGCACAAGGTGATTCGACGAGGGTGGTTGTGTAGAGGCGCAGCATGCTGCGCCTCTACAGCACAGGCGGGCGAGAAAAGAGCCTACTCATGCCAAGATTGAAAAAGTCACCGCTATCAGGAAGGATTCAGACGGTCACCGGCGCCATCGAGCCGGAGCAGCTCGGCATCACCATCACGCACGAGCATCTGCTGGTTGACCTGGAGGCCTATTTCGTCGAGCCGGAGGAGGCCAGTGAGAAGGCGTGGGTGAACGCGCCGGTGACGATGGACCGGCTGGGCGGGATCTCGGCGCGGTGGTCGCACAACAAGGCCACCGGACAGATACATGACGTGGAGGTGGCGATAGATGAGGCGCTGAAGTACCGGTACGCCGGTGGGGTGTCGCTGGTGGACGCGACGAGCATGGGCATCGGCCGCGACCCGAAGGCGCTGGCGAAGATCTCGCGTGCCACAGGGTTGAATATCATCATGGGCGGCAGCTACTACGTGCCGCTGTCGCACCCCAAGGACATGGACACACGCACCGAGGAGCAGCTGACGGAGAAGATCGTGCGGGACGTGACGGAGGGCGTGGGCGACAGCGGGGTCAAGAGCGGGCTCATCGGCGAGGTCGGCAACTTCCACCCGCTGACGGAGAACGAGCGCAAGGTGCTGCGGGCGTCGGCCAACGCGCAGGTGGAGACGGGCGCGCCCATCATGATCCACCCCGGCGTCAACGACTGGTCGCCGCACGGCATCATCGAGATCCTCGCCGAGTCGGGCGCGAACCCGCGCAAGGTCATCATGGCGCACCTGGGCATGGTCATCAAAGACAAGGGGGCGATGAAGGCGCTGGCCGCGTCGGGCTGCTTCCTGGAGTTCGACCACCTGGGCGTGTATGAGGACTCGAACATCAAGTACATGGGCAAGTATGTGGACAAGAATACGACCAACGACATCCAGCAGATGGACCAGATCGGGTTCCTGGTGGAGAACGGGTTCGCCGACCAGGTGCTGATCTCGCACGACGCCAACTTCCGTCACCAACTCACCAAGTACGGCGGCAAGGGCATCGCCCATGTCCTGGACAACGTCGTGCCGCGGCTGAGGAAGCGCGGCTTCGACCAGGGCCTGATCGACAAGATCCTCATCAGCAACCCCAAGCGGGCGCTGACCTTCGCGTGACATCCAGCGCCTCTTAGACGCCCCTGGGGGAACTTCCTTCTAGGCAGAAGAAGTTCCCACAGACTCCTTCAAGAAGACCTTGCAGCATAGCCCGAGCCATGGGGTGAAGTCACCCCATGGCTCGGGCTATAGTACATGGTCTTTCTGGAGAGGATAGGAGAACCCTCTTTCCACCCAGAAAGAGGTTCTCCAGAGATGTCTAGGAGGTGTTGGATGGTCAAGCTAGCCGCGAATCTGACGATGCTGTTCAACGAGGTGCCGTTCCTGGAGCGGTTCGGCGAGGCGGCGAAGGCGGGCTTCAAGGCGGTGGAGTTCCTGCTGCCGTACGACTACCGGCCAGAGGAACTGGCCGAACGGCTGCAGCGGCACGGGCTGAAGCAGGTGCTGTTCAACATGCCCGCAGGCGACTGGAAGGCGGGCGAGCGCGGCATCGGCTGCCACCCGGACCGGGTGGGGGAGTTCCAGGATGGCGTGGGCAGGGCCATCGGGTACGCCAAGGCGCTGGGCTGCCCGCAGGTGAACGCGCTGGCGGGCATCGCGCCGCCGGGCGTGGCGCCGGACACGCTGCGGGCGACGTTCGTGGAGAACATGCGGTCCGCGGCACGGGAGACGAAGAAGCACGGCGTCCGGCTGGTGACGGAACCTATCAACACGACGGTGGACATCCCCGGCTTCTACCTGAACCACACGGCGCAGGCGGCGGAGGTCATCAAGGCCGCCGGGTCGGACAACCTGTTCATCCAGTACGACGCCTACCACATGCAGGTCATGGAGGGCGACCTGGCACGGACCATCGAGCGGAACCTGGCCCTCATCAAGCACATCCAGATCGCGGACAACCCGGGACGGCACGAGCCGGGGACGGGCGAGATCAACTATCCGTTCTTGTTCAAACGGCTCGACGAGCTGGGTTACGACGGGTATGTGTCGTGCGAGTACAAGCCGGCGGGGAACACGGCGGTGGGCCTGGGCTGGGCGAAGGGGTACCTGTAGGGGCTTTGCCCTGCGGCATCGGAGTTCCCCTCACCCTTTATCCCGACCAGTCGGTACAAAGGCCTCTCCCGCAAGGGGAGAGGAGGGAATGCCTCCAGTGGGCCGCATGTTCGGGGTAAAACCAGAGGGGCGGTCAGATGACCGCTCCTCTACGTTCCTTTATAGCACTCTATCTGCTACTCGCGCTCGCCGCCCCTGCGGACGATGACGACGCCGCGAGAGATCTTGCCCTCGCTGTCGGTGTAGGTGACGGTGAACTGGTAGATCGTCATCTCGCCTGCGCTGCGCGGCGGGTCTATGGAGACGTCGAGGACGCCGGTGGCGCGGCGGATGGCCGTCATGGCGGAGATGAGGTTGGCGGAGCCGCCGGAGCGGCCGGTGCGGAAGCCGACGAGGCCGGTGATGGCGGCGTCCACAGGGACGCCGTCGAGGTAGGCCCCGACGACGGCGGTGTCACCGGAGACGGCCACCGAAGCGCCGAAAAGGTCGCTGGCCGCGCCGTCTGAGGCGGTGAACTGGTCCTGCTGTGTGGCGGCACTCCAGACACCCGCCTGCGCCACGGCGGCGGTTGCCAGGGCGACGGCGGCAGCCGCAGTGATGGCGATGATGGGTAGTATGAGCGGGGAACGCCGGGCGACTCTGGGATCGAGACGAGCAAGCGCACGCATGGCTGCCTCCTTCGCGCACGGTTGCCTGATCCACCGAACCAGGAGTTTCGGGTCCGGCTTCGGGGTATGCCCACTGGGTTACGCGCGACGGGAACGGAACGCACGCGGGCGTAGACGATGCGAAAAGTCAGCAGAAGAGCATTGGGAAGGCATTCTCCGCTGGATGGAACGCGGAGACGATCCCTCTCTACCCTTCTAGCGCATCAAGAAATCACAGGATGGGCCTCGTGGGCAACCGCCCTGCAATACCCTTCGCGGAGTTTACGCTGAGCGTAGCCGAAGGGTTCCAGGGCGACGAGGAAAGAGGCCTTGCCTGTCATTCTGAGGCGGAGATTGTGGCCGACGACCTAAGAATAAGCAGTGTGCAGGCTACGTGCTCCGCTAGAGTGATAAGCCTCGGCTAAGGGAACCCTATTCTTCGGTCCCGCTGCGGCGGGCCTCAGAATGACAAAGGGGTAGCCTCTTGCTTATTGATGTCTTCACCACCAGCCCTCACTCAGGTCTTCCCATGAGGGGTTCAACGATCCGATGAGACGCAAGTTCTTATCCCGTAGCCACCCTTTGATAGGTAAAGGCCCAATCTAGAGGATACGAAGCGCATGGCTCTTTCCTGGCTGGTTCAGGGTACAGAAGGGCGGGTGCTATACTTGACCGGAAACGTGGGAGGAGAAAGGCTAGCGATGGCGCTGAAGACGCCTGCACAGACGGAACGGCAGAGCGAGCGGGACGAACTGCTGGAGAAGGTGCAGCAGCGTGTGCTGTGGCTCTCGGTGAACATGGTCCACCACGCGAACCGGGTGCGGGAGCACGCGGACGAACTGAAGGTGGGTGGCCACCAGGCGTCGAGCGCGTCGGTGGTGACGGTGATGACGTCGCTCTACTTCGACTTCATGCGCGCGGGCGACCGCATCTCGGTGAAGCCGCACGCGTCGCCGGTGTTTCACGCCATCCAGTACCTGCTGGGGAACCTCGCCCCCCACTATCTGAAGACGCTGCGGCAGTTCCACGGGCTGCAGGCGTACCCCAGCCGGACGAAGGACCCGGACAGCGTGGACTTCTCGACCGGCTCGGTGGGCTTGGGCGCGGTGGCGCCGAACTTCGGGAGGTTGGTGGAGGACTACGTGCGGACGCACACGGGCGCGCCGGACGGGCCGGCGCGGCGGTACATCAGCCTGGTGGGCGACGCGGAGCTGGACGAGGGGTCGGTGTGGGAGGCCATCGCGGAGCCGGCGATGCACGGGCTGAACCACCTGCTGTGGGTGGTGGACCTGAACCGGCAGAGCCTCGACCGCATCATCCCTGGCATCCGGGTGAAGGCGTGGCGACAGATGTTCGCGGCGAACGGCTGGAACGTGGTGGACGTCAAGTATGGGAAACGGCTCCAGGCGGCGTACGCGATGCCCCACGGGGAGCTTCTGCGCGAATGTATAGACGAGATGTCCAACGAGCTGTACCAGCGGCTGCTGCGTGTGTCGCCGCAGGCGCTGCGGGAGTGGCTGCCGAGGGCCAGTTCACAGCCGAAGGACCTAGCGCGGTTCATCAGCCAGTGGACCGATGAGGAGCTGCAGCACCTGTTCCGGAACCTGGGCGGGCACGACTTCGCGATGCTGCGGGAGGCGTTGGCGCAGACGGAGCAGTACGACGGGCCGAGCGTGGTGTTCGCATACACGCTGAAGGGGTGGAACCTGCCGTCGGTGGGCGACCCGCAGAACCACTCGGTCCTGCTGTCGGACCAGCAGATGGAGCAGCTGCGGGCGGAGCTGGGCATCTCGGCCGAGTCGGTGTGGGCGCCGCTGGACTCCGCAACGCCGGAGGGGAAGCTGTGCGCCGAGGTAAAGGAGCGGTTGCGGGAGCCGCCGAAGCAGACGGCGGTGAAGGCGGAGACGCCTGTGCCGGCGGGGTTCGGGCGGTCGTACCAGGGGAAGATGTCCACACAGCAGATATTCGGGCTCATCCTCACGGAGATCGCGCGGAACATCCCGGAGACAGCGGAGCGGGTGGTGACGGTCAGCCCGGACGTGGCGAGCTCGACGAACCTGGGCGGCTGGATCAACAAGGTGGGGGTGTGGACACGGCGGGTGGTGCCGCCGATGCCGGAGGAGGGCATCCAGCGGGCGCTGAACTGGGAGGAGATCCCACGGGGCCGGCACATCGAATTGGGCATATCGGAGAACAACCTGTTCATGATGTTGGGGCAGCTTGGCCTGACGCACGAGATGCTGGGCGAGGTGCTGTTCCCCATCGGGACGCTGTACGACCCATTCGTGCGGCGTGGGCTGGACGCGCTGTACTACAGCGTCTATGCGGGCGGGAAGTTCATCTTCGTGGGGACGCCTTCGGGTGTGAGTCTCGGGCCGGAGGGCGGCGCGCACCAGTCGGAGATCACGCCGTCCATCGGGCTGGAGCTGCCGGAGGTTTCGTACTACGAGCCGTGCTTCGGGCAGGAGCTGGAGTGGATCGTCCTGTCGGGGCTGGAGCAGATACGGCAGAGGAAGGAGTCCACCTATCTCCGGCTGAGCACGAAGAAGATCGACCAGAGCCTGTTCCGGCGCCCGGATGGTCCCCAGGCCGAGGAGGCGCTGCGACGGCAGGTGCTGGCTGGTGCGTACCGGCTGGTGGACCGGAGCGGCGTGCCTGGCTATGCACCGGGCGAGAACGCGGTGCACGTCTTCGCGTGCGGGGCGATGGTGCCGGAGGCGGTGGAGGCGGCGAAGCGGCTGGAGGAGGAGGGCGTGCTGGCGAACGTCATCGCGGTGCCTGGGCCTGGGCCGCTGTACCGGCGGTTCCAGGAGTCGGTGCGCGGAGCCATGCATTCCGGACCAAGGACGGCGCCGTTCCTGGCGGATGTGGTGCCGCCGGCGGAGCGGAAGGGGCCGGTGGTGACGGTGCTGGACGGGCATCCGCACATGCTGGCATGGCTGGGCGGCGCATTGAACACGCGGGTGTTTCCGCTGGGAGTGACGCGGTTCGGGCAGTCGGGAAGCCAGCCTGACTTGTACAAGGAGTACGGGATAGACGTGTCCAGCATCATGGCGGCCTGCTTCGGGGCGCTGGAAAGCTAGTAAGGCTTATACCCCTCACCCTATGACCCTTCGACAGAAGGGTCATAGGCCTCTCCCCTTTCGAGTTTGCTCAGGGCAGGCTTCAGGTGAGAGGAGGTTTACCGCCCTTCCCTACCCTCTCTCTGGCACTTGTGGCGCGATAGGGCTTGCCGTTGTAGAATTGGGCCGGTCAATTCCGGCCTGTCGCGGCGCTCGATCTTAGGGTCGGGTCCCGGAGCAATCCAGACTAGAGAGGGAGTAGAGACCCATGCTGACACGACGACTTCCTGCGGTGTTGGCTCTGGTGGGCATGGCGGTGCTGGTGATGGCGTTGGCCGCGGCATGCGGCGGCGGCGAAGAGGAGACGGCGTCGGGCAGCGAGTCCGAGGCTGCGGCATCAACTCCGACGCGGACTGCAGAGCAAAAGAGCGGCCAGTTCCTAACCGAAGCGGAGAAAACCAACGTGAAGCAATGGACTGAGCCACCGGCGATGGTGATTGACCCGAACAAGAAGTACCGCGCGGTCGTGCGGACGAAGGGCGCCATCGAGTTCGTCATCGAGTTGTTCGCCAAAGAGGCGCCGATGACCGTGAACAACTTTGTCTTTTTGGCACGTGAAGGCTTTTACGACGGGGTGATCTTCCACCGTGTCATCGGGGGCTTTGTGGCGCAGACGGGAGACCCGACAGGCACCGGAAAAGGCGGGCCGGGCTACGCGTTCGACAACGAGTTCAGCCCCATGGCCCGGCACAGCGAACCGGGCATGGTCGCGATGGCGAACCGGGGCCTGGTCAATGGCAAGGGCACCAACGGCAGTCAGTTCTACATCATCTACACGCCGCAGCCTCAACTGGACGGGCTGAACCCAGACGGCTCGCCGAAGGACTGCGCAGCGCCCGGCACGTCATGCCATACGGTGTTCGGGAAGGTCGTGGAGGGGATGTTCGTCATACGGGCATTGTCGCCACGTCAGCCAGACGACCAGAAAGAAGTTAGGCCCGCCGACACGATAGACACCATCACTATCGTGGAGGAGTAGGAGAAGACCTCAGGACGGGGTGAGTGCAAGAGGGGCCAGGCGGACTGCCTGGCCCCTCTTGTTTCACAGCCGTGAGCGTTTTAGTCGTCAGCGGTAGCCGGCTCTGACCTTGGCCGAGAGGCCAGGAAGCTGTAAAGCCTGCCGTGGGTGCCGATCCAGGTCTTGTTGTAGACGGGCGCGGGCCGCGACAAAGGCTCGTTGTTGACGCGGACACCGGCCTGGGTGCGGCGGGAGCGCAAGGAGACGCGGTTGCCCGTGAAGCCGAAGACGACGCCCTCAAGGCCAGGGACTTTCAGCTCCTTGCCGAACACGGAACTGGGGAACAAGAACTTGAGCGCAGGGTGGCGCTTGATGGCTGCGAAGTTGACGACGAGCTCTTCTTTATCGTTGTAGAGGAAGCCGTGCGGCTTGGTGCGCAGGACCCAAGCAGTGTAGGAGGTTCCACCGATGGCTAGGAGGGCGACGGGTATGGCCAGTGTCCACCAGGGGAACTGGAAGCCTTCGGACACTGGAGAAGCGACTGGCAGGACAGAGGAGTTCGCTGGCTGGGCGACAGGCTGGGTTTCCACGGCGGCGGGCGCAGATCCAACGGCTAGAGGCGCCAGGGCATTGACGAGGATGGAACCGGAGACATGGACGTGAGCGCGCCCGGCGTAGTCGAGGCTGAGGAGGAAGGAGAGGTTGTGGGAGCCGCCCGCGGCGGGAGTGAAGTAGATGTCGAAGAGCCACGCGCGGCCACTGTTGGAGGTGCGCTGTGGCTCGAACTCGATGGTACCCTTCTCGCCAGCTGAGGCTACCTGCCACGCGATCTGGTCCGCATCTATGGGGAACGGCTCGCCGTCCACGTTGACGAAGGCGGTGCCGACCTTGGTGCGCTGGCCGGGGGTGAGGTCGCCCAGGGGAAGCGGCCTGATTTCGAGCGAGGGGAAGCTGCGACCCGAGAAGGCGGCCTGAGACGAGATCTGGTGGCCGAACTCAGGCCACGAGAGCACAAGTTCAACGAAGTAGTCACCTTCTGCGGTCAGCGGCGGGACGGCGACGGAGAAGTAGCCGTCGTTGGCGACGGGGTCACCGGCTAGGCCGTCGTCGTTCATCTTATACACGACGGTGGTGCCGTCGGAGATGCGGACATGGGCGGACATCTCCGCGCCGTCCAGCACGACAGGCCGCTGCCCTTCCGCGGCGTAGGCGACGAGGGTGACCGGCTCCTCGATGGGCAATGACGCGGAGGATGCCAACCGCAGGGTGTAGCGGTTGGACGAGAAGCTCATCACCGACAGGATGCCGGTGAGGCCTGTGGCGTCAACCCGCCAAGCACCGGCGGCCGGCTCGATGAGGCGCCACAGCACGACGTGAGGGGTGTCAACGATGTAGTAGGCGCCGGGGCCGCCCTGCGGCTCCAGGCCTTCCGGGTTGGTGAGGCGCAGCGAGCCTGCTCCGTCTTGCTTGAAGAAGACGATGGTGGTGTCGCGGGTGCCCGGAGGCACGTCGAGCGCAGAAGAGAGCACGGCATTGGAGTCGAGGACACGCTCGGCCAAGCCCTGGAGGGAGCCTTTGGCAGAATCGCGCATGATGGAGGCGGCGAGGGTCTGGAAGCCGTTGGGGATGGAGAGGGTGAAGCGCTGCCCGCCGGTGTCGGAGGCGATGCCACTCGCGAGGGAAGTCACAGAGGCGGAGGCGTCCGGCGGGATGGCAGTGTGAACGGCCCAGCCGTCCTTGACGAACTCGGCGAGGAGCGGGGCGATGCGGGTGCGGATCCCGACCTCGCCCTGGGCGGTCTGCTCACCGAGCAGGAGGTACACGGAGGAGCCGGGTGAGGCCTGTTCCAGGCCCATGAGGCCGTGGGCCCCGGCGAGGGCGTTGTAGAGATCCCCACCCGTGGTGGATGGGGCTGAGGACAGTTGGGAGGCGACCTCATCCTGTACTTTCTGGAAGTCGGGGCCTACGCCGCCGGGGACAGGCCCAAGGACGAGAGACGGGCGCTCGAGGTTGATGAAGGCGAAGCGTTGATCGTCGCGCAGGTTGGCGACGAGGCCGACGAATGAAATGGCGAGGTCGCGGGTTTCCGGGGAGCTGCCAAGCCCCTGCGCGTCGGCGACCACGACAGCCATTGGCGATGCGCCCGGCTGGGACGCGAAGGCTGCATGGGGCAACGCCAACGTCAGGACCATGAGTACGGTTCCTATAGCAAGAAATATGCGAGGCGAATGCTTGTGGGCCATCGTCCACCTCCCTTAGACCAACTTTATGGGTGGGTGAGGCCGAGCGTCAATTCGTTTTTAGACAAGTTTTAGACGACGGTTAATAATCTGCCGAAAGATCCGATGGGTATAATAGCCGGTGACTCATATCAGGTTGGGTAATGTGATATCGGATATTCGGGGCTGGCCCCTGGTTTCAGTGCTAGTGGTGGCGATGGCTGCTGCTCTGTCGGGGTGTGGAGAGGGTGCGTCAGGCACTCAGGTTGCGCCGCAGGCTGTGCGGGGCGAAATCATGGACGTGCAGTCGCGAGACCTGCTCCAGATCGAGACGCTGACGGTGCGAGACGCCGAAGGGCGGACATGGGTGTTCGAGGCGCGGAAGACCCTGGAGTTCACGCCGTCGCACCTGCGAGAGCATATGGTGTTGGGCGAGGTGGTCGAGGTGACGTTCCACCAAGAGGGCGACGTGTTGGTGGCGGACAGGTTGGCGGACTAGCGGCCGCCCTCCTCCGCTAGCAGGTCAAAGCGAAAGTGAATTGCTGGAGGATGTGTAGTAGTGGCGCACGGCCGTGCGCCCCTACGGCCGTCGGAGCCGGGCGGAGCGGAAGATAAGGAAAGCGCCGCCGACTAGGACGACGACCACGAGCAGCCAGATATAGGTGCCGGCTAGGCCGGGGCCGAGCGCGACCTCGCCGACAGTCAGCGGAATAGAGAACTTGGCTTCGCCCCGCTCTTTTTCGGTGACGCGTACGCGGACCGTCCACTCCCCTGCCCGTTCGAAGGTGAAGTTCGCCTGGTAGCCCAGGCGGTCGGCGGGTGAATTGAGGGCGAGGGATTGATACGTGGGCTTGCCCTCAGCATCGTCCACGACTACAAGCAGTTCCGCATCGGTGACGGGCTGGCCCGACTCGGCGTCGTTTAGGGTGACCACGAAGTGAACGAGGCCGACGACGGGCGTCTCAGGAAGGATAGACAGCGCTAACTCGTAGGGACCTTGCCGGCCACGGTACATCTCGACCGGCGGGGTTTGGGCCAGAAGTTGCGGCGCGGCGAGGGTGCTGATTAGAAGGGCGGCTAGGGAGGAAAGCGCAAGGGTGGCAACGGGCCTGGCCAAAGGCGCGGGTTACCCTTCGAGAACCTTGTTGACAGATACAGAAAGCTCGTCCTGCGTGACGAAGCCCTCGAACTTGGCGCGGACGATGCCCTGGCCGTCAAGGACGAAGGTGAAGGGTTCGGATACGAGTCCCCATTCGGCGAGGTGGGGCGAGAGGATACCCTTGGTGACATCGCCGCCCATCTCGGCGGGGTTGTCGAAGACCTCGATGTGGATGAAATTGACGCGGCCCGCGTACTCATCTTTCATGGCGGAGAGGACCGAAAGCTGGGGGCCGCAGGTAAGGGTCTGGCAGTAGGCGGGCGTGGCAAAGCTGACAACGGTGGGAAGGCCGGATGCGATGGCCTGTGCGACGGTCGTGCGATACAGGTCTGGGTCGGGCTCCGGGTCGGAGGAGATCTGGCGGAGGTCAGCGACGCCAGCGCCGGTCTTGTTGACCGTGCGCGGCGCGGGCGCCCCCAAGCTGGGGGAAAGGCTCTGCTCCCTAACCTCGAACTGGGCAATGCTGGTCACGGAGGTGCCGTCGTCGAGGGTCGTCGTGGCTTCGATGGTCCACAGGCCTGCCCTGTCCAGGTCCACCTCGACGGAGTACACGCCGACCTGCGCAAGCGGCCAGGGGTGGAAGGTGGCATCGGCGCAGACCGTGGCGCTGGAGGCGCCGCTGGGGGTGAATGCGGCGACGGCGCTGGGCTGGCGGAGCGGGCCGGCCTCTCCAAGCATGGCGAAGGGGATGCGGTTGTGACCGACGGCGAAGTCGCCCGCGGCCAGGAAGAGGCGGACGGGTTTGCCGGCCGTCTTGTCCGAGGCGGCAGATGCGGTCGGTTGTGGCCTGACGGCGGTGATGGAGACCTGCGTGGAGGTGGCGCAGCTATCCACGTTATCCGAACAGGCGGCGAGGGTCGCGAGGAAGAACAGCACCACAGCGAACACAGGGGCAACGACAGGGAAGCGGTAGCGGAACATGCGTCTGTCCATTCTCACTTAGGCCGGGGGTGACGTCAACACCAGGATAGGGGCGAAACTAGGTGCGGACTGCGCGGTATAGTCATTGATGAATCGAGCGCAAAGCGTCTAGCATGTAATGGGCGAAAACACTGAGGCGGCGGAGGCAGGGTAAGAGGATTACGATTTCCGCCCGCGACGTGCTCGAGCGAAAGTCAGCGTGGTGAGAACCGAAAGCGGAGAACCATGAACAAACAACAGGTCCAAGAACTCGCCCGGTACATCACCATCCGCAAAGAGGTCGAGCGAAAGCGCTCCAACCGCTCCTTCATGTACCACCTCATCGCCTACACCGCTGCCAACGGGTTCTTGAGCGGTTGGAACGCACTCACCTTCTTCCTGCTGGACGACGAGACGCTGTGGTTCTTCCTGCCGCTGCTGTTCTGGGGCGTCGCTCTACTCATCCACTACGTCAACGCGGTCGTGCTGTTCGACGAGTGGTGGAACAACGACGAGCGGCGGATCGCCAGCGGCTCTAAGGGCTAGACTGTCCCGAGGCGAGATGCCCACAGTCTACTCACACTTCCTTGTTTCGTTCCCCTAGCTTTCCCACCGCCCCTCTATCCGCAGCCTGCAGCTGCCGTTATTCAAGAGAGCACCGCCGTTCCTGTGCCACTCCACCGCCTTCCGAATATCCGTTCGTCAGCAATCACGACCAATATCTTGTGGAGGTATTGCATTGTCCCACACCCAGTGGTAGTATCCTGACTGCCAGTGCCCAACCCTTACCGCCTTCCTCAAAAGGGGGCCCACAAGGCAGCGCACTGGCTCCTCCTCGTGGCCCCCGATGCGCTCTCATCGGGGGCTTTTTCTTTCCGGCCTGCCATACTTACGGTTGTGGTTAACTCATGCGGGGCAAACGTTCACCGCTTCGGACGGAACGTGATGGCTAGAGGTACACCCTGGGGACGCGCTTGCTGATGGCGCAGGTGACTTCGTAAGGGATGGTGCCGATGGCCTGGGCGACCTCTTCGGCGCCTATGCGTTGTTCCCCCTGTCGGCCAACGAGCACCACCTCGTCGCCGACGGCGACGCCTGGGACGTTGGTCACGTCTATGAGGGTCGAGTCCATGGTGACGTTCCCCGCGATGGGGGCGAGGCGTCCACGGACGATGGAGTGGCCTTTGTTGGAAAGGCGGCGCTGGAGCCCGTCGGCATAGCCGACGGGGAGCGTGGCGATAAGGCTCTCGGACGTTGCCACGAAGGAGCGGCCATAGCTGATGGGGGTGCCGGACGGGACACGTTTGAGGAAGCTGATGCAGGTCTTGAAGGACATGACCGGCGCGGCGGCGATGCCCGTCCCCTTGGGGCTAGAAGCAATGCCGTAGAGGATGAGGCCGGCGCGGACCATATCGAAGCGGATGTCAGGCCGGAAGAGGGCGGCGGCGCTGTTGGCGGCATGGCGCAACGGGACGGCGATGCCCGCGGCCTCGATCTGCGAGAAGGCGCGGCGGAAGCGCTCGGCCTGAAGGTCGGTGAAAGACTGGTCATTTTCCTCGGCGGATGAGAGGTGGGTCATCACGCCGGTAAGCTGGACGCTCTTGAGTTTCCTGGCCTCGACGAGGAAGCGGACGGCGTCATTCGGGTGGAGGCCGAGGCGGCCCATGCCGGTGTCCAGCTTGAGGTGGTAGGGTACCGGGCGGCCCATCCGCGACGCGGCGGCATCAAGAGCGCGGAGGGCATCGAGGCTGTACACGACGGGAGTGAGGTTGTGCTGTATGACCAGCGCCTCCTGGCCGGGGAAGTGGCCGCCGAAGACAAGGATGTGCGAGCGCAGGCCCGCCTCGCGGAGGGCGATGCCCTCCTCGGCCATGGCGACGCCGAAGGCGTCCACCCCCACAGCCTCGAGGCGCTGGGAGACAGGGACGGCGCCGTGGCCGTAGGCGTCGGCCTTGACGACGGCCAGAATCTTCACTATGGCGCCGAGGTGCGCGCGCAGCGCCAGGAAGTTGCGCTCCAGGGCGCCCAGGTCTATCTCGGCCCGCGTGGGCCGATGGCCGTGCAAGGAGGTCACGCTTCCCTACTCTACCCTTTCGAGATAACAGATTGCCCTTTACAAGGGCCACTGGGTTCTCGCGACGTTGTGGGCTCGGCAGGGATCGAACCTGCGACCAATCGGTTATGAGCCGACCGCTCTACCACTGAGCTACGAGCCC
Organism: SAR202 cluster bacterium; assembly: GCA_016872515.1. Classification (GTDB taxonomy): domain Bacteria; phylum Chloroflexota; class Dehalococcoidia; order Lucifugimonadales; family VGZR01; genus VGZR01. The sequence goes on from VGZR01000029.1 coordinate 20,939, forward strand.
ATGGGGGCAATGGTAGCGTATTTCCCATGACTAGGGCGTGTCAAGGCAATGTGAGTCGAGGCTGGTTGACAGGGCCGTGCGGCGTGGGTACAGTCCGGTCAATCAAACCCCTCACCCAATTCGTCCCGATTGCATCGGGACTCATAGGCCTCTCCCGCGAAGGGGAGAGGAGGATATCCCGCCCTCCTTCTAGAAATAGTTCAAGCGGGAGATAAGCGAAACCAGGAGGACACGTTGGCCATCGCGCAAAAGGTGAAGGCCCACATGGAGCAGGGCTCGTGGATACGGCGGATGTTCGAGGAGGGCATCGCGCTGAAGAAGCGGCTAGGCGAGGACAAGGTGTTCGACCTGTCGCTGGGAAACCCCATCATCGAGCCGCCTGCGGAGTTCGATGCGGAGCTGCGGCGCATCGCCGAACGCCCCGTGCCGGGTTCGCACCGGTACATGCCGAACGCGGGCTACCCCGAGACGCGGGCTGCGGTGGCGGCGGAGCTGGCGCGGGAGACAGGGCTGCACATCACGGGGAGCGAGGTGGTGATGGCGTGCGGAGCGGGCGGGGCGTTGAACGTGGTGTGCAAGACACTGCTGGACCCGGGGGACGAGGTCATCATCTTCGTGCCCTACTTCGTGGAGTACGTCTATTACGCCGACAACCATGGCGGGACGTGCCGCGTCGTGCCGCCGGACGAGTCGTTCTACCCCGACATGGCGGCCTTCGAGAAGGCATTCACGCCCAAGACGCGCATCGTGCTGGTGAACTCGCCCAATAATCCCACCGGCGTGGTGTACAGCAAGCAGGTCGTCGCGGAGATCGGCAGGCTGATCCAACGTAAGGAGAAGCAGTACGGGCGTGAGATCTTCCTGGTGAGTGACGAGCCGTACCGCAAGGTGCTGTTCGATGGGCTGGAGTACCCGCACGTGTTGGGGGCGCACGTCCGCAGTATCGTGGCGACGTCGCACTCGAAGGACCTGGCGCTGCCGGGCGAGCGCATCGGGTACGTCGCGGTGCACCCGGGTTATGAGGGCAAGAAGGAGCTTGTGGATGGGCTTACGTTCTGCACGCGGACGCTGGGGTTCGTGAACGCGCCAGCGCTGATGCAGCGCATCGTGGCCAAGCTGCAAGTGGTGACGGTGGACGTGGGCCAGTACCAGGCGAAGCGGGATTTCCTCTATGAGAACCTGACAGAGATGGGCTACTCGGTGGTGAAGCCGCAGGGGGCGTTCTATATGTTTCCGCGCAGCCCAATCAAGGACGACGTGGCGTTCGTGACGGAGCTGCAGCAGCACGGCGTGCTGACGGTGCCGGGGCGCGGGTTCGGCATGCCGGGGTACTTCCGCATCGCCTACTGCTTCAGCGACGCGACGCTGCGCGACGCAATGCCCGGGTTCCGGGCGGCGATGGAGAAGTACCGAATGCTGCAGAACTAGGCAGCCATCCCACGCAGCAACTGCGCTGCCGCCACTATCGCCGCGAGCTTCTTTGCAACCACTTGCGCCGTGTTCACCGGGCGGTTGGAGAAGGTGCCGAAGCCGCAGTCGGGGTTGAGCCACAGACGGCCGGCTGGATAGAGCGGCAGCGCTTTCTCGACAGCGCGGGCAATCTCATCAGGGGACTCGATGCGCTCGGTGCGAGGGTTGATGACGCCGAGGCCGAGCTCCTTGCCGTCGAAGGCGATGCTGCCACCCGCGCGTTCTGTCGGATACTCCAGGACGAGCTGGTCAACGTTCAACCGCGTGAAGTAGGCTGCCAAGGGGTGGTAGCTGCCGCGGAGCAGGGTCGCCTGGTTCTGGCTCCAGTTGCCGCGGCAGATGTGCAGGCCGATGCGGATGCCCTCGACCCCCTCGACGATCCGGTTGATAAGCGAGACGGCAAACTCCAACTCCTCAGCCGGGTCCTTACGGGCGGCCAATGAGGCACACATGAACGTGCGCGTCCGGCCCTGGGTGAAGACCACCTCGGTCAGGACCGGCTCATCGACTTGAACGAAGTCGGCGCCCTCGGCAACCAGGTCGCGCAGTTCCTCCCGCAGCACGGTTACGACCTCCTCGCCGAGGTGTTCCTTGGTGGGATACGCCTCGCGGGTTACGGGGGCGACGTACATGGCGCGGCTAGGCAGGTGCGGGCCAGGGAGCGTGACCTTGACGGGTCGCTGGGTGTGCCGTTTGAGGAGGCGTAGCTCGTCCACGGCGAGGGGTCGCCGGCGGCGGATCTTGCCCACACAGGTGTGGTTGTGGATGGCGTAGGCGGGAACGTCGAGGGTCTAAAGGATGCGCTCGAATCCGGCCTTGTCCTCGACCATGTCGAGCATCTCGGCGAGGGAGGTCAACCGGACGCCGTCGAGCGTATCGGCGACGAAGGAGTAGAAGTTATCGCGGCGCTGCTCGCCGTCCGAAACGACGTCCACGCCTGCTTGCTCCTGGATGCGGAGCACATCGGGGGCGTCGGCGTCGGCGAGGCGGTCGAATTCGGCCCGGCCGATTTCGTTGCGCTGCTTGCGGCGCTGGACGCGGAGCAGCTTGGGTCGCCTGGGCCAGCTGCCGACGGTAGTGACAGGAAAGAGCGGAAGGCGGCTCAAATCTTGTGGCCCTCGAAGTAACCGAGCTTTTTAGCGGCGTCCACGAGTGGCTCGAAGCTGCTGGTGCGGCCAGGTAGCCACTTCGTGAGGCCCTCCAGCTTGATCATCTCGCGGTGCTTGGGGTTGTAGTAGCTCATCGAGAACAGCGCCTTGAGCCATTTCTGTTCTACATCGCGGGGGAAGTCCTGGCGTAAGGCAAAGACGCAGTGGTCGGACTTCTCGCTGGTGGCGAGGAAGCGATAGTCGCTGGGATTGATGGCGCCGTTCTTCGTCCAAGTGTCCCAATTCAGGTCTAGCATCGCCGAGGCATCGGCTTGGCCGCGCTGGACGGCCTTGAGGGCGTTCATGTCGCCGCTGATGAAATCGCCGTTCTTGCCGTTGCCGACGGTGGGGTTGAACCGCTTGACCGTGAAGTCCTTGTCGCGCTCGAGGCCACGGTCCTTGAGGAAGGCTAGCGAGATGAGCCTGGCCTGATGCGAATCGAG
>VGZR01000030.1 GCA_016872515.1 SAR202 cluster bacterium
CATTCTGCCCGCCGCGGAGGTAGTTCACGTCATCCGAGTCGCCGTACTGCACCAGCACCGCCTTCGGCGGTAGCATGACCAGCGGCACAAGAGCGACGCTATCCATGATTGTCCCTAACGCACTGAGCACCTCGGTCCGTCTCCAAGCAGCCCACTCCCCAGGCGTCCTGGGCATCTCGTTGAACGCAGGCGACGCCGGCGGCGGATCGGCGCCCTCAAGGGCTTGGCTGTACAGCGCCTCCGAAATAGACATCGAGTTGGAAAGCACCACCGCCTCGATGTCGTCCGACATCCCGGCCACGTACTGCGCCACCACCCCTCCACCCGACAGGCCCGCGATGCCCAGCGCGGTCACGTCTTCCCGCGACGACAGGTACTCCGCGGCCACCAGCAGGTCGAACACGTCCAGCGACCGCAGGTCCACGTGGTAGCGCGTGAAGGCATCTCTGTTGAGCATGGTGCGCCCGTCCCGCAACCCGCCCGTGCAGTCCGGTGCGATGTAGTGGGGCACCGGCTGAAGCTCTCCGAACCCCCGCCGGTCCGGCACCAGCACCAGGAACCCCGCATTCGCCAACTCCACGCCTATGCTGCGGTGTTGGTCCTCGATGACCCCCGCGGGGCCCGCCTTGCCATAACCGCAGCCATGCACCACCAGCACCGCGGGCCAAGGGGGTGGCGTCTTCGGCTCCAACAGATACGCCGGGATGCGTACCCCTGGCTGCGTCACGTAGCTTATCCGGATGCGCAAAAACCTATCCTCCTCCTCCACCTCCCCCTCCTCCAGGTCGAACGGCCCGCGCTCCATCCGGCCCTGCCACATCGCCCGCGACACGTCCTGACGCATCTGCTCGGCATCGTAGCCGTGCTGCAACAGGCCGGCGAGCGTGTAGGTCGGCTCGAACCGCGCCGACGGCTGCAGCGTGTAGGACGACGTCTGGTAGATGGCCGCGACGTCCGCCGTCTCACGCTGTAGGAGGTTCTTGCTCACCCAGGCCCGGGCGTCCCGGTACCACACGTAGTCCGCTAGGATGGGCGTGAGGCCCACCAGTAGCGCCGCGTTCAACGCCAGCGACGCTGCCAGGAACACTGCGAGGGCGGCCGCTATTCTCTTGCCGTCGGGCGGAGGGAACCTCAAGCTGCCCACGAACCCCTGATATGGAAAATCTCGTTACGCCCCTTCAAAAGGCCGCGGTGTGTTGACCTGAGATGCAAACGCACTGAGTATACAAGGTTTTTCAGTCCTGCTAAAGAATCCGATTGCCCCAACTCTTACACAGACCAGTCGCTTCGATAAAGAAGAAGGGTTGAAAGGCCTCCTCTCCCCTGGAGCCTGCCCTGAGCGAAGCCGAAGGGGGAAAGGTCGTTGGCCCAGATGACATCGGGGCCAACGGGTGAGGGGTATCCCCCATTTACCTAGTTCATGTAGATCCCGCCGTCCACGTTGAAGGCCTGGCCCGTGATGTTCTTCGCATCATCGGATGCCAGGAACGCCGCCAGCTTGCCGATGTCCTCCGGCGTCTGCTCCCGCTTCATCGGTATCCACTCCTGCACCATGTACTCGAACAGCTCGCGCCCCCTTTTCCCGCGGTACGCCTTGCGCACGCTGTGGCTGGAGTATCTGTCGGCCAGCTTCTCGAACATCGGCGTCCACAGCAGCCCCGGGCAGATGGCGTTGACGTTCACGTGGTGCAGCGCAAGCCGTGCGGCCTGCGACTGCGTCCAGTTCACCACCGCAGCCTTCGACGCGCAGTAGGACGGCACCTCCCCGCCGCGCCGCGCCGCGATGGACGCGATGTTGACCTGCTTGCCATACCCGCGCTCCAGCATGTGGGGCGTCACCGCCTGCGAGCACATTACCAGCCCCCGCACGTTCACTTCGAACACCTTCTGCCAGTCCTCGTCGGAATCGTGCTCGCGCTCCCACCAGCCCGGCGCCCCGATGATCCCCGCGTCGTTCACCAGGATGTCCACCTGCTTGTGCTTTCGGAGCGTCCCCGCCACCATCCCCTCTATCGAGTCCCGCTTCGTCACGTCCACGCCCACCGCCGACGCCTTCGCGCCGTCCCCCGCGAGCCGCTTCGCGGTCGCCGCCGCACCCTGCTCATTGAGGTCCGCCACCACCACCGCCGCGCCCTGCTCCGCCAGCGCCTTGCAGATGCCCACCCCTATCCCGCTCGCCCCGCCCGTCACGATGGCTACCCTACCCTTCAGATCACCTAGCATTTTTGTCACCTCCTAGAATCACCCCCATCCTAAGCCTTCTCCCCTCGAAGGGGGAAGGGAGGCGGGGCATCTCCTCCCCCTTGAAAAAAAGGGGGGGGAAAGATTGAGGTGGGGTGAAAGCTTGCCAAGCAACATTGTGCAACCAAGGGCCCATAGGATATTATTACCGCTGTTCAATCTCCGGCGCACGCACGCGCCGACACACACAGGAGGAGACCATGCCCGTCACCTTCAACCACACCGGCCTGGTGGTCTCCGACCTCGACCGCTCACTGAAGTTCTACTGCGACGGCCTGGGTCTCCACGCCAGCATGGTCGTGGACGCCGAGGGCAAGGAGCTATCGCAGTGGCTGGGCTACCCCAACGTCAAGGTGCGCGCCGCCTTCGTGTCCGGCGTGGACGGCACCTCCGTCGAGCTCATCGAGTACAAGCGCCCCAAGAGCGAGAAGCGCTCGGACGCCGAGATGCACAAGCGCGCCGCCATCGGCGCCTGCCATGTCGCCTTCATCGTGGACGATATCGAGAAGACCTGGAAGAAGCTCATCAGCCTGGGCGGCAAGCCGCTCAACCCGCCCGTCGCCGTCGGCAAGAAGCTCAAGGGCCTCTACATGCAGGACCCCGACGGCAACTGGGTCGAGCTGGACGAGGACAAGGCCCACAAGAAGCAGCCCTTCCGCATCGTGCAGAACACCGCCTTCCTGCCGGCCAAGCTCGCCCGCACTAAGACCAAGCTCTAGGCGACGCTTCTGGAGAAGCCTCTTTCCGTGGAAAGAGGCTTTTCCAGCCCTCTCCAGAAAGGCTTGAGAGCATGATGGGCCAGCGGATGGGGTCTCGGCCCCATCCGCTGGCCCATGCTTCTAAGTCTTCTTTCTCAACTAAAACGGGTTTCTCCTTCTCCACCACCACCTCTTTCTCAACGATAACAATCTCGACGACCCTTTCAACGACCGTTTGCCCCGCCTCGCGTCCGCACCCAACTACGAGCAAATACCGTCCCGCCGATGCTCACGTATGCTAACTGAAACGCGAAAATGAGGCGCATGAGGCCCTGCGCATGCGCTCATGAAACAGCGAGGGGTCCGACGGTGTCGGGCCCCTCGCAACGCGAAATCTCCTAGGAGCCGCCTACGGCTTGGTGACTTGCACCATGACGACCTTGAACCCGGCGGACGCCGGTTCCTCGCCAGGCTCACCCGCCTCCGGATAGGGGTCGAGTGCAATCAGCCTGACGGTGTAGTCCCCGAACAGTGCCGACGACGCGTCCTGCGCCTCCGGGACCAGCTTCAGCTCCGCCAACCGCGGGAACTGCCCCGCCCCCGAGATGCCTACCAGCACCGTCGCCGACCCCGCGCGGATGCACACCGTGTTCTTCGGGCATCGGGAGTCTTCGATGACCTCCAGGAACTGTACTTTGGGGCCGTCCGCGCTGAACTGCACCGACTGCCCCTGCTCCAGCGCGACCTGCGCGCCGACCTCGACTTCCAGGGTCGGCAGATCCTTCGCCGCACCCTGGCCCTTCAGCTCTATCTGCTTGTCGTTCACAAAGACGGTGTAGCTCTTCCCGGCCTCGAAATCGCTCCCCAGGTTGATGCTCGTCTCCTGGTAGCCGTACTCGAGGGTGCAAGGCACCGGCGCCACCGGCTCCAGGTTCCACACCGACACGCGCACCGCGTCACCCTCGCGGACCACCTCGTAGTTGTCGAACTTCACGCAGCCTCCCGGCAGCCCTGATGTGATATGGAGAAGGTACTGCGGCGGCAGCGACTTGGTCATCGCGATGGACAGGTCCTCGATCGGCGCCGGCACGCGCGCCATCTCGCCCACCTCGGAAGGGCCAGGGCCGGCCGTGCCCTCCGTCTTCAGCTCCAGCTTCATCCCATTCACCGATACTGCGTACGTCTTCCCCGGGTCGAAGTCGCTCCCCAGGGCGATGTTCGTCTCCACGATGCCATAGATCATCGTGCAGGCGGCCTGCTGGTTCGGAGCAGGCTCCAGGTTCCACACCGTTACCTGGACCGTATCCTCATCGCGGGCCACCTCGTAGTCGTCGAACTTCGCGCAGCCGCTGGGCAGGCCGGACGTCACGTGCAAGAAGTACTGCACGGGGAACGACTCGGCCACATTGATGGTCACGTTATCTATCGGCGCCAGGGCCCGCACCATCTCGATCTCGGGCAGGGTCGGCTCCGCCACCGGCGTCGGCGTATCGCTGCTGGAGGTCGGCCTGTCGGCGCCCGGCGTCGCCGTCGGGCTGACCGGCTCGCTCTTCGAACAGGCCACGGCCGCCAGCACCGCCGCGCCCAACACCATTGGAACGAATAACTGCAAGATCCTCTTCACCTGAGTTCCTCCTGAGAACGTAGGGCCATTTGCCCTCTGTGGATTAGAACGAACGCTCAGGTGTGTTTGTTCCAATCATACGGGCGCACGTTGCCCATCGCACAGGGTGACGTGGGCGGTCGAGGCGGACGGCTACTCCGGAGAGGGCGCGGTCACCGGCTCCGGCACGTCTTCCCGCGGCAACGTCAAAACCTGCCGGAACTCCACCTTGCCCGTCTTGTCCACGATGAACTGCTCTGTGCCGGGGATGTACGAGGTCCGCCCGGCGAACTTAAACTTCAGATTGACGTAGTAGAACTCCTCCCACGCCTCCGAATGCTCCACCTCCCAGATCAGCGGAAGGTTCTCGAAGTCCGGGCCATAGACCGATGTGTCATTCTGCGCGTACCGTATCACCACGAGCCCCGCGCGCTCCAACGAGATGAGCGGCGTCGGCGTGGCCGTCGGTTCGACGCCTTCCGGCAGCACCGCGCCAGTCCTGTACGCCGCCAACTCGGTCTTTGCCGCGGCAAGCTCCGTCTCCAGCGCCGACTTGGCCGTTTTCTCCACCTGGAGCTGGTCGAACAGGTCCTGCACCTGGTTCGCCAGGTCGCTCGACGCGCCGCCACCCTCTGCCGCGGCTTCGCCGGCCTCGGGCGCAGGTGTCGCCTCTTCGCCGCCACCGAGCAGCCCGCACCCAGGCAGCAGCGCCGCCGCCAGCATCACGGCCATCAGCGGCGCCAGCCACCGCGCCTTGCCCTGTGTTTACACGACTGCCGCCATCACCTTACCTAGCTCACCGTCACCGCCAACCCCTTCCTCCCCGACTCGAAAACAGCGTCAATGATACCCAGGGTGTCCACCGCCGCGTCAATCCCGATGGGCGGCGCCTTTTTCCCCAAGACCGACTCGCCCCACGCCTTCATCTGCACATCGTACATGACGTTGTAGTTCGGGAGCGTGGGCACCAGGGTAGAAGGGTGGCTGTATTCGGGGAGCACCTGGCTGTACACGTGGACCACCTCACTGGGCCACTCGGCCCGGATGCGCCCCTTTGTCCCGATGAGCTCAACGTAGTCGAACGGCGTCGCCAGGCTCTGCGTCACCACGAAGTTGGCCATCACGCCGTTAGCGAACCGCACCGAGTACGCAGTGTCTCTGTCCGCGCCCGTCTCCGGGTGCCAATTGATCTCGGCATAGACCCGCTGTGCCCGATCGCCCACCATCCACAGCACCTGGTCGGTGATGTGGACGCCGTGCCACAGCAGCTCGCCGCCGCCCGTCTCCAGCCGCGCGTTCCACGTCTTGAGCGGCCCAGCGCCCTTGCCCGCCGACACCTGCACGAGCTGCCCGACGGCGCCGCGCTCCAGCAGCGACTTCACCAAGGCGCGGCTCGGGTTGAACCGGATGCAGAACCCGACCATCACCGACACGCCCGCCTTCTTCGCCGCCTCGCGCACCTCCACGGCCTGCGCCTTGTTGACCGAGGCGGGCTTCTCCACGAATAGCTGCCGCCCCGACTGAATGACCGCCAGGCACGCATCCTTCAGCAGGTGGTGCGGCGTGGCCACCACGACCCCATCCAACTTCTCACGCCGCAGCATCTCTTTGTAGTCCAAATACGGCTTCGCGTACCCGTACTCCTGGGCCGACTTTAGCGCCGTCTCGTCCGGGTCCGCGCAGGCCACCAGTTCGAACATGCCCGCCGCTTTCAGCGCGGGCGTCAGCCTCGTCCGCCCATGGAACCCGCACCCCAGCAGCCCGATCCGCAATCCGCTCGCCATCTGCTTTCCAATCCTCCATACCTGCACGAATCGGCGCACAGTGTAACACCCTCGCATCCATACGGGAGAAACCTGAGTTCAGGCGGGGGCACGGGTGGCCCTACTCGACACTATCCACCGGATTCAACCGCGCCACCAGGCTGCGCTGCTTGCGGCTGGCCAGCAGTTGCATCTCGTGATAGCGATGACGATTGGCGAACCTCGCCGGACCCCGCTTCTTCAAGCTCCCCAGCGGCTTGCTCATGCGCTCCGTGAACCGGCGAGCAGAGTCATCCCAGTATAGCACCCGTACCAGCGGGGGAGGGGGTGGCGGAGGAGGCCTGGACAGGGCGAGGGGACGCAGTGGCTGCGTCCCCTCGCCTCTCCATTACCCAGGATTGAGCGCCTGGCGCTGCCGGCTACATGACGATGGTGTACCCTGTCTTGCCCTCTTCAGGGCACGCGCCTGCTACTGCTCCCGCTCGCTCGGCACCGTCGAGAGGTTGGGGATGGTCTCTGGAAGCGGCTCCTTCGACACCCACTGCAGCGCCTGTTCCATCTTGTTCCGTGCCGCCTGGAACTCCCCTTTGAGTTCCCGGAGCTTCTCGGCGACGATTTCGCGGTCCGCGATATGCTGCTGGAACAGCCGGTTGAGTGTGCTCAACTCCCTGACCTTCTGCTGCAGCTGCTTCTGCCTAGCCTGCAGCTTCCGCCTCCAGCGTGGCGTTCCCGATGAGCATGCCTATCTGGGCGACCACCGCACCAAAGACTTGTATCTTCCGGGGGTCGAAGCGTCCCCGCTCCTCCGAGCCGATAGTGACCACCGCCAGCACGTTCCCATTGTGGTGCACGGGGAACGCCGCCAACGAGCGGATGCCGAGTTGCATCAGGTGCTCCTGCGAGTCCGGCCGCTCCAGATAGTTGTTCTCGATGACAGGCTGCATCCCCTGCAGGGCCTGGCCTGTGATGGAGTTGGCAGTGGGCAGTACCGACGGCGTCTGCGCCTGCGCCTCGTCAAGCCCGACCGTGGCCACCAGGTGCAGCTGCTGGCCCCTCACGTCAGGTATCCAGTAGGCTGCACGGTCCGCCAACGCCAGTTTCTTTATCTCTGTGAGAACAGCCCTGGCTTTCTGGAAGAAGTCGCCTGCGCCTGCCAGCACATTCGCGATGTTCAGCACCGCCTCAAGCTCTTCGTTCCGCTCCTGCGCCTGCTGCTCCGCCCGCTTCATGTCGGTGATGTACATGAAATACCCCAAGCAAGCCCGGCTCCCCTCCATGTGCACCGACGTCACCGAACCCAGCGCCCACACCGTCCTCCCCGACTTGTGGGCGCACCGGTACTCGTATGTCCCGTAGTCCCGGCCCTCCAGCAGCCTGATGTTCTTCCGCCGGACCATCGCCCTGTCCCAGGGATGGACCGGCATGAGGGAGTCTTTCCCCAGCACCTCGCTTTCCGGGTAGCCCACGCAGTCCAAAAAGCTCTGGTTCACTAGCACGAACCGCCCGTTCTCCACGATGAAGAAGCCCACTGGCGACTTCGCCCAGAGCGTCGTGAGCCAATCGCCGGGCTCGCGAGACTGGACATACAGGTTAGGAAAGTGAGGATTGGTCAAAAGGCTTCTCCTTCGGAAGTCGACCCGATGCACCGGGAGGGATAACCGCCACGAGAAGCAGCACTTCCATTGTGGCCTTGGTTCCATAGCTGCACAAGCTAGAGAGACCACCTAAGCAGTTTCCCTACGTTTTTCTAGGCCACTCCAGGAGGAAAAACAAAGGGCCCGGCCAGAACTTGGCCGGGCCCTTCAAAGGGGTTCCGTTTCTTGGATCTAGCCGCTGCGCCGCAACTTCGGGTCCAGGATGTCGCGGAGGTTGTCGCCGATGATGTTCACCGACAGCACCGTAAGCGTCAGGAACATGCCCGGGAAGCCTACCACCCACATCGCCTGCGAGATCGTCCGCCGCCCTTCGGCCATCATCGTGCCCCAGCTTGGGATCTCGGGCGGCGTGCCGGCGCCAAGGAAGCTGAGCACCGCCTCCACCACGATGGCCGACGCGCCGATGATGGTAGCGATAACGATGACCGACGCGATGGTGCCGGGGAAGATGTGGATGAAGACGATACGCGGCATCTTCGCCCCGATGGACCGCGCCGCCTCTACATACACCGCTTCCTTCAAGCTCAGCACCTGCGAACGGACGACGCGTACCGCGCGAGGAGTCACAACGAAAGTCAACGCGAAGATGACGTTCTGTATGCTCCCACCCACGATGGACACAAGGGCTATGGCTAGTAAGATGTCCGGGATCGACATGATCCCATCCATCACCCTCATGATGACGTTGTCGAAGGGCCGCCAGTATCCGGCGAACAGACCGATGAGGGCGGCCAGGATGGCCGAAATCGAGCCAACCGCCGCGCCCACCGCCAGTGAGATGCGCGCGCCGTAGATGGCGCGCGACCACACGTCCCGTCCCACGAAGTCCGTCCCGAACCAGTGGTCGGCGCTCGGCGTTAGCAGCCGGTTCGGCGGGTCAACCTTCAGCGGGTCCGCGGTGAACAGCAGCGGAGCGAAGATGGCCATCGCCGCCATGCACAGCATGATGAATATGCCCACGAACATCAGTGGGTGGCGCCGCCACAGCCTCCGCAACCCCTTGCCTATGGCCTTACGGCGCGCGGACCAGGCCTCACGCTCTTCTACTGCGACTCTGATTGGGGCCTGTGTCTTGTTCTCTTGCATCAGTACTTGATCCTCGGGTCGAATAATGCGTACGAGAGGTCCACCACCAAGTTCATGAATACCTGCACCAACGACACAAGGATCATCGCGCCCTGGATCACCGGGTAGTCGCGCCGGACGATCGAGTCAACGATAAGCCTCCCGACGCCAGGAACCGCGAACACCTGCTCCGTCACCACCAGGCCGGCGAGCAGCTCAGCGATACCCCAGCCTACCACGGTCGCGATGGGCAGCGCCGCGTTCTTCAGCGCGTGCCGCACCAGCACCGACCGCTCTCCCAACCCCTTCGAGCGCGCCGTCCTGATGTAGTCCTCCCGCAGCACCTCAATCATCGTCGCCCGCGTCATCCTTGTCAGGAACGCCCAGAAGAGGATGGCCGTGGACAGGCCAGGCAGCACAAGCCTATGCAAGTATCTGCCCACGTCTTCTGTCGGAGGCACATAGCCCGCTGCGGGGAACCAACTTAACTGTAACGCGAATACCCAGATGAGGATGAAGCCTAAGAAGAAGACCGGGACGGAGAACCCAAGCGAAGCGAACACCATGATGCTCCGGTCTATCCATGTGTTCGCCTTCCACGCCGCGATGACGCCTAGCGGGATGGCTATTGGTAATGTGAGCAGTTCCACCATGACCGCCAACGAGAGCGTCGGCACCAGCCGCTGCTTGATCAGGTGGATAACCGGAATCTTGGAGTTAATGGACTTGCCGAGGTCGCCCTTGATGAGGTTCTTGAGGTAGAGGCCAAGCTGCGCATAGAGCGGCCTGTCCAACCCCAGCTCGTGCCGGATGGCCTCGATCTGCCACTGCGGCGCGTCCTTGCCCGCGATGATGGCCGCCGGGTCACCGCCCGCGATGTGCAGCAACCCGAAGATGATGACCACCACCACGAACAGGACTGGAATCGAGGCGAGTACCCTTTGAAGTATGTACCTCTGCACCGCGCCCTCCCGCTACGAATGTTCAGCCACCTGTCATCAGGCCCGGCCGCCCAACTTTCGAATAACCAGCCATGCCCCCAAAAGGGGCCCCCCCGAGGTCTGGGATACTCTAACGAGTAGCCCGCCGATTGTCAATCCCGTCCCAAAACTCTGCCTACTAGCCTCTCTTGCCTTTGTTGCTTGTGATGAAGGTACTACGCCCAGGCCTGGGGAAAGGATTCGTGGCGGAAAAACCAGGCTGCGGGTTGGCCCGCGAGGCGTCGTTGCTACCGCCGAAGGGGGAGTGTAAGATTTGTGGACTCTCGCGGCGCTGGCTGGCGCCGCTATCTGAGGAACGATGTCAGGCGACCTGTTCTACATGGACGCCGCCCAGCTTGCGGCCAAGATACGGAGCAAGGCCCTCTCCCCGGTGGAGGTGGCTGAGGCGCACCTGCGCCGCATCGAGGCCGTCAACCCGGCCCTCAACGCGATCGTCACTCCAGCGCCTGACGTCCTCGACCAGGCCCGCCGCGCCGAGGAGGCCGTGATGGAGGGCGAGCCGCTCGGCCCGCTCCACGGCGTCCCATTCACCGTCAAGGACTGCGTGGACACCCGCGGCCTGCGCACGACCCGAGGCTCCAAGCTCTTCGCCAAACACATCCCCGATGCTGACGCTACCGTCGTCACCCGCATGAAGCGCGCGGGCGGCGTCATGCTCGGCAAGACCAACATGCCCGAGTTCGCCCTCTGGTGGGAGACCGATAACGCTATCTTCGGCCGCACCGAGAACCCCTGGAAGCGTGGGCGTACCCCCGGCGGCTCCAGCGGCGGCGAGGCCGCCTCCATCGCCTCCGGCATGTCCCCCATCGGCATCGGCAGCGACCTCGGCGGCTCCATCCGCGAGCCTGCCAACTACTGCGGCATCGTCGGCATCAAGCCCACCCATGGCCGCGCCCCCCTCACCGGCCACTGGCCCGACACACTTCTCCGCTTCATGCACGTTGGCCCTCTCGCCCGGTCTGTCCGCGACGCCGCTCTCGGCCTCGCCATCATGTCCGGGCCGGACGGCCGAGACCCCTATGCTGTCCCTGTTCCGAACTTCAAGACGCCCCGGCTGTTCACCAAGCTCAAAGGCGTCCGCGTTGGTTGGACCGCCGACGGCCCCTTCGCCCCCGTCTCCAAGGAGGTCAAGGCAGCCGCCGCCAAGGCCGCGTCCGCCCTGGAGGAGTTGGGCTGCCACGTCGAGGAGGTCACCCTCGACTCGATGGTGCGCGACTCGCCGCAGCAGCTCTCCGACGTCATCTACGCCATCGAGGGCCGCCACTTCCTCGGGCCGCTGGTGAAGGGCCGCGAGCGCGACCTCGCTCCGCCGCTCCAGCGCCGCATGGCCATGACGCCCCCTTCACACGATGCCTACCTCGACGCCCTCGCGGGGCTGGAGCGCATGAAGGCGGGCTTCATGCCAGTCTGGGACCGCCACGACGTCCTGCTCTGCCCCGGCGGACCTGTGCCCGCCCACCCTCACGGCGCAAACCCCATCAGCGTGGACGGCCAGGACGTCACCGGCCGCAACGCCCTGCGGGCCACCATCCCCTTCGACCTCACCGGTTCGCCCGCCCTCTCCGTTCCCTTCGCCTGGAGCGCCGACGGCCTTCCCATCGGCGTCCAACTCGTTGGCCGCCACTTCGACGAGGCCACCATCCTTCAGGTCGCATCGGCCATCGAAGCCCTCGACGACCACCCCCGCCGCCCGCCTGTGGACGGCGCTGCGCACAGGTAAGCGGTACAAGGCCCTAGAGGAGGTCACCCATGCCCAAGCCCGCCAACCAGCGTGAAGAGCTGCGGCGAAAGCTGCAAGAGGATGGCATCGAGTACATCCTCACCCAGTTCGTGGACATCCACGGCGCCGCCAAGGCCAAGATGGTCCCCGTCTCCCACTTCGATGACGCCATAGACACCGGTGCGGGCTTCGCCGGCGGCGCCCTGTGGGGTATGGGCCAGGGCCCCCACTCCCACGATATGCTCGCCCGTATAGACCTCGACACCTATACCCCCCTGCCCTGGAAAGCAGGCGTCGCCCGATTCGCCTCAGACCTCTTCGTGGACAACCAGCCCTACCCATACTGCCCCCGCCAGAACCTCAAGCGCGTCCTCGGCGGCCTCAAGGAACAGGGCTACCTCCTCAACGTCGGCATCGAGCCGGAACACTTCCTCGTCAAGAAGAACCCCGACGGCTCCATCTCCGTCTGGGATCCTTCCGGCATGGACAGCCTCGACAAGCCCTGTTACGACTTCAAGGGCATCTCCCCCTCGATAGACTATCTCCGCGACCTCATGGGCGGCATGAACCGCCTCGGCTGGGATTCCTACCAGTCCGACCACGAGGACGCCAACGGCCAGTACGAGGTCAACTTCAAGTACGCCGATGCCCTCGTCACAGCCGACCGCTACACCTTCTTCAAGATGATGACCAGCCAGATCGCCCAAAAGTACGGCGCCATCGCCACCCACATGCCCAAGCCCTTCACCGACCGCACCGGCTCCGCCGGTCACATCCACTACCACGTCGCCGACGCCGCCTCCGGCGCCAACGTCTTCCTCGACGACGCTGACCCCCAGGGCCTCGGCCTCTCCAAGATGGCCTACCACTTCATCGGCGGTATCATGGCCCACGCCCCTGCGCTCGCCGCAGTCACCTCGCCCACCGTCAACTGTTACAAACGCCTCCAGGTCGGCGCGGCCCTCTACGGCTCCCGCTCCGGCCACCTCTGGACCCCCGCCTTTATCTCGTACGGTGACAACAACCGCACCCAGATGATTCGCACCGCCGGGCCGGGCCACCTCGAAGACCGCACCATCTCCGCAGGCTGCAACCCCTACCTCGCCCTCGCCGCCTACGCAGTCGCCGGCATGGACGGCGTCCGCCGCAATCTCGACCCAGGCAAGGCCAACTTCGTGAACAACTACGATGTGGGTCTCGAAGAGCTGCTCAAGCGCGGCGTCCGCACGCTGCCCCAGTCCCTCAAAGAGTCCGTCGAGGAGCTGAAGAAAGACGAGCTCATCCAGAGCGCCCTCGGCCCCATCGCCAAGGAGTTCATCGGCCTCAAAGAGGTCGAGTGGCGCCAGTACCACCGCCAGGTCACCCAGTGGGAAATAGACCGCTACCTCACGATGTTCTAAAGTGAATGCGGTCAGACTGGCTTCACCAGGTGTCCGAGATGAATTTCACTGTAACCATTGAACGCGATGAAGACGGCATGTATGTTGTCGAGTGCACCGCCATCCCAGGCCGCATCAGCCAGGGGAAGACGGAAGCCGAGGCTTTACGCAATATCAGAAATGCTATCCGGGAGTGTCTCGAGGTGCGGGCGGAGCGCGGAATGCCCCTCAGTGTGGCAACCCGCGAAATCGAAATCTCGCTCTAGATGGCCGAGCTTCCGGTACGAGGTGGGCGGGAGGTTGCACACATTTTTTCGTCTAGGATGGCAGGTAGCGCGGCAGCGAGGAAGTCACATCATCCTGGGAAAACCCAATCACGTAGCCACCTTGTCTGTCCCTGACCACCGTGAAGTGGCGCGGGGTACTCTCCGTGCGCACATTAGGCGGGCTGGATTGACACCTGACGAATTCATCGAGGCAACGAAGGCTAAGGGCTCATTCAATGGCCTTTCTCATACCCTGCCCTAACTGCGGCGAGCGCGGCGTCACCGAGTTCCGCTTCGGAGGCGAGGTGAACCCGCGCCCGGCGCCGTCCGCGTCCAGCGACGAGTGGACCTCATACTTCTACCGCCGCGGCAACACCAGCGGCCTACAGACGGAGTGGTGGTACCACCGCTACGGCTGCCGCAAGTGGTTCCTCGCCAAGCGCGATACCACCACCAACCAGGTCACGGAGACCCGATGGCCCTGACCCAGAACGGCAACCGCCTTCCGCCACGGCCCGGCGAGGCCATAGACCGCTCCCACGCCGTCAGCTTCACCTACAACGGCAGGGGCATCCGCGCCTTCGCGGGCGACACCGTCGCCTCCGCCCTCTACGCCTCCGGCGTGACCATCCTCAGCCGCAGCTTCAAGTACCACCGCCCGCGCGGCCTCCTCTGCGCCGCCGGACGCTGCCCCAACTGCCTCGTCACCGTGGACGGCGTCCCCAACGTCCGCGCCTGCACCACGCCCGTCCGCGAGGGCATGGCTGTCCGCAGCCAGAACGCCTGGCCCTCGGTGGACACCGACGCCCTCAACGTCATAGACAAGTTCGACTTCGCTATGCCAGTCGGCTTCTACTACAAGACCTTCCACCAGCCCAAGCTGATGTGGCACATCGCCCAGCCCATCATCCGCCGCCTCGGCGGCCTCGGCGCCGTGGACATCACCGCCGACCCGGAGTCCCATTACCACCACGACAACCGCCACGCCGACGTCGCCGTCGCCGGCGGCGGGCCGGCGGGCCTCTCTGCCGCAATCGCCGCCGCCAGTGCAGGGGCTAAGGTCGTCCTTGTTGACGACCAGCCCTCCCTCGGCGGCCACCTCCGCTTCGACCCGTCGCGACACGCCGACGTCCCCGGCCTGAAGGCAGGCAAAGGCCCCGAGCTGGCCGCCCAGCTCACCGAGGCCGTCCGCGCCTCCAGCCGCATCCAGGTCATCGCGGGTACCGTCTTCGGTGTGTACCAGGACAACCTCGTCGCCGTCCTGACCCGCGACTCCGTCATCAAGCTGCGGGCCAAGCGCCTCATCGTCGCCACCGGCTCCAATGAGGTCCCCCACGTTTTCGAGAACAACGACCTCCCCGGCGTCATGCTCTCCACCGCCGCCGTGCGCCTCGCATATCTCTACGGTGTCAAACCTGGCCGCAAGGCGGTTGTCGCATGCGGCGACGACTACGGTTACCGCGCAGCCCTCGCCCTCCAGGGCGCGGGCGTCAAGATCGCCGCCGTCGTGGACGCCCGCGGCGGGTTCCCCGCGTCCATGTCCGAGGCCCAGGCCCTCCGCGACAGCGGTGTCCGCGTCCTCAACGGCTACGTCGTCATCCGAGCCGAAGGCCCCAAGCACCTCAGCGCGGTGTCGCTGTGCCACCTCCGCGAAGGCGTGCCGCTCACCGAGGAACTGCGCCTCGACTGCGACCTCCTCGCCACCTCCGGCGCCTTTGAGCCGGCGGCGGGCCTCCTCCACCAGTCCGGCGGCCGCTTCGCCTTCGACGAGGCCCTCGGCGAGATGCTCCCCTCCGACCTCCCGCGCGGCGTGTTGGTCACGGGCGAGGTCACCGGCATCCGCGACCTCCGCGCCAACATCCTCCAGGGCCGCGTCGCCGGGCTCGACGCCGCCTCTTCCTTCCATGTCCTGTCCTACGAAGTGCGCCAAGACCTGGCCCGCCTCCGCCACGACCTCGCCGAGGCGCTCGCCGCCTACCGCGCGCACACCACCCGCTCATCCCCAATCGCCGACATGCCCGGCAAGAAGCGCTTCGTCTGCTTCTGCGAGGACGTCACCGTCAAGGACGTCGCCCAGGCCGTGGACGAAGGATTCGCCGATATCCAGTCACTCAAGCGCTACAGCACCGTCACCATGGGCCCATGCCAAGGCAAGATGTGCCACCGCTCCTTCGTCCACCTCTGCGCCGCCAAGACCGGCCAGTCCGTCCAGAAGACCGGCTCCACCACCCTGCGCCCGCCATTGGCCCCCGTGCCCCTGGGCGCTCTCGCCGGGCACCTCCACACCCCCATCAAGCGGACCCCCGTGGACAAGCGCAGCCGCGACATGGGCGCGCGCATGACCGACCTCGGCCCCTGGCGCCGCGCCCATGTCTTCTCCAACCCCGAGGAGGAGGCCCTCGCCATCCGCCAGCGCGTCGGCATCATTGACGTCACCTCCCTCGGCAAGCTCGACGTCCGCGGCAAGGACTGCGGCGCGCTCCTCGACAAGGTCTACACCAACAAGATGTCCGACCTCCAGGCCGGGCGTATCCGTTACGGCCTCATGTGCGCCGACTCCGGCACCATCCTCGACGACGGCACCGTCTCCCGCCTGGCGCTCGACCACTTCTTCGTCACCACCACCACCGGCAACGTCGAAGCTATCGAGGAGTGGGTCAGGTGGTGGACCGCTGGCACGAACATGTGCGCCCACGTCAACAACGTCACCGCAGCCTACGCTGCCATCAACCTCGCCGGCCCCAAGGCCCGCGATACCCTCCGCAAGCTCACCGACATGGACATCTCGGCCGACAGCTTCAAGTACATGCGCTTCGGCCAGGGCCACGTCGCAGGCGTCCCCGCCATCCTCCTCCGCATCGGCTTCGTCGGCGAGACCGGCTGGGAGATACACTTCCCCGCCGAGTACGGCGAGCACGTCTGGGATGCCCTCCTCAACGCAGGCGAGGAGTTCGGCATCATCCCCTGCGGCCTCGAGGCCCAGCGCATCCTTCGCCTCGAGAAGAAACACATCATCGTCAACCAAGACACCGACTCCGTCACCACGCCCCTCGAGGCCGACATGGAGTGGGCCGTCAAGTTCGACAAAGAGGACTTCGTGGGCCGCGGCGGCATCCGCGCCGTCAAGGAGCGCGGCATCCGCAACAAGGTCGTCGGCTTCGTCATGCGCGACGGCCTCGTCCCCGAAGACGGCGACCCCGTCGTCATGGGCGGCTCCCCCATCGGCCGCGTCACCAGCTCCCGCTTCAGCCCTGCCCTCCGCAAAGGCGTCGGCATCGCCTACGTCCCCGCGGACTACGCCGAGGAGGGCCGCGAACTCCTCATCAGCATCAACGGCCGCACGGAACCCGCCACCGTCACCCTCAAACCCTTCTACGACCCCGAAGGCGAGAGGCTCCGCGCATGACCGGCCGCCAGTGGAACCCCGTCGCCCTCACCGCCATGCACCACAGCCACGTCGCGGCGGGCGCCACCATGGCCCCGCGCAACGGCTGGATGCGCGCCGCCCGCTACACCTCCCCCGACGAGGAGCTCGAGCTGTTGCGCAAGACCGCCGGAATCTCCGACGTCAGCCATCGCGGCAAGCTCCGCCTCCAGGGCAAAGACGTCCCAGCCCGTCTCACGGCCATCGGCCTCCAAGACCTCCAGGTGGGCCGCGTCGCCCGTGTGCCCCTCAAGATAGAGGGTGGCCAACTCACCACCACCGTCGCCCGCCTCGCGGTGGACGAGGCCGCCGTGACCACCGGATCGGGCCAGGCCCCGCGCGTCGCCGACCTTATCGGCGAGGCCCCTTGCGCCCACCTCGTAGATGTCTCCTCCGCTCTCGCCTGCGTCCGCGCCGTCGGGCCGCTCGCCCACAGGCTCCTCTCCGCTGTCACCGAGGTGGACTTCGACCCTGACGTCTTCGGCGACCTGCACTGCCTCGAAGGCCGCATCGCCGATGTTCACGGCATGGTCATCCGCGCGGACGTCGGCGCCATCCCAAGCTACGAGTTCTACTACGGCCGCGAGTTCGGCCAGCACGTCTGGGACGCCGTCGTCGCGGCGGGCAAGCCCCTCGGCGCGGCCCCCGTCGGCTTCGAAGCCCTTGTCAAAATTGGCTCCTGATGGAACAGGTAACCATGCGCAACCAACGACTGATGCAAAGCGTACGCGTACGATGGAAGGGCGGGGTGTGGATTCTTTCCTCCCCCTCGAGGGGTGAGGACCTTCGGCCCCGTAGCTGGGCCGAAGAGGTGGGTGTGAAACCTGCCACCGAGACGAGGCCATCCCCATGATGCAGCTCTTCCGCAAAGACCGCATGTGGACGCCCCGCCCACTGAAGAGCCGCTACGACGTCGTCATCATCGGCGCAGGCGTCCACGGGCTCGCCACCGCCTACTACCTCACCAAGCTCGGCATCACCGATATCGCCGTCCTCGACAAGTCCTACATCGGCGCGGGCGCCAGCGCACGCTCCACCGCCATCCTCCGTGCCAACTACATCACTGCTGAGGGCATCCCCTTCTTCCGTGAGAGCCTCAAACTCTACGAGACCCTGTCGCAAGACCTCGACTTCAACCTCATGTTCGACCAGATGGGCCGCCTCGACCTCGGCCACACCGACTCCGCCGTCTATGGTCTGCGCGTCCGTGCAGAGTTCAACCAGATGCTGGGCGTGGACAGCAGCATCATCGGCCCAGACGAGATAAAAGACCTCGTCCCGGCTATCAACCTCCGCACCGGCCAAACCCTCCCCATCATGGCCGCCCTCTACCACCCGCCCGCGGGTACCATCCGCCACGACGCCGTCGTCTGGGCCTACGGACGCGGCGCCGACCACGGCGGAGCCCAGATCCACCCCTTCACCGAGGTCACCGGCTTCCTCCGCGACGGCAACCGCGTCACAGGAGTACAGACACCAGTAGGCCCCATCCACGCAGGCACCGTCCTCAGCGCCACCGCCGGCTGGTCCTCCACCATCGCCGCCATGCTCGGCATCAAGATCCCCATCGTCACCCACCCCCTCCAGGCCATGGTCACCGAGCCGCTCAAGCCCTTCATCGACAAGACCCTCTCCTCGGCCAACCTCCACGTGTATGTGTACCAGACCGACCGCGGCGAGGTCGTCATCGGCGGCGGCGTTGACCCCTACCCTTCCTATAGCCACCGCTCGACCCTTCACCAGATGCAAGACCTGGCCGCGCACGTCCTGGAGATGCTCCCCTGCTTGCGCGAGGTCAAGGTCATGCGCCAGTGGACCGGCCTGTGCGACATGTCCCCCGACTACGCGCCCATCATGGGGCCGCTGGACGGCATCGAGGGCTTCTACATGACCGCGGGATGGGGCACCTGGGGCTT
Organism: SAR202 cluster bacterium; assembly: GCA_016872515.1. Classification (GTDB taxonomy): domain Bacteria; phylum Chloroflexota; class Dehalococcoidia; order Lucifugimonadales; family VGZR01; genus VGZR01. Next base: position 18,732 of record VGZR01000030.1, read on the forward strand.
TAAGGCAGGCCCCATCGGCGGCAAGAGCATGGCGGAGTTCATCGTCACCGGCAAGACCCCCGACCTCATCAAACACTTCGGCCTCGACCGCTTCCGCACCGGCCGCCTCGTCAACGAGCGCGCCGCCGCCCCCGCCGCCGCCATCCACTAGCAGTGGCAGCCTCAAAGATGGAACGGGCCATCTTGCTACTCTCCTCCTCCTTGAGAGGGGAGGACTAAGGTGGGGGTGAAATCATTCTGCCCCTTCGAATCAGGAGAGTGCTAGAAGCCACCCTACCCTGACAAAGACGACGTGTACCGCGAGATCAGCGTCCGCCCGGCCATCACCGCGTCGGGGCCGATCACGCACCACGGCGGCTCCAAGCTGCGCCCCGAAGTCTTCGAGGCCATGCAGGCCGCCTCGCAGGTCATGGTGGACGTGCACGAACTCAACGACCGCGCAGGCGCCTCAGCCGGGCTGCTCCTCCAGGCCGCCGCCGTCATGGCCGGCGCAGACCCCCCACCACAGGCGGCTCCGAGGCCTTGGAGCACCCCGTTACGAACAGAACAACCAGGATGGAGATGACAGACCAGGTTTTCAGTCTCAACCTACCGGCACCACCTTCGCCGCGCTCCCTCGTTCAGGGACCGGAGCGTTGCTGCCGGATAGTCTCCAAGTCGGCGGCAAGGCGCGATGTATCCAGTCCCATCTGCGTGATTGCCTGGACATCCAGGGCCGCCTCGCCGTCGCGGCTCAGCGCCGTCAGCACTCTTGCCCGCCGCGCGTACGCGTCCGCGTTGGCCCCGTCCAGCTTTAGCGCCGCGTCCAGGTCGGCCAACGCCTGCTCATACTGCCCCATCTGAAAGTAGGCCCCGCCGCGGTTCGCCAGCGCCGTCGCATACTGAGGGTCAAGCTCCACCGCCTTCGTGAAGTCCTCTATCGCCTCTTCTGGCTGCCCCAGGGCCAGGTACGCCGCCCCCCGGTCGTTGTACGACACAGGGTTGTCCGGCGCCAGCCCGATGGCGTGCGCCAGGTCCTCCAGCGCCTTCTGCGGCTGCCCAAGGTTGTTGTACGCCAGCCCCCGGCTCTGCCAGTACTCGGCGTTGTCCGGCGCCAGCCCGATGGCGATGTCCAGGTCTTCCACCGCCCTGGCGAAATCGTTGAACTGGCCGTAGGCGCCCGCCCTTCTGAAATACGCGTCGGCGAAGACCGGGTTCTGGAGCAGCGCCCGGCTGTAGTCGTCTATGGCCGCCTGGAAGTCGTTCACCAACCCATAGGCGATGCCCCGGTTGTAGTACGCCTCCGCCGTCCGCGGCGAAAGCTGGATCGCCATGTCAAAGTCCTTGATGGCGTTCTCGTAGTTGTGGACGCTCCGGTACGCCCTCCCCCGGTTGTGGTAGGCGGGAGCGTAGTTCGGGTCGCGCTGCAGCGCCAGATTGTAATCGTCTATCGCGAAGAAGAAGTTGCCCAACCCCTGCCAGGCGTCGCCGCGGTTCGCATACGCGACCACGAACCCGGGTTTCAGCTCGATGGCCTTGTCGAAGTCCGTGATGGCCGTCTGGTACTGGCCCAGCTTCACATAGGCCAGGCCACGGTCGTTGTAAGCCACCGTCATGGCCGGGTTCAGCTCGATAGCCTTCTCGAAGTCCGCGATGGCCTTCTCTGGTTCCTCCATGCTGTAGTACACCAGCCCCCGGTTGCGGTACACGTCCGCCTGCGGGTCCAGTTCCACCGCGCGGGTGAAGTCCTGCAGCGCCGGCTCAAAGCGCGACAGCTTCGCGCTCGACGCCCCCCGGCGGATGTACGCTTCCACATCGCCGGGCCGCTGCGCGATGACGGCCCCGTAGTCCACTATAGCCTCCTCCAACCGCCCCATCAGCCGGAACACGTCCCCCCGCTCCATCAGCGCCTCGACACTGTCGGGATGGAGCCGCACAGCCTCCTCCAGAACCTCCAGCGCCTCCGCCAGTTTCCCCTGCTCCTGGAGCCGCTGCGACGACGCGAGGAAGGCGTCTGCCCCCTCGTCCTCGATGCTTGTTCCGCGCGCGGCCGTTGCCGTGGCGGCAACCCGGTCCGCCTGCGCCGTAGGCCGGGCAGCCTCTCCACCTCCGCCGCATGCGGCTGACAATGCGAGGGCGATAGCTAACCCACACGCTAAATAGGCTGGCATTACCCTGATTCGAGTAGCTATTCCCATGTCAACTACTATACCCTACGTCCATTCGGACGCCTACAGCTTTGCTGAGCGTATTCGCTTTGCCTGTGACATTTCGAGCAGGATGACAGGATAACAAAGACTCGTGTAGATCGAGGAAATGACACTCTCGCAACGCTTTCGCGTAGTACCCTGGCTGATGGCCGTGCTGACTGCTCTGAGCGCAGGCCTTATCGGCTGCGCTTCGCCTCCGTCCGAGGCGGCGCGCCTGCGTATCACCAATGGCGGCATCGTAGCCATCGAGAACCTGACCATTCTCTTCCCCGAAGATGAAATCGTGTTCGGAGATATCGCTGTGGGCTCGACCACCGAGTACAGGACGGTGCCGAACGGCGTTTACGGCTACGCGGCTTACAGGCTGGTCGTCAACGGGCAGGTAATGACCCAACCCGTTAGTGATTGGGTTGGAGAAAAACCGATGCCGGGCCATAGCTTCACCTACACTCTTGACTTCGACCCCGACCGTCAACGGCGTCAAACGGTGCAGCTCATCGGAATCATAAGAGATGAGTGATAGCTGCCGCACCCCTGCCGCATCCTGATTGCGCCGAGACCATGCACTCCTGTTCAGAGAAGCCTCTTGCCCGTTCGTTGTGCTCCGTTTGCCCTCGACGAGGGCAGATAACGGCCTCTAGCGCAGGCCGAATCACCTACTGAGGGCGCGGACCTGCGGCCCCGCTAAGGGAGCCAAGGGAAAGAAGAGCGTTCCTCCACGAAAACAGATTGCCCCGTCCCGACTTGGTCGGGACGGGGCAATCGCTACGTCCTAGCTTTTCGGAGCTACGTCTTTACCTCTTCAACCACGTGTTGGTGAAGAAGGGGAAGGACTTCACTTCGAAGAACTGGAGGTCGGCCGTCGCCGGTACGATCGGGAAGAACTGGCCGAGGGACAGAGAGGTCACCTTCCCCCAGCGCTGGGTCTGGATCTCTTCCACGATTGCGAACCGCGCCGCCGCATCCGGCTCGCGAACGAAGGCGAGCTGGAGGTTGATCAGGTCCTCGTCGCGGATGATGAAGTCCAGGGTACCCGAAATCAGGTGGTCCTGGATCGGGTTACCGCAGCACCAGTGGGAGTACCAGTCGGTAGCCAGGCTATAGGAGTCCGTGTTACCGAACATGCTGGTAACCGTCGCCCAGTCGAGGGCGGGCATCTCGGCAGTGATGCCGATGTTCTCCATGTACTGCTTGAGTACCGGGCCCAGCGGGGTGATGGTGCCATAGTCGGTCGGGTTCAGGATGACCGCGGTCTCACCCGCATAGTCGGACTCGTTCAGCAGCTGGCGCGCTACGTCCAGGTTGTTCACGTTGTAGCCAAGCGTTACAGTGCTGCCATCGTCCATCTCGTAGTCGAATGAGGAACCGGCATCCGTCTCGAGGGGCGTACCGCACCAATACAGGGCTGGGCAGGTGATCCACAGGTCGCGCGGGCCGAGGGCGAACATGAAGTCCTCGACCGAGATTCCCGTCTGGAGAGCCAGGCGGCCCTTCAGGTAGGAGAACGGCGGGATCTGCGGGTTCAGGTAAACGTTGGAGCGGTTGCCCGGCTTGTAGATGGCGACCTGAAGGTCGGAGTTGTCCTGCAGGCGCGAGAAGAAGTCGAACGCGGCGCCGTCAACAACGTCCCACTCACCAGTCTCCAGACCGGCGACCTTGGTCTCCTCATCCGGGATCTCCAACCAGGTCAGGCTGTCCAGGTAAGCGATGGTCTCGCCCGAATAGGCGCCAGGGGCATAGTCAGGGGCGGTCTTCTCTTTGCGCGGCTTGTAGCCGTCATACCGCTCCAAGACCACCTTGTCGCCCTGGTCCCAGCGGACGAACTTGTAGGCGCCGGTGCCGATCCGCTTCTCGACGGGCTCGGTGAACGGCGTCTTGGCTTCCTCGGCGCGCATCATGGGCATCAGGCCGTGCGGGATACCGAGGATGAAGATGGTGGCCCCGAGGGGCTCGTTCAACTTCCACTTGAAGGTCTTCTTGTCAACGATGGTGATGGCCTCGTCATATTCACCACTAAACCGGCGGACGATACCGGCAGCGGGCGTGCCGCCATCGCGCCAGCGGTAGATGGACCGGGCCGCATCCTCGGCCTCGTACGCGCTGCCGTCATGGAAAGTCATGTCGCGCAACGTGAAGGTGTACTCCAGGCCGTTCGATGTAACCGACCACTTGTCCACGCCGCGCGCTTTCGGCTCGAGGTTACCGTCCCAGCCGAACAGCGTCTCATATAAGTGAGACGCTACCGCGTTCACGACGTAGAACAGGGAGAAGACCGGGTCCAGGGTGCTGATGGAACCCTGGGAAACGATGCGGAGGTCGCCGCCGAACTTAGCAGAGGCTTGCTCAGCAACCTGCGGAGTTGGGGTGGCGACGAGGATCTTCTCGGTCTCAACCTCGACCGTCCGAACAACCTCCTTCACCACTTCACGGGTTACGACGACTTCCTTCTCAACGACTGCTTCACGGGTTACGACCTTCTCAACCTCTTTGATGACTTCCTTCGGGACTTCCTTGATGACTTCCTGGGTGACGATGACTTCCTTCTGGACTTCCTTGATGACTTCCTTTTCTACCGGGACTTCTTTGACGACCGTGACCACCTGGGTCTCTCCGCCGCCACAGGCAGCGATGACGAGGGCCAGAAGGGCCGCAGCCGCCAAGGGCAACACCAAACGTCTCATTCTTCTCCCCCCTACTCCTTAAGTAAGTTTGTTGGATTCCCAGACCTGCATCACCTTGCGATTCGCACACTTACTGCCCGCGGACAAACCGCGAGGCGGCACAGGTCGTGCCATATGCCGGGATACGGTACACGAGCCTCGCGCCACTTGTCAAGTCCGCGAATTGCATCAAAATAAAAGTTACTGAAAGGGCTATCGTTGCCGCACCGATCCAGTTACTCAAGGAGGCAGCGGTGACTCATGCCAGCGTGGTGGAATATTTGG
>VGZR01000031.1 GCA_016872515.1 SAR202 cluster bacterium
CCCGGGGCCGACCTTCCGCCATAAGCGGCTGGAACAGTACAAGGCGCACCGGCCCGAGAGTCCGCCAGAGCTGCACGCCCAGGTCGAGCGGGTGCGCCAGCTCATCCAGGCCTTCAACATCCCTCTCTACGAGTTGGAAGGCTACGAGGCCGACGACATCCTGGGAACGCTGGCCCGCCAGGCCCAAGAGCAAGGGGTGGACGTGCTCATCCTCACGGTGGACACCGACACGCTCCAACTGGTGTCGCCGCACGTCAAGGTGCTCATCAACAACAGCTTCGTGCGCAAGCTCTACGACGAGCAGGCCGTCCGCGAGCGATACGGCGGCCTGGGACCATTGGCGGTGCCGGACGTGAAGGCCCTCGTCGGCGACACGTCGGACAACATCCCCGGCGTGCCCGGCATCGGCGAGAAGACGGCCCTCAAGCTGTTGAGCGAGTTCGGCACCATCGAGGGCATCTACGAGCGTCTCGCCGACGTGAAGCCGCCCAAGGCACAGAAAGCTCTGGCCGAGAATCGGGACAAGGCGTTTGAGGGCAAGCTGCTTAACACCACCGTGCGGGACGTGCCAGTCGCCCTCGACCTGAAGCAGACCGAGTTCATGCGCTACGACCGGGCGAAGGTGGTGGACTTCCTTCGGGAGCTGGAGTTCCACAGCATGGTCGCCCGCATCCCCGGGGGAAACGGCGCACCAAAGGAAGGCGAAGACTCAGCCCGTCGAGAGGCACAGACCGAGCGGCGCATGGCACCAGGCCAGGCGACCCAAGTGACGGTGGTGGACACACAGGAGAAGCTGGCCGACATGGCGCGGCAACTCGCCGCGTCCACCATCTTCGCCTTCGACACCGAGACCGCGTCGGACCGTGAGATGACCGCCTCGCTGGTGGGCATCTCCGCCTCCATCGCCGAGGGAAAGGCGTGGTACGTGCCGGTGGGCCACGAAACGGGCGTGCAGCTGTCCCAACAGGCGGTGCTGGACGCGCTGCGGCCTGTGCTGGAGAACGCGGCGGTCCCGAAGGTCGCCCACAACGCCAACTACGACGTGACCGTTCTGGAAAATCACGGCGTCCTCGTGAAGGGCCTGGCCTTCGACACGATGCTGGCGGCGCACCTCGGCGGCCGCAAGGCCATCGGTCTCAAAGCGCTTTCGCTGGAGCTGCTCAACCACGAGATGACGCCCATCAGCGAGCTCATCGGCACGGGGCGTAAGCAGATCACGATGGCCCAGGTGCCCATCGAGAAGGCGGCCCCGTACGCGGGCGCCGACGCCGACTTCACCCTGCGCCTCTATGCCATCCTCAAGAAGGAGGTCGAGGACAAGGGCCTCGCCCAGCTGTTGACGACGCTGGAGGTGCCGCTGGTCGCTGTCCTGGTGCGGATGCAGCGCAACGGCATCGCCATAGACACCGCCCTGCTGCGGAGCATGGCCGCCGAGATGGGCGAGCAGCTCGCGCAGTTCGAGCGAAGCATGTACGAACTCGTGGGCCACCAGTTCAACCTCAAATCGTCCCAACAGCTCGGCGACGTCTTGTTCAAGGAACTGAAACTGCCGCCCACCAAACGCACGCAGAGCGGCTACTCGACCGACGCCGCCTCGCTCGACAACCTCAAGGAGCAGTTGGACGCGAGCGCCATCGAGGGCGTGGACCCCAAGGCGTACCAGGTGCTGAACGGCATCCTCGAGTACCGTCAGGTCTCAAAGATCAAGTCCACCTATGTGGATGCGCTGCCGGACATGGTGAACCCCAAGACCGGGCGCATCCACACGAGCTACAACCAGACCGGCTCGGCGACTGGCCGGGTCTCGTCCAACGACCCCAATGTGCAGAACATCCCGGTGCGCACCGAACTGGGGCGGCGCGTCCGCAAAGCATTCGTCGCGGAGAAGAAGGGCTGGTCGCTCCTGGGCGCCGACTACTCCCAGATTGAGCTGCGCATCCTGGCCCACATCTCCCAGGACTCGGGCCTGCTGGCGGCCTTCCGCGCCCACGAGGACATCCACTCGGCGACGGCGGCTCTGGTGTTCGGCGTCGAGCGCAACAAAGTGACGCCCGACATGCGGCGCATCGCAAAGATCATGAACTTCGGCGTCATCTACGGCCTCAGCCCCTTCGGCATCCAGCAGCAGACCGGCCTCAGCCCCGAGGAGGGCAAGAACTTCATCGAGGCCTACTTCGGCAAGTACTCCGGCATCCGCGACTACATCGAGCGCACCAAGGAGCGCGCGGCCAAGGCCGGCTACGTCGAGACGGTGCTGGGCCGCAGGCGCTACATCCCCGAGGTCCAGTCCGCCAACCGCCACGTCAAGGCCGCGGGCGAGCGCATGGCCATCAACATGCCTGTCCAGGGCACCGCCGCCGACATCATCAAGCTCGCCATGTTCCGCATCCACGAGCGCATGGAGTCCCTCAGGCTGCGCTCCATGATGATCATCCAAGTCCATGACGAGCTCATCTTCGAGGTGCCCGACGCGGAGATGGAGCGGATGCGCGCCATCGTTCTGGAGCTGATGCCCGCGGCGATGTCGCTGGCCGTGCCGCTGGAGGTCGAGGTGAAGACCGGCCGCACCTGGGGAGACATGGAGTGACCGACCCACACCCCTCTGTCCCGACGCTATCGGGACAGAGGCCCTCTCCCCTAGCGGGACGAGGGGTGGTTCCGACCCTTCTCCCGCGCGGGAGAGGCCTGTCCTGATAAGCCATCGGCGAATCGGGACGAGGGTGAGGGCGGTGGCAAGAAACGCGGCCCTGGTTTGACACGGGGTCTTTCCGGCACTACCATGAAATCAAGAGCGCATATCCCCGGCGGGCCACCGGCGGTTGACGCCGGCAAGGCCCGTAACATCAAGCGAGCAAGGAGCTGGCAAGGTTGGTACAGACACAGCCGTTCACCCTCGTGGAAGCGATCGGGACCTATCTGACCGAAGCCAAGTCGAAAGGCAAAGACCCGCACACCCACCTGGAACTCCAACGTTTCGCCCAGTGGTGCGGCGCAAGCCGCCCCCTCGCCCAGATCGCCCCGTCGGTCGTCGGCGAGTACTCAGAGCGCATGATGGCCGGAGGTGCCGCGCCCCAGGCCGCCGAGCGGCTACAGGTCGTCCGCGACTTCCTCGTCCATCTCCAGAAGAAGGGCCGGGTAGAACAGAACCTGGCCCAGCACGTCCGCATCCGCAAGGTCAAGTCTCGCGCAGGCTCCGCGTCTGGCGAGGCCTCGGTCCAGTTGCTCGACGAGATTACCTTCGAGGGCCACACGCAGCTCGCGAAGGAGTTGGAGCGGCTCAAGAACGAAAGCGCGGCCCTGGCCGAGGACATCCACCGCGCTGCGCAGGACAAGGACGTGCGTGAGAACGCGCCCCTCGAGGCCGCACGTGAGCAGAAGGGGCATGTGGAGTCGCGCATCCGCGACATCGAAGGCAAGCTGAAGAACACCCGCGTCATAGACGCCAGCACCCGCCAGCATGACTCGGTCGTCCGCGTCGGGTCTCGCATCATGCTCAAGGATGTGGACAGCGGCGAAGAGAAGCACTACACGCTGGTCAGCGCCGCCGAGGCCAACCCGCTGCAAGGCAAGATCTCCGACGTCTCGCCAGTGGGCCGCGCGGTGGTGCGCCGCACGGCGGGGCAGAAGGTCGAGGTGGAGACCCCTCGCGGCACCCAGCACTACTTCATCGTCAAAGTTACCTCCTAGCCCACGGCCCTGGTTGGGCCAGAAACGCATCGCGTAAGTCTGTAGGGGGCGTCCTGACCAGGACACCCCCTACGTGTTTCCGCCCCTCTCGCCCTGCTGGCCGTCATCGGCTACCATTAGCGGCGGCCTATGACGACCGTCTTGCCTGACACGCCCCATGCGAAAGAGTCCGATGTCCGCGACCTGGCGGAGGACCTGCGCCGCCGGGTATCGGGCGAGGTCCGCTTCGACAAGATGTCGCGCCTGCTCTACTCCACCGACGCCTCCATTTACCAGATCGAGCCGGTGGGTGTGGTCATCCCCAAGACCGTCGAGGACGTGCTCGCGGTCGTGGAGGCGGCCAACAAGTACGGGGTTCCGGTGCTGCCGCGTGGCGGCGGGACGAGTCTGGCAGGCCAGACGGTGGGCAAAGCCATCGTCGTGGACTTCTCCAAGTACCTGCGCAACGTCATCGAAATCAACGCCGAGGAGCAGTGGGTCCGCGCCCAGCCGGGCATCATCCTCGACGAGCTGAACCAGCGCCTACAGCCCCACAGCCTGCTGTTCACCCCCGACCCCAGCACGAGCAACCGGGCCAACATCGGCGGCGCCATCGGCAACAACTCCTGCGGCTCCCACTCCATCCTGTGGGGCAAGACGTCGGACAACGTCCACGAACTGAGCGTCATTCTGTCGGATGGGACGCGGACGACGTTCGGAAGCCTCGACGCAGCCCAACTCGCGGAGAAGACGCGGCTAGATGGTCTGGAGGGCCACATCTACCGCGAACTGACGGCCATCGGGCGCGAGGAGCGGGACGAAGTCGTGGCGCGCTTCCCCAGAATCATGCGGCGCGTCGGGGGGTACAACCTCGACGAGCTGGCAGACCCTAGGCCCCTGACCCCCGACCCCTGGGGGCCAGGCGCGGCGGGGGGGCTGCACATGGCGCGGTTCGCCGTCGGCTCCGAGGGCACCCTGGTCACCGTCACCGAGGCCAAGCTCAAGCTGGTGCGCCGCCCGAAGGCGCGCGCGGTCGCCGTCGTCCACTTCAAGGGCCTGATCGAGGCGATGGAGGCGACGGTAGCCACCCTGGAGTTGGGGCCCGCCGCAGTCGAGCACATCGGCAGCATGATCCTGCGCCAGGCCCGCGACAACCTGGAGTACGCGCGGCTCACGGACTGGGTCCAGGGCGACCCGTCGGACGTGCTGGCGGTCGAGTTCTTCGGCGAGTCCGAGGCGGAGCTGGAGTCGAGGCTGGACGCGCTGGAGGCGCGGATGAAGCGCGGCCGGCTGGGCTACGCGACCACGCGCCTGATGAAGCCCGCTGACCAGGCGCGGGTCTGGGCTGTCAGGCAGGCGGGGCTGGGCATCATGATGAATGTTCGAGGAGACGCCAAGCCCATCCCATTCGTGGAGGACACCGCTGTCTCGCCGGAGGTGCTGCCGAAGTTCGTGGAGCGGTTCGACGAAATAATCCGCGACCACGGCACCGAGGCCGGGTACTACGGGCACGCCAGCGTCGGCTGCCTCCACATCCGCCCCTTGGTCAACCTCAAGGCCCAGGGGGGCGTGGATCGCGTGATCAGCATCATGGACGCGGTCAGCAGCCTGGTGCTGGAGTTCGGCGGCGCCCTCTCCGCCGAGCATGGCGACGGCATGGTGCGCGGCCCGTGGAACGAGAAGATGTTCGGCCCTCGCCTCTACCAGGCGTTCCGCCGGGTGAAGCGGGCCTTCGACCCCAAGGGCATCATGAACCCTGGCAAGATCGTGGACTGCCCGCCGATGACGGAGAACCTGCGCATCGGCCCGCGCTACCGCGCCGCCAGCCTACAGACCGGCTTCTCGTACGCCAGAGAGGGCGGCCTGGACGCGGCCATCGAGCAGTGCAACGGCCAGGGCGCGTGCCGCAAGGCCGGCGTCGGGACGATGTGCCCCTCGTTCATGGCGACGCTGGACGAGGAGCACTCGACCCGCGGGCGGGCGAACGCCCTGCGCTCGGCCATCTCCGGCGCGCTGCCCCTGGATTCGTTGACCGGCCAGCGGCTCTACGAGGTCATGGACCTGTGCCTGGAGTGCAAGGCGTGCAAGGCCGAGTGCCCGTCCAACGTGGACATGGCCAAGCTCAAGTACGAGTTCCTGGACCGCTACCACAAGGCCAACGGCCACCCGCTGCGCAAGCGTATCTTTGGCAACATCGCCGCGCTGAGCCGGTGGGGATCGCTGGCGGCGCCGCTGTCGAACTGGATGCTGGGCTCGCGGGCGATGGCCGAGCTGCTGGAGCGGTACGCGGGCATAGACCCGCGCCGCAGGCTGCCGCCCTTCGCCCACCAGACCTTCGCTCAATGGTTCCGCGCGCGCCGCCCTCTCCCGCAGGCGGGCGAGGGGTCACCGCCGCCCCGCGTGTTGCTGTTCAATGACACGTTCACCAACTTCAACCACCCGGAGGTCGGCCAGGCGGCCACGCTGGTGCTGGAGGCGCTGGGCTACGAGGTGGTGCTGCTTCCCTGGCGCTGCTGCGGAAGACCGATGCTCTCGTCGGGGATGATGGACAAGGCCCGCCGGAACGCCGCCGCGAACATAGGACTGGCGCACGGGTTCGTGGCCCAGGGGGTGAAGGTGGTCGGCTTGGAGCCAAGCTGCATCTCGGCCTTCCGCGATGACTACTTCGACCTGCTGGACGGCGACACCAAGGCCCAGGAGGTCGCGGGAAGCGCGATGCTGGTCGAGGAGTTCCTGCTGGCGGCGGCGAAGTCGGGACGAAGGCTGGAGCTGAAGAACGGGACAAGCAAGGTGCTGTTCCACGGCCACTGCCACCAGAAGGCCCTCGTGGGCACCAAGCCCGCGATGGAGGTGCTGCGCCGGCTGCCGGGGCGCGAGGTGAAGGAGATCGCGGCTGGCTGCTGCGGCATGGCCGGCGCCTTCGGCTTCGAGAAGGAGCACTACGACGTCTCCATGCGCATCGGCGAGCAGCGGCTGCTCCCCGCCATCCGGCAGGAGCAGGGCGAGATCGTCGTGGTCAGCGAAGGGGTGTCGTGCCGCCAGCAGATCGAGCACGGCACGGGCAGGCGGGCCGTGCATCTGGTGGAGGTCCTCGCCGAGGCGCTGTAAGCTGGCTTAGGCCAGTATGAGATAATGTCGACGCGTTTCCATGCGGCGGCGGAGGTCATACGAGTGATTATCGGCATCCCGAGAGAAGTCAAGAACGGCGAGCACAGGGTCGGCCTCACCCCCGACAAGGTGGATGTCGTGGTGAAGGCGGGGTTGAAGGTGGTGGTCGAGTCCGGCGCGGGCGCGGGGGCCTCGTTCAAGGACGAGGACTACAAAGCAGCCGGCGCCTCCATCGTCCCCCGCCACGAGCAGGTCTATGAGCAGGCCGACATCGTCGCGAAGGTGAAGGAGCCCCAGCCCGAGGAGTTCGAGTTGCTGCGCGAGGAGCTAACGCTGTTCTGTTATCTCCACCTCGCGGCGGAGCCGCCGGTCGCCAAGGCGCTGCTCCAGGCGAAGGTCGCGGGAGTGGCGTACGAGACGGTGCAGGAGCCGAATGGCAGCCTTCCCCTCCTCTACCCAATGAGCGAGATCGCGGGGCGGCTGGCGCCCCAGGTGGCGGCCAGGCTGTTGCAGAGCGACTACGGTGGGGCGGGCCGCCTGCTAGGCGGCGTGCCCGGTACTGAGGCGTGCCGGTTCATCGTCGTTGGTGGCGGCACGGTCGGCTTCAACGCCGCCTTCGTCGCCACTGGACTGGGCAGCCGCGTCACCATTTTCGACGTGAATCTCGAACGGCTCCGCTACATCGAACACATTACACGCGGCTCCATCAAGGCGCTGCTCTCGACGCCGTCAACGCTGCCGGCCTTCTTGGCCCGCGCCGACGTAGTCGTGGGGGCGGTGCTGGTGCCAGGAGCGAAGGCCCCAAGGGTCATCACCAAGGAGATGGTGGCCAGGATGAAAGAGAAGGCGGTCCTGATAGACGTGGCCATAGACCAGGGCGGCTCGGTCGAGGGCATCAGGCCCACGAGCCTGGCCGAGCCGACCTACAAGGTCAACGGGGTCACCCACTACGCGGTGACCAACATCCCCGGCATGGTGGCCAACACCTCGAGCGTTTCCCTGGCCAACGCCACCTACCCCTATCTCATCAAGCTGGCGAACACGGGCATCGAGAAGCTCGTCCGAGATGCGCATCCCCTTGCCAAAGGCCTCAACACCTACAAGGGCCACGTGACCCACCCGGCCGTCGCGGAGGCGCTGGGAGAGAAGTACACGCAGCCTGCCGAAGCGCTCCAGGCCTGACCCGGCATGAGCATCCGCCGCCTGGAAGTATCTGCCAAGCAGCTCCGCAACGCCTGCGACCCCGACAAGCTCGGCTTCGAGACCACCGACCAGGTGAAGCCTCTCTATGGCACTATCGGCCAGGAGCGGGCGGTCAGCGCGATGGAATTGGGCCTCGATATCGAGGCCGCCGGCTTCAACCTGTTCGTCGCCGGACCCACGGGGAGCGGCCGTAACAGCGCCCTCCGCAGATTCCTTGAGCAGCTCGCAGCAAAGCGCCCACCGCCCGGAGACTGGGGCTACGTCCACAATTTCAAGGACCCCGCCCAGCCCATGGCCGTCACGCTGCCCTGCGGGTTGATGCGGCAGTTCGCCCACGACATGGACGACCTGGTGGCCGGTTGCCGCGCCGAGATCCCCAAAGCCTTCGAGAGCGAAGACTACTCTCACCGCATCGATGAGGTCACCAGAGAGATAGGGGCCAAGCGGCAGCGCATCACCGAGCAGATGGAGAAAGAGGCCGTCGCCGAAGGGTTCGCCATCACGGCGGGGCCGGCCAGCATCACGCCCGTTCCGCTCAGGAATGGCAAGCCGATGACCCAGGAGGAGTTCGCGGGCCTCTCCGAACAAGAGCAGGAGGAGATGAAGAAGCGGGCCGAGACTGTCCAGCACATCGTTGGACATGCGCTCGCAGACCTCAGACGGCTCCAGAAAGATGCCGCGGAGCAGGCCAAGAAGGTGGATGCGGAACTGGTGCGGTTCACCCTGACGCCCATCATAGACGAGCTCCAGTCCACGTATAGCGAGTTCCCAATCATCGTGGACTATCTCGACCAGGTCGAGTCCGACATGGTCGAGCACATCGAGATGTTCAAGCCTGCGGAGGAACAGCCCTCGCAGTCTCCCATGCAGCAGCTCGGGCAGCGCGAAGAGGACATCTCCGTGAAGTTCAAGGTGAACGTCCTGGTGGACAACACCGAGTGCAAGGGCGCGCCGGTAGTGTTCGAGAACAACCCGACTTACTACAACCTGTTCGGGCGCATAGACTACCGTGCGCGCTTCGGCGCGCTGGCGACCGACTTGACCATGGTGAAAGCGGGCGCAACCCACTGCGCCAACGGAGGGTACCTCGTCCTCCAGGCGCGGGACCTGCTCACCAGCCCCCTCTCCTGGGAAAGCCTCAAGCGGATCCTGCGGAGCAAGGAGATACGCATCGAGAATATCGGGGAGCAGTACAGCCCGCTGCCCTCGGCGACGCTACGGCCCCAGGCGGTCCCGTTCAACGCCAAGATTATCATCGTCGGCGGCCCCGACATCATGCGGATGCTCGAGGTCTATGACGAGGACTTCCAGCGTTTCTTCAAGGTCACCGCCGACTTCGACTATGTGATGGAACGAACGCCCGAGAACATCGCCAAATACGCGTCCTTCATCGCCGAACAGTCCAAAGCCAAAAACCTCAAGCCGTTCCACAAGACCGCCGTGGCCGCAGTCATAGACCACTCCTCGCGCCTCGTGCAGCACCAGGAGAAGCTCACCACCCGGTTCATGGACATCTCCGACCTGCTGACCGAGGCGAACTACTGGGCGTCCAAGGACAGCGCCAAGGCGGTGACCGGAGACCACGTCAAGAAGGCCGTCGAACAACACCGCTACCGCATCAGCCTGACCGAGGACCGGCTGCAGGAGCTGTTCGACGACGGGACCATCCACATCGCCACCGAAGGCAGAACGGCTGGCCAGGTCAACGGCCTGGCCGTCATGTCCGACGGCAACCACACGTTCGGCAAGCCCAGCCGCATCACCGCCCGCATCTCCCTGGGCAAGGGCCAGGTTGTGAACGTGGAGCGGGAGACGAAGCTGAGCGGACGCATCCACGACAAAGGGTTCATGATTCTCCAGGGCTACATCCAGGGCAAGTACGGCCAGGACATGCCCCTGTCCCTCACCGCCAGCATTGGCTTCGAGCAGACCTACAGCGAGATAGACGGCGACAGCGCTTCCTCCACCGAGCTCTACGCCCTGCTCTCGGAGCTGTCCGGCCTCGGCATAGACCAGGGCATCGCCGTCACCGGCTCGGTGAACCAGGCCGGCGAGGTGCAAGCCATAGGCGGCGCCATCTTCAAGATCGAAGGGTTCTACGACGTCTGCAAGGCCAAGGGCCTGACGGGCAAACAAGGGGTCATGGTGCCTAAGGACAACCTGAAGAACATCCTGCCTAGAGATGACGTGGTGGAGGCGGTTCGCAAAGGCAAGTTCCACGTCTGGGGCGTCTCGACGATAGACGAGGGCATCGAGGTGCTCACAGGCGTGCCGGCGGGCGTACACGGCAACGATGGCGCCTACCCAAAGGGGACCGTGCACTACCTCGTCGAGCAGCGGCTCCTGGACATGGCGAAGAAGGCCCGGCAGTTCGAGAAGTCGCTGGAAGACGAGAAGTCGGAGAAGAAGCCGAAGAAGTCAGCGAAGGCCAAGGTGAAGGCGCGGCGCAAAGGGTCCTAGAACACCCTCCTCAGAGCAGCGTCCAACTCCTCCACGGTAGCGAACGCCTCGAAGCGGCCCACGATCACTCCGCCTTTGTCTATGACGAACGTCCACTCGATGCTGGGCAGCCGCCACTCGGCGATCACCGGCGAAAGCACCGCCCGGCTCAGGTCCCCCTGGATCTCCTCCGGGTTGTCGTAGAAGTCCACGTGGATGAAGTTCGCCTGCCCCTTGTACCTCTCCTTCAACTCCTTCAGCACGTCCACCTGCGGCCCGCAGACCTCGGTGGCGCAGAAGGCGGGACTGGCGAAGACGACGACGGTGGGGCGGCCGCTGGCCACCGCGTCGGCGATGGTGGTCTGGTACAGCTCCGCGTCCAGCAGCGTGCCGGTAGTGATCTGGGTGAGCCGCTGCACATCCCGCGCCGTCCTGTTCACGCTGCGCAGCGCCTTGGCGCCGACGGCGGGCGCCAGGGGCGACTCGCGCACCTCGAAGGACACCTGCACCACCTCCGTCACGCCCTCAGCGGTCCCGACGGCGATGTCCAGCCGCCAAGCGCCCGCGCGGTCGAAATCGAGGCTGGTCACATAGAGCCCGCGTGTGCCGTAGGGCCACAGATGGAACTCGGCGGTTGCGGTCTCCACTGTCTGCGCCGCCGAGCCGTCCGCAGGCACATGGACCGACGACACGGCGGCAGTCGGCGTCTTGACGATGCCCTTGGGCGAGGTTAGAACGAAGCCGATGCGGTTCGGCCCGAGGCCGAGGTCGGGCGTCCCCAGGATAGCCTGATAGCCGCTCGCCGACTTCGGCCCCTTGATGGGCGGAAGCTCCTGCGGAGCCTGGACTGCTAGAGTTTCAATGAAAGGTTCAACGGTGGCGGGTGTCTGCGCGGGCGGCGAGGAGCAGGCGGTAGCCATCGCCAACCCGGCGAGGAGCGCCACGGATGAGGCCGTCTTGGCGAGGAAACCCAGCACGTCTAACTTTCCCCGGCTCTGGTGAACGCCCCGAAGGTGAAGGCGAACAGCTCGAAGCCCTCCTCATTGGAGCTAAGCGTCAGTTCATGGCCGCCGAACTCGGGGATGTCCACGACATAGTACATCCGCGAGGTGTCCACCACGATGTAGCTGTTGCCTGCCTCGTCCCACCGGATATCCTGGCCCGCCTGGCTTTCCGTAAGCGGCATGCCGTCGAGTGTCACCCTGACCGTCGCAGGCCCCTCGGCCGGCTGGCTCATCACCGCATTGGCGCTGGTGGCGTAGAACTTGAGGGCTATGTAGTCCTCGTAGGCTTGGGTCGCGCGGGCGTGGACGATGCTCTCGGGGTTGTTGCGCCAGAGCCCCTGGAGATAGATGAAGTGGTTCTCGTGGGCGCCGGGGTCTTTGTACTGGAGCTCCCTGTCGGGACCGCTGTAATACTCCTCGTTGCGGATGTACGGCGGCGCGGCCCGGAACTGGAGAGCGCCGTAGTTGCGCTCGTACCCGGCGTAAAGCTCCCGGGTGAGCGAGGTGGCGGGGTCGTCGGTATAGACCCCGGGGTCGTACTCCCGCGCGGCGAGCGGCTCGAACTCGGCGCTGAAGGAGGTGCCTGTCTCGGCCAGCAGCTCGCGGATCTTCTGCTCCGTCTCCTCGTAGGCGCCCTCTCCGAAGTGGGTGTAGCGGATGTAGCCGTCCTTGTCCACCAGGTACTTGGCCGGCCAGTACCGGTTCTTGAAAGCGTTCCAGGTGCCGTAGTCGTTGTCCTGGGCGATGCGGTACGTCAGCCCGTACTCCTTGACAGCCGTTTTGACGTTCTCGTGGTCCTTCTCGAAGTCGAACTCCGGCGTATGGACCCCCACGATGGCCAGGCCCTGGTCTGCGTACTTGTCATGCCAGTCCTTCAGATAGGGCAATGTCCTGATGCAGTTGATGCATGTGTAGGTCCAAAAGTCCACCAGGACGACCTGGCCGCGCAGGCTCTCCAACGTGAACGGCTCGGTGTTGACCCAGCCGGAGACATCCCGGAGCTCCGGCACGAGTTGCTCATTGCCGGCCTGCCCCGTGGCCGGCTTCGCCTCCTCCTCAGCCTCATCCACCTCGATCTGCGCAGTCACGGCTGTGTCAGAGCGGGTCACAGGTTCCGCGGTCGTGATCGGAGCGGCAGGCGCCGCTGGGGCCGCATCTTCGCCCGCGCAGGCGGCGGTGAGCAGCAGTGTGCCAGCAAACAGGGCGAGGAACAGCAGGTAACGGGTCTTCGCGATGGAGTCTCCTTGCGGGATGGCCAGGGTTACGCCTCCCTTCGATTGAACCTACGTCTCGCCCTCTCCGGCGGATTGGGAACCATACGAAATGTCTTGTCCATACTATACATCCCAAGGCCTGCAACTCTCTTACGAAGATTACATTTCAGAGACATCCGCTCTTTAGGCACGGCACACCTATAATGGCGTCGCCGACTCTCGAAGGAGCGTGACCATGGCCAAGACCCGCAGAACAGGGAAGCAGACTCCCGAAGCGCCCATCCTGGCAGATTTCAGGCTCGATGGCCGCGTCGCCATCGTGACGGGCGCCGGGCGCGGGATAGGCCGAGCCATCGCGCTGGCCTTGGCCGACGCGGGCGCCGACGTCGTGGTGGCCGCCAGGACGCGCCCAGAACTCGAGACGGTGGCGAAGGACATTCGCGCCTTCGGCCGCCAGGCCTTGGTGGTGCCGGCCGACGTGTCCAAGTCGGCCCAGGTGGACGCGCTGGTCGCCAAGACGCTGGACCACTTCTCCAAGTTGGACATCCTGGTCAACAATGCGGGCGCGTACCGGGAGGTGGCCGTTGCGCCGTTCCCGGACAAGGTCCTGCGGCCTCCCGCGGTCATGCGTGACACGTCGTCGCGCATGACGGACGAGGAGTTTCGCGTTGTGGTGGATACGAACATCGGCGGCGTCTTCTACGGCTGCCGCGCGGTCGCGCCGCACATGCTGTCACGGCGCTGCGGCAAGATCATCAACGTCAGCTCCATCGTAGGGACCAAGGCCTACAAACTGGAAGCAGCCTACGACGCCAGCAAGGCCGCCGTGAACATGCTCACGCGCTGCCTGGCGCTGGAGTGGGCGGCGTACAACGTCTGCGTCAACGCCCTGGCCCCCGGCGACTACAACACCTCGATGACCGCCGAGGCGTGGAACGACCCGAAACGGCGCAAGGCCTATCTGGAAAGCATCCCCATGCACCGTGAAGGCGACATGCGCAACCTCGGGTCTCTGGCCGTCTATCTGGCCAGCCCCGCCTCGGACTACGTCACCGGCCAGGTCATCTACATAGACGGGGGCATCACCGCGTCGTAGGGGACGATGGGGCACTTCTTTTGGTCAAAAGAAGTGCCCCACCGTTCCCTATACGCGGCGGCGTTTGCGCCAGGCCTGGATGGATGCGGCGTGCTCGGCGTAGTGCTTGTAGGTCTCGCCACGGAGCAGGCGGCGGACAGCGGTCTCGCGGACGAAGTAGCGTTCGGGCACGGACTGCACGAGCGACTCCACCGCGCGGTGGCTGTCCTTCGCATCTTTCGCCAGGGCCTTCAGCGACAGGCTACGCTTGGCGACGACCTGGTCGTCGTTGTAGCTGTCGGCGTACTTGGGCGCGCGCTTGCCCTTCACCATGAGCGACGCCGCCTTCGCGCCTTCGGCATCCCAGGTGGCGACGTGGCCGATGAGGTCGCGGACCGACCACTCCCCTGCCACGCCCGGCTTGCCCATCTTCGCATCGGGAAGCCCTGCGTAGGACTCCTCGAAGGCCTTCCAGTCGCTGTTCAATTGGGCCATGAACTTCTTGCGGTCCATACCTCTCACCTCTACTTGAAGGTCAGGATCTTCCGTGGGTTGTCCACGAGGATCGCCTGTATCTGCTTCTCGGTGAAGCCGCGCTTGCGCATCCGCGGCACGATGTTCTCCAGGATGTGGGCGTAGCCCTTCCCGCCGTAGCGGGTGTTGTCCGTCTTCAGGCAGACATCGTGGGACATGAGCAGCCTGTCGCCGAATCCCCACTCGATGATCTGCTCGAACCTCTGCATCCGCTCCACGTCCGAGGGGATAGTGATGGTCTGACCGGCGATGTCGCCCCACATCGTGTCCTCCCACCCGAACCGGTCGTACTCCAGCATGACGCCCTGCTCCGCGATCTCGCGCACCGCGTTCATGTCCGAGATGAGGTCGAGGTGGCCGACGATGACCCGCTTGGGGTCCATCCCCGCCTCCAGAAGGTCGTTGACGATATGGCCGGGCGAGTCGTTGTGGAAGCCGGGATGGATGAGGATGGGCGCTCCCGTCTCCTGCGCCGCGTGCGCGGAGGCGCGCAGCACCTTGCGCGTGTTCTCCGTGGTCGGCCAGAAGTTGCCGACCTCGCCGATGACACCCGCCTTCACGCCGCTGTCGCCGACACCGACGGTGACGTCGCGGATGATCTGGTCGGCGATCTGCTGCTCGGTCCGCCTGTCCATGTCGGCTGGGTACGAGACGGGGACGTAGTGCGAGGCGCCCATGATGATGTTGAGGCCCGTCGCGCGGGCTATGCGCGTCAGGGCCAGCGGGTCGCGGGCGATGCCGATGCTGGTGGCGTCCACGAGGGAGTTGCCGCCTGCGTACTTGTACTTCAGCACCTCTTCGATGGCAAACCTCTCGTCCAGGAGCTGCGCGTTGTGGCGGTTGTACAACGAGTGCTTGGCCATGTTGCCGAGGATGTCCATGGTCACCGGCGCGTCAACGTACCAGCGGCTGCTGGCCTCCTCAGGCATCTGGAAGTAGCACATCAGGTCAATGAGCAGGTGCTCGTGGGTTTGCGTGATGCCCAGCTGCTCTGGCTCGATAGGACCGAGCACCGTCTGTATCTTGCCGGAGGCCCCACGGCTCACCTTCGCACCACGCCGCTCGGTGGTCTTTCTTGTAGTCATGCCTGCAACTCTTCTCCTCTCTGAATCCCAGTTTCCTCGTGCATTGGGAGATGGCTAGCGGAAGGTCAGCATCCTCCGGGGATTGTCCACCAGGATAGCGGTCATCTGCTTCTCGGTGAAGCCGCGCTTGCGCATGCGGGGAACGACGTTCTCTAGGATGTGGGCGAATCCCTTGCCGCCATAGGCCGCCCAGTCGGTCTTGAAGCAGACGTCGTGCGCGACGACCAGCCGGTCCCCGTAGCCCCACTCGATGAGCTTCTCGAAACGCTCCATCCGCTGGACATCGGAAGCGTTATAGAACTGGGGGTCGGCGTCTTCCACCCAGTTGGTGTCTTCCCAGCCGAAGCGGTCGTACTCGAGGGTCACGCCCGCCTCGGCCACCTCGCGCAGCAACCCAAGGTCGCCGAAGCCATCGAGGTGGCCGATGATGACACGCTTCGCATCCATCCCCGCCTCCATCAGGTCGTTGAGGATATGCGTGAGCGAATCGCGGTGGAAGCCTGGATGTATCAGCACGGTCGCGCCCGTCTCCATCGCGGCGTGCGCCGAGGCGCGCAGGACCTTTCTGGTGGTCTCGTTGGTGGGCCAGAAGTTGCCCACCTCCCCGATGATGCCCGCCTTGATGCCTGTGTCGCCCACCCCAACGGTGACGTCGCAAATGATCTGGTCGGCGATATCCTGCTCCGACTTCTTATCCAGGCCAGCCGGATAAGAGACGGGCACGTAGTGGGAAGCGCCCATGACGACGTTGACGCCCGTCTGGCGGGACATCCGCGCCAAGGCGAGCGGGTCGCGGGCGATGCCGATACTCGTGGTGTCCACCACCGAGTTGCCGCCGGCGTACTTGTACTTCAGCAACTCTTCCACAGCGGGCTTGGTATCAAGCAGGCGCTGGATATCGTGATTATACGTCCACCGTTTGCCGATGGTGCCAAGCATGTCCATCGTCAGCGTTTTGTCCATGAACCAGCGCTCGCTGGCCTCCTCAGGCGCCCGGAAGTAGCACCCAAGGTCTATCAGCAGGTGCTCGTGGGTCAGCGTGACCCCCAGTTGCGCCGGGTCTATCGGCCCAAGTACCGTCTGTACTTTTCCCGTGACCTTCGACACGTCTCCTCCTGTTTTCGTTTGTTTCAGAGTCCTTGAGCGTAAGCCGAATGAAACGTGTGGACACCGGCCGCAAGTTGGCCGCCGGGCGCGCGGACGATGACGACAGGGCTGGCGAAGACGGCGAAGCCCGTCGGCGGGTACTCGTCGGTCATCACCCGCAGCTTGTGTCCCCTCGCCTCCAAGCCTGCCCGCACCTTCGCCGGCAGCCGCGGGTCCACACTCGTCTCCGGCGAGCTGCAGTCCACCCGCGGCGAGTCTATCGCCTCCTGCGGCCCCATGCCGAAGTCCACCATCTTGATGATGAGTTGGCTGATGCAGTTCGTGATGCGCCGCCCGCCGGTCGCGCCCACAGGGATGCGCGTGCCGTCCTTGCCGAGCACGAGCGCGGGCGCCGCATTGTTCAGCGGCCACATGCCTGGCCGGACGGAGTTCAGCCTGCCTGGCCGGGGGTCGAACCACATCATCCCACTGCTCAGCACGATCCCCAGCGGTACGGTGCCCGCCCCCAGGCCTGGGCCGATGGTGTTGGTCAGCGAGACGGCGTTGCCCTCCTCGTCCACGACGCACATGTGGGTCGTGCCGTCGTCGTAGCCCGGCCTGCTGGCCGCGAGCGTCTTGGCGGGGCGGCGCCCCTCCTCGGCCCACGGGTCGCCTGGCTCATACTGCTCAGGGGCCTTGTCCTTGATCAGCGCGCGCCGCTTGCGGGTGTAGGCGTCCGAGACCATGCCGTTCCACGGGACGTCCGCGACCTCGGGGTCGGTCATGTACTCGAACCGGTCGGCGTAGGCCAGCCGCGCCGCATAGATGAACCGGTGCAGCATCTCTTCAGAGTTATGACCCATCTTCGCCAGGTCGAAGCCATCCATCATCTTCAGGGTCATCGCGTTCATGATGCCCGCCGAGCCGTAGGGCGGCGTCCGCACCGTGCGGCCCCGGTACGTGAACTCCAGCCCCGGCTCCCAGACGAAGGGCTTGTACTCCGCCAGGTCGCGCTCGCTCAGTATGCCGCCCGCGTCTTTGATCGCCTTGGCGATAGCCCTGGCGATCTCGCCCTTGTAAAACGCGTCGTGGCCACCCTTGCCCACCGCCTCGAGCACGTTCGCCAGCTCAGGCTGTTTGAGCCTGGGCGGGTTGGCCAGGTCGCCGGTCGGCATCTCCTCGCCGGGCATGAAGATGCGGCGCAGGTCTTTGAACCGGTGCAGCTTGCCCGCCTCAAGACCCAGCGCATACAGATTGAACCAGTGGGGCGCGTACCCCTCGCGGGCCAGGCGCACCGCAGGGGCCACGACCTCGGGCAGCGGCAGGCGTCCGAACCGCCGGTGCGCCTCGCACAGCCCGGCGGCGGTGCCAGGCGTCGCCACCGACAGCGGCCCCTCGATGTTCGCGTTGTTCTCGACGCCCGGCCAGCCGAACCACGCCACCGCCTTCTCGCCGGTGAGCTTGTACATATCAGGCCGCGCAGCCAGCGGCGCGCGCGGCGGGAAGCCGATGACGCCGCCCTTGTTGCCCATCTGGTACACCAGGTAGCCGCCTCCGCCGATGCCCGCCGACGTCGGCTCAACCACGCCAACAGCCAGGCACGCCGTGACAGCGGCGTCCATCGCGTTGCCGCCCGCCTCCAGCGTCTCCAGCGCCGCCAGCGTCGCCAGCCTGTCCTTGGTGGCGGCCATCGCCTTACTCGACCGCGCCTCGGTCTTCGTGACCCTCATCATCGTGGATTTCGTCGTCATCTTCGGCTCCTACTGGGGTATCTGGCTGAGGTTCGATAACCCCGGCTTCAGTTCGCCCGCCTCCACCCGCTTGCACAGCCGGACGATGGCCTCGTTGACCGGCGTTGCGACACCCACCTCTTTGCCTCGCCGCACCACGTAGCCGTTCAGGTAGTCCACCTCGACCTTGCGCCCCTTCATCATGTCCTGGGCCAGCGACGGCCTCCCGACGCCGATCTGCTTGGCGAACTCGACCAACTTACCCTCCACCTCCTCCATCGCCCCGCCGTCCTTCAGCGCCTTCACGAACATCTGTGGCTCGATACCAGTGATGGGGGTGATGGGGACGCCCAGGGTCGTCCCCACCTGGACCAGCTCCGCCGCGACGCGGATGGACAGGCGGCGCGTCTGGTCGTTCGTCCGCAGCTCGCCCGACTTCAGGCCCGTGATGCCCGCCAAGGCGTTGGCCATGCTGTTCGTGGCCAGTTTCGACCACCGCTCGCCCCACAGGTTCGCCGTCGTCTTGGTCGCGCGGCCCTTGTTCATCGTCTCGGCCAGCTCGGTGAGCCGAGCGGTGATGAGGCCGCCAGGCTCGCCCACCGTGAACGCCGTCCGCCCCGTCGGCGTCGTGTACTCCACATGCCCAGGCTCGTACATGCCCGCGCCGAACGTGACCACGCAGCCGATGACCCGCGACCAGCCCACCAGCTCTGCAATGGCCTCGTCGTTGATGCTGTTCTGTGCCGACACGATGAGCCCGCCAGGCGCCAGGTACGGCTCGATGAACTTCACTGACCACAGGGTGTCGTAGGATTTCACCGCCAAGAAGACCACATCCCACTGCTGCCGGGCCGCCGACACGTCGCTCAGGTGCAGCGCCTTCGGGTGCACAGTGAACTCGTCTTCGAGGGTCGTGACCTTGAGCCCTTTGGAGCGGATGGCCTCCACGTTGGCGGGCCACATATCAATGAGGGTGACGGGCACACCTGCCTTGGTCAGAAAGCCGCCGATAGAGCCGCCGATGGCTCCCACGCCAAAGACCGCGAGTCTCTTCGTCACTGTCGTCTCTCCTCGTTACTTCGGCATGTCGGGCAGCGGCTCGTCCGAGATGAACCGCCGCATCACGTTCTCGGTGATGCGCGACACGTTGTTGTCGTACCCGTTGTAGGACAGGCTGCCCATCCACGAGATGGAACCCACCGAGAACACGCCGCCGCCCTTCGGCGTCTCCAAGTAGGCCAGGTCGGAGTGGACCAGAGGGTTCGTGGTCCCTCCCAGGCCGGGCATGGTGATGCCAACCTCCTCGATGACCAACAAGTAGGCGTCGGAGTGGCCGAAAGAGGTGGCGAGCAGGAGCGTGTGCGGCGGCGTGCCTAGCGCGAGGTCGTAGCGGTCTATCTCGTCGCCGGCAGCGCCCCAGTTGATGAGGAGCGAGTCGAAGTTGCCGATGATCTCGTCCTTGCCGATGCCCTTGAAGATGAAGGCCGCGCGGGGGTCGAAGCTGCCCGGCTTCCTCTTGTACGCCTCGTTCCTGTCGAACCCCTGGGCTGTGAAGCCCACGCCGGCTAGCTTCTGCGGCGCCCTGCCCTGCTTGCGCCACAGGCCGCCCATCTCGCCCGTGGTGCTGTGGTGGAACTCGCCGGGGCCCGCCTTCCACGACTCGGTCCCGCCCCAGCGGCGTATCTCGATGACCCAGGGCCGCTCCGGGTCGAACGAGGTCACCCAGTAGAAGCCGTTGCCCCCCAGGTACATCAGCCGCCCGCCGTTCACCAGGTACGCCTCCAGCGCGTCCAGCATCGGGCCAGACCAGTACTCGGGGTGCGAGCCGGTCACGACCACTTTGTACTGCGACAGCAGCGCGAGCCCGTCGAAGTGCAGGTCCTCGTCGGTGAACACGTCGTAGTCGAAGCCTTTCTGCTCCATCCAGTCCGTGAGGTACAGGTCGGCAGGCAGCGCGTGCGGGCTGCCGCGCACGGGCTGGGTGTAGTCGGGCCGGATGTTCAAGATGGGCACGCGCCTGGTTGCGTACGCCACGCCGCTGCCGTCGCGGTGCAGGTCGTACATGCTGTTCAGCCCGTTCTCAATCACGTACCGCCGCTCATCCTGGTGGAGGTGCATCTTGGCGTTGGGTATCCACTCCGGCGTGACGATCTCCACGTGCTCGTTGCCGTAGGCCAGGTAGGTGTTGGTCGAGGCGAGGTAGCCCACGCGGCCGGTCGGCTTTCCAATCTTGGGCCGCACGATGAACGGGATGAGGTCGTGGTGCTCGCCCGACGTGATGTGGGCGGAGTAGAACCCGCTCCGTGTCTTCTCCGGGACCTTCCACTCGAAGTCCACGTCCCAGCGCGCGTCGTCTATGTCGTCGTCGTGGAAGTGGATGGCGCCGTACTGCTGGGGCGCCCGCTTGAAGTCGTGCTCCTTACCCGTCCAGTTGTGGCCGGTCACCGCCCGCATCGGCATGTTGACCACGGCGCCGTGGAGCCGGTTCTGCGAAGCGTCCACCGCGCGGGACGAAGTGATTTCCTGGGAGAAGTCCCACACCGCCACCTGAGCGCCGGCGAAGGCGCTGGGCGGCGCATCGGCGCGCAGCGCGGCAATCTCGTCGGACTCCAGGGCGCGGTTGAACAGCCGGGGGCTGTCCAGCTTGCCGTTGTAGTGGGCCGAGACGACGGTTTTGCCCGCCTCTTTCGCCTGCCAGCCCGCTGCGATGAGCAGCGGCACCGCTTGCGGGTGGGCCGGCTTGGCCCGCGTCCGCCGCTCGACGGCTGCGCCCGCGTTCTGCCGCGTCCATCCCAGGGGGTGCTGATAGACCCGCGCGACGCCCGATTCACGGTCCCACGTCGCGGCCACGAAGCACCACTCACCCTTCATCAGCGCCACGCCACTCCGCACCCGCTCCACCCGCTTCCCATCGCCGAGCCACAGCGCCAGCTCGCCGCCCTCGTCCACGAACAGCCCATAGCCTCCGCCCGGCTGTGCCCAGCGGGCCACGAGGCCCTGCACGCCATTGTCCGGGGCCGTCGGCTGCACCCACGCCTGGATGGTGAAGCCGGAGTCCAACTGAAGGAGGGAGCTGTCCGGCACCGAGACGTAGGAGCCGCCGCGGATATGCTGCACGCGGCCCTTGTAGTCGCCGCTCACGGACGACCGCACCTTCTCGACCTTCAGGCCCGGCCCCTTGGGGTTCGGATCGCCGTGGATGACCCGCACGATCTCGGCGTGGTACGTTCGCGGCTGGCTGCTCACCATGAACCGCACCGCCTCGCCCGGCCGCACGCTCAGCCGGTCGGTGTATCCCGTCAACTTCATCGAAAACGTCCTCCGTCGTGGTGCCGCTCGGCCCATCATCGCGGGCGGGAAATCGAGCGCGGCCTCAAAGAGTGGGGAAGCCAGTTTGCCCGCAGGCCGCCAGCATTATAGCGTCTCTCCAATGAGGGAGGTACGATGCGAGGCAGAGAACAACACCGGCCGCCCCGCGCAGGCGCCTGGATCAACGGGAGCTTACTTCTCTAGCTTGCTCACATCCACTCTGGCTCGCCTAATCTTGCCACGGATCAGGGTGGTCGTGGTCAGGCTAGAGAGGTTGATGATGATGAGTCTGACCTGTTTGCTCCCGAGGTTGACGGTGTAGAACTCGCCGTCCCATTGGGGGCCGGCGATTTCAAGTGTGACGCTGGTCGCTATGTTATACACGAGGCAATAACCCACCGGTTCTCCCCAGTCGTCGGCATAGAGTTTGGCTTGCTTGATGCCTTGAGCGATCCCATCACTGCTCACCACCCCATCGCAAACTTTGACCTCCAACACCAGCTTGCGACCACTGGGGAGTTTCGCAGAGACGAGATCGGGCTTGGCCGAGCGGGCAGGAGTGGACGGCTCCACGGCGAAGTCCATCCCACTATCGAACAGGTAACGGTAGAGGTCGGCCTTTAACCTCTTCTCCATAAGATTTAGTTTGTTTCGGGCGTCTTTGGCCTTGGCGATCTCCAACAGGCGGTCGCGCTCGAACCACTCGCAGCGTTGTTTGTAGCGCAGAAGCATGGCACGGATGAGGTCATCGGCACTGCGCTCGTAGCCAAGATAGGAGAGGATTGGAGTCACGAAGACCCGGACGAAGTTCGACAGCGCCTGGGCATCGGAAGCTTCGCCGTGGCCTCGCGGCCCGTAGAGCCGGCCGATGTCCGCCAGGCGGTTGCCGATGTCGAGGAGTGACGAGCGGCGGTCTTGGAGGATGGTCTCGATGAGGAGGAGGCCAAGTGCGGCTCGGCGGGCAGGAGTGGCAAGTCCGTCGAGCAGGGGCGCTCCGGCGGCGTTCAAGCGGCTGGTGAAGACGGTGACATAGGGGATGAGCTCGTCCTGCTCGCGAACGAGGAAGCCCTTGAGAAGCTCGCGGCAGGCGGCGTCAGACCTGAGGACGTTCAGGAGCAGTTCGACCTCGCCTTTGAGCAGCGCCGGGTGCGCCGAGGGGAGTGCCCCGGCGAGCTCGCGGGCGAGGGCAAGGGTGGGATTGGTGCTGGGTTGTGGAGAGAACCTATGTTCGTACTACAGTGTACCATACGGGCTATGCGGCCTCGCACAAGAAGCTGTGCTTTTGGCAGAAGCAGAAGAGGACTGCCTTGATACTCTCCTCACCCCTGAGACGGCTGATGCTAGTTGAGCACAAATGGCAGTGATGTGAGGTGAGAAGGCTCGTAGGGGCGGGTCGAAGACCCGCCCCTACGATTCCCATCACTCGCCCATCCTATGGAGGTGCGGCGATCTAGCATCGGCTGCCTTGAGAGAGCCTTGCGCAAAGGTTTCGCCCTGAGGGGGATGCCACAGGCAGACGACCGAAGAACCCACCCCGGCCACCCCCCCCACGTCGTCCCCCGTAGTTGACTAGGCCCGCACCCGGTGTTACATTTCCCGCGCGGCAGCCGGGCAGTTCCAGATAGACGCTGGGAGCCGCTGGACTACGAAAACGAGCGAAAGACACGAGGAGGTGCTTCTTTGACCATCAAAGGCAGAGCGGCAGTCCTAGTGGACGACTTCAAGTTCGAGATCCGCGAGTTGCCCGTGCCGCCCATCGAAGACGACGGCATCCTGGTGAAGGTGTCGGCGTGCGGGCTGTGCGGCTCGGACCTGCACGTCTGGCGCGGCGAGATCAAGCTGCACAACTACATCCTCGGCCATGAGCTGACCGGCCGGGTGCACAGCCTCGGCAAGAGAGTGAGGACGGACAGCCACGACCGGCCGCTGAAAGAGGGCGACCGGGTCATCTTCACCTACTTCTCGCCCTGCCACCGCTGCTACCAGTGCACCCGCGGCGAGTTCACCAACTGCCTGTACAACTTCAGGGGCATGAAGAGCGTGGCCGAGTACCCCTACGCCCACGGCGGCTATTCGGACTATTACTACATCAAGCCCGGGACGTTCGTCTTCAAGATGGACACCAAGCTGTCGGACGAGGCGCTGACCCCGATCAACTGCGCGGCGGGCACCGTCATGGAGGGCATCGAGCGCGCCCAGCTCCGCCCCGGCGACGCCGTCGTCGTGCAGGGCGCGGGCGGACTCGGCCTGTACGCCGTCGCGGCAGCCAAGGCGCGCGGCGCGGGCCTGGTCATCTCCATAGACGGCCAGGCGCCCCGCCTGGAGCTGGCCAAGAAGATCGGC
>VGZR01000032.1 GCA_016872515.1 SAR202 cluster bacterium
TCAGCACCACCAAGCCTGGCTCCTTGCTGAAGGCGGCGATCTCGATCCGGACCTTCGCCGAGTGGGACGACCAGCGGCCAGGGTTCCTGGAGGTGGACCTGGTGGCCCATTGCAGTGAGCGCACCGACCAAGCATAGCTCCTCGACCGAGCAGCCCGTGGTGATGAGGCGTTCGGTGCGGTCTATCATCTCCTGGGTGAGGAGTGTTGGTGTGACTCTCGAAAGGGCCATGCCCTTCTCCTGCATCGCCTTAACGACCATGAGGTTGACAGTGGGCGATGGCGTGGTGTCTGCCGAGGAGGCCTGGATGGTCCCGCGGTAGAGGTCAATAGCGGGTTAGCAGCAGGTGAAGGAAGAGTTAACGAGGGTCTATCGGTTCACCGGGAGATGAGCCATCCGCGTTCGAAGCGTTCGAGGAGCCGGGCGAGGACCGTTCCGCGCTCCTCGAAGCGGTATTCCACGTTCAAGATAGGCTTGGCGATCTTGACGAGGCGCGACAGTTCAACGGGCGTGGCGTCTATGACGATGTCGGCTGGTGTGGCTTCGAGAGTGGCTTCCAGGCTGGCGATCTGATGGGGGCTGTAGCCCATGGCAGGGATCTCGTGCTGGAGGTGTGGGAAGGCCTTGAAGGTTGCACGCAATTCGCCCACGGCATAGGGGCGCGGATTCACGACCTTGGCCGCGCGGAAGCGCCGGGCTGCCAGGGTGCCCGCGCCGAAGCCAAGGCCACCGTGGGTCAGGGTTGGGCCGTCGCCGACGATAACGACGCGTTTGCCCTTTATCGAGCCTTCTGGCTGGACGGTGAGGGTTAGCTGCGCCACGGCGATAGGCGCTTTGGGGTTCGCCGCCCGGATGTTGCGTTTGACTTCGGCGAGTTGCTCGGGCGTCGGAGAGTCGGCCTTGCTGATGACATAGGCGTCGGCCATGCGGAGGTTGGTCTCGCCGGGGTGGTAGGCGACTTCGTGGCCTGCCCGGAGGGGGTCCACGACGACGATGTGGAGGTCAGGCCGGATGAAGGGGAAGTCGTTCTTGCCTCCATCCCAGAGGACGACCTGAGCCTCCTTCTCTGCGTGGGCCAAGATGCGGGCGTAGTCCACGCCAGCAAAGACTGGCACACCCATGCGGACATAGGGCTCGTACTCCTCCAGTTCCTCGATGGTGACATTGGCGGCATCGAGGTCGCCGTAGGGCATGGGGTGGCGCAGCACGGCGACGCGGTAGCCGCGCGGCAGCCAATTCGTTGTACAGACTCTGTTGGATGACATAGCCTATCTCGCCCTCAGATTCGGCCACGGCGACTGACAGGGGGATGGCGTAGGCTTTGCCGGCGGCGGTCTCCGACCTGATGAGGATGTGGCCGACCTGAGGGCCGTTGCCATGGGTGATGACTAGCCCCCAGCTCTCTTGGAGGGAAGCCACCACCTGGCGCATGGCGCGACGGGTGGAAATGAATTGGCGTCCGACGGAGGGGCGGCCTGTCTTAGGGAGAAGGGCGTGCCCACCAAGCGCGAACACCACCACCCGTCTCCGGTCTGTCATCACCCTTTCCTTATCGGCTATCGTTCCGACTGCTTCGGCGCCTGCATCGGCGGTCCCAGCTCCTCGCGCAACTGGAGGTAGCGGACCACATCGGCACGGCTAAGCATGCCGACCAGCGCTCCGTTCTTGAGTACCGCCACCTGGTTCACGTCGTGTTCCCCCAGCATCCGTAAGGCCTCCGTGACGTCGGCCTCGGGGCTGATGCCGTGCAGGGGGTTCCGTGTCATGACGTCGGCCAACTGTTTCGCCGGCCATTGCCCTTCAGGGATGCCCCTCACGTTGGAAAGGGAAACGATACCGGCCGGCCGCTGGCCTTCGCATACCGCCGCGACGCGCCTGCCCTTGCCGAGGAACCTTGCCCGCACCAACTCGTCCATTGGCATCTCTGGAGGGACGACTTCGGGACTGGTGTTCATGAGTTGCCCCACCGGCACATGCTTAAACGTCTCGGCCAGGATACTCTCGCGCCGTTGAGTGTCCGCGGCACTGTTCAGGAACCAGCCGAGGAAGGCCATCCACAAGCCGCCCAGGTAGTTGCCGGCGAGCACTTGGTACAGACCGAGGCCGATGAGTGCCCAGCCGAAGGCCTGGCCTACCAGCGCGGCGGTACGCGTCGCTCGCTGGGGGTCGCCTGTCGTCCGCCAGAGGATGGCCCGCAGCACGCGTCCGCCGTCTAGAGGGAAGCCAGGCAGGAGGTTGAACGCACCTAGGAGGGCGTTGATGTAGGCGAGATAGGTGAAGATACCGAACACAGGCCCAGTCTCGTCGCTTATCATCTAGGCGCAGCAGCCAGGACACACTCGCCAGGATGAAGCTGGTCAGAGGGCCGACGACAGCGATGGCGAACTCGTCCTTCGCCTTGTTAGCCTCTGCCCCTATGCTCCTTACACCGCCGAGGATGAAGAGGGTGATACTGCGGACGGGCAGGCCGCGGGTCAGTGCCACCAGGGAGTGGGCAAGCTCGTGGACGAGGACGGAGGCGAAAAGCAAGAGGGCGCCGATGATGCCGGTGACCCAGTAGGTTGTCCGGCTCCAGCCAGGGAACTGGTCTGGGAAGAAGCTTTCAGCCAGTGACCACACGATGAGGGCGAAGGCGAAGAGCCATGTGTAGTGCACGCCGATTTCGATACCGGCGATGCGTCCGAGCCGGATGGAAGGTTTCACAGCGCTCTACCTCCGGGGCGTGCCCCCTCTCATAGAAGGCGAAACAATCCGTCCGCGATGACATCTTACTGCGGGCTAGAGATAGCATATGACAACTGGCTGAAAGAGCACGTGATGGAGCGGGAGTCGTCTGTGAAGATGCCGTGAAGACAGCGCGAGGCAGGGGTGCTGCTACCATAGTAGGACATCTTCGGAGTGGCGGAGGCTACCATGCTGAAAGTGCTGCTCATAGGTGCAGGCGGGTTCCTTGGAGCGATAGCCAGGTATGGCATGAGTGGATGGGTGCAGGCGCTGTTGGGGAGTCCCGGGTATCCCTACGGGACACTGGCGGTGAACGTGGCGGGTTGCTTGGGTATCGGCGTCGTGGCGGGTGTGGTTCAGACGCGGGACGTCTTGAGCATAGAGGCGCGGTCTTTCCTTTCTATAGGCATCCTGGGTGGGTTCACGACCTTCTCCGCATTCGGGAACGAGACCATCGCGTTCTTGCGCGACGGCCGGGTCGCGGTGGCTGCGGGATATATCGCCCTCCAAGTTGGCCTAGGACTGTTTGGAGTGTGGCTCGGACACACCATCGCCCAGGCAGGAAGCTAGCGCGACCGTGTCGAAAGTGCTTCGGGTCAAGGTTGTGGAGGACGACCCGCTGGCGCGGGCTGGGCTGGCGGCACTGCTGGCGCAACGGCCTGATATTGAGGTAGTGGGCCAGGCGGCGGGCCACCCCGAGCTGGCGACCGATGCGCAGGTGTACCGCCCCGATGCGCTGGTCTGGGACACGGGCTGGGAGCCAGCCGTTGTGCTGGAGCGACTCGCCGACCTTAGGAGCGAGCTTCCGCCGGTGGTCGTGCTGGTGGCGGCTGGGGCGCAGGCTGCGGAGGCGAGGGCTGCCGGAGCGCATGGCGTCTTGTTGAGGGAGGTGACGGCGCCGAGGCTCGCGACTGCGCTCCGCGCGGTGGCCGAAGGGCTGTGGGTCTGGCCAGACGATAGGCTTCCTTGTGGGTTCGGCTGTGCTGATGGCCGTATTCCTGTTCGTTGAGTCCAAGTCCAAGTCCAAGTCGCCTCTCGTCCTGCTCGGCATCTTCAGGCGGCGCACCATAACCGGCGCGAACACGCTTGGCCTCATCTTAGGCACGGCCATCTTCGGGATGTTTTTCCTCCTCTCCCTCTACATGCAGCAGGTTCTCGGCTTCTCGCCGCTGAAGACGGGTGTCGGCTACCTCGGCATCGCGCTCACCATCATCGTCATCGCGGGCGTATCGCAGGCGCTGGTGACCAGGCTGGGTGTGAGGCCGGTGCTGATGACCGGGCTCGTGCTGCTGAGCGTGGGACTCTTGTATTTCAACTGGATCTCGCCGGACGGCTCGTACTTCGGCGACCTTTTCCCGGGCTTCATCCTGGTTGGCATCGGCCTTGGGTTCTCTTTCATCCCCATCTCCATCGCAGCGCTTTCGGGCGTGGAGGACCGTCAGGCGGAACTGGCGTCCGGGTTCATCAACACGACGCAGCAGGTCGGCGGCGCACTGGGGCTGGCCATCCTCATCACAGTGGCGACGACCCGGGCCAACGGCCTACTCGAGACCGGCACGCCGCCTCCTGTGGCGTTCACGGACGGGTGCCGGCTGGCGTTCTGGGTCGCCCTAGGGTTCGCGGTCGCGGGATTCCTCCCGGCGGCGGTGCTGCTGCGCGGCAAGGAGCTACGGGCGGGCGCCACGGTGGCGCAGTCGCCTACGGCCTAGCGGACACTCTGCCCCGTTTTAGGGCACGGCCTGGCAGGGCGCCGGTGTGCTGGCCGTTGTCTATAACCACCTGGCCGTTGATGACGACGTATTCGACGCCGGTGGAGCGTTGCCTGGTGTTAGACCGCGCGGCGTTCGCCTTGATGGTTCTGGGGTCGAAGACGACGAGGTCGGCCTTCATGCCGTCACGCAGAACGCCCCGGTCGCGCAGGCCCAGCCGCTGGGCAGGGTAGGAGGTCATGCGGCGGACTGCGTCGGGCAGGCTGAGCTTCTTCTCCTCGCGGACGATCTCGCCGAGGATGACGGGATAGCAGCCGTAGGCCATGGGCGGTGGGAAGTCACCGAGTAGAAGAGCGTCGCTGCCAACCATGAACAGCGGGTGGGTGACGAAGTCGTTGATAGTGAGCGGGTCTATGACAGCGGCGAAGTAGGAGACCCGCAGTTCCTCCTCGACGAGCAGGTCACATAAGGCATCCACGGGGTGCTGCTTGCGCATCTCAGCGACCTGAGAAACAGACTTCCCTTCGTACTTCTTGTTCTTTGGCCGCTTGAAATAGGTGAGCCACATCTCATCCCAGGTGAGGCCGCGCGGCTTGACCTCGTTGCGCAGCCGCTCCCGCGCGTCGGGTGATCGCAGCACGTCGAGTAGTTTCTCCGGCCCTTCGTTCTGCGCCCATTCGGGAAACACGATGATGATGCGAGTGCCGCCGTAGGCGTAGGGGAAGCAGTCGAAAGTCACGTCCAGCCCCTCGTCCCTGGCGCTCTCCACCAGGCCCAGGATGGGGCGGGCACCGCCGGGGTTGGTGACGCGGCGGAACATGTGAGTGATGTGGACGGGCACGCCGCTGCGCCGCCCAATCTCGATGGCCTCCTTGAACGGGTCGAGGTAGCGGTCGCCGTACCAGTAGCGGGAGTGGGTATGGTAGAAGCCGCCGAGGCGGGTGACCTCGCCGCTCAGCGCCACTAGTTCGTCGGTGTCGGCGAACCGGCCGGGCGGGTAGTCGAGTCCGGTGGACATACCGAAGGCGCCGTCCTCCATCGCCTCGCGGAGCAGGGCCTTCATGTTCTGGAGTTGGGCCTTGGTGGCTTGCTTCTTCTGCCAGCCGACGGCGCCGATGCGCAGGGGTGAGTTGCCGACGATGTAGGCGATGTTCACCGCCACCTTCTTGTCGTACATCGCCAGGTAGTCGGAGACGCTTGACCAGCTCACTTTGACATCCGGGTCGCCGTCCAGCCCAGAGTTATACCGGAGGAACCGCCGGAACTCCTTCTCTGACGGGAACGGCGCGTAGGAATTGCCGTCTATGCCGATAAGCTCGGTGGTGACGCCTTGGTGGACCTTCGGCTCGTGGCGCGGGTCGGCGAGGATGGTAAGGGCTGAGTGAGAATGGACGTCTATGAAGCCAGGGGAGACGACCTTGCCAGTGGCGTCTATCGTTCGCTTAGTTCGAAGGTCCGAGGCGTCGCCGCGAAGGATGTGTATTGAGTCGCCCTCGACAGCGACAGTGCCGAAGAAGCCGGGGTTGCCGCAGCCGTCGAGGATGAGGCCGTTCTTAATGAGGAGGTTGAGCAAGGTCTACCTCCGTAAGCAGAAGTCGGCTCGAATGGTACCACGTCGGGCTGTGGCTGGAGTGTCTACTCCTTGGCCAGCACCTCGTCCAGCCGACGGCGCGGCGTGGGCCGGACTTCGCGGGCGAAACCCATGCGGAAGACGAGTTGGGGACACCCTGCAGATAGCCGGCCCAGCAGATCGGGTAGGCGAGCGCGCAGGTCGGGCACCTGGACCGGCTGGTTGAGGAAGTGGGCGGAGACATCTGCGGCTCTGGCTCTCAGCAGGACCTGCGACAGTGCCTGACCTGTCTTGAGCCAGTCCTGGGGCGTGTCAGAAGGAGTACCCAGGACCGCCAACTCCGGCGCTGCCAGGGCAAGGTCCATCGCGGCGGTGCCCTGGGTCTTGCCCCAGTCGAAAGTGCGGATGAGGAAGGGCATCGCGAATGAGCGCGGCATGCCCGCCCCGAAGGCATAGCCGGGCATCCCGTCGCGCTTGCCGCTCCAGTTGGAGCGGATCCAGGCCGCCAACTCGCGCCGGAACTTGGGGTCACCAGCCAGGGCCCGGCTGCCCTGTTCAACCATCTCGGCAATCCGGTCGCGCCTCTCGCCCTTCGGCACGAATTGGAGCCAGGCCCCTTCCGCAGAGGCCGCCTGCGCGAGGCCCTGGAGAAGCGACGGCGGTAAGAGGCGCTCATCGTAGGGCATCCGGTTGGTTCGCCGTAGCGTGGTGGCTTTGAAGAGTGCCTGGTCGTCGGATGAGGGCAATACGCCTTGCCGGAAGCTGACGCGAGCGAGCGCCGCCCCCGATCCCCAACCCCTCGACCCTGGAGTCTGTCGGGGAAGGTCTAGGGTCGGGGAGTCAGGAAAGGGCACTACCTTGGCGTGGTAGCCGAAGCGGTGGGCGGCGATGCGAAGGAAGCCGAGAGCGGCGCCACAACTGATGACCAACTCGCGACGGTTTGGGTCCACGACCGGCAGGTCGCGCCGTACGTCAGCGGCCAGCTCGATGGCATCGTCCTGTATCCGGAACACCCAGGGCTGGCTGTTGTGGCCGGAGGGCGCAAGGATGGCATAACGGAGCAGAAAACGCAGCCTATCTTGGGTGTTGCCGCGCCCTGGGAAGTCCGACTCTTTGACCTGCCAAGGCTCCAGTCCTTTCCCGCTCATCGGACCTCCTTGTGGGTAGGTAACGATGGATAGTTTACCGTGTCTAGCTGCCGGAGGCGGACGAGCGGCCTTCGACTCCATCATGGCCGATAATGCCCTGATTGCGGTGACCGCACGCGACTCCACGACCGCCAGCAGCGCGACGAATAACTTCGGGGCGCTACCGGTCGAGGGCGCGCTGAGCCAGTACCTCCGCAACAACCCCACCAAGTACTACTACTGCTGGTATACGACCGGCAAGGCTAGGCAGATGACATCAACCTTGGTCTGCCCAGCCGGCCCGTACTAGAACCCAATTCCCTCTAGCTCTCCCAAGCTGAAGCAGTGATTCGGGTTACAAAACTGCCTTGGCGATGCTGTCTAGTTGGGCGAGAGATTCCTTCTCGGGGATTGAACTCAGAGGTATGACAACCCGCACGGCTCCGGCCTGTTCCAGGCGGCGGATGAGGTCGCGGTCCGGCGGTTGCCAGAACGCAGATAGCTCGATCGAGGCAGGGTCGCGTCCGGTGGCTTTCGCGAGCCGGTCAATCTTCTCACGCCCCTCCTGGATCCGCTCGGGCGTGGCTTGTGTCGGTATCCATCCGTCTCCCCACGCGACGACGCGCTCGATGACGCGCGGAGCCGATCCGCCCAAGATGATGGGCGGATGCGGGCGCTGGACTGGACGCGGGAACGAGTACACGGGTGGGAAGTTGTAGTACTTGCCGTGGTGTTCGCTACGGGTCTTTCCCCACAGCTCCTTCATCGCCATGACAGACTCTTTGGTCTGTGTCCAGCGGTGCTCGAAGTCGCCGCCCATGATCTCTGTTTCCTCTTTGAGCCACCCAGCGCCGATGCCGAAGAGGAACCGCCCGCCGGAGATGAGATCGAGCGTCGCGACCTCTTTGGCCAGGAGGAGGGGATTGCGTTCTGGTAGGAGACAGACCCCTGTCGCCAGCTTCATCGTCGTGGTGACGCCGGCCGCCTTGCCCAGCGCCACGAATGGGTCAACGGTGTCGTAGTAGTACTTTGGCAGCTTGTTGTCGGCCGTGAAGGTCACCGGCGTCTTGAACTCGACTGGGATGATAGGGTGCTCGGGAAGCCAGAGAGACTCGAACCCCATCTCTTCGGCCCGCTTTGCCAACACACCGACGTCGATCGAGTAGTCTGTAAGGAAGATGACCAGCCCTATCTTCATCCTGCCCGCCTACAGTGGAGTCCTAGGGCGCGATTGTACCATCTAGGCATGCGTGAGTCGGATGCAGGCTTTAGATACACAGGGGCCGCTGAGAGGTCCGGGGTTGGCCTAGAACAGTTCACCGGCTCGGAGAGCAAGGAGTTCACCGCCCTTCCCTGCGGTCCAATAGTAGATAAGGTAGGCCCCCGCGCCGACCATGGCCAGGTTGCCGATGGGTTCGATGAAGGGGAAGACGGAGCGGATGATCCTCTGGGCGAAACCTTTGAAGAAGACGACTCCGAGGGCGGCGGCGACCATGATGGCGCCCATGCCTAGGCCATAGCTCAGGGCGCCGATGACGGTTTCCAGGAGGCTGCCCGCCGAGAGGGTCTGCCCGGCGACGATACCGACTGCGGCCAGGAAGATGGGCAGAGCGCAGCTCAGCGACGCGATGGCGTACGCGATGCCGAACAGGAACACGTGCCGCAGTCCCCGGCCTTGGCCTAGGTTCACCCGGCTTGCGGCCATGAGGCCGATCTTGCGCCGCGAGATGAGCAGCCACAGCCCCAGGCAGGTGATGGCGACGCCAACAGCCAGCCCTGCGAACGGCAAGAACTGGCCGATGGCTCTCCCGCCCAGGGCCAACACCACCCCAACGATGCCGAAGACGACGATGAATCCTCCCGTGGCGGCCAAGCCGAGTGAGAGGCCACGCAGCGCCGAAAGCAGGGGGTTGTTCTCGATCTTGGTGTCGAGTTGGTAGCCCACGTAGGCTGGGAACATAGCGGCGCCGCATGGGTTGAATGCCGCCACAAGGCCCGCGGAGAAGGCGAATACCAAAGGCACGTCAATCATGTCTGGGCACTGTCATTATAGGACTCGGGATGCGCTGGCATGGTGTTCATATTGTTCTACGTGCACTCAAACACCGCGGATTGAGAGAGTGTCCCATATCTTGGGGCCGAATCTCTGTGATTTCCGTATCATCTAGCTTATTAGGCTGCAAATACCCTTTGGATTGTTGACAGTGTAGGTGGAGACTGTTAGATTAGCCACATATGGCTCATACAGCCTTCCATCAGGTCTGCGCGTGTAGGTGCGGCCCATAGGGGCCGGGAGTTGTTGTCGTCCATCCATGTCTCGCCCCGCTCAAGCAACAAGCTGTGCGGGGCGTGCTGTTCTTGGCGAATGTGATTGGTGCATCGGTAGTTAGGCATAGGAAAAGGAGTCAGCCATGACTCAAACGAAATGGACACCCCGAATCCAACGCGTGATTCCAATCATCCCTGAAGAGCTGGACGAGTTCGAGCTTCAGGTGAAGCGGTTTCGGGCCGGCGAGTGGGACCCGACGAAGTTTACCGTTTTCCGCTTGAAGCAGGGCGTGTACGGCCAGAGGCAACCCGATGCCCAGATGGTCCGTGTGAAAGCGCCATTCGGCGGCCTGACAGCCGACCAACTCGATGCGTTCGGCGATTTCGCTGCCCGCTACGCGCCACTCCACAAAGGACACGTCACCACGAGGGAGAACGTCCAGTACCACCATGTCAAGCTGGAAAACGCTGCCGCTGGTCTGCGTCTCCTAGGCGATGTGGGCCTTTCAACCCGTGAGGCGTGTGGCAATACCGTGCGCAACGTGACGGGCTGCCCCATGGCAGGCGTCTGCTCGAGGGAGCCGTTCGATGTAACCCCCTATGCGGCGGCGTATGCGCGCTTTTTCGTGCGACATCCCTTCACCCAGACGCTGCCCCGCAAGTTCAAGACCGCGTTCTCCGGCTGCGACAAGGACTGCGCCATCACGCCCATCCACGATATGGGCTTCTTGCCCAAGGTTGTTGACGGCAAGCGGGGCTTCAAGATGGTGACTGGCGGTGGCACGTCCATCATGCCGCGTATAGCTCCCACCCTCTACGAGTTCGTCCCCGTCGAGGAGTACCTCAGGGTCACCGAGGCCGTCATCCGCATCTTCCACCGCTCGGACGAACTGCGGAAGAACCGCATGAAAGCGCGCATCAAGTTCCTGATAGACCGCATCGGCATGGACGAGTTCCGCAAGTTGGTGGACGAGGAACTGAAGCAGGAGTGGACGCAGAAGTCCTTCGACCCAGCGCCGCTCCTGTTCCTAGAGGACGAGTCGGCGGACGCCCCACTGCTGTCAGGGACTTATCACACCAACGGCCACACCACCGACTTCCAGCGCTGGCGTGCTACCAACGTGGCCCCGCAGCGCCAGGCGGGGTACAACGTCGCTACCATCAAGCTGCCGCTGGGCGACGTTTCCGACAAGCAGTTCCACCAGCTCGCCGACCTCTCCCGTAAGTACGCCGGCGGCCGTGCGCGCATCACCCACCAACAGAATATGGCCTTTCGCTGGGTGCCGGAGAAGGCGCTGTACGAGCTGTGGGAGCAACTCAAGGCCATCGGCCTCGGCGAGTCCGGGGCAAACGAGATCACCGACGTGGTGTCGTGCCCAGGCACCGATAGCTGCAAGCTAGGCATCACCTCATCTATGGGCTTGGGCCGCGCCATCTCGGAGACCATCGCGGCGATGGATACCTCCGACCCGTTGGTCAAGCAGATGCACGTGAAGATGAGCGGCTGCCCCAATGGCTGTGGCCAGCACCACATCGCCGACATCGGTTTCCACGGCGCCGCGGTCAAGGCGCCTGGCGGCCAGGTGCCTGCCTACGAGCTATTCCTGGGTGGGAGCTACGACACCGGCGACCCGCGCTTCGGCGTCCGCATCAAGACCCGCATCCCATCCAAGCGCGCGCCGGAAGCCTTCCGCAAGGTCGTGAGGTTCTACACGGACAACCGGCTCGAGGGGGAGAAGTTCAAGGACTTCGTGGTCCGCAAGGGCGTGGAGCCCTTCGAGGAACTGCTAGCCGAGTTCAAAGACGTACCTGAGCTGAATCGCCAGACCATCCAGAACTACATAGACTGGGACAAGACGGTCATCTATAAACTGGAGCGCGGCGAAGGCGAGTGCGCGGTATAGACCCGTAGGGGTTCATGGCGGAGACGAAGAGGCCCAGCAGTCGCTGGGCCTCTTTGCATTCTTCGTGTCGGCTAGTGCCTCAGGCGAGAACGGAACCTGTCCCACCACGAGGGTTCGCTGTCTTCGACGGGCATGCCGCGCCATCGCTTCTGGCTAGGCGATAACCAGCTCTCGTCCACTGAACGACCGCGCCATCGTTTCTCGTACGCCCCGATGATGGGGCTGGCCTGTCCGCGCACCCATTTGACGCCCACTGAACGACCGCGCCATCGTTTCTCGTACGCCCCTGGTTTCCGTACGAAAAAGAGGCCGTAGGCGACCACGAACAGCACAAGTCCCGCGACGGCCAGGGGCCCTGCGAGGCCGAGGTTGGGCGCTGCCGCGTAGATGATGAGCGCTGCCAGGACAACGAGCACTGCAGCCAGCATCACCCGGCCGGGCGTCACGGCCCATGCCTTGCCCTTCAGCAACTCCCTGACCTGATGCCAGGCCAGTTTCCAGACACTCTGCCGCCGCTTGCGGACCCGCTCGGGAGTTGTCCACTCGCCCGCCTGCTGCAGTATGTCCTCTATCTCTTGTTTGTACTTCTCAGGCATGCCCACAAGGCCCTGCTTGGAACAGGCGCCCCCTCGTTGACCGCGACACCAAGCGGTGCATGGAACTTGGTGAATGCTCTGAAAGCATCGTATGAAAAGGCGAAGATAGTG
Source organism: SAR202 cluster bacterium (assembly GCA_016872515.1). Classification (GTDB taxonomy): domain Bacteria; phylum Chloroflexota; class Dehalococcoidia; order Lucifugimonadales; family VGZR01; genus VGZR01. The sequence continues at coordinate 12,009 of VGZR01000032.1, forward strand.
TCAAGAACGACAACCCGGGCCGCGCCAGACACCGTGCTATAATGGCCGCCGCCCGAGGAGATGCGATGGCCGAGCAGGAAACCCGTCAGTTCGTTAAGTACACCTTCTATAAGGTTGACCCGCAGTGGCGGAGGCTGCCTGAAGCCGAGCGGGCCGATGGCAAACGCGAGTTCGCCGCTGTTGTCGATGAGTTCTCCGGCAGCATGGTGCTGCGAAGCTATAGCCTCGTCGGGATGCGCGGCGATGCCGATTTCATGCTGTGGCAAGGGGCCGACACTCTGGAGGATGTCCAGCAGGTCGCCACGCGGCTTGTCTCAACCCATTTGGGCCATTATCTTTCCACGCCCCACTCCTTCCTCGCCATGACGCGCCGCTCGCAGTACGTCGCCCAGCACCGACACGAAGGCCAGGAGGGCACGCGGCTCAAGGTCACCCCGGGCCAGGCGAAATATTTCTTCGTCTATCCCTTCGTGAAGACCACCGAGTGGTACATGCTCCCGGCGGAAGACCGCCAACGGATGATGAGCGAGCACTTCCGCATCGGCCACAAATACCCGTCCGTCAAGATTAACACCAGCTACTCCTTCGGCCTGGACGACCCCGAGTTCATGGTCGCCTTCGAGTCCGACAGCCCGTCCGACTTCCTTGAGCTTGTCATGGAGTTACGGCACTCCGAGGCGAGGAAGTACACCCTGCGTGACACGCCCATCTTCACCTGTATCCAGATGCCCATCGGGCAGACGCTGGACACCCTTGGTGGTTGATAGAGCAGTCCGGCAGACAGAGTTGAGGTATCGTCATGCGTTATCAGGTTGACTCGCGCACGTATGAACTCGACGAGAGCTGGGGCAAACTCCCAGAGGGCCACGAGTTCCACCAGGTTGCGGGCGTCGCGGTGGACAAGCAGGACAGGGTGTACCTGTACAACCGCAGTGCGCACAAGCTCATGGTCTTCGACCGCGAGGGGCGTTTCCTGTCGGCGTGGAAGGACGAGTTCACCACACCCCACGGTATCTGTGTCGGGCCGGATGGGAACGTCTATCTGGCCGACACCGGCGCCCACGTCGTCCATAAGTACACGCCCGACGGCCGCCATCTGTTAACCATCGGGACGAAGGGCAAGCCCTCAGACACGGGAAACGTCCGGGACTTCCTCGTGCAGTGGCCTGGCATCCCCTTCAACATGGTGACGGGCGTCGCTGTTGCCCAGAACGGCGACATCTTCGCCTCCGACGGCTACGGCAACTGCCGCGTCCACAAGTTCAACGCCGAGGGCCGCCTGCTTGCGTCGTGGGGCATCCCCGGCAAGGCGTGGCCGCTGGAGTTCCACTTGCCGCATGGCCTGGCGATAGACCCTCGCGGCCGCCTGCTGGTGTGCGACCGCGAGAGCGACCGCATCCAGGTTCTCGACCAGCACGGCAAGTTCCTCGCCATGTGGACAGGCTTCCGCCTTCCATGCAGCCTCACCGTCAGCCCCGACGGGCTCGTGTTCGTCGCGGAGCTACGGCACCGGGTGTCGGTGGTGGACCTGGAGGGTCGCATCCTGGCTAACTGGGGCGGCGAGAGCAGCCATGAGCCCGGCCGCTTCGTCGCGCCGCACACCGTCGCCGTGGACTCCCATGGCGACGTGTACGTGGGCGAGGTGCTGGAGGGCAAGCGCGTCCAGAAGTTCATCAGGAAATAGCTGCGAGAAGGAGAAGGTTAGGTGAACGGTGACACACTCATTTGTAGGATCCTCAAGGCAGAGGGCGTCGAATGGCTCGGCGCCTTCCCGCATCAATCGCTCATAGACATCGCGTCCAGAGAGGGCATCCGCCCCATCATCTGCCGCCAGGAGCGGGCGGGCGTGAACATGGCCGACGGTTTTAGCCGCATCAACAGTGGCCGGAAGATCGGCGTGTTCACCATGCAGTACGGGCCGGGTGCAGAGAATGCCTTTGCGGGCGTGGCCCAAGCCTTCGCCGACTCGGTGCCCCTGCTGCTCCTGCCCGGCGGCGTGCCCCGCCATCGGATGAGCGTGCCCCCGAACTTCGAGGCCGTTCCCCACTACCGCGGCGTCACCAAGTGGGCGGGCCACATCAACTTCTCCGACCGCATCTCTGAGATGATGCGCCGCGCCTTCAGCCAGCTCAGGATGGGCAAGCCAGGCCCGGTGCTCGTCGAGATCCCCGCCGATGTTGCCGCGGAGGAGGTGCCCGACGAGGCCACCGCCTACCAGCCGGTGAAGCCGTTTCGGTCCGCCGGCGATCCGGACGCCGTGCGCGAGATGGTCACGGCGTTCCTCAAGGCGAAGACGCCGGTCATCTGCGCCGGGCAGGGCGTCTTGTATGCCCAGGCCAGTGACGAACTGCTCCAACTCGCCGACCTCGTCAATGCGCCCGTGATGACCACGCTGGCGGGCAAGAGCGCCTTCCCAGAGACCCACAGGCTCTCCATCGGCACGGGGGGCCACAGCGGCACGCTGATGGTCAGCTACTTCCTCAAGAAGTCGGACTTCGTCCTGGGTATCGGCACTAGCTTCACCGTCTCCACCTTCAACGCGCCCATGCCCAAGGGCGTGCCATTGGCCCAGGTGACCGTCTCCGCCGAGGATATCAACAAGGACTACCGGGCCTCCTACGGGGCCGTCGGCGATGCCAAGGTCGTGCTCAAGCAAATCATCGAAGAGGTGAAGCGCCAGGCAGGGCAGAAGGGGCGCGCCGATACCACCGGCGTGGCCGACGAGATCGCGAAGGTCCGCGCCGAGTGGATGCGCGAGTGGGAGCCCCGCTTCGTCACCGACGAGGTGCCCATCAACCCCTACCGTGTCTTCCGCGAGCTGGAGAAGTCGGTCAACGTGGCCGACACCATCGTTACCCACGACTCAGGCTACCCCCGTGACCAGTTGGTCCCCTTCTGGAAGCCGGTCAAGCCTAATGGCTACATCGGCTGGGGCAAGTCCACACAGCTTGGCTACGGCCTCGGCTTGGCGCTGGGCGCCAAGATGGCCGCGCCGGAGAAGACCGTCATCAACTTCATGGGCGACGCCGCCTTCGGCATGTCGGGCCTCGACATCGAGACGGCCGCCCGCAACAAGATAGGCACCCTCACCATCGTCCTCAACAACGGAGTGATGACGGGCTATGCCAAGAAGTACATGCCCCACGCCGCCGACGCCTACGGCAGCAACCAGCTTGGCGGCAACTATGCCAAGGTGAGCGAGGCACTGGGTGCCTACGCCGAACGTATCGAAGCGCCCGACAAGGTCGCTGCCGCCATCAAGCGCGGCATCGCCGCAACCAAGAAGGGCCAGCCCGCCGTCATCGAGGTGATGACCAAAGAGGAGATGAACGTCTCGAAGCATTGGTAAGATGAAGGGGAAGGTTCCTACGCCGCAAGAGTCAGAGCTTTCCGCGGCGCTTCGTGTGCCTTGAAAAGGAGCAGTGAGTGAAGACCAACCCCTCTCCACAACACTTCAAGACGTTATCGGCCCTCCCGGAAACCGAGACGATGCCGTTCATGTTCGTGGGCCATGGCAGTCCCATGAACGCGATAACGGACAACGCATTCAGCCGGAATTGGGCCGCGATGGGCGAGCAGGTGCCCAGGCCGAGTGCGATTCTGTGCATATCGGCCCACTGGCTGACGCCTGGGTCCACCCAGGTCACGGCGATGGACATGCCCCGGACGATCCACGACTTCGGAGGGTTTCCGAAGAAGCTCTTCGACCAGCAGTACGCCGCGCCCGGCGCGCCGGACTATGCCCGGAAGACCATCGAGCTCATCCGCAAGGCCGAAGTCATCGCTGACTACGAGTGGGGCCTCGACCATGGGACGTGGTCGGTCCTCCTCAAGATGTTCCCCAAGGCCGACGTGCCGGTCTATCAGCTGAGCATCGACTACGCCAAAGAGCCCCGCTACCACTACGAACTGGCCCGCGACCTGAATGAACTTAGGAACAAGGGGGTATTGATACTCGGCAGCGGGAACATCGTCCACAACCTAAGGACCATCAATCTGGACGGGACCCTGTACGACTGGGCCATCGAGTTCGACCAGACGATGAAGTCCCTGATGGATACGCGCGACGATGCTAAGGTGGTGGATTTTCTCAGTCTTGGAACCTTAGCCAAGCTGGCCCATCCGACCCATGACCACTTCCTGCCGCTCATCTACGCCCTGGGGCTCCGGACCGACCGCGACCACATCGAGCACTTCAACGACGAGGTCATCGCCGGGTCTATCTCGATGCGGTCCATCATCGCCCGCCCCAAATAGCCCCCCGCGATCGGCCTGCCCTACGCGAAGGCCAGCGCCTTTGCAGGGTTGTGGATGAGGATGGCGTCTAGCTGCTTCTGGGTGAAGCCGCGCTTGCGCATCCTCGGTACGATGTTCTCCAGGATGTGGGCGTACCCCTTGCCGCCATGCCGCGTGGTGTCCGCCTTCGTACACACGTCGTGGGCGATGACGATCCTGTCTCCGAGCCCCTCGGAGATGAGGTACTCCAGCGACTCCATCCGCTGCACATCGTTGACCGGGTCGGACCTGGCCTCGCCGATGTCGTAGTCGAACGACGAGTCCTCCGAGCCGAACCGGTCGTACTCGACGAAGCACCCAGACTGCGCCAGCTCCTTGATGGCCGACATCGGACGGATCGGGTCCAGGTGGCCCATAATGACGTGGCGCGGGTCGGCCCCGGCCTTCGTCAGGATGTCCATGATTTCCAGGATCGCCTTGGGGTGTATCCCAGGGTGCACCAGGATGGGCGCCCCCGTCCGCTTTTGTGCGTAAGCCGATGCCCGTAAGACCTTCTTCTCGTTCTCCGACAGCGGGTAGAAGTTGCCTATCTCGCCGATGACGCCCGTCTTGACGCCTGTGTCGCCCACTCCGACCGTCACGTCGTTTATGATCTGCGTGGCGATTTCCTCCTCGCTCCGCTTGTCCATGTCCTTCGGGTGGGCCACCGGCACATAGTGGCTGCCGCCCATGATGATGTTCAGCCCGGCCGCCCGCGAGATGCGCGCCAGCGCCAGCGGGTCCCGCGCGATGCCGATGCTCGTCGTGTCCACCAGCGATTGCCCGCCCGCGTGCCTGTACTTGAGCACCTCCTCGGTGGCAGCCTTCTCATCCAGGAGGACCTCCTGGTCCTTCATGGAGAAGAAGCCCCTCCAGGCCACGCCCAGCATATCCATCGTCAGCGGCTTATCCACGTAGTACCGCTTGCTCGCCTCTTCCGGCATCAGAAAGTAGCAGCGCAGGTCTATCAGCAGGTGCTCGTGGGTCAGTGTGATGCCCAGCCTGTCCGGCTCGATGGGGCCGAGGACCGTCTGTACCTTTCCGGACATACCCTTGGGACTCATGACCACTCCTGTTCCCAGATTTGTGGCAATATCCTAATCGCAAATTAGCTAACCGACGACGCCGTTCTGGCGCAGCCTGGCTATGTCTTTGTCTGAATACCCTATCTCGCCTAGCACCTCGTCGGTGTGCTGCCCGTGGGAGGGCGCTGGCCTCCATACGACGCCAGGGGTGTCAGAGAACCCGATGGCGACGCCCATCTGGCGGACAGGGCCGGCGTCGGGCGATTCCGCCGACACGGTGAGGCCAGACTGGACGGCCCAGGAGTCGTCATGGAAATCGGTCATCACCCGCGAGGGACCACACCGCACCCCCGCCTGCTGGAGCTTGTTCAGCCACTTTTGCCGCTCGCCTCTTGCGAAGAGCCTTTCCAGCTCGGCGGCGATTTCGCCGTCGTGTTTGAGCCGCGACGTCATATCGGGGTAGCGCCGCGCCAGTTCAGGCCGGTCCAGGGCGGCGCACGCCTTTGCCCACGACTCGTCGTCCTGGCAGGACAGGAACAGCCAGCCGTCGCTGGCCTGGTACAGCCGGTAGGCCGCGTCCACCCCGTAGTCACCCATGCGTCGCGGCTCGGGTTTGGCGCCGTAGTCCAGGAACTCGGCGGCCTGCACTGCGATAGCGGAGTTGACCAGGGAGGTCTCCAGCCGCTGGCCGAGGCCCGTGCGGGCGCGGTTCGCAAGGGCCGCCGCGATTCCGACGGCGCCGAGGATGGCCGCGGCATAGTCGGTGATGGCGACGCGCAGGAACACCGGCGGATTCCCTTCGCCGCCCTGGGCGTGCATCGCGCCGCTCTGCGCCTGCATCAGCGGGTCGAACCCTGGCGACTGGATGTACGGCCCCGTCTGGCCGTAGGCGGTCACCGAACAGTAGACGATGTCGGGCGTGATGGCGCGGATGGTCTCGTGGTCCACGCCAAGCTTCTTTGCCACGCCGGGCCGGTAGTTCTCCAGCACCACGTCCGCTTCAGCCACCATGCGGTAGAGGAGGTCGCGCCCCTCTTGCTTGGTGAGGTCAACGATGATGGCGCGCTTGCCGCGGTTCCAGCCCTGGAACGAGCCAGCCATCACGCGGAAGCCGTCGCCGGTTGGGGACTCCACCTTGACCACTCTAGCGCCAAGGTCGGCTAGCAGTGTGGCCACATACGACCCGGCGATGTACGAAGTCAGGTCCACCACCGTCACTCCGTCAAGTGGGTGCTTCATGGGCGCGCCCCCTTCGAGGTCTTCGCCGCGTCATCACCGAGTTCCCTCAGGACCTCAGCGGTGTGCTCGCCGGGCTGTGGCGCAGCGGTGCCTGGAGCGCCGGGTGTGTCATAGAACTTGATAGGTACAGCCATCGCCCGCATCCTGCCCAGCACGGGGTCGTTCGACTGGGAGAGGATGCCGTTATGGGCCACCTGCGGATGATTTGCGAACTGCTCCCTGGTCTGGACGGGCGCGCATGGCACGTCGTTCGCCGCAAGGTGTGCCAGCCACTCGGCCCGCGTTTTCGTGCGCATGATGTCCGCAATCATGTCCCGCAGGGCGTCGCGGTTCTCCAGTGGGATATTCCACGGCGCACCCTCGAAACGCGGGTCCTCGAGCCACTCGACCCTGTCGAGGGCGAGGCAGAGCTTGTTCCAAAAAGTGACGTTGCCGCACGCGATGAACAGCCATTCGTCGCTGGCCCGGTATAGCCGATAAACGGGGTTCGCTCCTTGCTGGCCTCTGGCATCCCGCGCCCACGACCGCACGCGCGGCCCAACGACGATGCTGCCTGTCTGCATCGCCAGGCATGCCGCCAACATGGACACGTACACCTTCTGGCCCTTGCGGGTGGACTCCCTGGCATACAGCGCCGCGCCGACCCCGAGGGCCGCGAGGAACGCGGCTGCGTAGCTGGCGATGGGCAGGCGGCTGTAGATGGGAGGCTCTTGCCAGCCTCCCTGGTCGCCGTACACGCCCGCGTAGGCGTTCACCACTCCATCGTCGGCGGGCAGGTCGGCCATCGGGTGCGCCTCGCCGAAAGGTGAGATGGCACAGTACACCAGCCGGGAGTTGATGCGGTGGAGAGTATCGAAATCGAGGCGGCCTTGCCTGGCTGCGCGGGGCGACGTGGTGGCAATCAGCACGTCGGAGCGGGCCACCAGCCGCTCCAGGACCTCCCGGCCCGCCGCCAAGGACAAGTCTAAGCTGACGCTGCGCCGCCCGCGGTTCCACAGGCGAAAGTCGGACCGCGTATGCAGCGCGCTCCCCGCGGGGGGCTCGATACGGACGACGTCCGCGCCCATATCGCCCAGCAACATGCAGGCATACGCGCCTGGCATGTCGCAGGCGAGGTCGAGCAGCTTTATGCTATGGAAGACTCCTGGCATCCCTCAACTCGTAGGGCTAAGTGGCCGCACGTAGTATAGCCAAGGGGCAAGCGGGGGCAAGGGGCGGAAATTGACACCCATATCTATGGGTTGATAGACTTTAGCACAGTGCCCAAAGGCAGATTGACCGCATGGGCATGAGCGATTCTGGACGCTGTTCAGGGCCGGAATTAGCTTCACCCAGCTTTTCGGGAGGAGCTGATTGAAAAAGAAACACTTCATAGTCCGGTTCGCCGGTGAAGGCGGACAAGGTGTCGTGACCTCTGCTGAGGGCTTGGCGCAGGCGGCTACCCAGACTGGCTACCACGCCATGACCTTCGCCACATTCCCGTCCCAGATCATGGGCGGCCCCACATGGACGCAGACCCGTATCTCCACCACACCCGTCCGCAGCGCAGGTGACGAGCTGGATGTCCTTGTCGCCTTCAACAAAGAGGGGTACGAAACCCACAGGGACGAGGTCCGGCAGGGTGGTGTCATCGTTTACAACTCCGAGACCTTCCAGCTCGAGCCGGACGGCCGCAGCTTCGGGATGAAGTTCGACGAGCTGGCCAAGTCCACCGGCAATGCCAGGGCCGCCAACATGGTCGTCATCGGTGCGCTGGCTTATCTGGTCAACATGCCCCAGCCCATCCTGGAGGAGTTCGTCAAGAAGCGCTTCACCAGAGGGCGCGCCGAAGACCAAGAGATCATCTCTTCCAACATCAAAGCCCTTTCCTTGGGCCGTGACGAGGCAGCCAAAAGCGGCTTCAACCTAGGAGAGATCGACGCGGCGATACCGCCGAAGTATCCGCAGATCCTGCTGAACGGCAATCAGGCCATCGCCCTCGGCGCTGTGGCCGCGGGCTTGGACTTCTATATCGGCTATCCCATCTCGCCGGCCACCTCCATCCTCGTGTGGATGGAGCGGAACCTGGTCGGCCCCGGCAAGTTCGTGTACCAGGTCTCCTCTGAGATCGAAGCCATCACCGGTGTCATCGGCGGCGGCTACGCTGGCAAGAAGGCGATGAGCGCCACAGCGGGGCCGGGATTCTCTCTCATGAGTGAGGGCTTGGGCCTGGCTTGGATGGCTGAGATCCCGCTGGTCATCGTGGACGTGCAACGAGGTGGCCCAGCCACGGGCCTGCCCACCAAGACGGAGCAATCCGACCTGTTCGCCACCATGTTCCCGGCCCATGGCGATGTCCGGCTGCCCATCATCGCTCCGGGCAGCGTCGAAGAGTGCTTCTACGCCGCCGCCACCGCCATCAACTGGGCCGAGCGTTACCAGGGGCCGGTCGTCCTCCTCAGCGAGCATGCCCTTTCCGAGCGCAACCAGAACATCGCCAAACCCGACCTGAGCAAGCTGAGAGTCGAAAGCCGCAAGGCGTACACCGGCAGCAATGGCTACCAGCGGTATGAGGCGAAGGAGCTGTCGCCGATGCCGCTCCCCGGCGGCCCGGGCGCCTACGTCGCCAACGGCAGCGAGCACGACTCCATCGGCGACACCACCCACCTCGCGGAACGCCACATCCACATGACCGAGCGGCGTTGGAGCAAGCTGCACCTGCTGGAAGACGGCACCTTCGAGAGCGAGAACGCTGACGCCTCCATCGCCATCCTGCCGTGGGGCGGCAGCAAAGGCCCCGGCCGGGAGGCTTACGAGGAACTCATGTCCAAGGGCGCCGACCTCGCTTGGTACTACACCATGTTCCTCCATCCCATGCCGCCGGCGCTGCTGGCCGAACTAAGGAAGAAGAAGCTCGTGCTCGTTCCCGAGCTGAACTATCAGGGGCAACTGGCCTTCATCCTGCGGGCGCAGGGTGTGAAGGCCGAGGCCGTCACCCAGTACACGGGCCTGCCGTTCAAGGTCAAAGACCTCGTGCGGCGCATCGGCGAGCGCGTCAAGGCAGAGCGGAAAGAAGGTGTGAGGGCGTGAGCGCGAAGAACCCCGAATACGACTTCAAATGGTGCCCCGGCTGCGGCGATTTCGGCGTGCGGCGCGCGCTGGAGGGTGCCCTGGAGCAGCGGCGCACCGAGACCGAGCAGCCCATGGAGAACAACGTTGTGATCGCGGGCATCGGCTGCTCTGGCAACCTCGTCCACCTGCTGGAGGGGCCGCAACCTTTCGGCATCCATGGCATCCACGGCCGCGCCCTGCCGATCGCCATGGGCGTCAAGATGGCCAGGCCCGAGCTCAACATCGTGGTTGTCGCGGGCGACGGCGACTTCCTCAGCATCGGCATGGAGCACATCGCCCCCCAGGCGGCGCGCAACCTCAACATCACCGCGATAGTGATGGACAACGGCGTGTACGGCCTCACCAAAGGCCAGAGCTCGCCCACGACCCATATCGGCGTCGTTACCAGTTCGACCCCCTACGGCAAGGCCGAGGACGAGGTGCATCCCCTGGAACTGTACCTCACCCTCGGCGTCACCTACCTGGCATCGGGACTGTCCTCGAAGGTGAAGGACCTCTCGAAGATGATTGTTGACGGGATGAACCACCCAGGGTTCTCCATCGTCCACGTCCAGTCACCTTGCACGACCTATAACGACACGTACGAGTTGCTGAAAGGCAACCCCAAGAAGGGTATCGAGCCGCAGGCCTGGCCGGTCCCCGACGGGCGCGACGTAGCCAGCAAGGAAGCGGCCTATGCGGTCGTCCGCAAGGGCGGCGTTCCGCTCGGCCTCATCTACCAGGACAAGAGCCGCGCACCCTTCGAGGAGCGTGTGAGGCAGGCGGCGGCGAAGGCCAAGCCCCGCACCGCGGCCCAGCTCATCGAGACCTACGCCATCTAGTCTTCGGACTGCTTCCGAAAAAATCAGCGCCCCGACACCGTCGGGGCGCTGGCGTTTCTGGGACTACACCGTTTGCTTCAGATAGTCGGCTAGGTGCTTGCGCAGCAGCAAGCGGCCCCGGTGCAGGCGCGATTTGAGGTTGGCGACGGTGATGCCCAGCGCGTCCGCGGCATCGGTGTTGTCGAGGCCTTAGACGTCGCGCAGGACCACCGCCGCACGGAAGTCCGGCGGCAGCAGCGCGATGCCCGCCTTCACCTTCTCGGCGAGTTCCTGCCGCTCCGCTAGGTCGTCGGGCAGCGGCTCCCGGGAGGGCAGTTCCATCTCCTCGATCCAGGTCTGGGTCAGCTCGTTGGCCCGTTTCTCCTTGCGTAGCCGCATCAGCGCGGCGTTGGCGGTGATGCTGTAGAGCCACGTCTTCACTTGGGAATCGCCGCGGAATCGGTCAGGCCCGGTAGGCGGACAGAAGCGCCTCCTGTGCCACCTCCTCGGCATCGTGCGGGTTGCCCATGATGCGGTAGGCGACGTTATAGACCATGTCCGAGTGCTTCTCGACAAGCTCCTCGAACTCTCGGGCCTTCGCTCCGTCTTGCTGGATCGGGTCTGGGGGCATCTGTCAGAATCTCCACGGCCGGGGGTGCATCGAATTGTATCGTAGGGCAGTTGGTGAGGGCACCCTCTGCGTAATCTCTCACGACTTATGGTACAGGGCAACAACCTCCTTCGGGGTTTTCATGCCCAAGCCCATGTGAGGGCGCACGGTGTTGTAGGTGACCAGGTAACGTTGGAAGTGGCGGTTGAGGTCGTT
>VGZR01000033.1 GCA_016872515.1 SAR202 cluster bacterium
CGAAGGGCAACATCGCCCAGATCAAACAGATGACCGGCATGCGCGGCCTGATGTCCGACCCCAAAGGGCGCATCATCGAGCGGCCCATCAAATCCAACTTCCGCGAGGGTCTGACGGTGTTGGAGTACTTCATCTCCACCCACGGCGCCCGCAAGGGCTTGGCTGACACGGCGTTGCGCACGGCGGACAGCGGCTACCTGACGCGCCGCCTCATTGACGTGGCGCAGGAGATCGTGGTCAGCGAGGAAGACTGCGGAACAGAAGGCGGCGCATGGCTCGAGGACAACCCCGAGGCGGCGATGCTCAGCACCTTTGTGGACCGGATGAAGAGTCGCTACACCGCGGCGCCGATAGCCCATCCTGACACGGGCGAGATCCTGGTGGACAAGAATGTTGTCATGGATGAAGCGACAGCCAAACAGGTCAAGGCGGCTGGCGTCAAATCCGTCTTCGTCCGCTCGCCGCTTTCGTGCGAAACAGCCAGAGGCATATGCCGGGCATGCTACGGCGTCGCCCTTGGCACTGGCAAACCGGCGATGATCGGCGAGGCCATCGGCATCATCGCGGCACAAAGCATCGGTGAGCCTGGCACGCAGTTGACGATGCGCACGTTCCACACGGGCGGCATCGCGGGCAAGGACATCACGACCGGTCTGCCGCGCGTCGAGGAGCTGTTCGAGGCCAGAGCACCCAAAGGCGAGGCCATCCTCTCGGAGATCGAGGGGACCGTGGAGTTCATCGAGGACACGGAGGGGCGGACGATACGCGTCTCCAGCACGGAGGAGTTTACCGACGAATACCCACTCCTGAAGAACCACAAGCTCCTGGTGAGCGAGGGCGACTACGTCGCCATCGGCACCCGTCTGGCGGAGCCGCAGGAGAGTAAGAAGTCTTCAGTTAAGTCCACAGCCAAGTCCACCGCTCTGGAAGTGACCGACCTCATCGCCAGGGTCTCGGGCAAGGTCCAGGTGAGCAAAGGGGCAATCGCCATCGCATGGACCGACGAGGAGCAGCGCGAGTACGCGATTCCAGCCGCTGCCCACATGATTGTCCGCTCAGGCGACAACGTCACCGCGGGGCAGGCGCTGACCGCCGGGCCGAAAAACCCCCAGCAGATGCTGCGCATCCAGGGCCGTGAGGCGGTCCAGAGGTACCTCATCGAAGAGGTCCAGCAGGTGTACCGCTCGCAGGGCGTAAAGATCCACGACAAGCACATCGAGGTCATCGTGACCCAGATGCTGCGCAAGGTGCGGATAGACTCACCCGGAGACACAGACCTGCTGCCGGGCGAACTGATCGACCGGCGGGAGTACGAAGAGACCAACGCCGCAGTGCTCGCCGAAGGTGGCGAACCGGCGACGGCCAGCCCGGTGCTGCTTGGCATCACCAGGGCGTCGTTGAACATGGAGAGCTTCCTGGCGGCGGCGTCGTTCCAGGAGACGACGCGCGTGCTCACGGAGGCCGCTGTCAACGGCAGCGTGGACAACCTGCGTGGCCTGAAGGAGAACGTCATCATCGGCCGGCTCATCCCGGCCCGCCTCGACGTGACCGGCGAGGGCCACGACCGGCTGGGCCTGATCGCGCTTGAAGATCGTCCCGAGAAGGCGTACGAAGAGGAGCCCGTGGCCATGCTCGACATGCCCGTTGCCGCCCCAGACGTGGCATCGGAAGGTGAAGAGGATGAGGTGGAAGACGAAGACGAGGAAGGCGAGCTGGACATAGAGGAGTCAGACAAGGAGATAGAAGAAGAGGCAAAGAGCGAGAAGGAGTAGCGGCGAGTACGCTACTCTGGATTGCCGCAATGCAAGGGCCTTGCTACACTTTCGAAGATGGGCGGTTAGCTCAGCGGCCTAGAGCGCTGCGTTGACATCGCAGAGGTCATTGGTTCAAATCCATTACCGCCCACCACGCCTTTTCGCTCTTCCACTCATGGCCCCTCTACTTGCCAACAAGGTTGCAAGGCGCCGTAACCTCTGCTATAAAAGCTAGTGGGACTTTCTGTCCCGCCCTCTTGATTGCGGCCCCGTGGTGTAGCGGTTTAACATACTGCCCTGTCAAGGCAGAGATCGCCGGTTCGAATCCGGTCGGGGTCGCCACTTGTTTCGCATCTCCTCTCCGGTTCAGCGCTACTTCGGCGGACGGCTGGTGGCGCAGCGCAAGGGCGGTGCGGTCGAGTACGTCCACCTGGATCACCTGGGGAGCCTCACCCTGAGCACGAGCGCCACCTCGAGTGCGTACACACTTGGCAACCGGGAATATTTCCCCTTCGGCATCGTGAGCGCGGCCCTGGTGGCCACGGTCGTCGGCGCCTACGCGCTGTGGGCCGCGGCTCAGATGAAGACACTGGCCATCCGGTTCGAGGCGGGAAGGGTGGCCCGCGACGAAGTGCGGCAGGCGCTCCTGCCCAACCTCGCGCTGGCGGCGCTGGTGTCCGTCGCTGTGCTGGTGGCCGGCGTAGCGATGGCGTGGCTCGCCATAGGTTTGAGCAATGGATTGGGCGTCCTGCTGATCGAGAAGGCACACTCCGGCGTCTGGCTCATGTGGACGCTGCCGTCGGTGGCCATCGTGGCCATCGCCGTCGCCTTCGCGTACGTCCATCGCCGTGTCACGCCACTGGACGAAGGCAAGTAATTTCGGGTCTGAACAAAGGCTACTCTCTGTTTAGCTGCTTTCTAACTTCTCTAAACACGGTCGCCGTACTCTTGGCGTGCCTTCGCTCTTGACGGTCGCCCTTTGCAGATTCGAGTCTATGGTTCATTCGACTCTCCAACTGCCCAAAATCGGGCTTAGTATCGAATGGCCATAGCACATCCTTTGAATCTTCTCGCCCTTCAGGGTACTGGGTGCGAGAGAACCGAGCTATTAGCGCTAGGTCGGTTCCCGGTATTCTCGGAGAAATTGTTCCTTGAAGCGCTCCGTGACGAGACCTAAGGTTGAGGAGTTGAGATGTTCGTTCTCAACCAGCAGCCTCATGCCGCCAAAGCCGGCTTTTTCAAAGAAGATTGCCTTCAATAGGTCTGGAGAATACTCCCAACGCTTGATTCCGAAATGGTCAGGTGAAGGCCTCAGTTCACGCACAGGAAGAAGGTTCTCTTGACAAGCAATGACCCCCCCGCACATAAAGACGCAAGTCTTGTCCGCCATCTCCATTTTGCTCGAATGCCCTTCGAAAAATGCGAATGCCAGCCAGGATTGCAAGTTCAGGGTCGTCAAATGCGAGGGCGGCCGAGTCTGAGTCTAACTGGCCGGAGACTGAACTCGAGTTTGATTTTAGACCTAGGTCAAACAAGGCATCGTCTACCAAGGACTCGAAGAGATTAAAGCGACCCTTGACCTTGCGCAGCCCCCGTTGCCGCCAGAGTTCTCGAATGCCAAATTGGTCACAATAGAGGAGAGATCGCATCAGATATCCTTGATTCCACTACCGATGTGACCGCCGAACGGGCACTTAGAACTGGCTGGCGGACTCGCCGCCGTCGAGGGACAGCACCTGGCCGGTCATCCAGTCGGAGGCCGGGCTGGCGAGGTAGAGGGCGAGGAGACCGAGGTCGCGGGAGTCGGTGAGCCGTTTCAGGGGCACCGTGTTGATGCGCTCCTGCATCGTCTTCGGGTTGTCGAAGCCGGAGCGGGTCATGTCGGTGACGAACCAGCCCGGGTTGATGCCGTTGATCTGGACGTTGAACTGCGCCCACTCCAGGGCGAGGACCTTGGTGAACATCTGCAGGGCCGCCTTGCTGGGGGCGTAGGCGGTCTCGAAGGGGTAGGCGATGATGGAACTGGAGGAGCAGACGTTGATGACCTTGCCGCTGCGGCGCTTGACCATCTGCTCGCCGACGGCGCGGGCGCAATAGACCGTGCCGGAGAGATTGGTGCCCATGATGCGGTTGAGGGTCTCGTCGGACATGCGCTTGTCGGGACCCCAGTCCCAGATGGCATCCTTGGGCTTCTGGATGGGCAGGGGCGAGAGCGGGCCGACGGTGACCTGGCCCGCGTTGTTGACGAGGATGTCTATCTGGCCGAGGGCCTTGGTGGCCTTGGCGACGGTATCGTCCACCTGGCGGGAGTCGGCGATGTCGCACTGGAAGGGGAAGGCGCGGCGGCCCAGCTTCTTCACCAGTGTGGTGGTCTCCTCGCACTGAGCGAGGGTGCGGGCGATCACGGCCACGTCGGCGCCCGCCTCGGCGAACACCAGGGCGATGGCCCGGCCAAGCCCGCGCCCTCCGCCCGTGATGAACGCCTTCTTGCCTTCAAGCGAGAACTCCTTGAGCATCGACTACGCAGTCTCCTCTTTTTTTCTATATGGTTCGGCTAACTCTCGATAAATCTGAGGAAGCCTCTCTTAAGGTTGATAAACTTCTCCACATTCCCTTTGTCCAACTTACCAAGTGAATGAATGCCTAGCTGATCAGCAAGCAATCTTTCTTTGACAAACCATACCCTGGGTTGCGTGAAAATCCCGATTTCAGAAAGCTTTGTCACGGAGTTCCGTTCGGGGTCATTCTTACGTTGTGGGTTAGCGAAGTTGTCCAGACTGCCTTGATTTGAGTTCAGCCGCCCATTCAGATTATCCGTTTGCCCTACATACACTGGGACTTGTTTGTCCAGCACGATGTACCACCCAGCCTCCGTAGGCAAGTCGTCTCCCTGTATACAGAAATATCGGCCATTCTTGACTTGGAGGTGACGATAACACTTGATCTCTGTTGCAAAGGCACAAAGAGCGTCAAGAACTTGCCTAACGACTATCGGATTGTTGAAATCAACATGACCTACGACGAGTCTTGTAGTCAACGAATGTCCTCGCATATTCAATCATGAGGAGCCAGGTTGTCCTACTTTCGCCCCTTCGGCTTCGGGGCGGTCTCCTTGTCGGCGAGGGCGTAGGTGTGGTGCCAGGGGCGAGCGCGCTCGAAGGCAGCACAGGCGGCCAGGAGACCCGCGTCGTCGAAGCGGCGGCCGACGACCTGCATGCCGACGGGCAGGCCGTCGCGGGAGAGGCCGGCCGGGACGGACGCCGCCGGATGGCCGCTGAAGTTGATGAAGTAGGTCATGCAGAAGCCGATGCACGGCTCCATCTTAACGCCGTTGATGCTGGTGGGACCGGTGGTGGCGCCGTTGGTGAGGTTGTCCACCTGCATGGCGGCGAGGGTAGGCGTGACGAGGTAGTCGTACTTCTCGAAGACGTTCTGGATGGCGTCGAAGACCTGGGAGCGAACGCCGGCGTCCTCCGCCTCCTGGAGACCGGTCGCCTTCATGCCCATCTCGAGGATCTCGACCATCTGGATGGGGAGGTCCTTGCGGTACTTGCCGAGGAGGTCGAAGCCCTGCCGCTTGAAGTCGAGGGCCATCGGGGCGTAGAGGGCCGCGCCCTGCCGCAGCCAGATCTGGGACAGGTCGTACTGGTCGAGCGTGTCCAGGCCGAGCTTGATCTGCTCGACCTTGGCCCCGGCGTCCTCGAAGCCCTTGACGGCCTCTGCGACGACGCGGGTCACCTCGCGCTCGACGGGATAGACATCCCAGTCGGGGCTGTAGGCGATGCGCGCGCCCTTGATGGAGCGGCGGGTGGCGGCGGCGTAGTCGGCGGAGTCGGCGGGCAGGCTGAAGGGGTCGCGGTCGTGCGGCCCGGCCATGACGGAGAGCATGAGGGCGGCGTCCTCGACGGTGCGGGTGATGGGCCCGGCGTGGATGAAGGGGGTGTGGGAGCCGAAGGCGTTGGGGCGCATGACGTTGGGGACGCGGCCGTAGGATGCCTTGTAGCCGAAGGTGCCGCACCAGGCGGAGGGGATGCGGATGGAGCCGCCGCCGTCGGAGCCCTGGGCGATGGGGGCGAGGCCCGCGGCGACGGCCGCGGCGCTGCCGCCGGAGGAGCCGCCCGCGTTCTTGCCGATCTTGAATGGCGTGCTGGTAGGCCCGAAGAGGAGGTTGTCGGTAGCGCCCTTGTGGCCGAACTCGGGGGTGTTGGTCTTGCCGAGGATGATGGCGCCCGCGTTCTCTAGCCGCTCGACGTAGGCGTTCGTGACGGGGGCGATGAAGTTGGCGAAGGGCTTGGCGCCGAAGGTGTTGACGAACCCCTTGCGGAAGTCGAAGAGGTCCTTGATGGCGATGGGGACGCCGTGGAGGGGGCCGAGGTTTTTGCCGGCCATGACGGCGCGCTCGGCCGCCTTGGCCCGTTTGCGGGCGTCCTCGTGCCAGAAGACGACGTAGGCGTTGACTGCGGCGTTGCGCTCGTCTATGCGTTTGAGGAAGTAGTCCACGGCCTCGACGGGCGAGAGGTCGCGGCGGCGGATGCGGGAGGCGAGCTCGGTGGCGGGTGTATAGGCGAGTTCGTTGGACATGGCGTTGCCCTCGTTGTCAGATTAGCCCCACTGGGGCCAGAAGTACCCGGCGTCGTCGTAGCGCCGGTACAGGTCTTCCACGACGTTCGTCGGGATGGGCAGCTTGTTCTCCAGGATGTCAATGTTGGACTTGATGTGGGCTGGGTTGCGTGACCCTGCGATGGCGGTGTGCACCTTGGGGTGGGCGAAGAGGAAGCCCATGGCGAGAGCGATTCTGTCGGCTGGAGCGTTGGCCGGGAGCAGCCCCAGCTCGGTCATGGCGAGGTAGCGCTGGTGGTAGTCCATGAGGGTAGGGGTCTCGCTGACATCGCACGGCACGGCCCGTGGCGGCTCGCTTGCGCCCCATGCGGCGTTGGCGATGGGCCGCTTAATGATGACGCCCATGTTCGCCTTGGCCGCCTCGGGGAGGATCTCGTAACGGGCGCGCTGGTCGACGAGGTTGAAGGTGGTCTGGAGGGTGTCGAAGTGGCCGCTCCGGATGGCCCAGAGTGCCTCCGCGCCGTCGCCGCTGTAGCCGGTGAAGCGGGTCTTGCCCGCCTTCTTGAGGTCGAGGAGCGCCTGGACTGCCTCGCCGCGCTGGAGGACCAGCATGTTGCAGGAGTGGAGTTGGAGGATGTCCACGTGGTCCATGCCCAGCGTCTTGAGGATGCGGTCGAGGGTGATGTTGATGGTCTTGGCGGTCCAGGGCCTGCCGACGAGGAGGTAGTAGCCATCGGGGTTGTGGCCGACCTTGGTGGCCACGACGTACTCGCCGCGGCGGTGTGCGACGAAGCGGCCGATGGCCTCGTGGGCGATGCCGGAGCATTCGGCGGCGTCGAGAAAGTTGATGCCGTTGTCGAGGAAGGTGTTGAGGGCGCGGCCCGCGTCGTCGAGTTCGTCGCGGGTCATGCGCAGGCCGATAGTGGCTAGGCCCGCGCCGAGCTTGCTGACCTCGAGGCCCGTCTTGCCAAGCGTCGTCATTTGCATGGTGCTGCTCCGCCTCGTTCGGCCTACCGGCCTGGATTCGCACAAGACGCTACCACGGGGACAAGTGGCGGTGCAAGGTGCCCGACTCTGGTTTATGATAGGCGCCGCGCGTACTCTGCGGACTAGCCCGAGGAGGAGAGCAGGTGAAAGGGAAGGCAGCGGTCTATACCAAACCACGCACCTTCGAGCTGACCGAGCTTCCGGTGCCGGAGGTCGAGCGCGGCGGCGTGCTGGTGAAGGTCACGTCGGCGGGCATCTGCGGCTCCGACCTCCACTACTGGCGCGGCGACATCGCCCCGTCGTTCTGGGCCGGCGGCGCCAAGGGCGGCGTTGTGCTGGGGCACGAGACGACGGGCGTGGTCGCGGCGATGGGCAAGGACGTCGCCCGCGATTCCGTGGGCCGCCCGCTGAAGGAGGGCGACCGCGTCGCCTACACCTACTTCTTCCCCTGCCTGCGCTGCTACAACTGCCTGCGGGGCGAGCTGAACACCTGCCCCAACCGCACGAGGTTCCGGCGCACCGTGGAGAGCTACCCCTACTGCAGCGGCGGCTTCGCCGAGTACTTCTACCTCCCGCCGGGGCACTTCGTCTTCAAGGTGCCTGACGAGCTTCCCGACGAGCTGGCCACACCCGCTAACTGCGCGGTGACCCAGGTCATCTTCGGCCTTCGCAAGGCCGGCGTGAGCATGGGTGACCACGTCGTTGTGCAGGGCGCGGGCGGACTGGGCATCAACGCGGTGGCGGCGGCGAAGGAGATGGGCGCTGAAAAGGTCATCGCCATAGACAGCCAGCCCAACCGCCTCAAGCTGGCAGAGCAGTGCGGCGCCGACGCCACCATTGACCTCCGCGAGTTCAACACTGTCGAGACGAGGGCGGCCCGCGTCCGCGAGCTGACCCATGGCCGGGGGGCCGACATCGTGCTGGAGCTGGTCGGCTTCCCCGGCGCCTTCGTCGAGGGCTTCCGGCTGCTCCGGCCTGGCGGGACCATCGTCGAGATTGGCTGCATGTGGCCCAACAGCACCACGCAGTTCGATGTGTCCAAGCTCGTCTGGACCAACGCCCGCGTCATCGGCATCGCCCACTACGACCCCTACACCCTCCCGGTCGCACTCGACTTCCTCGTCCGCGCCAAGGACAAGTACCCCTTGGACCAAATCATGTCCCACTCGTTCCCGCTGGAGAAGATTGATGAGGCGTTCCAACAGTCGGAGTGGCTGGGCAAGGAGAACGGCACGATCATCACCCGTGCCTTCCTCAAGCCCTGAAATGTAATCGAGAGCGTCACATCAAAGGGGAGCGCGGATGATCAAGATGATAGCTTTCTACCACAACAAGCCTGGCGCGTGGTTCAACCACGAGTACTACGCGGGGAAGCACGCCGACATGGTGCACAGGCTGCTCAAGCCCATGGGCCTCATCAAGTTCGAGGTCAGCCAGGGCACGTCAGGCCTCGACCCGAAGTCGCCTCCGCCTTACCTCACGGTCGCCAGCGTCACCTTCGAGACAGAGAAGGCACTGCGCACCGCCTTCGACAAGCACAAGGACGAACTGCTGGCCGACGTGCCGAACTTCACCAACCTGCAGCCAGAGCTGCAGATCTGCAAAGTCCTCCTCTAGAACTTCACCACCATCTTGATTTCGTTGGACGGCTTGAACAGCCTCTGGAACGTCGCGCCAAGCTGCTCCAGCGAGATGAAGCTGTCCGCCCCAAGCAGCGGCTCCACCTTCACCTTTCCCCGCTGGATGAGGTCGAAGCACTCCAGCCACTCCTCAGGGTCGAAGGCGAACGTCGTCGTCAGTTCGGCGTCCCGCGTGCACCAGTCGGCGGGCAGCACCGGCACCGGCTCCCAGGGGATGGCCAGCAACACCACACGGCCCTCGCGGCGCACCGCCTCCATGGCCTGCTGAAGCGTGGACTTTGCGCCCGCCGCCTCGATGACGACGTGTGGCCCCTCGCCGCCGGTCAGCTTCACCATCTCCTCGACCGCGTTGGTCTTGGTGGGGTCTATCACCACGTCGGCCCCGACCGCCTTGGCCGCCTTCGCCCTGGCGGGCGCGGGTTCCGACACGATGACCTTGCTGGCGCCCCACGCCTTCGCCACCTGCATGGCGAACAGCCCAAGCGGCCCGGCGCCGAACACCGCCACCGTATCGCCTTTCTTCATCTTCGAGCGTCGCACGCTGTGCATCGCCGCCGCCATCGGCTCGACCATGCACGCCGCCACGTCGGGCACGCCCTTCGGGACCGCGGCGGGCATCCACTCGTCCATAAGCACATACTCGGCGTAGCCGCTGAAGGCCGGCGGGATACTCTGCCACCCCATCGTGCGGAAGTTGTACCTCGGCGTGAAGAACCCGCGCACCATCCCCTCCGGCGGCGTGCCGCCCGCCGCGCCCGCGACCCGGTCGCCCTCTTTCCACTTCTTGACGCCCTTCCCCACCGCCGAGATTACCCCCGCGTACTCGTGCCCCAGCACCGAGCCGGCCGCGACCACGTCGTAGAGGATGCCGTGCACATCCGTCCCGCAGATGCCGCTGTACGTCGTCTTCATCACGACCTGGTTCGGCCCAGGCGTTGGGGCCGGCGCCTCCCTCACCTCGAAGCGGTGCTTGCCCTGGTACACGGCAGCTTTCATAGCGGACCCTCCTGGCACGGCAAAGTGAACACCGGCGGCGCCGGTTTGTCGCCCGATTCTAGTATAGGACGGCGACAGGTTATTCGAGCGATAATTCGGCCGGGAGGAGAGTGGTGAGCAGCTTCTTGACCGAGTTGCTGGAGATGGCAAAGGCGATGCCCTGAACGGTGCGGTTCTCGTTCTCCTCGAGGCGGACGGTGTTGATGCCCAGCACCTCGCCGTCCATGTTGAAGAGGGGGCCGCCGCTGGAGCCGGGGTTCAGGGCGGCATCAGTCTGGATGTACTCGATGCCGTTGATGTGGCGGCGGGAGGAGACTATGCCGCGGGTGACCGTGATTCCCTTGCCGAGGACAGGGCCGAGAGGATAGCCGATAGCGACGACGTCCTCGCCCAAGATGGCCTGGTCGGAGTCGGCTAGGGACACGTGAGGGTAGCCGCCGGGGCGGGGTTCGAGAGAGATGAGAGCAAGGTCGGCTGCTTGGTCAGCGCCGATGACCTCAGCGACGATGCCCTGCCCCCCGACGATGCCGAGCCCCTCGGCGAGGATGTGGACGCGGATGAAGGGGCCGACGACGTGGGCGTTGGTGAGGACGAGGCCTTCGGAAGTGACGATGAAGCCGGTGCCGGCGCCGTCAGGGGTCTTGATCTGGACGACGGCGTCCTGCACACCGGCGATGACCTCGGTGAGGTGGGAGAGCCTGCCTTCGGCCGGCGCGGGAATCGGCGAAGGCGAGGGTGTCATGGTGGGCACAAGTGTTGGCGTGGCGGGCGCCGAAGTCGGCGAAGGCGTGAGCGGTATGGTCGTGGGTGTCGGCGACACCCCGATAGGGGTGAGCTGGCCGCAGGCCGCGACGGCGGTTATTACGAGCAGAGCCGCGAGGCCTCGCACAAGAAGCCGTGATTTGGTCAACGAGGACCGCCTTCAATATCTCCTCCCCCTTGAGGGGGGAGGACCAAAGTGGGTGTGAATCTGTACTCCGCTTGGGCAACAGAGGTCTTTGTGGAAAGCAGCGTAGCGATATGGACGGTGACACGGTACTGGCGAAGCATCGGTCTCAAGCCGATTCTACCACTGGGAGCCTACGTGGGATGGGACGCTGAAAGATCGAGGGCCGGGTGGAGAGGGCAGCTCTCCTCCTTGGCCCTCGATGTGTACGCTGAGGCGTCTAATGGAACTGGGCTGCCTCGGTGGAGCCGGCGAGTGCTGCGGTGGAGGAGTTGCCGCCGGTGACGGTCATCAGTACCTGGTCGAAGTAGCCCGCGCCGACCTCCTGCTGGTGCTTGGCGGCGGTGTAGCCGTCGCGCTCGCGTGCGAACTCCCGTTCCTGGATGCGCACATAAGCGGGCATCCCCTCCTGGCGGTACGCCTCGGCCAGCTCGAAGGCGTGGAGGTTGGACATATGCCAGCCCGCCAACGTGATGAACTGGAACTTGTAGCCGAGGGCGGCGATGTCGCGCTGGAATGAAGCGATCTGCGCGTCGCTCATGTGGCGCTTCCAGTTGAACGATGGCGAGCAGTTGTAGGCCAGCAGCTTGCCGGGGAACTGGGCGTGGATGGCTTCGGCGAAACAGCGAGCCTCTTCGAGGTCGGGCGTGGACGTCTCGAACCACAGCACGTCGGCATAAGGGGCGTAGCTCAGGCCCCGTGAGATGGACGACTCGATGCCGCCGGTGACGACGAAGTAGCCCTCGGCGGTGCGCTCTCCGGTGAGGAAGGGCCGGTCACGCGGGTCAACGTCGCTGGTGAGCAGCTTGGCCGCCAGCGTGTCGGTGCGGGCGAAGAGCACCGTCGGCACGTCGAGGACGTCGGCCGCCAGCCTGGCCGCCTTCAGCGTCTGGAGGAACTGTGAGGTGGGCACGACAACCTTGCCGCCCATGTGGCCGCACTTCTTCTCCGAGGCGAGCTGGTCTTCGAAGTGGACGCCCGCGGCGCCTGCCTCGATCATGGCCTTCATCAACTCGAAGGCGTGGATGGGGCCGCCGAAGCCCGCCTCGGCGTCGGCGACGATGGGCGCGAACCAGTGGGTCTGGCTGTGGCCGTTGAGAGACTCGACCTGGTCGCGTCGCGTGAGGGCGTTATTGATGCGCCGCACCAGGGCCGGTGCGCTGTTGGCGGGGTAGAGGCTCTGGTCGGGGTAGGTCTGGCCCGAGACGTTGGCGTCGGCAGCGACCTGCCAGCCGCTGACGTAGATGGCCTTCAGTCCGGCTGCGACCATCTGGACGGCTTGGGAGCCGGTGAGGGCGCCGAAGGTGTTGACGTAGCCGCCGCTGTTCAGCAACTCCCAGAGCCTGCGCGCGCAGAGGCCTGCCAGGGTGTACTCCACCTTGACCGAGCCGCGCAGCCGTGCGACCTCCTCGGCGGTGTAGTCACGGTGGATACCGGCGAAACGCGGAGTGGTCCACGTCTTCTCGATCTCGTGGGCCTGCCGCGCCAGGTCGGGCTTGTGTCCATTCGTCATGGTAGTCTCCTCGTCGAAGTCTGTGCGTCCGTGTACATCGGATCGCATGGCTAAAGATATGGTTACCTCCATCGCATGGCGACGGTTGCTCCACCGACAGCATAGCCAGGTCATGGGTATAATTGAAGACAGGACTTCCTTATTAGAGTGATAGGTCTGGCCTATCACTCAGTTTCAGCAGGTTGGAGGCGTAGAACGTTGGAGTTGACGCAGCTGGAGGCCTTCCTGGAGGCGGCGCGGCGTGGGAGTTTCCACAAGGCGGCCAAAGCGCTCTACCTCGCGCAGCCGTCGCTGAGCGCCAGGGTGCGCTCCCTCGAAGACGAGCTGGGCGTGCCGCTCTTCGAGCGGCAGGGGCGCGGCGTGCGGTTGACCGACATGGGCAAGCGGTTCATGCCTTTCGCGCAGAGGGCGATGGACTCGGTGAGGGACGGGCGCGAGTTCATCACCACCTCCCGCTTCTCGTCGGGCGGCGTGCTCACAATCGCGTCTGCCAGAGGCATCGGCGCCTACACCCTCCCGGCTATTCTCGCGAAGCTCCGCTCGCTCCACCCCGACATCAAGACGCACATCAACGTCGGCAGGTCGCGCGACGTGATGGACATGGTGGTCAAAGAGGAGACGCAGGTGGGCTTCGCGCGTGACCTCACGCACCCCGATGTGGTGACGACCCACCTGTACGACGAAGACATCGTGCTGGTCACGCACCCCAAGCACCGCTTCGCCAAGGCAAAGAGCGTCGAGATCACAGAGGTGGCGCAGGAACCGTTCATCCTGTACGACCCCGGCTCCAACTACTTCCAGTTCCTAGAGCGCGTCTCCAAGCAGGCGGGCATCGCCCCACAGGTGGAGATGCGGTTGGACAGCATAGACGCCACGAAGCGCATGGTGGAGCTTGGCCTGGGCATCTCGTTCCTGCCGGCCAGTGGTATCCGGCGGGAGGTGGAGCAAGGCTCCATCGCCCAGATCTCGCTCGGGCCTGAGTACCGCGTCGTGCTGCCCACGTGCGTGCTGGTGCGGCGTCAGCAGCACTACACGCCCCAAGTGCTATCCCTCATGGAAGTGCTTCAGGCGATGTATAAAAAAGAGTTTCCTTCCTTGAAGAGGGCGTAGGCGGATGGTACGGAACGTGGGAGAATAACTGCCTGCGAGCGCAATGAGAAGGTCGTCGGGCGGAGACGTAGATTGACTCAACAAGAAAAAGTGGTCTCAGGTCTCGAGAACGTGTTGGCCTTCGAGTCGAAGATCGCGTACATAGACGGCAACAAGCCGGAGCTATCCATCCGCGGCTACGACATCAAGGACATCGCGCACCGTCTGACCTTCGAGGATATGGCGTTCCTACTGTGGAACGGGCGTGTGCCTTCGGCGGTGGAGAGGACGGCGTTCGCCGCGGAACTGACAGACCTGCGGCGGGTCCCAGACCAGGTACTCGACCTGCTGCGAAAGACCCCTGCGTCGGCGCACCCGATGGCCATGCTGCGGACGGCCGTGTCGCTGTTGGGGGCGCTGGATGCCGATGCAGACGACCTCAGCCCGGATGGACTGGTCCGCAAGGCGAAGAGCCTCATGGCCAAGTTCCCCACCATCGTTGCCGCGCAGGTGCGCATCCAGGCAGGCAAGACGCCCATGGAGCCGGCCCCTTGGCTTGGCCATGCGGCCAACTTCTACCACATGGTATCGGGCCGCTCGCCGGACGAGGTCACGCGCAAGACGCTGGACACCGCGCTCGTGCTGTACGCAGAGCACGAGACGAACGCCTCGACCTTCGCCGCGCGGGTCGTGGCGGGCACGCAGTCCGACTTCTACTCCGCCGTGGTGGCTGGCATCGGCGCCATCAAGGGCCCGCTACACGGCGGCGCAATCGACGAGGCGATGCGGATGTTCATGGAGGTTGGCTCGCCGGAGAAGGCGGCGGCGTACGTGGACGCGGCGCTGGCCGCGAAACGGAAGCTGCCGGGGTTCGGGCACCGCGTGTACAAAGCAGGCGACCCCCGCGCGGCTGAGCTTCGGGTCATGGCGCAGGCGCTGGCAGACGCGACAGGCGAGCGCAAGTGGTTCGACGTGGCGGTCGCCACCGAGAAGCGGATGGGTGAGACCAAGAATATCATCCCCAACGTGGACTACTTCGCCGCGCCGGTGCTCTACCAGCTAGGCTTCCCCATGGACCTGATGACCAACGTGGTGGCCACCTCGCGCATCGCAGGCTGGAGCGCCCACATCCTGGAGCAGTACGCCAACAACCGGCTCGTCCGCCCGCGTGCGCTGTACACCGGCCCACACGGACTGCGGCTGGAACAGTAGGGGAGAGAGCGGCCATCAATATCAAGATCCCAGCGGTTTTCATGCGGGGCGGCACGAGCCGGGCCATCTTCTTCCGCGAGGAGGACTTGGCGAAGTACGACGCCACGGCCCGCGACCGTATCGTCCTGGCCGCGATGGGCAGCCCCGACCCGCATGGCCGACAGGTGGACGGCCTGGGCGGCGGCATCTCGTCCCTGAGCAAGGTCGCCATCGTCGGGCGCGAAGACGGCTCCAGGGGCGGCGTGACCTTCAACTTCGGGCAGGTCGAGGTTGACCGCGCGGCCATAGACTGGTCGGGCACGTGCGGCAACATCTCGGCAGCGGTCGGCCCGTACGCCATAGACGAACGGTTGTGCCCTGCGGAAGAGCCTGTGACGCTCGTGCTGGTGCGTTCGTGGAACACGGGCAAGCGGTTCATCGCCCATGTGCCCGTGCGCGGCGGCATGGCCGAGACGGAAGGCGGCTACGTGATAGACGGCGTGCCGGACTCGGGTGCGAAGGTCACGCTCGAGTTCCTGGAGCCAGGCGCGTCGCTGGGCCGCGGCGTCCTGCCGACGGGCGCGCCTGTGCAAGATGTGCAGATGCCGGGCCACAAGGCGGTGCGGGCCAGCATCGTGGATGCGGTCATCCCCATGGTGTTCGTGCGGGCCGCCGACATGAAGTCCGACGCGACGAAGCCAGCGGCGGAGCTGGACAAAGATGTCCGCCTCAAAAACCTCCTGGAGGCGGTCCGTTGCCAGGCCGCTGTGCTGCTCGGCCTCGCCAAGACTGCGGCGGAGGCGCACGAGCGCTCGAAGGCCGTGCCGAAGGTCGCGATGGTGACCCCGGCATCGTCCTACGCGGCCAGCGGCACCCGGTACGTGCAAGCGCGCGAGGTTGACCTTGTCGCCCGCGCCGTGTCCATGGGCGCCACCCACCGGACGTTCCCCGCGTCGGCCACGATGTGCGCGGCCGTGGCCGCGTCCATCGAGGGGACGATCGTCCAGGAGGCGGCGGGCCATCCGTCGGGCGGGCGGCTGCGCATCGGCCACCCGGCTGGCGTAATCGAGGCGTCCGCAAAGGTCGAGCGCCGTGGCGGCGAGTGGCTCGTCCCCAGCATCACCACCTACCGCACCGCGCGGCGTATCATGGAAGGCTACGTCGTCGTGCCGGAGCAACGGCTGAAATGAACCTCGCCCACAAGCTCATCAAGGGCCACCTCGCCAGCGGCAACATGGCGCCCGGCGAAGAGATCGCCATCCGGGTGGACCAGACGCTGACCCAGGACGCCACGGGGACGCTGTCGTACCTCCAGTTCGAGGCGACGGGTGTGGACCGCGTGCGCACGCAGCTCTCGGTCAGCTACATAGACCACAACATGCTCCAGGCCGACTTCCGCAACGCCGACGACCACGCCTACCTCCAGGACATCGCCGCCAAGTACGGCATCTACTTCTCCCGTCCCGGCAACGGCATCTGCCACCAGGTCCACCTCGAGCGGTTCGCCGTCCCCGGCACCACCCTCGTCGGCAGCGACAGCCACACGCCGACCTGCGGCGGCATCGGCGCGCTCGCCATCGGCGCGGGCGGCCTCGACGTCGCCATCGCCATGGCGGGCAGCCCCTACTACATGCGGATGCCCAAGGTCATGGGCGTGGAATTGACCGGCAGACTGCGCCCCGGCGTGACGGCAAAGGACATCATCCTCGAAGTCCTCCGCCGCCTCACCGTGAAGGGCGGCGTCGGCTACATCCTCGAGTACTTCGGGCCGGGCGTCGCGGGCCTCGACGTTCCCGCGCGCTCCACCATCACCAATATGGGCGCCGAGCTCGGCGCGACGACCTCGCTGTTCCCCAGCGACGAGCGGACGCGCGAGTACCTGCAACGGCAGGGGAGAGAGCCTGCCTACAGGCCGCTGGCGCCAGACCGGGGCGCCGAGTACGACGCGAAGATGACGATTGACCTGGACACCCTGGAACCGCTCATCGCCTGCCCCGATAGCCCCGACGCCGTGAAGCGCGTCAGCGAGGTCGCGGGCACGCCGGTGGACCAGGTCGCCGTGGGAAGCTGCACCAACTCGTCTTATGTTGACCTTATGGAGGTCGTGGCCATCCTCAAGGGCCACGCCGTCCACCCGCGCGTCAGCACCACCCTCAGCCCCGGGTCGCGGCAGGTGCTCCAGATGATCGCGCGCAACGGTGCGCTGGCCGACCTGGTCGCCTCGGGCGCGCGCATCCTCGAGTCGGCCTGCGGCCCGTGCGCGGGTATCGGCCAGGTCCCCGCCCACGGCGCGGTGTCGCTGCGCTCCTTCAACCGCAACTTCCCCGGCCGGTCGGGCGACCCCAATAACCACGTCTATCTCGCAAGCCCAGCCGTGTGCGCGGCGTCGGCCATCACCGGCGTCATCACCGACCCGCGGCCCTATGCCGAGGCCGTGAAGGTCTCGCTGCCGGAGCGGTTCCTGGTGGACGACAGCGGCATCATCCCCCCCGCCAAAGACCCCGCATCGGTGGAGGTGCGGCGCGGCCCCAACATCAAGCCCATCCCGACCCGTGAGCCGCTTCCCGGTCGCATCGAGGGCGAGGTGCTCATCAAGCTGGGTGACAACATCTCCACCGACCACATCCTGCCCGCTGGGGCGCAGACCCTGGCCCTCCGCTCCAACGTGCCCGCCATCTCCGAATTCGTGTTCCGCTACCTGGACAAAGACTTCGTGCAGCGGGCCAAGGCCAAGGGCGGCGGCGTCATCGTCGCGGGCGCCAACTACGGCCAGGGAAGCTCCCGCGAGCACGCCGCCATCTCGCCCATGTTCCTGGGCGTGTCCGCCATCGTCGCCAAGTCCTTCGCCCGTATCCACCGCGACAACCTCGTGAACTACGGCGTGCTGCCGCTGGCCTTCGCCGACGAGTCCGACTACGGGCGGGTCGAGATGGCCCACGTGCTGCGCATCGAGGGCCTGACTCGGCTGGTGGAGAGCAGTGCCGAGCTTGTGCCGGTGACGGACGCGACGGCAGGGCTCACCTTCCAGGCCAAACTCGAGTTGACGGAGCGGCAGCGCCGCATCCTCCTGGCCGGCGGCCTGCTGCGCTATGTCGGACAAACGAGCATTGCCCCAAAAGTGTCATTCTGAGGGAGCACGCCTTAGGCGGGCGACCGAAGAATCGGCTCCTGATGTGATTCCGGATAAGGCGATGACGGGGCTTTAGGGTGAGCGGGAACGGGGGGGGTGTTTCACCCCTCCCCCATGTGTGGGGGAGGGCCTCTCCGACGCCTGGCGTCGCAGAGGGGTGAGGGTAGGGGAAGGCGGCTTTGCCCACAAACGCTCATCAGCTTGCCGAAGGAGTGAGGCGTATAGTGGTCGCTAATACATAAGATTGTGATGTTGGAGAAAACTGAATGAACAAACTGCCTATCCTTCCCACAACCGTCGTCGGCTCCCACGCCAAGCCGGGCTGGTGGCACCACTGCAAAGACCTCGTGGACAGCGGCGAGTGGGGCCAGGCCGACCTCGATGAGCTGCTCACCGACGCGGTGGACATCGCCATCCTCGACCAGGATCGGGCCGGGCTCGACATCATCACCGACGGCGAGTCGCGGCGTCTCGATGGCTACGTGGACGGCTTCTACGGCATCATCAAGGGGATAAGTGCGCTGCCAGTCCAACGCAAGGCCGGGCCGTGGGGCTACGACCAGCAGACGCGCTACGAGGCAGTCGGCAAGATCGAGGTGCCCGACCAGGGCCTTGGCATCGTCGCCGAGTTCGAGTACCTCAAGACCCACACCACGAAGGCCACGAAGGTGACGTCCCCAGGGCCGCTGACCTTCGGCTCGCGCATCCGCCCCAACACCTTCTACCCCGGTCCTGTCGCGGTGGCCGAACGGTTCGCCGGCGTCATCAACGCCGAGCTCAAGGGCCTCGTCAAGGCGGGAGCGACGTTCATCCAGATAGACGAGCCTGCGCGCGGCAACGTCACCGGCCAAGAGATGGCCCGGCTGTTCAACCTCGCGACCGAGGGCGTGAAGGCCAAGCTGGCCTTCCACATCTGCTTCGGCAACCGCTACGGCCGGTCGCGGTTCAAGCGCGACTACGCCGACTACTTCCCCGGCGCGATGGACGCGCGGGCCGACCAGTTCGTCCTCGAATTCGCGGGCCGCGAGATGGCGAACCTGTCCCAGTGGAAGAGGTGGAACGACGGGCGCGAGCTGGGCGCCGGGCTGGTGGACGTGAAGTCGTTCTACCCGGAGACGCCCCAGGACGTGGCGGGCCGCATCCGCGCGGCGCTCAAAGTCTCCGCGCCCGAAAAACTCTACGTCAACCCCGACTGCGGCTTCGTCTGGTCGCCGCGCTATATCGCCGTCGCCAAGCTCAAGGCCATGGTCGAGGGCGCCAAACTCGCCCGCAAGGAACTGACGGGGTAGGGATGATGGCACCTTGCCCAAAAAGATGTGCATCAACCAGCAGGCGACTGCCTTCAAATTCTCCTCCCCCTCGAGGGGGGAGGATTCAAGGTGGGGGTGAACGTCGCTATGGACCGTGAAATGGAGGCTCTTGTGCAAAGCTGCGACACGATGGTGGCCCTCAAGGGCGCCACCGAGAACGGCCAGACCATCTTCGCCAAGAACAGCGACCGCCCGCGCGACGAGTGCCAGCCGCTGGTGCTGCGCGAGCGCGTCGAGCACCCGCGCGGCGCGACGACACGCTGCCAGTTCGTGTCTCTGCCCGAGGCCGGGGTGACCCACCGCCACGTCGGGTCGCGGCCCTACTGGTGCTGGGGTTACGAGCACGGCTTCAACGAGCACCAGGTCGTCATCGGCAACGAGGCCCTCTTCTCCAAGTTCGAGTTCTCCGAGCCGAAGCTAGTGGGGATGGAGCTGCTCCGGCTCGGCCTGGAGCGCGGGCGCACCGCCGCGGAAGCGGTGGAGGCGATGACCGATGCCATATCCCGTATCGGCCAGGGCAAGTTCTCCAACCCAGCGGGCGTGCGCACCTACGACAACGGCTTCATCGTCGCCGACCCGAAAGAGGCCTATATCCTCGAGACGGCGGGCCACCACTGGGCCGCCAAGCGCATTCGGGGCGCCATCGGCATCAGCAACGTCTATTCGCTGGAGGCCGACTGGGACAGCCTTTCGTCCGAGGCGGAGGCCGACGCCATCCGGCACGGCTGGTGGCAGCCGGGCGAAGGCCGGTTCAACTTCGCTGGAGCCTTCACCAGTGTGGACAGGTTCTCCGGCAGCGGCTTCAACCGCCGCGCCCGCTCCTGCGCCGTGCTGCGCCAGCGCTCCGGCGGGATCGGCCCACGCACCATGATGGCGATCCTGAGCGACCACGCCGACGGCGCTGGGCCGGAGGGTTTCCAGACGGCGCTCAACCCCGGCAAGGGCATCTGCATGCACTCAACGGGCGCCGGCGCCGATGCGACCAGCAACACCGCCGCCAGCCTGGTCGCCGACCTGTGCGCCGACGGCTCGCGCCTGCCCGTGTACTGGTGCAGCCTCTACTCGCCCTGCCTGGGAGTCTTCCTACCCACCTTCATCGAAGGCGAGCTGCCCCAAGTACTGTCCGTCGGCGCGGCCACCCCCGACCAGCGCAGCCCGTGGTGGCTGTTCCACCGCCTCAGCGCAGCGGTCCGGCGCGACCCGGAGACACGGGCCGGCGTTTTCCGCAAGCACTGGAAGGAGTTCCAGGACGACCTATTCGTGACGGCCTACCAGCACGCCGCCGAGGGACGCCGCCTGTTGGACGATGGCCGCGCCGATAAGGCCGCACGTCTGCTCGCCGGCTACATGGCCAAGAATGTCGCCGCGATGCTGGTGACGCTCTCCGAGCTGCTGGAAGCCCTGGAGGCCCAGCCAGCCGCCACACGTTCGTAGTCGTCTTCAGCCCTTCTCTTGTCTTGCGGAAGCGCAGTCGAAAGAGCCAGGTGATATCATGTCGGCCAACACGAACTGGAGGTTTGAGGGTATGAGCAGTCTCATCTATCGGGCCAAGTGGTTGGTGATTCCCGCGCTGGTGGTGCTGGCGCTGGCGCTCGTCGCCTGCGGCGGCAAGAGCGGCGGCAGCGACATCTCCGGCACCGGGCTCAAGGGCGCGACGAAGAGCACGGTCATCAAGGTGGCCAACGTCACCGACTCGGACTCGCCCTACCTTTGGATGAACAACGAAATCATCCAGTACATGATCATCAACGGCTTCCACTACCCCGTCGAGTTCGTGTCCATGACCTCCGCCGAGGTGGGGCAGGCTCTGAAGGCTGGCATTGTCCACCTGGCGATGGAAGCCGGCGACTCGGAGACGAAGGGATGGGTGGCGGCCGGAGGCGTTGAAGACTACGGCGTGCTTTATACCAGCGCCGAAGGCGACGCCTACCACAAGGCGGCCAGTTCAAGCCTCGCGACAGCCGCTCCCGACTTCGCTGAGGTGTTCAAGAAGATGAGCGTCCCGGCCGCCCGCTACAAGGCGATGGCCGACTGGGTCGAGAAGTACAAGATCGCCGAGCAGCGCAAGGTCGCCATCTACTTCTTCTGGGAGTTCGATTTCACCACCGGCGGGTACAAGGACTGGATGCCCTACGACCCGTGGCAGGACATCCGCGTGGAGACGCAGAACACCACCCGCCTCATCCGCGGCACGCCGTACCTCGGGAAAGACCAGGTCGTGCCGTCGCCCGAGTCGCGATGAGCGCTTCGGCGACCCAAAAGCGCAGCAAGCTCTCCGGAAAGGTCCTAACCGTCCTCGGCCCGGTCAACCCCTCCGAGCTCGGGGTGACCATGATGCATGAGCACCTGCTCATAGACATCACGTGCTACGTGCGCGAGGCCGAGGAAGCCAGCGTCCGGGCATACCGTGACAAGCCGGTCACCATGGACTGGCTGGGCAACTTTCCCGCGCTGTTCTGGCACAGCATGGAGAACATGCGGCTGCTCGACGAGCGCGCCGCCATCGAGGAAGTGCTCAAGTACAAGTATGCGGGCGGCGGTGCATTGGCGGACACGACCTCCATTCGTATCGGGCGCGACCCCCTGGCGCTCGCCCGCATCTCCAGGGCGACGGGCCTCAAGGTGGTCATGGGCGGCAGCTACTACGTGTCGCTTGCCCACCCGCCGGACATGGACAAGCGCAGCGAGGACTCCATCGCTCAGGAGCTCATCCGCGACATCACCATCGGCGTCGGCAGCTCAGGCATCCCGTCCGGCCTCATCGGTGAGGTCGGCTGCTCCGACTGGCCGCTGCCCAAGAACGAGCGCAAGGCCCTGCGGGCGTCGGGCATGGCCCAGGCCGAGACCGGCGCGCCCATCTCCATCCACACCGCGTCGGGCGAGGCCGCCAAGCACGGCATCCTGGACGCGCTGGCCAGCGGCGGCGCCGACCCGCGCCGCGTCATCATGGGCCACCTGGACAGTTTCATCGACCGCGGCGCCCTCAAGCGGCTGGCCCAGACCGGCTGTTTCATGGAGATAGACGTCTTCGGTTGGGAGAACTCGCTGCTGGAGGCGTCGTACCCGGGCATCGAGTGGACGACCGACGTCCAGCGCATGGACTCGCTTCAGTACCTCATCGAGCAGGGCCACCTGGACCAGCTCGTGATCGCCCAGGACGTGTGCCAGAAGTGGATGTACACCCGCTACGGCGGCAAAGGGTTCGCCCACATCCTGGAGAACATCGTCCCACGGATGCGCAAGCGCGGCTTCACCGAGGCACACCTCAAAGCCATCCTGGTGGACAACCCCGCCCGCGCCTTGACCTTCCGGTAACCACAATAGGCCGCCGAAGTAGGGGCGGGTTTCAAACCCGCCCCTACCCGTTTTCTGTCTGTCGCCCCTACGGCTTGACGATGGAGCGGATGACCTCGGTCTTGGTGTCCTTCCATTCCGACTTCTTGAACGCCTCGTTGATGTTGTCCAGCGAGAAGGTGTGGGAGCCGAGGTTCGCCAGCGGCGACCCCTGCTCCAGCATCATCACCGCGGCGGGGAGCAGCCACGGCGAATAGTACGACACAGGGACGATGTACTTGATGCCGTGGAGGATGCGGTTGAAGTCCACATTCACGAAGCTATTCTTGAATATGCAGCCTATCTCGATGTACCGCCCGCCGGGCCGCAGCATCTCCAGGCCTTCCGGCACCACCGCCGGGTAGCCCACCACTTCCACCACCGCGTCGGCGCCCGTGCGGTAGCCCACCAGCTCCTTCACGCGGGCGACGCGGTCCTTGGCGTCCTTGACCTCGTTGATGTTGATGGTGTGGTCGGCGCCGACCTTCTTGGCCAGCTCCAGGCGGGGCGCCTGGCCGTCTATGGAGATGACCAGGCCCGCGCCGCGCGCCTTGGCTGCCGCGACGGCGTACAGGCCGAGTCCGCCCGCGCCCTGCACGACGACGGCGTC
>VGZR01000034.1 GCA_016872515.1 SAR202 cluster bacterium
GGGGGGGGGGGGCGGCGGGGGGGGGGGAGGGGGGGGCGGGGGGGGGGGGGGGGGGGGGGGGGGGGGGGGGGGGGGGGGATGAGGGCTACGGCTGCAGCGTGCACATGAACCCGAACAGCGCGTGTCCTTCCGCCGCCTCTTCCTGCTCCTCCGGGTACCCTTGCGTCCGCGTCTCCCGCACCACCTCCGCGGGCACCACCGGCGCCACGTTCGGGTTCCACATACTGAACACGCCCAGCGGGTTATCCACCTCCACATACGCGTGCAGCATCCACCCGAACGAGAAACTCCACTCGCCGCCGTGCGCCTCGCACTCCTCCCGCGTCGCCGAGAACGTCCCCTTCTCCGTGTTGCACTGGTTGTAGTGCACATGCCAGTTGTCCAGCGGCCCCGTGAACCCCTCGGGGTGGTCGTACCCCGCCAGCCGCGTCGGCAGGATGAAGCTCGCCCCCACCAGCTTCCAGCCGCCGTCGCCGTCCCGTCCGAACAGCAGCATCTCCGGCCTCGACGGGTCGAACTTCCCGTCCCGGATGCGCGCCGGGCTCGCCAGGTGGATGCCCATGTTCGGCACCTCGCCGCCCGTCTGCACGTACCCCAGCGACTTTGCCGTCTCGATATCCCTGAACTCCGCCATCGCCCGCCGCAGCGCGTGCAGCTGGCCCAGCAGTCTCCCCAGCTCCTCCCGCGACATCCCCATCTCGGCTGGCGCCAGCCCGCCCCCCTCGTACAGCCGCGCCAGGTCGGCGTACGATAACGACGACCGCACCTGCCCCTCCCGCGGCCCCTCCACCAAAGTCGTCTCCACCACGCCTTCCAACCTCTCGAACACGTAGTGCGAGAACCCCAGCGCCCCGTCCGGCCGCGCGGGCGCCTCCACCGGCGGCGACGCGTCATACCCAACGGGCACGCTCGTCTCCTCCTCCAGCGTCGCAAACAGCGGCCCTGTAGTCTGCGTCTGCCCGGCCCCACCGCAGGCCGCCGCTGCCGCGGCAGCGGCCATTAAAAACCAGACGAGGCCCCGATACTTCATTCGCCGACTCCGTTCGAGGGCACCATCATACCAGCCGCCCTGTACTGCGGCACCAGGCCTAGCCAGGAGAACACGCTGTCCTCCTCTTCCCTTGAGGGAGAGGCTCATGACCGCGTCCGGCGCGGTCATAGGGTGAGGGGTGTCTGGACTTCACCCTCTACCCTCTGTCCTCTGCGCACTACCCAGCATACCCCTGCCCTGACTTATAATAGGGCCCGCTGAGAGGAGGCGCAGCCATGTTGCTACGTGTTAGTCAGGCCATTTGCGGTGCGCCCGTCCGCGCTCTGATGCTCCTAGCCCTCGCGGCCCTTGCCCCGCTACTGGCAGCCGCCTGCGGAGGCGGCGCGATCGAAGAGCCGTCCAGCCAGCCAGCCGCTGCGGCCCCGACCACTGCCCCCGAGCAGAAGAACACGCCAAGCGCCGCACCCACCTCCTCGCTACGCGAGGCCGTCAACGCCGAAGGCACTCCCCTTCACAAGGCAGGCACCGTCAACGTCTCGCCCCTGCCCAACCAGATTGGCGACTGCATCCTCGGCCCAGGCGCTGACTGCGAGGGCGCCGACCTCTCCGGCGTGGACCTCAGCCCCGCCAGAGCCAACGCTTGGTCGCGCGCCGCCTACGCCGACCTGACCGGCGTCCACTTCCGAGGTGTCAACTTCACCGACGCCAACCTCGTCAACGCCGACTTCACCGAAGCCGACCTCCGCGACGCCAAGCTCGTCAACATCAAGCTCCGCGATGGCACCATGTACAAAGCCGACCTCCGCGGGGCCGACCTCACCGGCGCCAATCTCACCTTCGTGGACATGGAGGACGCCCTCCTCGACGGCACCATCTTCTGCAATACCGTCATGCCAGACGGTACTGTCAACAACTCCGGCTGCCCGTAGAGGAACCCGGCGCCGCGCTGGTGTGTGGAAACCCGCGGCGCTGCTGCCCAGCCGGGCAGACATATTGACCCCACGAGAAGCCAAAGACTGCGATGGCCCTAGCCTGCGCCCGTACCTGTCTTTTCGCACCCAGGGCGCCTACCCTGCAAGTTAGGAGTCATGTCATGAAACGGCCCGCCCTGCTTGCGGCGCTCATCGTCTTCGTTTTCACCATCTCAGCCCTCTTCCCCTTCGGCGCTGCCTAGGCCGCCGAGCCGCAGGACGCCGCCAAACCCATCCCCCTCATATTCCACCTCCCCGATGGCGACGTGCCCTCCCTGATAAACCCCTCCACCGTCCAGGTCATGCTCAATCCAAGGGAGTACACCATCACCAAGGCCACGCCTTGGAAGAACCGCGACGTCGCCAGCGACTCCCCCAAACTTGAGTTCACCTCCGGCGAACCCTTCCGCCTTCAGATGGAGCTGTTCTTCGACACGTACGAGCAGCGTACCGATGTCCGCGAACCCACCGACAAGATCGAAAAGCTCGCCCTCGTGAGCCAGGAACTCCACCGCCCTCCCACTGTCCTCGTGACCTGGGGGACCAGCCTCGCGTTCAAGTGCGTCCTCGAGAGCTTCTCCCTCCGGTTCACCCTCTTCCTGGACGACGGCACCCCCGTGCGCGCCGTCATGAACGCCGTCTTTAAAGAGTTCTCGCCCGCCCAGGAGCAACTCAAGGGCAAACCGCGCCACTGACCGCCACCGGTGATGCGTACGGCATTAAAGGAGCCTGACCACACATGGCAAAGAGGTCCAAGTCCAAGTCCACGACCAAGACCAACGACGCGGCCCCATCCGGCGTCAGCCGCCGCGACTTCCTCAAGTACGGCGCCATGGCCGGCGCCGCCTTCGCCGAGGCCCCGCAGGATGCCCCAGCACCCGCCAAACCCGCTGCACAGCAGCGCCGCGCCAACCTCGCCTTTGAGGTGGATATCGAAGGCCTCCCCGAGACCAGCGCCAACATAGACTCCATCCACGTCGAAGACCTCACCATAGACGTCCGCGAGATGACCACCGGCGCCGACTGGGACTACCGCCAATACGCCCCAGGCGACGCCCACTACAGCAATGCCACCTTCAGGAGCCGCGTGGGGAAAAACAGCAAAGAGCTCCTCTAGTGGCTCCAGGACGCCTCCGTCGGCAAGAACGTCTGCAAGAACATCGCGGTCATCATCAAAGACCGCGCGGGCGCCGATGTGCGCCGCTACAACCTCATGGAGTGCTTCCCCATCAGGTACGACCCCGGCGACTACAGCCCGTCCTCCACAGTCGCCGTCGAGACCATCGTGTGCAAGATGGGCCGCGTTGAATTGGCCTAGGCGCAATCTGGGACAGGAGACACACGCATGACCACGCAGAACCGCGACCAGTTCCTTCGCCTCAGGGGCTTTCGCATTGAGATAAGAGGGGCAGGCGGCAGCGGCACGGACTCGGACAGCGCCTGGGAGACCTGCACCGGCGGCTCCCCCTACAAGTTCGTTGAGGAGATAACCCTCCGCGGCCCCATCACCGCCGGCCGCAAGTCGCTCGTCCAGTTCATCAACGAAGCCGCCGCCGGCAAGGCCCACCGCTTCGACCTCACCATCGTCGAGATCGGCAAGGACGGCTCAGACGGCAAGCGATACACCTGCCACGACTCCTTCCCCACCCGCTACGTCTTCCCCGCGCTCAGCGCCGACGGCACCGGCAACCTCTACGAAGATGTCCACATCAAACCCGAACGGCTGACGCTGCAGTAGCTGCCCAGCGGACGAACCCGTGACCAGCCGTTACCCGTCAGCCCAGGGCTAGGCCGAGATGCGGCGCTTCAGCCTCCCCTGGAGCAAGCCGGGCGCGCCTGCGTTTCGGCAACCATCCCGCACACTCGGCCTCCTCATCGGTCCTGTCGCCGCCCTCGCAGTCTGGCTCGCGCCCATGCCGACGCTGGAGCGCGACGCCCGCCTCCTGGCGGCCGTGCTCGCCCTCGTCTTCGTGTACTGGGTCACCGAGGCCCTTCCCCTCGCGGACACTGCCCTATCACCGGCGTTGTCCTGGCCGTCATCCTCGGCATAGCCGAAACCGACCAGGCTCTTCTCACCTTTGGCAGCGACATCATCTTCCTCTTCATCGGAAGCTTCGTCCTCGCCCGCGCCATGGCCCTCCATGGCCTCGACCGTCGCATCGCCGCCGCCAGCGTCGCCAGCGAAACTGCCTCCAACACCCCCTCAGCCAGCATCGCCGTCCCTGTCATCATCAGCCTCGCCAGGTCCGCCGGCGTCGCACCGTTCATCCCTGCCCTGGGAGCGACGATGGGCGCCAGCATGGGTTTTGTGTTTCCTGTCTCCACCCCGCTCAACGCCCTCATCTATGGCACCGGCCACGTCCGTCTCCTCCACATGGTCCGCAATGGCCTGCTCCTCGACCTGCTTGGAGGCTTCCCTCTCTGGGCCTACCTCGTCCTCTTGGTCTCTTAGCCATACCTCCCTATAGCACCCCCTCAAGCCACCACGTCTCCATCATCCCCTTGCCCTTCACCCGATGACGCCCCTGGGCGCGCACGCGAACTCGTCCTTGATGAACTCGTAGGTCGCCCGAGAGACCTGTATCCTCCCCGGATCCCCGTGCGCCTCCATCCGCGCCGCCGTGTTCACCGCGACGCCCCAGATGTCGAACTGGAACCTCTTCTGCCTAGAAGAAGTCTCCCCGCGTCGTCGTCGTGCTCTACTGGATGGCGAAGACCGCCTGGACGCTCAGGGTCAGTTCCGTCGTGCCGCCGCTGACCGGCGTCTCCACGAAGGCATCCGCTGCCCTAGCCATCGAGGCCACCGCCTTCTCATAGATCAGCGGGCTGGCGCCGCCCAGTTCCACGATGTACTGCAGCTTGCCGAGACTCACGCCGGTCAGGCTGGCGTACTGTTGCGCCTTCGCCAGCGCGTCCTTCGTCGCGGCCTCGCGCAACTGCGTCTCGAACGGCTTCGGGTTGTCCACCGTGAACCCGATGCCATTGATGCGCACCGCATCGCCGCCCGCCTCGGCCGCGTCGTCAAGGGTGGGGCCGACGTTGCCCAGGTCGCGGATCCTAACGCTCGCCGAATTGCTCACCGCGTACCCGCGCAGCACCTGCTTGCCCCTGCGTATCCCGTCCTCCACCACCTCGATGTACTCGTACTGCGGGTAGATGTTGAACGAGGTCGTCTGGATGTCCTTGTCCGCCACGCCGCGCGCCTTCAGCGACCGGACCACCGCGTCCATCGCGGCTGCGGCTTCGTTGCGCGCTTCCGCCACTGTGGCCCCGGTTGTCTCAACACCCAGGTTCAATACCGCCAGGTCTGGCTCCAGAGTGATAGAGCCCTGCCCCGTCACCCAGATGCCGCTCTGGGCCGAGTCGTATACCTGCGCCGCCTGGACCCCCGCCAGCGACCGCGCCGCCTCGGCGCCCGCGGCCTTTGCCGCCTCAGTCAGCGCCGCCATGTCCACCTTCTGCGAAGTCTCCACGCTCTGAGACGTCCCAGCCACCGTCGTATTGCCGTTGACTGGCGACGCCGCGTCCTTCGTGCATGCCACCGCCACCATCGCGACCGTGGCCAGAGCCACCGTTCCCAACACCAACTTCATCCTATACGCCTTCATGGTTTCTTCTCTCCTTCTCGATGCGGCCGGGCTATCGCCCTTCTCATCGCCCTTTTTAGTGCCATGCTAATGATGAAACGTCCACATCCGCGCGTTAGTTCCATCATACCCGGGACAAGTGCGGTTTCCGTGAGAAAAGCTATATCGCTACATGAACACCCTGTGAACACCGCTCGCTTCCCGTTCGGCGAGGACGGAGGACTTTCTTCAGGTGGGAGATGTTTCCAAACCTGCTCAAGATGGCCTGAAACATGGCCCGCCGGTGGGAGACAAGCCCCCACCGGCGGCCCATGCCCCAAACCTCTCTGGAGAGGTGCGGAAGACCTCTTTCTACCAGAAAGAGGTCTTCCGGCTACGCCGCACAAGCAGCATAGCTGCAGCCAGGGCGGCCAGCGCAGCCGCGGCCGCTATCTCTAGTGGCAGATACGGGAACCCACTCGTCTCCTCGGCCTGTTCGGGCTCAACCGCCGACTCCGCCGCCTGCGACGCTGCCAGGGCCACCTCCGCCTCCGCTATCACGATAGCCTCCTGCCGCTGCTCCTCCTGTGCCAGTGCCGCCTCCTCCGGCGACGGCGTTCTGGCCTCCACCGCCTCGCGGGCCAGCGTCATCTCTCTCTCAGGCTCAGGCGTCGCCGTCAGTTCCTCTAAGGCAGCCACGGCCTCCGCTTCGGGCGTCACCGGCGTGGGCGCCTGTGTCGCCGTGGCATCCTCCGCCGCCACGCCTGCATCTGCGGGCTCCTGCTCCGGAGACACCGCCGCCGGCATGACCAGGTCCGGACCAGGCGTCGGCGTCACTGCACCCTTCTTCTTCGGCTCCGGTGTGGGCAACGGTCCCTCCGGAGTCGGCGTTGCTTCTATGGCTTGCTCGCTGATCAACTCAGGCGTTCCAGAGACGCCGTTGGAGTCCGTCGCCTCGGCCGCCATCGCCCGCGCCGCCTCTTGCTGAGGTTCCTGCGTCGGCTCCACCGCCGTCTCCACCACGAGCGCCTTCGATTGGGCAGTCTCTATCGTCGGCTCAACCACCGCCTCAGCCGCCTGCGCCATCGCCACCTCAGGCGTCGCCTCTGCCGCCATCGCCCGCGCCGCCTCTTGCTGAGGCTCCTGCGTCGGCTCCACCGCCGTCTCCACGACGAGCGCCTTCGATTGGGCAGTCTCTATCGTCGGCTCAACCACCGCCTCAGCCGCCTGCGCCATCGCCACCTCAGGCGTCGCCTCCGCAACCGCCTGCTCGACGACCTCCTTCGGCGCCTCTTCGACGCCTTCCATTTCCACTACCACGGCCTTCTCGACCGGCGCCTCG
This sequence comes from SAR202 cluster bacterium, assembly GCA_016872515.1. GTDB lineage: Bacteria > Chloroflexota > Dehalococcoidia > Lucifugimonadales > VGZR01 > VGZR01. The sequence goes on from VGZR01000034.1 coordinate 6,871, forward strand.
GCTACGCGTTCCGCCTGCGCCTCCCGCACCACCTCCACTTGCGGCGCCAGCGCCTCCGACGGCGCCGCCTGCCGCGTCCCCACATTCAGCGCGTCCGCCACAACCAACGCGACCAGCAGCACCGCTACCGCAGGCGCGGCCACGCGCAGGCCAGCCAGCAGCGCCGGCGAACCGTACCACCAACTCGGCGACTTCGTAGCCGAAGGCGCTGCGGAAAGCTTGAACGACCGCTTCGTCTCCAGGCGCGGCAACGCCCGCAGCAGCGATACCGTCGCCCGCAGCGACTCCACCTCCGTGCCGCACCGCTCGCAGCTTGCCAGGTGCCCCTCCACACGAGCACGCTCCGGCGGGCTCACCTGCCCGTCCACGTACCCCGAAAGCAGCTCCCGCACCCGGCTATGACTTGTCAACCGGATCCCTAGCAACCCGTCTCCGTCCTTTGCAACCCTTGCCTGTCCATCCCTTGGGGACCTCTCTTTACCCTCTCTTCGACCTATCTTGGCGTCTGCTCAGGATGCAGGGTCTCACCCTGCCCCTGCCCTTTTTCCTCACCCAAAACCCAAACGGATCCCTCACCTACTTGACGAAACTGGACGGCAAAAGTTCCGGCCGCTTCAACATATACGCCCGCACCTTCTCCCGCGCCCGGAACAGCCGCGACTTGATGGTCCCGACCGACACCCCCAGCGACTCCGCCGCCTCCGCGTAGTCCAACCCCTCGATATCCACAAGCACCAGCGTCGCCCGCTGGTCCTCCGGCAGCGTCAGCACCGCCTTCTGTATCTCGTCCCGCAACTCCGTCCCTAGCGCCATCTGCTCAGGGTTCTGCGCCTCCGGCGCGGGCACCCCGAACCCCGGGTTCGACTCCATCGCCGCATCCAGCGACGACTCCGGCCTACGCTTTGCCGACCGCAGCGCGTCGTAGCAAAGATTCGACGCTATCCGCAGCAGCCACGCTCGCAGGTTCTCACTCCGGAACGAGGAGATGTGCCGGAACGCCGAAATGAACGTCTCCTGCGCCACGTCCTCCGCCGACGCCGCGTTCCCCAGGATGCGCGCCGCTACGTTGAACACGTGGGCCTGATATCGCTCCACAATGACGTTGAACGCAGCCATGTCTCCCTGCTGGCTGCGCTGCACCAGTTCCAGTTCGTCCGCTTGCATACCGCTCCACTATAGCATCAGCATTGCGGAGCGGAGAACCGGGTACGGGCGCAATAAAGATGCCCCCTTGGCCTGGTACAAGGGGGCATCAGACGGGGGGGGAGTGGGAGGTAGGAGAAACAGAAGAGAGGGGTTAGCTCCTTACTGTCGCGGCCATCGCGGGAACCTCGAACCCGACCGTGGCACGACGGTCTATCAGATAGATGGACCCTGCCTTGTCGCCGTGTCCCTCGAAGAGCACGGCGTCATGCTGCTTGTCCAAATCGTCGTACTTCCGCGCCGGCCTCGCCTCGTCGCCGACCCTGCTGGGGTCGAACACCCTGATGTACCGCACTGGCTGCCGCACATACGTCCCACGCTTCTGGTAGCACTGGAGCCGGCCGATGGCCTCCGGCGGCACCCCGAAATGCCCCTCCAGCGTCCGCGCCACATCGGGAGGGACGCCTGTGCCGCTGAACCCCCGCCAAAAGAAGAGTTGTTCCATCACGGTTACCACCTCTATCACGTATCAGATCGGGATACGTCGAACCCGCCGAGGGCACACCGCTTGCTCGGTTCCGATGCTCCAATCTACCACCACAGGGTTAACCTCAGGTCGTTCCACGGTTAGAAAATGGTTGTAGCCACCCTGCCCGCCGCCTTTCCTCCGCACAGCGGCGGGCAAAAACAGTACAATGATTTACCCGTTGTCATCGGTACGGGCCTTGCACAACAACCTATGTCTTGCCAGATGAGAACTGCCCTTTCACTCTCCTCCCCCTTGAGGGGGGAGGAACAAGGTGGGGGTGATTCTCTACGACTACCGCGAAATGGGGCTTTTCGTGCAAATCCGGTGCGGGTGAACACACGGGCGCGGTGAGGTGCCTCGCATGCTCGCGACCAGGGTCCTGGTCATAGAAGACGAAAGCAGCATCGCCGACTTCGTCCGTCGCGGCCTCGCTCAGCGCGGCTTCGAAGTCCAGGTCGCCGCCACCGGCGCCGACGGCCTCGCCGCCGCCCTCCAGCGCCCGCCCGACCTCGTCGTTCTCGACCTCATGCTCCCCGACACCGACGGCCTCGAGATCTGCCGTCAGCTCCGCGCCCACGGCGACGTCGCCATCATCATCCTCACCGCCCGGCACCAGGTCGGCGACCGGGTCCGCGGCCTCGAAGCCGGCGCCGACGACTACCTCCCCAAACCCTTCGCTTTCGAGGAGCTCCTGGCCCGCATCCGCTCCGTCCTCCGCCGCCGTGGAGGCGGCGACGGTGTACTCGTCCGCGTCGCCGACCTCGAGGTTGATACCGTCCGCCGCACCGTCCGCCGCGCCGGCCGCGATATCGAGCTCACCAACCGCGAGTTCGAGCTCCTCAAACTTCTCGCCGTCAACGCCGGTCGACCCCTCAACCGCGAGTCCATCCTCCAGAAGGTCTGGGGCTACGACTTCGAGGGCGAGGCTGACCCGGTCAAGGTCTATATCGCTTACCTGCGCAAGAAGCTCAACGCCGAAGGCGAGCCCGACCTCATCCGCGCCCTCCGCGGCTTCGGCTACGTCCTGAGGGAAGAGCCATGAGGATATCCCTCCGGGGCCGCATCACCCTCTGGTACGCCGTCGCCATCCCAGCCCTCATCTTCGCTCTCGCCTTCGTCGCCCAGCAGGTCCTTCTCGTCACCCTCCGCTCCGGCCTCGACGACTCCCTCCAGACCCGCACCGGCGAAGTCATCTCCGCCATCCTCACCAACAGCCTCAGCATCGAACGCGGCACCTTCGACGACGAGATCGAGTTCCTCACCGAGCAGGAGTTCTACGACATCCCCCTCTTCCTCCGCATCTACGGCCCCGACCGCACAGCCGTCTCCCGTTTCGGCGAGATCCCCGAGGCCGTCATCCCCGAGCTCAACAATCTGGCCGACGAAGCCGGCGTTGACCGCGGGACCTTCGGTGTCGTCAACCTCCGCGGCGTCGAGGCCCTGCGCGTCTATACCGTCGCCATCCTCGACCCGGAAACCTTCAACCCCCTGGCCACCATCCAGACCGGCGAAAGCCTCGCCCAGATAACCTCGGCCCAACAGGTACTGTGGCGCTACACCATCATCATCGCCGTCGTCGGCAGCGTCCTCGCCCTCGCCGTCGGCTTCTTCCTCTTCGGCAGGGGCTTCGCCCCACTCGACCGCATCCTCCGCCGCGTCCGCGACATCGAGACCGGCGACCTTCAGACCGGCCTCCCCAGCGAGCCGCGTCCCCCCGAGCTCCAGAAGCTCGCCGACAGCCTCAACTCCATGTGGCACCGTCTCGACGGCGCCTTCAAGCAGAACCAGATGTTCGTCGCCAAGGTCTCCCACGAGCTCCGCACGCCCCTCACTGTCCTCAACGGCCAGATAGACGTCCTCCTCATGCGCACCGGCCTCAGCGCCGACGAGCGCCAGAGCCTCCAACGCATGTCCAAAGAGGTCGGCCGCCTCGTCCGCCTCACCAACAACCTCCTCCTCAACGCCCAACTCGACACCAAGCCCGTCCTCGCCGCCGGCCGCGTGGACCTTCGCGCCCTCACCGAAGAGGTCGTCGGCGACCTCCTCTCCGTGAACGAAGACAGCGAGCTCGAGTTCACCGCTCTCAAACCCGTCTTCGTCTCCGGCGACTACGACCTCCTCAAGCAGATGCTCGTCAACATCATCGAGAACGCCATCAAGTTCACCGCCGCCGGCCAGACTATCACCGTCAGCGTGACCCAGGATGGCGGCTCGGCCTTCGTCGCCGTCCACGACCGCGGCACCGGCATCGCCCCTCAGCACCTCCCCCACATCATGGAGCCCTTCTACACCGCTGACGACCGCACCGGCGCCAGCACCAAGGGCGCTGGCCTCGGACTCGCCATCGTCAAGCAGATCGTGGATCTTCACCAGGGCCGCATCGAAGTCTCCAGCCATGTCGGCAACGGCACCGTTGTCACCGTCCGCCTGCCCGCCGCGCCCGCTGCTGGGTACGCGCCCCGCGAACCCGCCCACTTTCTCGCCGCCGGCGACCAACACTCACCCATGGCCTCGTGAGGCTATAATGGGTGGACATGCGCGAGTTCGTCCGCGAGTTATTCGAGACCGTCCTGTTGGCGCTCATCATCTACCTCGTGCTGCAATTCAGCGTGCAGCCGTACCGGGTGGAGGGCCACAGCATGGTGCCCACCTTCCAGGAGGGCGAGTACCTCCTCGTCAACAAGATGGTGTACTGGCACGTCACCGAGCCTGCCGTGACCAAGGCCCTCCCCTTCCTCGACGAACAGCGCGACAGCCCCGTCTGGCCGGGCCATCCACCCCACCGCGGCGAGGTCATCATCTTCCGCTTCCCCCTCGACCCATCCCGCAACTTCGTCAAGCGCGTCATCGGCGAGCCGGGCGACGTCATCGAGATACGCCGCGGCATCGTGTACCTCAACGGACAGGAACTCGACGAACCCTATCTCCAGGACCGCGACGAGGGCTTCATGCGGCCCGTCACCGTCCAGACCAACAGCTACTTCGTCCTCGGCGACAACCGCCGCGCCTCCGACGACTCCCGCAACTGGGGACTCGTCCCCCGCGACAACATCGTCGGCCGCTCCTGGCTCAGCTACTGGCCCGCCCACAACCTCTGGGAATTGCTACACTGACCTCCCCGCCCTACAATAGCTAACGAGCGCCACGCGTTGCGGCGGAGGGCGGGGGGGCGGCGTCCAGTCCTCCCCCTTGAGGGGGAGGACTAAGAGCCTGTCCTGAGCGCAGCCGAAGGAAAGGGGTGTCGCTCATGCCCTCTCCCTCGATGGGAGCGGCCTGTCCTTCCCGCCGTGGCGGGAAGGACGAGAGCCTGCCCTGAGCCTGTCGAAGGGCTGAGGGTGTATTCTCCTCCTCTCCCCTTGAGGGAGAGGCCTACGGCCCTTCAGCCGAAGGGCCGTAGGATGAGGGGTATCAAGCCAGGGGCCGGTAGCTCAGTTGGTAGAGCATCGGACTTTTAATCCGAGTGTCGAGGGTTCGAATCCCTCCCGGCTCACTCCATTTCATCGCATCATAGACGGGCCTATGGGCAGAGCCAAAGGCCAGCTCTTCCGAGCTAAGGCCCCCAGTTGCCGCCATTTTGCCGCCAATGGCTTCAGGTGCGGTGCTTCCGCATGAGGTCAGCGAAGGCCGTTGCCGCCTGAGCCTGTAGGTCCGCCGCTACATGCCCATACACCTGCATGGTGAAGGCCGCGTTAGCGTGGCCGAGCCGGTCCTGAACCACTCGCGGGTGCGTCCCGGCCCTTATCAGCCCCGCCGCGTGGCCGTGGCGTAGGTCGTGCAGGCGAAGGCCCTTGACTCCGGCCTTCTTCACTAGCTTCTCGAACGTCCGCGTCAGCACCGAGGGGTCAAGCGGAGCGCCTGACGGTCCAGGGAACACAAGCCCGTTATCCCGATAAACATCCTCATGCTCCACCGCGTAGAGCATCTGGCGCCCCTGGTGCTCTCGGAGTAGAGCCACCGTCTCTTGGTCAAGGGCTACGCCGCGCAGCCCTGCCGCCGACTTGGGAGGCGTGAACACCACTCCCTTGTTCTTCAGCCTTTGGGCGGTCTCCGTCACGGACAGGACACCGCGCATGAGGTCAACGTTCTCCCATTTCAGTGCGATGGCTTCGCCACGCCGAAGGCCGGTGACAGCGATTAGATGGAATGCGGCGTGATAGTCGGTGTCCTTGGCCAACTCCAGGATACGGACGGTGTCGTCCGCGCTTGGAAAGCGTACCTGGTAGCGGCTTGGGCGCGGCGACTCAGCTGCCTGTGTGACGACGCGATGGACAAGGCCCTTTCGCATGGCGTCCTTGAGGGCCTTCCCGAGGCAGATGTGGACGTGATGGACGGTATTGTCACTCAGGCCCTTCTTCAGGTGGAGGCCCTGCCGCCAAAGGACCTCCAGGCGGCGCTGGAGCAGTTCGAGGAGATCGGGGCTGACCTGCGCACAGCAGGGTGTACTGGTTGGGGGTCTACCGACGTGCCAGCTTCGTCTCCGCCGGCCAACGTCCCCGCATTCCTTGAACAGGCTTCACTGCACTCTCCATAGCCCCTCCTGCCAAACCATCGTATCGCGGTCCCGAGGATGCATGGGAGGTGTCCAGCTTTCAACTGGGGCAGTACACGCGTTCTCTCGCGCTACCTTTCGCAGCCTATCCCGTCGTTGTTTCCATCGAAACTATGCGGGTCCCGACCAATCACCCGGAACCTTCGATATGGCACGTCGGCACAGTCCAGGTCTGGTGGGAATGACGGGATACACACATCGGGATAGCTGAGGTCGCAAGCAATTACCTCGGTAGGCATAGGCATGGTCGTAGGCTCTGGCATCGTGGTCGGCGTGGGCTTGAGGTCGGCGGTAGTGCTCTCACACGACCACAGGCCCATCCTGGCTTCACGTGCTTGACGCTCGACGGGAAGGTACTCCGACAGCCGGTTACTGTCAGCTTCAACATAGACCCGTGCATAGCCACGGCGCACGAGTTCAAGGTTGACATCCAGCCCACCGACATGCACGTAGGCGAGCACACGGCCATAAACGTCTCGCCTGGGGTCGCCCTGGTCGAAGACAATGTCCACGACACGCCCCTCCAACACATCCATCACGTATTCGGTAGCTGATTGGCCCCAACGGTCAAGACAGCCCGTATCAGTGATGTCTCCGTACTCATTCGCCTTGTTCAGTGAGAATGTCTCCGGCGTGTCAATCCCCAACAAGCGAATCCGCTCGACAGCACCGCCGGGGCCGAGCGCCACGTCAATCGTGTCCCCGTCAATAACCTCAATCACCCTCGACGGAACGTTGCCAACCAGTATGTCTTCAATGGCCTGTGTCGGAGCCGGTGCTGGTGGCTCAGGCGGAGGAGTGAGCGACGACTCAGGCGTTGGCGGTATCTGTCTGGGTTCTGGAGAAGGCAAGGCAGTAGTGGGGGTCGCTGTGGACGAGTCCGACGGAACCAACAGCTCCTCAGTCGCTACGGTCTCGGCAGTTGGTGTTGCTGGCGTGGGAGCGGCAGACGCTCGGCCCACTGCCTCGACCGTGGCCTCCACGTTCGCCCCGACCGTGCTATCAACATTTGGTGTAGCAGTCGCCAGTGGTTCAAGGCCGCAACCCACCGAGGCCGCGATAAGCAGCAGCGCGGCCAGAACGCCATTTGTCAACGCGGGTCTCCGCATGTTGACGGAAGGATACCCCAAGTCCCGAACTACGGCGATGCCCATGCAGGCCATCGTATCTCCGTTCCTGGCATGCATGGGAGTTGTCCAGTTTTCAGCTGGGGCAGTACAGTCTCCGGGTGTACAGCAGCGCTCTCCAACCGACGACAATGATTTGGAACGACATTCGGAGAACACCACACTGACGACCGTCGCTGAACGGAGGGGTCTTCTGAAGACTTACTCAACTCGACTCCGAAAGAAGTTGCGGGTGGCCTCGTCTTGGAAGTAGACGTAACAGCCCTTCATCCCTCTAGTGAGTAGAACGCGGTACGTCTGCTTTACTAGATCGGTGAATTGACTGCCGCTGCGCTTTACCACCGCGTCCTCGGAAATAGCTCTGTCGCCGATCCATCGCCCTGAAGTCGGGTCATAGCGAAGGTCTTTACCAAAGATCACTCCACAGTAGTCAAACTCAAAGCCCTGTGCTGTGTAGATACAGCCAACTTGATTGATGCCGCTTGGGTCAGATGCCCAAAACAGTGACTTCGGGATGCCAGCTGCTAGTCGCCCAGCGTCTGGCTTCGCATTCCAGGGTCGGGACCAAGTGCCGATGTGCACGTCGTCGACCAATTGGCCATCGGCAGTAGGGTTGGACCATTTCCAACAAAAGCCCGCCACAAGACGGGCCGAGGCTCCGCTGCGGTGTCGGGCCCCAATCATCGCGTCAATCTCTGTTACTGAGTCCACAATACGGAACTCGAACTGGTCCTTACTGTCCCACATGACGTTGGGCGTTCGTCGGATTCCCAAGGTGTTATCCACCCAGTTGATGAACGCCTCAGAACCATTGCAACGGAATTGCGCCTCCAACTCAAATTCGTGGAGCGTGGCTCCGTTGCGGTCCGCGGCCTGCCTGATGATGTTGCTACTACCGACCTCGCCTGGACGCACGACCTGTAGGTCGTCAATAAAGAACACCGATACCTTTGCAGCCTGGAGTAGTTCGTCAATCTGGGCCCTAGGCGAGCGCTTGGCGGCTGGTATGAACTTATTAGCACTTTTGGCTCGAATGCGGTGGGCCTCGTCCATCACGAGCACGTCCATAATATTTGACTCGGCCTCGGAGTAGCTGTTGAAGTACCGGAATTGGACGCCCGCCCGAGATCCGACTGTCTTTTTCACTGTGCTCGTGAACGCTTTCGATCCTGTGGCATGTTGGGTTTTATAGCCCTGCCGCGATAGTTCGCCGACGAGATTCAAAGCAATGACGCTCTTCCCGGTCCCGGGCCCGCCCTTGACGAGCACCACAGCCTTCCGCTTGTCACCAAAACCTTGTCTCGCTTGGGCGAGGACCGCGTTGAAGACGACTAGCTGCTCATCAAGCAAAACATACTCCTTGAGTCCTTTGATCATTGCCGCTGTGTGTTCGAGGAGCTTTTTGCTGGCGCGGTACTTGCTTTCGAGGACGGTCGATAGCACTTCTTGTCCATCGCCTTCCGCCACTCTGTCCGTCAGGAACTGTTGGAGCCCCTCGGCCTGATCGCCGGTGAACAATGGGTAACGCTCTAGCTGCTCTCTGAATTGGTCACCAAACAATTGACCTGCGTCTGCTTGTTGGATGTTGTGGAGGTAGCTACAGGCTGCTAGAGCCACACGATCGGCATCGAACGCGGTGTGGCAGTCCGAGAGGTATTCTGCGTACTGTCCTACCTGCTTACTAGGATGCAGGACGTCCCGAAGTCTCCCACCCACAAAGGTCGCCACGCAGTCATCAATGTTGCTGGGGTGGGTTTCACCCCATTGCTTGAGTTCAACAACAACGGCATTCGGGTTGCCACTGTCGTTCTTTCCGGTGAGCATTACGTCGAGTCGTCTTGACGACAAGGGAAGTAGGTACTCAAGGATTATGCCGTTGTCGTCCAGTCCGGCTGACTGCAAAACCAGCGACATGCGAGCAAGGCTGTTCTGCCAAGAATGGACCTCGCTGGTTGGTGGGTTGTGACGGAAATGCTCGAAGTACGAATAACGAAGTTTCTCAGCGACCCTGTTCTGGAGCACGTCGCCGACAAACTGCTTGGACGTTCCTATATAGAGTTGCAAACTCTTGTCCTTGAACTTCTCGCCGTCAGGGAGTCCCTTCCGGCCTGCTAGTCGGATGTCTAGGTAGCCCCTCGGCTCCAATGATTCCCTCTTGAATCCGAGACCAAGTAGGCAACGCGATACAAGGCAAAGAGGGGCTCCACAGCACGAGTCCTCTTATCCAGTTTCGCGGCAAGTAGGCAGAACTCTCCCACATCCTTTGCCAACTTAAGGGCGACGGTGTCCTGCACGATACATTCTTTCTTTTTTTGGGAAGGGGGGGGCTAGAGTCGTTGAGACAAGTTTCCTCCACTGGTCTCTGTAGCACGAGAGGAACTCTAATAGCTGACTGGGGCGTTTTTAGGAAATGAGCGATCAATTCTGCGAGCAATACATCCTTTTGACCGCCCCCATCCTACGCTGCGCCGTGGCTAGGGCGTAAGGGGGGCGGCGTTTTGGAATGTCCTGCCCCGGTCGAGATTCGGACAGCAAGCCAGTAAGCCTTCAGCAAGGCGTTCCAGGCCTGTCGGCGGACTTCAAGATTACTCCGGCCGGTGGAGGCTGAATTAACCACCTGGTGCGAGCAAAATCCCTGCAAACCATCGTATAGCGGTCCCGAGGATGCATGGGAGTTGTTCAGTTTTCAACTGGGGCAGTACACGCCCACCGTTCGCGTGGGCAAGCACACTGTGCGAGAGAAGGTGAACCTTGCGCGAGGCCTTCTAGGACTGCGTCGCGGCCGAGGCCGACCGGTCAAACTACAATAAGGCATGGCGCTAGAATGGCGCTAGATATGGAGGTACAGGCGGCCACCACGCGCCACACCTGGACACAAGGCATAGTCTGGCGACGTGGATTCGATGCGATAGACGGACGCTAGTGGGTACAGGACGACACACGTGGCAAAAGGCTTCGGCCTGACTTTTGATCCGAGTGTCGAGGGTTCGAATCCCTCCCGGCTCACTCCCTTCCCTCTCCCTCGGCCTCTTCCCGGCCAACCCCTGACATCACTCCCTCTCAGCCGTTCTTCCATCTAGCCGCCCAAAACCTCCCATACGGAACTTCACGCCATCCTTCGCCGTCTCTTACATCAGACCTAGTTCAGACGGGACACAATAGCCCCCGGGGGGAGGCCACACATGCACAACGCTATCCAAACATCCCATAACCACGGCGCGCTGCCCGCCCTGCTCCTCATCGGGCTGGCACTCGCCCTCGTCCTCGCCGCCTGCGTGACAACGCCGCCAACGGCGCCACAACCGACCGCCGAGCCAACCACCGTCCCCGTCAACTCCTCTGGCGATACCGCCGAGGACGGCGACGAGGCACCGGCGCGCGGCTCACTCGGCAGCGACGGGTCTTCGCAGGGGTCGCCAAACGAGTCTGTTGAGCCTGTCAAGGGTGAGTTAAGCGGTTCCGGCAGTGCTGGCGGCGGCTCCAGCGGCAGCGCCGGCACAGTCTCCAGCGGCACCGTCGAAGCCGAGAAGGCTTCGCTGGCGTACGCGCGCTACCAGTGGAGCGGTACAGTCGTACTGAGCGAGCTGCGCGGCGCCGAGTTCACCCGCGGATGTGACTCCTTCTCCTGGCTCATGCTTTTCGACTCGCCCGAGCTAGAGGCGAAGGCGATCAACAGCGCTGGCACGAAGATTATCATCTGGGGCTCGGTCGCCTACCTGGACGACGCCAGCAGGGCACGGCCCACTATCGCTGTGGAATCCGTCTTCGCCGAGGGCGATGCCATGCCCCGTATGTACGTCGAAGACTACCCCTGTGGCGACTATCCGCAGCCCGTGCCGATGCCCGTTGACCAGCAGTACAGCTGGGTCGGCGTCATCGTCGTCAGCGACCTCGAAGGCCGCCACCTCGAACTCGAACGCGGCTGCGACAGCTGGGTCCTCTTCCCCGAGACGGACGAACTCGCCCAGAAGCTAGAAGACTCTGTCGGCGGAAAGGTCAGTATCTGGGGCGTTGTCTCCAACGAGCCGAGCATCTACATGCGCCAAGCCATCTCGGTCAACGCCGCCTACGGGGACGGTGACCCGGCGCCGGCGATCTACATCCCCGAATACCCGTGCGGGGGCCTCATAGAGCCGATGCCGCCCGTCGAGCCTGGCCCATACTACCCGTACAACCCTGGGATTGACCTGATGTCCGGCGAGATTGCCGCTCTCGGCAAGCTGGTCCGCGACGGCGAGGCCTACTACCTCGAGACCCTCTCGGGGCGGATCTTCCTCAAAGTTGACCCGAGCATCGTCGTACCGTATCTATCCGAAGGTGAGACTCTTGCTCCACGCAAAGACGACTCCATCGTGTGCCTTGAGCGGCCGGACCTGTCGAGAGTGGTCGGCGCCTGGTACGTGGACGGCGGCCGGCTCGTCATCGCCGTCCGGTACGCGACCCCCTGGGACTGGAGCCCTTACCCCTGCGTGTACCCCGAAC
>VGZR01000035.1 GCA_016872515.1 SAR202 cluster bacterium
TGAGGACGAGCACCGCCACCGCGGCGAGGCCGGCCATCCGGACCATCTTGACCCGGCCCCAGAGGATGTACGCGATGGTGAAAGCGAACAGGGCCGCCGCGAGTCCGAAGAAAGCGCCTCGGGCACCGGCAAGGAACAGGGCATAGAGGTCTGTCCCGATAACCACGACGTAGCAGAGACGCTGGAACCACACGAGGGGGATACCCTCCGGCTCCGCTCGCTGCGGCCGCCGCCGCTTCTTTCCAGACTTGGCTTGCTCCACTTCGGCTGTTGCTTTCGCTTCGAAGGTGTGCGCCAAGAGAGCCAAGGCCATCATGATGTTGACGGCCATCACAGCGCCCACGTACACCGGGTTGCCGAGGGTTGAGTCTATGCGTTGCTTCTGCTCGATGTAGGAGATTACCTTCACGCCATAGAACTGAGCGATGCCGACGAAGGCGACGAAAAGCCCGACGGCCAGGTTGGCATTGAGCAGCCACCGCCAGTACTTGACCTGGCGGACGACCGAGGCCACAACGAGGATGAAAGCGAACCAGTGGAGGAGGTTGGCAACACCCTCCATGCGCTCATACGTAGACCAGAAGCTCCTCGTGAAGCTCACGCCGAGAAAGGCGGCCAACAATGCGGCCACCAGATAGACGCTCAGGATGGTGATGAGCCACGACCGGGGGAGGCGGAACTCGGGGAACCGGAAGATGAGCACCAGCCACAGGCCGAAGATGATTTCGATCATCATGCGGAAGAAGAGGGCCTTGCCGACGATGAAGGGGAAGTAAGTGGGGATTAGCGGCGGGGCGTTGACGATGAGTGGCATCAGAAGGATGAGGAACAGGCCTGCCGCGATGGCGACGAGAAGGGCGTTGCGCAGATTGCGTTCGTAGGACATGGCGACCAATTATACGATGCTCGAAGCTGCCTTGCGCCTTAGCGAGAGGGCGTCCTATGATGAACGGTACTTTGCCGTAGGAGACAAGATTGGCCCACGAGGGGCTATTCCAAGAGCTTAAGGTGGTGGTTGGCGAGGAGTACGTCGTCCACGCGCCGGAAGACCTGGTGGTGTTCGAGTACGACGGCTCGGTGGACAAAGCGTTGCCCCTGGCTGTCGTGTTGCCCGCCACAACTGAGCAGGTCTCCGGCGTCGTCAAGATTGCCCGGAGCCACGGCGTACCCATCGTCCCGCGTGGGGCGGGTACCGGCCTCAGCGGCGGCGCCATCGCCGCTAAGGGCGGCATCGTCGTCGCGTTGACGCGCATGACGCGCATCCTGGAGATCGACCCGGTGAACCGTCTGGCTGTCGTCGAGCCGGGTGTCGTCAACCTCGAACTCTCCATGGCGACAGCGAAGTATGGCCTCTTCTTCGCCCCCGACCCTTCCAGCCAGAAGGCCTGCACCATCGGCGGGAACGTGGCGGAGAACTCCGGCGGCCCACACTGCCTGGCCTACGGTGTGACCACGAACCACGTGCTGGGGATGGAGGTCGTGCTTGCGGACGGGTCGGTCGCCTGGGTCGGGGGGCGCACCCGCGAGACACCCGGGTACGACCTGCGCGGCATCCTCATCGGCTCGGAAGGCACCCTAGCCATCACCACCAAGGCTGTGGTGCGACTGGTCAAGCTGCCCGAAGCGGTGAAGACGCTGTTGGCGATCTATCCCCGGCTGAATGACGCCAGCGCTGCTGTGTCCGACATCATCGCATCGGGCATCGTGCCCGCGGCCATCGAGATGATGGACGACCTGGCTATCCAGGCGGCCGAAGCGGCGGTCCACGCCGGGTATCCGGCGGACGCGGGCGCGGTGCTGCTCGTGGAGGTGGACGGCCTGAAGGAGAGCGTGGAGGTGGAGTCGGCACTGGTCGAAGAGGTCTGCCGCCGCCACAACCCGATGGAGATACGCACCGCCGAGGACGCGGCACAGCGGGAGCGGCTGTGGGCCGGGCGTAAGGGTGCGTTGGGTGCCTTGGGACGGCTGGCGCCCAACTACTATCTGATAGACGGGACTATTCCCCGCACGAAGCTGGTCGAGGTCATGGCCCGCATCAAGGAGATCTCCGCCGAGGCCGGCCTCCCAATCGCCAACGTCCTCCACGCCGGCGACGGCAACCTTCACCCGTGCATCCTATTCGACGAGCGCAAGCCAGGCGACACCGAGCGCACGTTGGAGATTGGGGGCCGCATCCTCAAGCTGTGCGTGGACGTCGGCGGAGTGCTCACGGGTGAACATGGCATCGGCGTGGAGAAGCAAGAGTATATGCCCTTCATGTTCACCGAGGACGACATGGCGTCGATGGCGAGACTGAAGCTGGCCTTCGCCACCGACGATGCGTTCAACCCCGGCAAGGTCTTCCCCAAGGGCGCGTCATGCGTGGACATCTCGCAGATGAAGGCGGTGGCGCGTGCAGGCGCTGGCGCCTTTGTCTAACGCGGGCCACGCCCCATGACCACACAAATCTCTGCCTACACCGTTGACGGGAAGACACCCCACACCGTGCTACGACCGTCCACCACCGAAGACCTACGCTCGATGATGGCCGCAGCCTCTGCCGACAAGCTGGCGGTCGTCCCCTGGGGCGGCGGCACCAAGATGGCACTGGGGAACCCGCCGGAGCGGTACGACGCCGCGCTCGACCTGCAGGGCTTGGGCCGCATCGTCTCCCACAATCCCGCCGACCTGACGGCGACGGTGGAAGCGGGAATCACCATAGCGGCGCTGCAGGACGCCCTCACCAAGCGCGGGCAGTTCGTGGCACTGGGCGCTCCACTGGCTGACCGGGCCACGGTGGGCGGAACGCTGGCGGTCGGTACTGCCGGCCCGCTGAAATGGCAGTACGGCAGTCCCCGGGACGTGGTTATAGGGATGACCGTCGTGCAGGCAGATGGCAAGGCGACCAAGAGCGGCGGCCAGGTGGTCAAGAATGTAAGCGGCTACGACATGGCGCGGCTGCACGTGGGCGGCCTCGGCACCCTCGGCGTCATCGCACAAGTATCGTTCAAGCTGACCCCCCTGCCCGCCCGGGAGGCGACGCTCCTATCGGGCTTCGCATCAATGCCGCAGGCGATGGCGGCAGCCCTGGCCGTCTTTCACGGCGGCGCGGTGCCGCTGGCCCTGACGACGTTCGACGACGACGCCGCCCGCCGCATGGCGATGCCTGGGAGCGATGCCTGGCGTGTAGCCGTCGAGATGGGAGGGCGGCCGTTGTCGTTGGAGCGGCAGGTGAAGGAGTGCGAGGCGGCGCTCCGGGCGCACGGTGCGGCGCGGGTGGACAGGCTGGATGCGCCGGACCCGAAGATGTCCGGACTGTGGCGCAAGCTGACCGACTTCGGGTGGGACCAGCCGACGAGGCCCACTGTCAGCGCAAGGGTTTCCTTGGTGCCATCCAAGTCGTCGGAGTTCCTGGAGGCGCTGGAGCATGTCCCCGGCGAACGCGCCGTGGTGTCCCATCCGGCGCACGGGACGGTGTTGGTACACTGGTATGGCACGGCCGACGATGCGGCGGCGAAGGCATTGAGTACAACGCGGGAGGTGGCGGTAAGGCTGGGCGGCAGCGCGGTGTTCGAGCGGTGCCCTGTGGCGCTGAAGGCGAGCCTGGATGTGTGGGGCGATGCCAGAGATTCCCTGGCCGTCATGCGGCGGATGAAGGAGCAGTACGACCCTGGCCGGCTGCTGAACCCGGGCCGGTTCGTAGGCGGAATCTGATGACGACGGTGGAGAAGGCAATAACTCAACCTGGGCAGGCCACACCAGCGATTCCCCTCTTCTCGGGGCCGGACGCGCCAGAAGAGCGCGACCTGTACAAGTGCGTCCACTGCGGGTTCTGTCTCCAGGCATGCCCGACCTACCTCGAGACCGGGCTGGAGACGGAGTCTCCGCGTGGCCGTATCGCGCTGATGAAGGCGGTGAACGAGGGGCGCCTCGGGTTGACGCCGACGGTGTTTCGCCACTGGGACCTGTGCATCCAGTGCCGGGCTTGCGAGAACGTGTGCCCGTCGGGCGTGCCCTACGGACGGCTCATCGAAGCGACAATCGCTCAGGTGGAGCCGCACCGCAAGCTGACCTGGATGCAGCGGCGCATGGCTGATTTCATGCTGAATAGCGCCCTGCCCTATCAGAACCGGCTGACCGCGATGATGGGTGCGATGCGGCTGTACCAGCAGTCGGGGCTCCAACGGCTCGTCCGCAAGGCGAGGCTCCTCAAACTTGGCCCCAAGGGCCTGGTGGAGATGGAGCGGTCGTTGCCCGCGCTGCCGGACAGCTTCTTCGCCGCGCAGGGGCAACTCGTGCACTCAATCGGCACGCCTCGTGCCAGAGTAGCGCTGCTCTCCGGCTGCCTGATGCCGCTGTTCCACGGCCCAGCGATGCGGACCGTGACGCGGGTGCTGTCGCGCAATGGCTGCGACGTGTCGGTGCCCGCGGGCCAAGTGTGCTGCGGGGCCATCCATACCCATATCGGCGACTTGGAGAAAGCGCGGGCGATGGCGCGGCGAAACATAGACGTGTTCACCGCCAGCCGCGTGGACGCGGTGGTGGTGGCCTCGGCGGGCTGCGGCATCCGCATGAAGGAGTACGGCCACCTGCTGCGGAACGACCCCGCCTATGCGGAGAAGGCCGAGCAATTCTCGGCGATGGTCAAGGACATCCATGAGTACCTGGTCGCCCTCCCCTTCGTCCCGCCGCAAGGCCGCTTGGACTACAAAGTGACGTACCAGGACTCATGCCACCTCTCGCACACGCAGCGCATCACGGCGCAGCCGCGGACGCTGTTGCGTTCCATCCCTGGCCTGACGTTCGTGGAGATGGAGAACTCGACGCGCTGCTGCGGTGCGGGCGGGACGTACACCATCACCCAGCGCGAGTTCTCGCTGCGGCTGCTGGATCGCAAGATGGCGGCCGTCAGGGAGACAGGCGCGGACGTGCTGGCGACAGCGAACCCTGGGTGCGTCATCCAGCTCCAGTACGGGACGCAACGCGCTGAGACGCCGATGCGTGTGAAGTACGTGACGGAGCTCCTGGACGAGGCGTACAGCAATGAGCCGCGTCGCCCGCCTCCAGGCCAGGTGACCGCAGAGGGCGCGTGGGACGAGGAGCGACAGGAGATGCGGGCCAGGTGGAAGACGCGGTCTGGCGACCGCCGGCGGCGGATTAGGGGACGGGAGTAGCTCTCGGCTAACGGCCCCTGCCGGTGATGACCCTCTGCATGAGGTAGTGGTCCACCAGGACGAGGGCGACCATCGCCTCGACCATAGGCACGGCGCGGGGCAGGACGCACGGGTCGTGGCGGCCCCGGCCCTCCAAGGTCGTGGGATTACCCTCTTCGTCTACCGTTTCCTGTGTCTGCATGATGGTGGCAGTGGGCTTGAACGCGGCGCGGACGACGATGTTCTCCCCGTTGGAGATGCCACCCTGGATACCGCCGGAGCGGTTGGTGCGCGTGCGGACGCGGCCGCTTTCGTCCGCATAGAAGGCGTCGTTGTGCTGCGAACCGGTCATGGTGGTGCCGCCGAAGCCGGAGCCAATCTCGAAGCCCTTGCAAGCGGGCAACGACAAGATGCCCCTGCCCAGGTCAGCCTCCAGCTTGTCGAAAACGGGGTCGCCTAGGCCGGGTGGCACGTTGCGGGCGACGGCCTCGACGACGCCGCCGAGCGAGTCGCCGTCCTTGCGGGCCTCCTTGATGCGCTCAAGCATCCGCGCGGCCATCTCCGGGTCGGGGCAGCGCACGGCGTTCGCCTCGACCTGCGCGTGGGTGACGGTATCCGGGTTCACGTCGGCGACCAGGTTCCATATCTGTTTGACGTAACCAACGACTTCGACGCCACACTCGGCGGCCAGGACCTTCTTGGCGATGGCCCCGGCGGCGACGCGGCCGATGGTCTCGCGGGCGCTGGCGCGGCCCCCGCCCTTCCAGTTGCGGATGCCGTACTTGGCCTGGTAGGTGTAGTCGGCGTGGGACGGGCGGAACTTCGTCCGCATGTGCTCATAGTCCTTGGAGCGGACGTCCTCGTTGCGCACGAGGATGAGGATGGGGCTGCCGAGGCTGAGGCCGTCGAAGACACCCGAGAGCACCTCGGCGCGGTCGGCCTCCTTGCGCTGGGTGGTGATGTCGCTCTGGCCAGGGCGGCGCCGGTCGAGGTCGCGTTGGATGTCGTCGAGAACGATGGGTACGCGGGGCGGGCAGCCGTCCACAGCCACGCCGACAGCATCGCCGTGAGACTCGCCCCAGGTGGTGATGCGGAAGATGTGCCCGAAGGTGTTGCCCATCGAATCTATGGTAACATGGGCGAAACAGCTTCGGCCTTCATACAGCCAGCACGGGCCCGGGTGAACACCTGCAAGTCCCTTCCCGACCTAGTCGAGACGAGCGCGACGAAGCAGCCCGGGCCCCTTGATTTTGACGGGGTGTAGCATGCTGCGCCCCTAAGCGGCGATGCGCTACACTGGCCGGATGGATGAAGACGAAGACCAGGGCGACGCCACCCGCGCCGATGCCGCCAAAACACCCCCCGAACCCCGACTCCTGACCCCTAGGGTACGGGGTTCAGGGGCCAGGGTCAGGGCCACATCCACCTTTCGCCAGACGTTCAAGTCGCTGGAGAACCGCGACTTCCGCTACTTGTGGCTGGGCATGCTGGCGATGATGTCCAGCATCCAGATGGCCCAGGTGTCCACGGGCTACCTGGTCTATGACATCACGGGGTCGGCATCTCTGCTCGGACTTGTGAGCGCGGCGCAGGCCGCGCCGATGCTGCTCCTTTCACCCTTCGGGGGCGCCGTCGCCGACCGGTTCGAACGCAAGCGGGTCATCCAGGCCGGCCAGGCGGTCGCGGGCATCCTTGGCCTGGTGGTCGCGTTGTCCATCTCGCTGGGCTGGGTGACGTGGGTCCACCTGCTGGCCGTCTCGCTCGTCTATGGCGTGGTGTTCTCGTTCACAATGCCGTCGCGCCAGTCGCTGATACCGCAGCTGGTGGAAAAGGACCAACTCACCAATGCGATGGCGCTGAACGGGACCGTGCTCAGTGCAACCTATCTCGTCGCCCCGGCCATTGCCGGAGGGCTGTACGCCCTGGTTGGTCCAACTATCGTGTTCTACATCATCGCCGGGCTGGGGTTCGTGGCAGTGGCGCTGACGGGCTTCCTGCCGAACAGGCCGGGCAGCGGCGAGGGCACCGAGCGGGCCATGCTGCGGGATATCGGCGAGGGGCTGCGGTACATCTTGAGAGACCCGTTGATACGGGTCATCCTGGTGATGACGATAGCGACGACGCTGCTGTCCATGCCATTCCGGTACGTGGCGCCAGCCGTGGTGGTGGACGTGTACCATCGCGGACCGGACTCGCTGGGCCTACTCATCAGCATCATGGGCCTGGGCTCGGTCGTGGGCTCGCTGGTCATCGCGTCGGTGGGGCGCTGGAAGCGCGGGCTGCTGCTCATCGCCGCGGGCCTGCCGTCGGGCATCGCCCTCGTCGTTGTGGCCTCGGTGCCCATCTACGTTGTCGCGGTGGTCATCATGCTGATGCTCGGCGTGGGCGAGGTGATGCGGCGCACGCTGACGCACTCGCTCATGATCGAGCACGCGGATGAGAAGTATCGGGGGAGAGTCATCAGCATCTACCTGACGACGTTCGGCCTGGTGCCGCTGGCGGTGTTCCCGGCAGGCGTGGCGATAGAGTACATAGGCGCAAGGGAGACCCTTGGATTCCTTGGTGGTGGGCTGCTACTTGTCACGGCAGTGCTGTGGTTCACGCAGCGCAAGTTGCGGGCCATGCCGTAGCTTGCCGCTATGCTACAATTCGCCCGCTGTCCCAAGCTGATGGGACAGCGGCCTCGCGGCCCACGATAGAGGAGTCTGCATGCTGCCGATAGCCGAAATCGCCCAGAAGCTCGGGCTTAGCCCGCGCGATGTCATTCCCTACGGCCAGTACAAGGCCAAGATCGCATTGAGCGCGATACGCAGCCGCCAGAAAGGCAAGCTCGTAGTGGTAACAGGCATAACGCCGACCCCGGCCGGCGAAGGCAAAACGACCACGACGGCGGGCCTGGTGCAGGGCATGGGCAAGCTTGGTGTAAACGTGGCGGCGACGCTGCGGGAGCCCGCGCTCGGCCCCATTTTCGGCATCAAGGGCGGCGGCACCGGCGGCGGCGCAGCCCGCGTGGAGCCCGAGGACGAGGTGAACATCCACTTCACCGGCGACGCCCACGCGGTCGGCTCGGCTCACAACCTGCTGGCGGCGCTGACAGATAACGCGGCGCAGCGTGGCGCCGTGCCAGGCTTCCTTCCCAGCGGCATCACATGGCGGCGCGTGCTCGATGTCGAAGACAGGGCGCTGCGCTCGGTGGTGACGGGCCTCGGTGGCGCGAACAACGCCCCGTTGCGGGAGACGGGTTTCGACATCGTCACCGCCTCGGAGGTCATGGCCATCCTGGCTCTGGCGACCGGGCCCGCCGACCTGCGGGCGCGGCTGGGGCGCATCGTGGTCGGCTTCAAGGACGACGGGAAGCCGGCCACCGCGAAAGACGTCGGCGCAGTCGGCTCCATGATGGCGCTGATGCGCCACGCACTCTTGCCGAACCTGGTGCAGACGTCTGAAGGGCAGCCGGTGTTCGTGCACGCGGGGCCGTTCGGCAACATCGCCCACGGGTGCAGCTCGGTCATCGCCGACCGGCTGGCGCTGGGCTACGCCGACTACGTGCTGACCGAAGCGGGCTTCGGCGCCGATCTCGGGTTCGAGAAGTTCATGCACATCAAGGTCAGGACAAGCGGGCTGAAGCCCAGCGGCGCGGTCCTGGTGGCCTCGGTGCGGGCACTGAAGTCGCACGGCGGCGTGTCTGCCAAGGAGTTCGACAAGCCGAACACCGGCGCGGTGGAGAAGGGCATGGCAAACCTGGAGCACCTCATCGGCGTGGTGCGCAGCTTCGACCTGCCGGTGGTGGTGGCCATCAACCACTTCCCGACGGACACAGCCGCCGAGGTGGGCGTCGTCGAGCGGCGCTCGACATCTGCGGGCGCGCACTCTGCGGTGGTGAGCAAAGGGTTCGCCCAGGGCGGCGAAGGCACCGTAGAGCTGGCTGAGGCGCTGATGGACGCAGTGAAAGGCCCGCCGCCGAAGGTGTCGTACCTCTACCCCGAAAAGGCGTCCACGGAGGAGAAAGTGCTGGCGCTGGCGAAGCGGGTCTATGGCGCTGAGGCGGTTCGGTGGAACCCGGCTGCGGCGCGGCAGCTCAAACGGTACGAGGAGCTGGGCTGGGGGATGCTGCCGGTGTGCATGGCAAAGACTCACCTGTCGCTGTCTCACGACCCCGCCCTGAAGGGACGGCCCAGCGGGTACACCTTCGAGGTGTCGGACGTGCGGGCGTCGGTAGGCGCGGGCTTCATCTACCCCATCGCGGGAACCATCGTGACGATGCCGGGCCTGCCGGGGACGCCGCGTGCGCTGGACGTGGACGCGAAGGGCAACATCACCGGACTGTCATCGGACTGAGGGACGGCCCCGTATGGCCGTGGAGAAGGGATATGACACAGCAGTCTGAAAAGGTCTTCCTCGACGAGCGCGGGGTGACGGTGACGCAGTCGCGGTTCGTGGTGGACGGCCAGACCTTCGCCATGAGCGCGATAACAGCGGTCTCGTCCAGGCTCGACTGGCCCCCGCGCAAGTGGCAGTTCACCATGATGGCGGTGGGGGTGGTACTTTTTGTCATCGGCCTTAAGATTCCTCTTCCTGGTGCCACAAAGATTGTAGGAATCCTTCTCGGCATCGTGCTCGTTGTCGCAGGATTGGTCTGGCTCCTGACGCTCAAGAAGCGGCACTACGTGATGCTGCGCACGGGCGACGCGGACGTCCGCGCGGTCGGCGCCGACGACGAGCAGTGGGTCAAACGCATCGTCGCCGCGCTGAACGAAGCCATCGCCGCGCGAGGGTAGCTGGCAAGCGCTAAACTGGAGCAGGAGGTCGAGCGCATGGGCACGTTTCGCGTACAGATAGCAGTTGGCGACCCATCAGGCCGGGAGTACGCCCCTGCCGAAGCCCTCGTTGACACCGGCGCGACCTACACCACCCTGCCAGCCTCGCTGCTGAAGCGGCTGGGCGTTGCACCGCACGAGCAGGCCGAGTTCGAAATCGCAGATGGCAGACGGATACAGCGCGGCGTCGGGTACACCTGGCTTCGGATAGACGGGCGGACGGCGGTGGTGCCCGTCATCTTCGCCGAGGAGGGCGCCCCTGCACTGCTGGGGGCCGTCACACTGGAAATCTTCAGGCTCGGCGTGGACCCGGTCAAGAAGCGCCTGGTTCCAGTGCCCGCACTGCTGATGGCATATGTGGGTGTCGGACGACAGAGGAGGCACGAGTGAAAAAGGCGACAAAGACCTTCACCGTAGTGGTGGAGCGCGACCCCGAAAGCAACTGGCCGGTTGGAGAGGTCGTGGAGTTGCCCGGTTGCTACACACAGGCACCTGACCTGGCTGCCCTTGAGACGAACCTCCACGAAGCAATACAGGCCTACCTTATGACAGCTGAACCTGATGAACCTCTACCGGACTTCATCGGGACATGGAGGGTGGAGGTTACAGCTTGACTTGGTTGCGCCTGGTAGCCTACCGAGAGCTAAGAAAGGTCGCCGAGGCAGCCGGTTTCCATTGGGTCAGACGAGTTGGTAGGCGCAACATCTTGCAGGTCATCGTCCGCCCACCCTTACGCAAAATCCTGCGCGACATGAACCTCAGTGTGGAAGAGTATCACCATCGCGTTACTTTGCGCCCCATCGAATCTCCGAAGTTGCCGGTGAGAATGACTATGAAGTCAACCAAACCCCAAATACCAACCGCAACGAAGAGGATGACTCCTACAATTGCTCCGAGAATCGTCAGGACAAAAACAATTCCTAAGATCCACAAAATGAGCATGACCGCAGCGGTGCCGCTATTCCCGACATAGAAGCGGTGAGCGCCGAATCCACCTAGGAAAAAGCACAACAACGCCGCTATGGCTCTCGACTTAGGAGATACGTCTCCTAATGGTGATGCACTAGGAAACGGCCGTCCGATACCAGCGCCACTCAACCGGGCGCCACACTTCACGCATATCTCTGACAGCGGAGTACTAGTGGACCCACAATTGTGGCAGAACGCGGCGCCCGACACTGGTCGAGCACCGCAACTCATACAATACTCGGGAGGTACCCCTGAAGGCGTTGTAGGGAGCTGCTTGCCACAATTGCGACAATACATGACCGCCTCCCTTGAAATGACACTGCGTGTGCAGGCGGAATCATGGCATTGCGCTGCATGTAAATCAACAAGGGATCGCTGCATTTTGCCGAATTCCGGCCTCTCGGCACGAGCACTCTCTATCAAGGCCCCAACATGAACCAACAGTCAGGCGCTTCCTGCCGTAAAGCCTGAGTGTGACTGATGCCACGCGTCCGCGATGAGACGGTCAAGAATCGCATGGAAGCCAAGTAGGTGCGGCTGAGCCCACAGGCAGGTCAACTCCCCGACTATCAATCGTGCTTAGACATACTCGCACGAATGAGCACGCCGCTCCAACCGTTAACACCCTTCCGTGTTCTTCGTCCCGTTGGGCATGGTGGCGTTGCAGAAGATGGCACCCTCCAACTCCGTCTCCTCCAAGTCGGCGTTGTTCAGGTTGGCGCCGGTGAAGTCCGCATCGCGCAGGTCCGCCTGGAAGAAGGCTGCCCCTTCCAGGTCGGCGTCGCGGAAGATGGCCCCTTGCAGGTCAGCGCCGGTAAAATCCACCGACTTGAGCTTCGCGCCAGTGAAGTCTGCCCCGCTCAGGTTCGCGCCGGTGAGGTCGGCGGCGTCTCTGCCCGCACTGCCCATGGCGAACTTACCCATCGCACCCATGTCCACGCCGCGGAAGTCGACCCCGGGGCACTCTGTGCCCGGCCGGATGTCGCACGTTCCCGCCTCGCTGGGCACAGTGGGCACGGGTGTATGGGTCGGCTCAGGGGTTGCGGACGGGCGCGGGGTGGCCTCTTGAGGAGACGCACCGCTCGTGGAGCAGGCGGCGATGAGGACTGCCAGGGCTGCGAGCAGCAGGGCAGCGGATAGCCGCTGACGCGCATTCCGGACTCTGTGCAGGACCATTGGCATGGCCTCCCATGTCCGTATGCAATCGGGGCCGCACTACGGCGAACGGCCATAGGATAGCGGAAACGCAGCGGAATCGCTATGCATCTGTAGGGGCGTACGTCCGTGCGCTCCTACGGGGTCAACCTCTGCTTGAATCTATTCGGACGGTCGGGTACGTTGGATAGGGTGAGGTGTCCCCGATGAGAGAGATCCCACTAGCCCTAACCTACGACGATGTGCTCATCGTGCCGCGATTCTCGTCCATCAAGAGCCGCAGAGACGTAGACACGACGACGCGGTTCACCCGCCAGCTGACGCTCAAGGCGCCGTTCGTCAGCGCCAACATGGACTCCGTCACCGAGTCGCGCATGGCCATCGCCATGGCCGAGTTCGGCGGCATCGGCGTGGTCCACCGCTTCCTGCCGGTGGAGGCGCAGGCCGAGCAGGTGGAGCAGGTGAAGCGGCACCACAGGGACGTGGTCGAGCATCCATACACCGTCCCGCCCAGCGCGACCGTCGGCGAGGCGCTGCGGATCATGGAGGGACACGACGTCCACGGCCTGCCGGTCGTGGCGAAAGACATGAAGCTGGTGGGCATCATCACTCGGCGGGACGTCCAGTTCGCCGAAGAGGGGCTGCTGGTGTCGGAGCGGATGACGCCTGTGGAACAGATGGTGGTGGCGTCGCCGAACGTGACGCTGGAGCAGGCTCGGCAGACGCTATCGCAGCGGCGGCTGGAGAAGCTGCCGCTAGTGGACGGCCAAGGCCGGCTGGTGGGACTCATCACGGCGAAGGACCTCGTGCGCGACCCAACGCTGCACGACGCCAGCCGCGATGGGAAGGGCCGCCTGCTCGTGGCGGCGGCGGTCGGCGCGGTGGGCGACTACCTGGAGCGGGCGCAGGCGCTCGTCCAGGCAGGCGCCGACGCGGTGGTGGTGGATATCTCCCACGGCGACTCGGCGCACATGCTGACGGCCGTTTCTAGGCTGCGAGAGCGCCTGGGGGCGACGCCTATGGTGGCGGGCAACGTGGCGACAGCAGAGGGGACGAAGCGGCTCATCGAGGCTGGTGTGGACGCGGTGAAGGTCGGTGTCGGCCCCGGCTCGATGTGCATCACGCGCGAGGTCGCGGGCGTGGGCGTGCCGCAGTTCACGGCGGTGTTGGAGAGCACGGAAGTGGCGCACAAGCAAGGCGTGCCGGTCATCGCCGA
The DNA here is from genome assembly GCA_016872515.1 of SAR202 cluster bacterium. GTDB lineage: Bacteria > Chloroflexota > Dehalococcoidia > Lucifugimonadales > VGZR01 > VGZR01. Next base: position 13,290 of record VGZR01000035.1, read on the forward strand.
TGGAGGCATCCGCAAGCCCGCCGACGTGGCCAAGGCCATCGGCGCGGGCGCGTCCACGGTCATGCTGGGCAACCTGCTTGCTGGGACGGACGAGAGCCCCGGCATCGTCATCCGGCGGGACGGGCGCAAGGTGAAGATCGCGCGTGGCATGGCGTCAGCGGAGGCGCAGTACGACCGCGCAGTGCGTGAGGACCCGAAGCGCGGCTGGGCGATGTGGGAGGCGGGCGACGTGGGCGCCGCCGCCGAGGGCGTACAGGCACCGGTGGCGTACCGCGGCGGCGTGCGCGACGTGTTGAGCGACCTCCTGGCAGGGCTGCGCTCAGGTATGAGCTACTGCGACGCGGCGAACATCGAGCAGATGTGGCGGAACGCGGCGTTCGTGCGGCAGACAGACGCCGGGCGCATCGAGAGCGGCCCCCACGACGTGGGGACGTTCTAGCGGCCGAAGCTGGCTTCACCCCCATCCTGCAATCCTTCCCCCCTCAAGGGGGAAGGGAGAGACGCCCCATGCCACCGCCAGCTTGTTGCAGTAAGATTGACGGCGAGATTCACACGTCCAGGAGCATAGCGGATGACGACGCCTCTGAGCCAGATGCCGAAGCCGGACGCGGGCCAGTACGGCCAGGCGCGCAAGTTGCTGCTGGTGCCGACGTTCTATACCGCGCCGGAGGTGCCGGAGGAGTTGGTGGCCCTGCTGGCCCGGTACTGGTCGGAAGTGCGCGACCACTTCGCCAGCATGGAGCGGTCGTTGGGCCAGGTGCGGCACGTCTATCACGAGAGCGTCTATGCCGACGGCGACGAGGGCATGGGCATCGTTGAGATGGCGAACCCGCACGGCAGCGGCTTCATCACGACCCTGTGCCGCTCGACGGCAAAACTGGAGGTGGCGGAGGACCGCGAGACGTTCTACGAGGGCGGCGACTGGCAGCGGGCCATCGCGGTCGGGCTGATGAGTGAGAAAGTACAGCGGCTGGCGTACGAGGGGTACGACGACGTGCTGCGCCGCCGGTACGAGCACATCGGCCAGGCCATAGATAAGACGCTTCAGCCGGGCGAGCTGGGCGCGCTGTTCATCGTCGAGCACCATCGGGTGCAGTTCCCCGTCGACGTACAGGTCTTCTTCGTGGCGCCGCCGTCGCTGAACGAGATTAAGCGGTGGATACGCGACGAGCTACAGACAACACTGGAGGACATGCGGCAGGAGCAGGGGCCCTCGGCGGGCGCAGGTCGGCCAACCTAGGCAGGGTTCCACCCTCGCCCTCGTCCTTCAGCTGCAGGACAGGCCTCCCCCATCAGGGAGGGGGCATACACTACCCCCACCTCGATCAGCGAAATGGCCTACTGCATCACCTGGACTTTGATGGCGCCGCTCGTCTTGTCGGCGGAGATGTCGAAGCCCTTCTGGATCTGCTCCAGCAGGACAGTGTGGGTCACCATCTGTTTGAGCTTCACGCGCCCCGATGCCATGAGGTCGAGGGCGATCTCGAAGTCGTGCCACCCGTCCATGATGCTGTACGTCGCCGACCATATCATGGACTGCTCCTTGAGCAGGCACTTGAACCAGTCTATGGTGGCGGGACGCCAGAAGTTGCCGGTGGTGGAGATGCGGCCCTGGAGGCGGGTGACGTCCACGGCCTGGTTGAGGGGGGCGTCGGAGCGGCCGCCGACGGCCTCGATGGTGAGGTCGGCGCCGCGGCCGTCGGTCACGCCAGCCAAGGCCTGTTTGAGAGCGTCGCCCTCGGGCGAGACGGCCATGTCGGCGCCCATGCGCTTGGCCATCGCGGCCTGCTGCGGGTACTTGGCGGTGGCGATGATCTTACCTGCGCCGAGGGCGCGCGCGGCGGCGATGCAGCAGAGGCCGATGGTGCCCGCGCCGAGGACGGCGACGGTCTCGCCGCCGGTCAACTCGCCGCGGCGGACGGCGTGGACGGCGACGGCCAGCGGCTCGGTGAGGCCGCCCTCCTCCCAGGAAAGGTTGTCCTGCATCGGGTAGCAGCCAGCGGCCTTGCGGACCATGTACTGGGCGTAGCCACCGCCGCTGTCGGGCTCCAGCTTGCCGCAGAGGAAGAACTGGCCGGTGCGGCAGTACCAGCACTCCATGCAGGCGCGGCCGTGGCCGATGCCCTCGATGGCGACGCGCTGGCCGACGAGGCCCTTGTCCACGCCCTTGCCCACCTCTGCGATCTCGCCCGCTAGCTCGTGGCCGGCGGGAAGGGTCTCCGGCGTGGTCTTGTCGTGGTAGATGAGCAGGTCGGAGCCGCAGATGCCGGTGGAGCGCAGTTTCAGCAGCACGTCTCCGGTGCCGGGCTCCGGACGCTGCAGGGTCTTGAGTTTCATATGGCCCTTGCCATCGAACAGGGCCGCTTTCATCGTCGCCATTGGGACTACCTCCGGTTGGCCTGCTTAGGCTGTCTGGTGGATCTGCACTTTGATGGAGCCGACGGTCTTGTCGTAGGCGGTATCCAGGGCCTTCTGGATGTCCTCCAGCGGGAACTTATGAGTGACCATCGGCTTGATGTTCACCCGCTTGTCGGCGATGAGGTCTATGGCAACCTCGTAGTCGTCGCGGCCCTCCAGGACGCCGTAGCAGGACGAGAAGATGATGGAGTGCTCGTTGAGCAGCGGCTTGATCCAGTCTATGGCGATGGGCACCCAGAAACCGCCGAGGATGACGATGCGGCCCTGTTTGCGGGTGAACTCGAGGGCCTGCTGGATGGTGGTGTCGGTGCGGCCACCGACCGACTCGAGGGTGACGTCGGCGCCGCGGCCACCGGTGGCGTCCTTGATGCCCTCCTCCAGCTCCTTGCCGTGGTCGGATAGGACGACGTCGGCGCCCATGCGCTTGGCCATCTTGGCCTGATGCGGGTGGCGGGCCGTGATGATGACCTTGCCCGCGCCCATGGCCCGCGCGGCGGCGACGCAGGTCTGGCCGATGTTGCCGGCGCCGAGGACGAGGACGGTCTCGCCGGGGCGCATCCGCCCGCGTCTGACCCCGTGGACGGAGACGGCCAGCGGCTCGACGAGGGCACTCTCCTCCCAGGAGACGTGCTTGGGGATGGGGAAGCAGCCCTCGGCGTTGCGCATGATGTACTGCGCGTACCCTCCGCCGGTCCCCTCTTTCTTGTTTGTGCAGTGGATGGTCTGGCCGGTGCGGCAGTACCAACAGGTGCCGCAGCGCAGGCCCATGCCCAGGATGTCTATGGCGACGTGGTCCCCTACCCTGCCCTTGTTGACACCCTTGCCGACCTCAACGATCTCGCCGGCGACCTCGTGTCCCGCTGGCAGGGTCTCTTTCTCCTTCTTGTCCCACCAAATGAGCAGGTCGGAGCCACAGACGCCCTCGGCCCGGACGCGCACAAGGGCCTCGCCAGGGCCGGGCTCCGGCCTGGAAATGGTGGCCACCTTGAGCTTGCGGTTGCCCTGGTAGAGGGCTGCTTTCATGGTTGCCATGGCACTGCTCCTGTCGGCTGTTTGGGAACTACGCGCCTTCGTGCTTGTGGAAGGTCTTGTTGACGATGACCCAGCGTTGGCCCTGCCTGAGCATGGTGAGGTAGTCGGTGAAGGCGGTGCCGGCGACGGTGTCGTCCACCTTCACATTCGCGATGTCGTTGACGATGTCTATGGCGGTCACTTCGAAGTGGTAGCCCTTGCCCACGCCACCCTTGGGAGGCCTGGGAAGGGTCTGGCAGAGCTTGATGAATGCCTCGCGGGGGTTCCAGGCAAGCTCGCCGTTGAACCAGCCGCTGACGACGGCCTTGGGGTGGAAGGCCTTCTTGAGCAGCTTCTCGTCGCCGTAAATCATGCCGTGGTAGTAGGTCCAGGCGGTGTCGTTGATCTTCTGCAGGTCGGACTTTGGCATCGCTACTCCTTCTCCTTCTCGCTATTTCCTGTTGGACTCGACGAACTTGCGGCCTGCGTCGAGGAAGAGCTGGTGGGCGTTCGCGGTGGTAGCCAGGTCGGACCATGTCTTCCGGCCACGGCTGTGGATGCGGTCGGTTGCCTTACGCATGGCGTCGGTCACGGTGGGATGGTCGGGCTGGCCGGGCAGGCCGAGGGATTGGGCCAGGTCGTTGGGGCCATAGGTGAAGGCATCTATGCCCTCGACGGCCAGGATGGCATCGAGGTCGCCCAGGGCCTTCTTGGTCTCCAACTGAGCGACCACGAGCATCTCGGCGTTGGCGCGCTGCATGAGGGGCAAGCGGCTGCCTTTGTCGTCGGAGATGGACTTGGGGTCGTTGTAGTGGGTGGCGCGGCCTCCGCCCCAGCTGCGGTCGCCCTGGGGGCCGAAGCGGCAGGCAGATGCGATGGCCTTGGCCTCGGCCTGGGTCTCGACGTGGGGGGCGACGATGCCCTGGACGCCACGGTCGAGGTAGAGGTTGATGACGGAGGGGTCGTGACTCGGCACGCGGGCGGTGACAGTGAGGCCCGCAGCCTCGGCGGCGCGGCACATGGCGTCCACGGACTCAGGCGAAAATGTCCCGTGCTCGCCGTCGAGGTGGACGAAGTCGAAACCTGCGATGCCCGCCAGCTCCACCAGGTCGGCGGACGGGAACATCAGCGTGCAGCCGGTGGCCTTCTTGCCCTCGCGGGAGCGCGTCAGGATGGCGTTGGACTTCATGGCGACCCCGATGGTAGAGCAAAGGGGCCTTGTGGTCAACGGCGGCTTGGAGTGAGGCGGCGCTTGCGGCCACCCGGCGGCGGCAGCACCTCGTGGAGCCAGGCCGTGAGGTCGTCAAGGACGGACGGGGTGACTTCGTGGCCCATAGGGTACTCCTTGTAGGCCGGCTTGTACCCCTCGGCGGTGAGGAACTCAAGAGAGCGCCGACCGTCTTCGATGGACAGAAGGGTATCCTGCGTTCCGTGGGCGACGAAGACCGCCTGGTCGCGCTTCTCGGGCAGTCGGCTACGCAGGTCGCTGGGGTCTGGGATGCGCGAACTGAGGGCCGCGACGCCACGGAACGCATCGGGGCTGGTCAGGCCGGTGCGGTAGGCCATCATGCCGCCCTGGGAGAACCCGCCGATGACAGCCTGGCCGCCAGGTGGATTG
>VGZR01000036.1 GCA_016872515.1 SAR202 cluster bacterium
CCGCAATGGAATCCGCAGAGCCACGAGCGAAGGCGTGGAAATCGTCCAATCTGATCTGCGGCCTGAGCACCTGCGAGAGTTCCACCGTTTGTACACCGCGCGGATGGGAGAGATGGGCGCCCTGTCTTTGTTCTTTTTTCCCCTTGAGTTCTTCGAGCGGGCCGCTACGGACCTTCGAGGTCATGTCTCCTTTTTCTTGGCCGTGTGGAAGAACAAGGTGGTGTCCGCCTATATGTTTTTCCACAGCGGCCCTTACATCCACAACTTTCTCTCAGGGTCGGACAGCGCACATTGGGACCTGAAGGCAAACGTCTTGACGGTCTTCCGGGTGGCTCTTTGGGCCAAGTCTCAGGGACGCCAGTTCTACCATTTAGGCGGAGGCCACGCCGTTCAGATGGATAGTGTGTTCAACTTCAAGAGCCAGTTCTCTCCCAACCGTGCGCCCTATTACATGTACCGGCATGTGCACGACCCTGTGGCCTACGACGCCCTGTGCCGGATCAAACAGGAGTTCGAGGGCGGCCATGCAGGGAACGGCACTGCTGAGGGTGTTAGCAAAGACCCTTTGCTGGCGGACTATTTCCCGGCTTACCGGCGGTGATGCGCGAGTTGGAGTGCGTTTACGAAACGGGCACGAATCACCGGATTGGAGTGAATTGAAGTGAAAGAGTTACCTGCAGTCTTAGGTGGAGCCCCAGTGTTTTCGGAGACGGTCTCCATCTCGCGGGCGACGTTGCCCGAGTTCGACGCTGTGGTGGACAGCTACCGGGACATCTTTTCGACCGGGATGGTGACCAACGGGAAGTACCTCAAGGAGTTCGAAGAGCGCATGGCGCGCTATCTGGGCGTCGCCCATGCGGTAGGCGTGTCCAGTGCCAGCACTGGTCTGCTGCTCACTTTCAAGGCCCTTGGGTTGAAGGGCGAGGTCATCGTTCCCAGCTTCACCTTCTCTATGACAGGCCACGCGTTGGCATGGAACGGCTTGCGGCCGGTGTTTGTGGACATTGACCCCGAGACCTGTGTCATAGACCCGGAGAAGGTCGAGAAGGCGATTACTCCTGACACGTGCGCCATCTTAGGTGTCCACATATGGGGCAACCCGTGCCAAGCGGACCGGCTGCAAGAGATTGCCGACCGACACAACATACCGCTTCTCTTCGACGCTGCGCAGGGGACTGGCAGCCGCTATTTGGAGCGGCCCGTCGGCGGGTTTGGCAATGCCGAGGTGCTGAGCCTCAGTCCCACGAAACTGGTGGTTTCAGGCGAGGGCGGCATCGTGGCGACCAACGACGCCGAGCTGGCCCGCAGAGTGCGCATCGGCCGGGCTTACGGGGACGACGGCAGCTACGACTGCCTGTATGAAGGCATGAATGCGCGTATGTCGGAACTCCACGCGGTCCTCGGACTAGCGTCGCTGGAGATGGCGGATAAGAACATCGCCCACCGGCTCAAGCTCTTCGACCTCTACAGGAGCCGCCTAAGGAAACTGCCCGGTATCCAGTTTCAGAAAATCACCCCTGGGGGCGTACCGAACGGTGTGTACTTCTCCATTATCATAGACAGCGAACGGTTCGGGCTGACCCGCGACCAACTCTACGAGGCGCTCAAGGCGGAACACGTGGACACGCGCCGCTACTACCATCCCCCCATGCACCGCCAGAGCGTGAACGCCCATCTGGCGCCGCAGTATGAAGGGAAATTGCCCAATACCGACAAGATTGCCGCGAATAGTCTGACCTTGCCCATGTTTTCCCACATGACCGAGGAGCAGGTGAAGGGCGTCTGCCAGGCCATCGAACGGCTCCACGCGCATCGGGAGGAGGTCCGCAAGCGGATGGGAGCGGCAGCCACAGGAGGTCACCGATGAAAGTCTCGGTTGGAGGCCGTTTGGTAGGTGACGGCGAACCTTGCTTCATCGTTGCCGAGGCTGGCGAGAACCATGTAAGCAACGTCGAGATTGCCGTGGCCCTCATCCGGCAGGCGGCGCAGGCCGGCGCCGACGCCATCAAGTTCCAGACCCACATCGCGGAAGAGTTGTACAATCCGTCGAGCCCGAAGTATGCCCACAGAGTGGAAGTGGAGCTTCCCTTCTCCCACTACAAGCGGCTTATGGAGGAGGCCAAGGCGCAGAACATCATCATGTGCTCCACGCCGTTCGATGAGCCGAGCGCGGACTTTTTGGATGAACTCGGCGTCCCGCTGTTCAAAGCCGGGTCGGGTGAATTGACTCATCACGCCTTCCTTCGCCACGTGGCCAAGAAAGGCAAGCCGATAGCCGTCTCCACGGGTATGGCTACTCAAGAGGAGATAGATGCCGCGGCGCGCGTAGTGAAGGAAGCCGGGAACGACCAACTCATCATCGCCCACTGCGTCTCCGTGTACCCTTCTCCCGTGAACCTGTCAAACGTCCGGGCGGTGCCCGCGCTGCGCAAGCGTTTGGGCGTGCTGACGGGCTTTTCCGACCATACGATGACGAGTTCGGCGGCGATGGCGGCCGTGGCCCTGGGCGCCTGCTACATCGAGAAGCACTTCGGGCTCTCCCGTGCGCTGCCCGAGGGAGACAACGACATCTCCCTGGAGCCCGACGAGTTCAAGGCGATGGTGCACAGCATCCGCGAAGTGGAAGCTGCCCTTGGCACTGGCAAGCGCTTTCTGTTGCCAGAAGAGAAGGACCTCGTGAAGATTGCCCACCGGGGTGTGTATGCCAGGAAACCGATCCGGAAGGGCGCGCTCATCAAGGCCGGTATGATTGCCGTAAGGCGGCCCCTGAGCGAGATTCCCGCCGACAGGATAGACGATGTCCTCGGAAAGAAGGCCGCGGTGGATATCGAGGCCGAACAGCCGCTGCGGTGGGAGATGTTGGTTTGATGAGTCGTCTCCGTGAAGAGTGACTCACGATGACATCGCCCCATAGCGTCTATTTTGTGGAAACGCGCCAACAGGCAGATGCAATGCTCGCGCTCCCTGATTCAAGGCGCGGTGCAGTATCCATTGTTGCCCTGAATCCCCCGGTTCACTACTGGCTGGAACGGCAGGGGATCGCTGCGAAGCGTCCCGAAGACTATTACACCGAAGACGATCTCGAGGCCTTCGGATTTGCGCTTCTGGATGTAATCGAACAGGTGAGTACGGTCGTTGACGAGGCGATTCTCAGACACGCTGAGGGTTTTCGTGCCCACGACTTGAAAGTCGGTTCCCTCCTCTGGTACGAACTGAAGCTCCTCATCAACTCGGTGGCAGTCCCCTTCTTCATTACGGAGAAGGTAATCGCGTCCGAAAAGCCTGGCCGTGTGTTCTATTTCGGGACGAATCCAGAGTCTGTTCCGTCCTTTCTGGGGTATGTCGAAGAGTCACCGTGGTCTCATGCGATTCCGGTTGTTTGCAACACTATGGAGGTCCAGTGCGCCGAACAAATTTCGGTAGGATCTCAAGGCCACGCAAAGACTATGCTCCAGCAGGCCAGTCAAGGGCCTAAGCGACGGTTGCCCAACCAAGCCACCGGCATCAGTGCGGTTGGTCGCTTACGTAGTGTGTTGGCGCGCGTTATGAGTGCCCAGTCGTGGACGACTCAAAGTACCCCACGTAACGGGCATCTTCCTGTCCTTGTTACGCTCAGCACCGGCTATAGCATGAAGCACGTCGTAGACCTCTTACGCGAGAGCCATGAGATGGAGGTGGTCCGCCTCAGCCCTCGGACTCCGGCAGTAGTGCAGTCCCTGGTCCCAACCCGCAAGAGCAATCCATTGGACGCGGTCGTCGCCTCATCCTACAAGGCCCAACTTACCGATGTTTGGGAATCAACCAGGGTAGACGAGAGGCTGAAGAGACTCCTCACGTTTTCAGGGGGCAGTTTCGCTGGTGTGGTCGAGAAGAGGCTTGGGCATGTTTTCTCTCACGTGGCACCGGACATGTTCCGTATCGCGGTCCAGACCGAAGAAACGGTCAGGCGCCTCAGGCCGGCTGCCATGGTTGCGACCACGATGCTCTACCCTGAGCGCGTCGCCATGCACACAGCCAGGAGACTAGGAATCCCGACGGTCGTGTACCTGCATGGGGCGACGGGCGGCGTTGTCTTGATGGAGACGCACGGCAACTTCATCAAGTATCACACCGACCTTCTCTGGTCTGATTGGGCATTCACCTTCGGCGAAGGGGACAGCCAGTACTACCGCCGATACTATCCCGATGCGGCGAAACCAGTTTCGGTAGGCTCCGCGGAGCTTGACGAGCTACGAATGCGAACGGTGAGCAATCGTGAGAAGCAGGAGGGACGAAAATCCCTCGGCCTAGACAGTGACATCCCCACGATTTTTTATGTGCCTACAAGCATGGATGGCCATCTTCGGCCCATTCCAGCCCGGGGGCGGTCACCCTCCTTGATGTTTGAGATTGAGCGGGCCATCGCCGATGTGTGCGGCCAGTTTTCCCACTTTCAATTCGTCTTCAAATTGCATGCTGCTCATATGGAGTCCGCAATCGTTGAGTACATCGAGGACAAGGGATATTCCAACTGCAAAGTGACACGGCAGCCGTTTCGCGGGATCCTCCCTTTGGCCGACACATTCATCACCGATTTCCCGAGTACAGCATTCTTGGAGATGCTGACGACGGACCGGCCGATCCTGTTCTGCGGTCATGAGCTCCCGCAGAAGTTCAACCCCGAAAAGTGGCACCCGTCCATCCTCCCGATGTGGAAGGAGAGAGTGCTCTACGCAGAGCAGCTCGATGAGTTCCTTGAGATGTTGCGCGATTTTCTGCGCAAGGGAGACTTCACGCCAGTGAAGTCCAGCGACGAGATGTTGCGGCTGTTCGGGACACACCTGGACGATGGCCGAAGCGCTGAGCGAGCTGTTACCGAACTCAAGAAGATTATCCAAGCACATACTCAGGCCCAACGAAACGATGTTGAAGGAGCCAAGGATGCCGTTGCGGTCACTCGTCCGCCGAAGTCTTGAGGGGATGCCAGGCGGCAGGCGCTTCGTTGCCGCCTACCGCGCATGGAATGGGACGAACGGGCCTAAGCCGCTTCCCTACTACCATCCTGACGCCTTGCGGGAGGAGTGGCGGCGTGGCTATGGCGCCTCCGAACCTTTTCATCAAGTTCTCGGCAGCATGGGCCACGAAGCCTGGCCTCCGAAGATGGACAGGTACATGGTTCTGGATGGCTTGCTTAGGAGCGCCCTCGCATTGCCCGGAGATCTGGCGGAGTGTGGAGTTTACAAGGGCGGGACTGCGCGACTGATTGCGGGTACACGAACAGCGTCGGGCGTTCGTAAGCGATTGTTCCTGCTCGACACCTTCAAGGGGATGCCCGAGCCTACGGCCGGGCTGGACAGCACATGGCGCGCAGGCGACCTGGGAGACGTGGACATTGAAGAGGTCAAACAGTTCTTGGTTGACCTGCCCGACATCGTTTTTCTTCCCGGCCTGTTCTCCGATACTCTCTTGCAACTGGCCGAGTCCAAGTTCTGTTTTGTCCACGTGGACGCTGACCTGTACACGTCTGTGCGGGAATGCTGCGAGTTCTTCTGGCCGCGCATGGTCAATGGTGGGGTGGTCGTATTCGATGATTATGGGTTTCCCAATTGCCCCGGGGCCAAAAAGGCGATTGACGAATACTTCGCGAGAATCGCGGAGAAGCCAGTCTATCTGCCTACGGCTCAGGCTTTCGCAGTCAAACACTCAACGAACGGGTAGGGAAGACGATGGCCAGTAAATCCTCTCCAACGATAGCAGTTGTCATTCCTGCGCGCATGGGCTCCAGCCGCTTCCCCGGGAAACCGATTGCGAAGCTGCTTGGGCTGCCGATGGTACAGCACGTCTATGCACGTGTGGCGATGTCGAAATCTCTGACTGGGACATACTTGGCGACGTGCGACGAGGAGATTGCGGCGGCGACGCGCATCTTCGGCGGAAGGTACATCATGACCTCCACGAAGCATCAGCGCGCCAGCGACCGGGTGGCCGAGGCGGCTGAGCGCATTGATGCGGACATCTTCGTGCTGGTGCAAGGCGATGAGCCGATGGTGACACCTGAGATGGTGGATGCGTCGGTGGCGCCGATGCTGACGGACCCATCTATCCAGTGCGTGAACCTGACGAAGCGCATCACCACACAGGAAGAGCTGGAAGATCCGAATACCATCAAAGTGGTGATGGACAAAAACTGGGATGCGCTCTACTTCTCGCGGAAGGCTATCCCAACACGGGGAGTGAAGGCGCTCAAGGAAATCCCCGCCTACAAGCAGGTCTGCATCATACCGTTTCGGAAGGAGGCGCTGTTGAAGTACGCAGCCTTGCCGCCCACGCCGCTCGAAGTCGCGGAATCGGTGGACATGATGCGGTTCCTTGAGCATGGCATCAAAGTTCGCATGGTGGAGACGACTCAAGAGACCCATGCCGTCGATACGCCGGCTGACCTTGCGATGGTGGAGAGGCTGATGAAGCGCGACCCACTGGTAAGGGTCTATTCCAACTCCTGATGCTCCCGATAGATGCCTGAGACTTCGATAATCATCCGCACCTTCAACGAGGAGAAGTACCTCGAGAAACTCTTGGAAGCCGTGCAAGGGCAGGCGTACCGCGACTACGAAGTCGTCGTGGTGGACTCGGGGTCCTTTGACAGAACGAGAGAGATTGCCCAGCGGCATGCCCAAAAGCTGATACGGATCAAGAGTGAAGACTTCACGTACGGGTATGCACTGAACGTCGGCATCGCCGCCGCCGAGGGACAATACGCGGTTGCTGTGTCGGCACACACCTTGCCGCTGGACAAAGAGTGGCTCGGCAAACTTGTACAGCCGTTTACTGACTCCAAAGTCGCGATGGTGTATGGACGGCAGGTAGGGTGGGAGACGTCCAAGTTCAGCGACGCCCAAGATCTGCACCGTACTTTCGGACCGAGTCCCAAAGTCCTGCGCCCTCCGCACTACTTCGCCAATAACGCGAATTCAGCGTTAAGGCGCATGCTCTGGGAGGAGCATCCGTTCGACGAGGCGCTTGCAGGACTGGAAGACATCGAGTGGGCCAGGCACTGGATGCGCAAGGACTACCTTGTGGTCTATGAACCTGCGGCCTCGCTCTACCACATCCACGAGGATACCTGGCGGCAGGTGCGCAAACGGTATTATGCCGAGGCCGTGGCTGCCAAGTCGCTTGGCCTCGGGGGACCGCTCACCGTCCCTAAGGCGTTCGCCATCGAAGGCGAGAGGATGGTGGTTGACCTCCTAAAGGCAACTTACCAGGAGAGGCTTCCAAAGAAACTACCAGAGATCGCTATGTATCGGGCGAACAAGCTGGCGGGCACCGTGAAGGGCCTTGTTAATGGCAAGGTCTTGAAGGTCCCGGAATATCGAGAGGCATTCTTCTTCGATGCCGGCGCCAAGGGAGTTGTGATTTCTGGACCAGGCCATGCCCAAGTGGAAAGCATCCATGTCCCGAGGTTGAAACCTGGAGAAGTATTGATCAGGGTTACCTACTGTGGGGTGACACTAGGGGACATAGACCTGTACGAAGGTAAGCATCAGTACATCACGGATGGCACTACCTCCTATCCCATCGTTCCTGGGCAAGAGGTCAGCGGGACGGTGGTGGCCATGGGTGTGAAGGTGGCTGGTGTTTCAGAGGGTGCGCATGTCGTCGTCATGCCGGTCTATGGCTGTGGTCGGTGTGTGGGCTGCCGGGCTGGACGCCAGTACATGTGCGCAGAGCGGCGGGAACTTGGGGTGCTGCGCTGGAACGGCGGGTATGCTGAATATGTCGTAGGCCCGAGCGGCGCGGTGCACGAACTCCCGCCGGGCCTCGACTCTCGCCGGGCTGTCCTTGCACCAGCACTCGCTGTTGTCCTCAAAGGGCTCAACCGTATCGCGAAGGTCTGGGTGCCCACCCCGGGGCCGAAGCGGTGCGCTGTGGTGGGGGTTGGCCCGCTGGGACATATGGCCGCGCGCGTGCTGGCCCACCGGGGCCACGAGGTGACCGTCTTCGATCAGAACGCGCGGCGACTGGGATACTTCTCAGGTTCAAATATCAGCACTTCGCAAAACCTCGAAGAGTTGGGCCGCTTCGAGGCGTTGGTGGAAACGACCGGTGACCCAGTGTCGCTGGACAGGATGCTTCGCGAGAGTCCATCCGGCGCGGCCATCCTTGTGTTAGGCGTGCCATATGCCCACCGCAGGTTCACCTTCCAAAACGAATTTGCTTACGACAAGACCCTGGTGGGCTCGGTGGGTAGCGGCTCAGGAGATATCGAGGAGGCGCTTACCTTGCTTTCTGAACTGGACTTGGAGCGGTTCTTCGAACATGTCGTTCCATTGGAAAGCTTCTCCGGTGCTTGGAACAACGTTCGAAGTGGAGAACATCTCAAGACGCTCTTGAAAGTTGAGCGGTGAACAGCGGGGGTCGTGTGGGTAGAGCACGAAGGGAGAATGCCTGTGGTTGACACTGAAAGGGAGCACGTCTTTCTCGATCCAAACATAGCCCGCAAAGGCGGTGAATTGGAGCGGCACATCCGGACCAAGTATTCAGGGCCTGACGCGCCACCTTTGTTCTCCTTGATCGAGTTCAACCTGTCTGGACTCTGCAACCGCAAGTGCGTGTTCTGCCCCAGGTCTAACCCAGAGGTCTATCCAAACCGGAACGAGCACCTCCCTCTCGATCTGTACGAGAAAATTATGAAGGAACTTGCCCAGACGGACTATGACGGCCTGTTGCTGTACTCTGCCTTTGGCGAGCCGTTGCTGTACAAGAAGATTGAAGTGATCATCGAAATGTCGAAGCGCTACCTGCCGCGGGTGCGCATCGAGTCGGTCACCGATGGCGACTTCGTGACCCCCAAGAAGCTTCACGCCCTGTTTGGCGCTGGACTGGACACGCTCCTCATCAGCATGTACGACGGGCCTGAGCAGGAAGTGAAGTTCAGCGCCATGCGGGACGAGGTTGGACTCACCGACAAGCAGGTTATCTTGCGAAGGAGATGGCTTCCACCCGAGGAGCACTTCGGAATCACACTGAGTAACAGGGCGGGCATGGTGGAGATTCCGCAGGCAGGAGTATTCAAGTTGAGTGAACCGCTGAAGCGCAAGTGCTTCTACCCCTTCTACCAGATACTGGTGGACTACGACGGGGCCGTGCTGCTGTGCCCGCATGATTGGGGGAAGAAGATTATCGTTGGAAACCTGCGTGAGAAGACGGTTTACGAACTGTGGAACGGCCGCGTCATCAAGCGGGTGCGTCAGAGCCTGGCAAGGGCTGACCGGAATTTCCCGCCGTGCGATGTATGCGACGTTGACGGGAGACTGATGGGGCAACCCCACTTTGACAAGTGGATGAAATACTACGAAAGTCAGCCTTCCGGCCGGGCACTGCCCGTTACCCCCTCCTGATGAGACTCGCGGATAGCCTCCTATGGGGTTTAAGGCGGCTCGACCCAGCATCAGCGATAGGCCGAGTACCCTCGTTATGCTGTTGAAGGATAGGTGCGCCTTGGTGACGGGTGCCAGTGGAGGTGTTGGCTTTCAAATCGCAAAGAGGATGTTGGAGGAGGGGGCAACTGTTGGCGCCCACTATAACGCCAATCCGGCCCAGGCTGAGCATTTACTCTCCATCGTGTCTCCTGGCCGGTGTAGAGCTTTTCGTGCCGAGTTCTCCGATCCGCGTCAGGTTACCGAGCTCTGGGGACAGTTCGCGCACTGGGCAGGCTCGATAGATATCCTTGTAAATTGCGCCGCGGAAGCGACTCGGCCCGGTCCTACTGAGGAGCCGACCATTGAGACGTGGGACCGAATCTTTCGGGTCAACGTTACCGCGCCGTTCATGTTGAGCCGGGCTGCCATGGTGGAGATGCGAAAGCGCCGGTCTGGCAGAATCATCAACGTCAGCAGCATCGGGGTGAAATTCGGCGGCGGCGTGGGAACGGTGCATTACAGCGCTTCGAAGGCCGCTCTGGAGGCCGTGACCCTTTCGCTGGCCAAGGAGGGAGCGCCCGACAATATCCTGGTGAATGCCATCAGGGCCGGCGTCGTTGATACGTCCTTGCACAGGAAGATAGGTCGGCCCGACCTGTCGGACCGCGTCAAGTTGATCCCTTTGAAGCGTCCGGCGCAAGCGCAGGAAATCGCCGAAGCCGTCCTCTTTCTGGCCTCTGAGAGCAGTTCATACATCACCGGAGTGGTCCTTCCGGTATCTGGTGGGGAATAGCATCAGCGTTTCCTGGGCTGCCACTGATAGCGAAACATGAAGCCAAATATGCTCTACGTTGCTTTGGATAAGGACCTACCAACTTCTTTGTTAACACAAAAAATGAACTCCTTAGGTATAGAGGAGTGGGTCTATTTAGGGCAAGACAACGACTGGATACGGGGTACGGAATCCGAGCTAGCCTCTTCCATACATCGGGTCTCAACCATCGAGTCTTTGGACCGCATCTCTTGGCACCTCAGGCAGCCTTACATCGAATGGATAGGACAACTCTCACAGCATAACCAGAGTGTTGAGTGGTGGGGTTCTGCCCTTTCCGCTAAGAATCCTTATAGCCGGATGTACCTTCGGGTTTGCCTTTTGGAATTAGCGAAGCAATTGATTAGCGGTGGGATAAAGCGGCGTACCCTTATGGTATTTTCGAGTCCGGCACTCCGAGATGGAGTGATAAGTTTGGCCTCAGAGGCTTCCTTCTCCGCTGAGGCGCTTTCTGGACGTGGCAGCACCGGCAAGTGGCTATCGGTGCCCAGTGCTCTGCAAGATACCTTCTCTGCACTTTACCGGCCGTCCATCAGGGTGTTGCGCGGGAGCCGTACTTTGGTTTCTCCACCTAGAGACACGCCGAGACCTCTCCGTCGCAACGTATTGGCAAAACACGGGGTAAGGCTTCCTACTCGATTCATTGGCGATCAGACAATCTTGTTCTTCACCTGGGTTGATAAACGAAGTTTTCGCCAGGACGGAAGGTATCAAGACCCTTATTTTGGCCCTCTGCCGGAGTTGCTCAAGGAACGGGGGTACCGTGTTGCTTTTGTGGCCAGGGTGCTGCCTAGCGTCTCTTTTGAGGACGCGGTCGCCAGGCTCGCCCGCTGCGGCGAAGAGGTAGTTTTCCCCGAACTCTTGTTATCTGAGCAAAACTGGACTGAATGCACACGAAGAGCCGAGGAGTTTTCTCCGGTGATGCCAATGAATGGCGCCTTCGAGGGATTGCCAATCCATCAACTCGTTCAGGAGCATTTGGCGGAAACTACTGGTGCCCTAGCCGATGCCTTGAGCTATCAGTTTCTAGCGGCCAATGCCGCCGCTGCGGGCATTCATCCACGCCGAGTCATCTTTACGTGTGAAGGGCATGGGTGGGAGCAGGTGATGACCTGGTCGGTACGACGTTACATGCCTGACACCAAGGTGGTTGGGTATGATAACGTCACGTTCTCACGCCAGGTGCTCTCCATGTTCCCAGCACAAGGTGAGTACGGCCTTCGCCCGCTGCCCGACACCATCGTCACAAATGGACCGCTCTATAGAGATTTGTTGACGAAAGAGGGCATGCCGTCAGGGATGGTCACAAGTGGCTGTGCTCTGCGTCATGACCATCTGTGGAAAGGTCCTTTGGGAAATGGCGCGAAGCGTACGGTTGCCACGGTCAAGGGTACTCCATCGCAGGTACTTGTCGCCACCTCTGTGAGTCCCTCGGACTCAGTAGAGTTGGTTGCTTGTGCTGTGGGGGCTCTAGGAGGCGATTCGCGTTATAAATTGATTATCAAATGCCATCCCGTTGTGGATGCCAAAGTGATTCGAAGCAAGCTTGGCGCGCTCCTCCAACAGGGGAATGTCCATTTCATAGATTCCCCTGCTCAATCAATCCTTCCATCCGTGGACGTACTTCTCTACACTTACACAGTGCTTTGCTATGAGGCCTTGGCCTATGGAGTGCCGCCTGTCTGCGTTCGCACAGAAAACTCTTTAGACCTAGACAAACTTGAGGCTGTTCCCGAGGTTAGGTGGGTTGCGCGTACCCCTGAAGAGCTGAGGCGAGTAGTGGCGGAGGTATTGGCGATGTCGGCAGAGATGAAGCAGCGTTGGCAAGATAGAGCCTCCCAAGTCGTCAGTTCAGCCCTATCCCCGGTCACGCCCGAGGCCGTAAACGCTTTTCTAGGTGACGCTGCGTGAAGAGTGCACCGGGGGTTCAAGGATGAAAGTGGTGATCCTTTGCGGAGGGAAGGGCACTCGGTTCCGTGAGGAGACCGAGCACAGGCCAAAGCCCCTGGTGGAGGTCGGCGGTCACCCGATCCTCTGGCACATCATGAAGGGCTATGCTGCTCAAGGCTTAGACGACTTTGTGTTGTGTTTGGGCTATAAGGGCGAGATGATTAAGCGCTACTTCATGGATTATCGGTGGCTCAACAGCGACCTGGCGATAGAGCTGGGTACGCAGAAGGTGAGCCTTCTGGACAGTCATATGGATACTACATGGCGCGTATCCTTGATAGACACAGGTCAAGAGACGATGACTGGAGCTCGTTTGAAGAAGGTCGAGCGTTATGTTCATGGTGACACGTTCATGGTTACTTATGGAGACGGAGTCACGGACCTGAACATCAACGACCTGCTTCGGTTCCACCAGTCCCACGGGAAGATAGGGACGGTCACGGGGGTGTCTCCGCCCTCGCGCTATGGTGAACTGGGAATCGAGCACGACCGCGTCGTTTCATTCAGAGAGAAGCCGCAGTCCTCCCAGGCAAATATCAGTGGGGGCTACTTCGTGTTCAAAAGGGCATTTTTTGACTACCTTTCCGCGGACGAGAGCTGTGTGCTGGAAAGGGAGCCTCTTGAGAATTTGGCCCTTGCGGGTGAACTCAAGGTCTACCGCCATAACGGGTTCTGGCAGTGCATGGATACGGCCCGAGACTATGAGTACCTGCAGCGGCTTTGGGGAGAGGGCAGGGCGCCATGGAGGACATGGGCTGACTAACTTCTGGTTTCACCGTCCCGTCCTCGTTACGGGTTGTAACGGCTTCCTTGGGAGCTGGCTCACTGAGGAACTTGCAACGAGTGGGGCGGAGGTTGTCGGTTTGGTCAGGGACTGGACTCCGCGGTCACGGCTGTTCACTGAGGGCATCCACGAGCGTATCACCATCGTTCGCGGTGCGGTGTATGACCTGGCTTCTATGGAACGCATCCTCAACGAGTATGAAATCGATACGGTATTCCACCTCGCCGCACAGACCATCGTCCCCATCGCCAACCGCAGCCCTATCTCCACGTTCGAGTCCAACATCCGTGGGACTTGGAATGTCCTGGAGGCATGCCGCCAGATTTCGACCGTGAAGCGGATCGTGGTGGCTTCGAGTGACAAGGCATATGGCCAGCAACAGAAACTGCCCTATACGGAGGAGACGCCGCTCCAGGGGCGGTACCCGTATGACGTGTCCAAGAGCTGTGCCGATCTGATAGCCCAGTCCTACCACGCGACCTACCGCACCCCGGTCTGCATTACCCGGTGCGGCAACCTCTACGGCGGCGGCGACCTGAACTTCAACCGGATCGTCCCAGGCACCATCCGCTCCCTGCATTACGGCCAGCGTCCCGTGATTCGCAGCGACGGCTCGTATGTGCGTGATTACTTCTATGTGAGAGACGCGGCGCTCGCGTACCTGAGCTTGGCGGAGTGGATGGACGATGGGAAGGAGTTGGGTCGGAGTTTCAACTTCAGCTATGAGCGCGGGCTGACTGCCCTGGAGATGGTCCACCATATCATCCGGCTGATGAAGCGGACGGACCTAGAGCCCATCATCCTGAATGAGGTGCGCAACGAGATTCCCCGCCAGGAACTTTCGGCAAAAGCGGCCCGGACGGTTTTGGGTTGGGCCCCGAAGTATGAGCTGGAGGCAGGGCTCACCGAGACGATTAGTTGGTACCGCGACCACCTGCGGAAATACGAGCAGCGGGGCAACAAGATTGATTGAAGGCGTTCGAGTCCATCCCCTCCGAAGGATTCCTGACGAGCGTGGCACGATTCTTCACATGCTGCGGGAAGACGACCCTCATTTCGAGCGGTTCGGCGAGATCTACTTTTCCACGGTCTATCCAGGAGTTATCAAGGGCTGGCACATCCACAAAAAGATGACTTTGAACTACGCGGTGATCATGGGAGCCATCAAGTTGGTGCTCTACGACGACAGGCAAGGTTCGCCGACGAACAACGAGGTCCAAGAGTTGGTCGTAGGAGAGGATAACTATAGCCTTGTGACGATTCCGCCTTTGGTGTGGAACGGTTTCAAGGGAATCGGGACGAAGACGGCGATCGTAGCGAATTGCAGCACGCTGCCGCATGACCCCGATGAGATTCTAAGGAAAGACCCCTTCGATCCCAGCATCCCCTACGACTGGGCGTTGAAGCACCGTTGAAGGTCCTTGTCACCGGCGGGCTCGGCTACCTAGGTGGCCGGGTCGTCGAACACCTCAGATATCTGCAGCAGCATGAGCTACGTCTCCTAGTGCGGCGCGTCCCCGAGGAGCTCCGTTCCTGGCTGCACGGAACCGAGCTGTGGCAGGGCGACCTCACCCAGCCTGAGACGTTGAAGGGTATTGGGGACGGTGTGGACGCGCTCGTTCACTTGGCGGCCCTCAACGAGGTTGCCTGTGCTCGCGACCCTGTGGTTGCCCTACGGGTCAACGTCGAAGGCACCTTGAACCTTCTTGAGTCTCTTGGGACAAGCCTGCGTTCGGCGGTCTATGTCTCAACCTTTCACGTCTATGGAGCCAACGGGCGTGGCGTGGTGACAGAACAGACAGCGCCGGCGCCGGTCCATCCGTATGCGGCCACCCATCTGATTGCGGAAGAGTACGTTGGGATGTATGCGCGCACCAAGGGGTTCAATGCTGCGATCCTGCGTCTGTCGAACGGCTATGGCACGCCCGCGCATCCCTTGGTTGACCGGTGGACCCTGCTGGTCAATAACTTGTGCCGCGAGGCGGTGGAAATGCAGCGGCTGAGACTGCGTTCCTCCGGGCTTCAGGCCAGGGATTTCGTGGCCCTGGAAGACGCGGTCCGGGCGATAGGGCTGGTACTCACCGATTCATCAAAGCAGGTCACCATCTACAACGTAGGCGGGATGGCCACCTATACCGTGTCAGAAGTAGCTCGCACCGTTCAGCAGGCATATGAGGAATTACGCGGCGTGTCTATCTCCCTCGAACGTTCCGAGCCGAAGCCAGGAGAGGCCGTGGAGTCGCTGGACTTCCGCTGCGAACCGCTTCGCGCCCTAGGCTATGCGCCACAAGGCAACCTGTCGAAAGGGGTACGCGAGACCCTAGAGTTCTGTTTCCGGCACTTCAGTCCGATCGTGCAGCACACCTAATGAGCCTACCCCTGACCGTAATCATGACCGTCCGGAACGGCGAGCCGTATGTTCGCGAGGCGGTGCAGAGCATCCTTGGCCAGACCTACAGCGACTTCGAATTCGTTATCGTGAACAACGGCTCAACGGACAACTCGACCGAGATAGTGCGAAGCTTTCGCGATCCGCGAGTCCGTCTCATCTGCCTGAAACGCAACATCGGCCGGCCGCAGGCCCTCAACCTCGCACTTGGAGAGGCGCGCGGTAAGTATGTGGCCGTCCAAGATGCGGATGACGTTTCATTGCCTACCCGCTTGGAAAAGCAGATGACGTATCTGGTAAAGCATCCCGAGGTAATTCTCCTGGGGACATGGATTCAGTTGATTGACGAAAATGGCAAGGTCTTTGATCAGCGACGCTTCCCGACAGATGTGCTAGAGATTAAGGATTCTATTGTATATGCAAACACCTTTGCGCATTCGTCTGTAGTCTATCGCCTGGAACACACCAAGGAGGCTTGCGCATACCCTGTGGACCACCCATATTCTCACGATTATTTCCTTTGGCTTCGATTGTGTTCCCGCTACTCAGTAGCTAATCTGCCCGAGGAGTTGGTATACATACGCATACACGGGGCGCAAGCAGGGAAAGTCAAGAATTTCAAGGCTACAAAAAGTCGCGATATTCTGAGGGGGTTTTGCTCGGCCCGGTCTTGTTCACATCCTTCAAAGAGGCTTAGAGCCAATAATGGCCGCACGGTTGCGAGAGCGATGCTTGATTACGCAGAAGCTCTTTATGAAGAGGGTAGCCGTGCAGCAGCTCTTGGCACGATGGCTTCTGCGGTAGTGCAGCATCCTCTCATCTGTGCTGGGAACAATCACTTGAGATTGCAAGTGGGTAGATTGATTTTCGGAAGAACAGTATATGAGAGCTTAAGGTCTGCTAAACGGCGGTTAGTTGGCGCAACCTCTCAGACACGGAAGGTGGAGATTCACTAAGAGACCTGTGACCCTTTTCATAGGCCATCGGTCGGCAACATGGGAAACGCGACTAGTAATCCAATAGTAAGCATCGTCATCCCCACTCATGACGCTAGAAGGTGGCTCGGTGAGGCCATCGAGAGTGCGTTGGCCCAGACCTACCCCAATTGCGAAATTATCGTGGTGGATGACGGATCCACCGACGGAACCCAGGAGTGGTTGCCTCGAGCTTATGGACATCGAATTTGTTATCTCTATCAACCTAACGGTGGGACAGCCAGTGCTCGAAACTTGGGGCTGAAACGTGCCCGTGGGAAGTTCATCCAGTTTCTGGATAGCGACGACCTGATAACGCCAGAAAAGGTTGCTGGCCAAGTTGAATATCTGATTTCCCATCCCGAAGTAGACGTTGTCTTGGGCCAGGTCTCCTGGTTTGATGACGGCCGGCCGGACCGCCTGTTCGACTGGGACCGCGCGAGCCGCTACCGAGTGAAAGACCCCCTGCGTGAGATGATTTACGAGGGGTTTATCCTTATCCATGCAGCACTTAGTCGTCGCACCTGTCTCGACCGAGTAGGCGGCTTTGATGAGTCTCTCGCGGATTGTGAAGACTGGGATTACTGGTTAAGGGTTGCCTGGTCAGGTGCCAAATTTGCTTACCTTCCGGGCATCTCAGTTGCGTATTACCGTGTGCAGCGGGGTCAGCATAAATCTCAGAGTTCTCCAGCTCACGCGCTCCACGGTCTCCGAGTGCTGGATAAAGTTGGCACGTACGTCGTGGATCCGAAGGAACGCCGCAGGATAGGTCTTTCCAGGGCGAAGGGACATTGGCGCTTCCGCTATGGGAGGGCGCTGGCCGAGCAGGGCCGCATTGTTAGCGGTTTGGCGCATATGACGAGGGGCACATTGGCAGATCCTCAACACCTCCGGTATAAGCTCTTGTATATGGCATTAACCGTGGTTATGGGGCCGAGAAGAGCTGGGTTGCGCATTGAAGGGATGGAACGTGCCAAGGGTGACCTGAGCAAAGGAGCCTTGGACACCCACCCAACTACGCGTAGCGGCGGCGCGGCCAACTGAGACAACTGGTTCCAGAGCCA
>VGZR01000037.1 GCA_016872515.1 SAR202 cluster bacterium
GAGCACCTGCCGCGCGACCCCCTCTGGCCCGCTGTGCGCACCTGGGAACAAACCACAGCAGAGCTCATCAAGGCTCGACGAGCCCTGTATGCCGAGGCCAAGCGGCGCCTCGCAGAACATGCTCCCTGGCCGATAGGCGAAGATGCTCCTAGCGAGAGCGTCTATCTTACCCAGGGCGCGATCGATGTGGCATACGAGTCCAGGCTGTGCCTATCCTTGGGCATGTCGCAGAGACGGCTGGAATTTTCGCAACTCCATGAGGACCAGGACGGCTTCATCAGCACGGCATCGCGCCGCCTGGCCAGGGCTCCCGGGAAAAAGAAGAAGGTCTTCGCCATTGTCAGCAAAGCGGTAGACGAGCTTGCAGACGCCCCAGAAACCCACGCGGCGGTACGGGTGCAGAGCAAGGTAGCCGAGGCCCTCCAGCAGGTCCGCTCAGGGCTGGAGGACTTCCGGCTGCTGCCGTATCTGCCGGGAACCTGCGAAGTGTGCGGGAGGACGGAGCTCAGCGCCATCAAGACGAGAAAGGAAAAGTAGCCATGAAGACGACAGCCCTTTACGCCAGGGTATCCTCCGAAAAGCAGGATGTGGACCTTTCGATCTCGGCCCAGCTCAAGGCCCTGCGGGAGTACGTCCACAAGCACGGCTACCAGATCGTGCGGGAGTTTGTGGACGAGGCCGAGAGCGGCCGCACCGCCGACCGGCCCGTGTTTCAAGAGATGATTGCCCTGGCCCGCCGCAAACCCGCGCCGTTCGACACCATCCTCGTGTGGAAACTGGCCCGGTTTGCAAGAAACAGAGAAGACAGCATCATCTACAAGTCGCTGTTGCGAAAGCACGGGGTCCAGGTCGTCTCCATCAATGAGCCGGTGGACAACAGCCCCACGGGTAAGATGCTGGAGGGCATCATCGAGGTCATCGACGAGTTCTACTCGGCCAACCTTGCTCAAGAAGTAACCAGGGGCATGCGGGAAGCTGCCTCCCGAGGGTATTGGGTCTCGGCGGGAACGCCCTACGGCTACCGCCGCGTGAAGATCCGCGATGGGGATGTCGAGCGGGCAAAGCTTGAGCTTGAGCCAGAGGCCGCCGCCGTTGTAAAGCACATCTTCGCGCTGGCAAGCTCCGGCATGGGCGTCGTCGAGATTACCAAACGCCTCAATGCCGAGGGCATCGCCTCCCCGAGAGGCAGACGATGGGGCAAGGGCGCCGTCCATAACGTTTTGGTCAATCCCGTCTATGCGGGAACGCTGGTGTGGGGGAAAAGCGGCCACTACCATCGGAGTGCAGGGCTGACTCCCGTGACGGTTGAGTCGGCCTTTCCGGCCGTTGTCGACCGGGATACCTATGAGACGGTCCAGGTGCAGCTTCGGTCTCGAGGGCCCAAGGTGATGGCACCGCGTACGGTCAGCAGCCGGTACCTCCTTAGCGGTCTGCTGCGCTGCGGCGAATGTGGGTCAGCCATGTCCGGGCAGCCTGGGAAGTCGGGCCGTTACCTGTACTACGTCTGCGCCACCAAGACCAGGGTTGGAAGAGGTATCTGCCGGTCGAGGCCCGTCCCGGCAAACACGATGGAAGACTTTGTGCTAGAGAAGGTACGAGATGTGCTGCTGGAAGACGACCACGTCGAGGAGATGGTCAGACTGGTGAACGAGGAGATGACCGCACTCCGGTCGGACTTGCAGGGCAAGACACGGGCGATACAGGCTCAAATCACCGAGGTGACGCACCGTCTGGACCGCCTGTACGACGTGCTGGAGACAGGCAGGGTGTCTCTGGATGACCTGGCGCCGAGAATCAAGAGCCTCTCTGGCCGCCGCGGTGAACTGGAACAGACCATGTCGCAACTGGAGCGCCAGAACGCACCTGAATCGAATTATATGTTCGACCGGAAAGCCGTGACGGACTATCTTCGTGAACTGAAGGCCGTCCTACGGCATGGGACAGCGAGTGAACAGAAGGCAGTGCTGCGGTGCTTTGTACGGTCGGTTGTGAAAAGCGACGCCGCAGTTACAGTCAACTACACGGCGCCCTCACGCCCGGTGACCCAGAAAAATGAGGCAGTTCCAACTTTGGTTCAAAGTGGTGGAGCTGAGGGGACTTGAACCCCTTACCTCCTCAATGCCATTGAGGCGCTCTCCCAGCTGAGCTACAGCCCCACCGTGTGCGACGGGATGAGTGCCCGCGCCCGTCCAGTATAACGAAGCACAGCTTTCGCCGCAATCAACCGAAAGGGCGACGCCTTCATGCTGTGCTATAATGCCGTGCGGTCTGGACGGACATCCGTTCCGTGTGGATGACACCGGCTCCACCGTCTTGAGCGCTCCCTTCGGGAACGCGGACTCTTGCATCATACGAGGTAGGGCATGTCGCTGTTTGAAGACCTCAAAGTCCTGAGCGGGAATGCGCATCAGGGCCTGGCCAAAGACATCTGCTCCTACCTGGGCATCACGCTCGGCAGGTCCGAAGCATTCAAGTTCAGCAACGACAACACCTTCGCACGCATCCTGGAAAACATCCGCGAGAAGGACGTTTTCCTTGTGCAACCCCTGAGCACCCCCGTCAACGACCACCTGATGGAGCTGCTCATCATGATTGACGCAGCGAAGCGGGCATCGGCTGGGCGCATCACCGCGGTCATTCCGCACTATGCATATGGGCGAACGGACAAGAAGGACCAGCCGAGGGTCGCCATCACGGCGAGGCTGGTGGCGGACTTCCTCACCGTGGCCGGGGCCAACCGCGTGCTCACCGTGGACCTGCATGCTGGGCAGATCCAGGGTTTTTTCAACATCCCGGTGGACGAGCTGACCGCGGCGCCTATCCTTTCGAGCTACTTTCAGAGGCTGGCAGGCCCCGACCTGGTGGTGGTGGCCACGGACGTGGGCGACGCCAAGCGCGCCCGCGACATGGCCCGGCTCCTCAACGTGCCCATCGCCATCATCGAGAAGCAGCGGTTGGGGAACCAGGACAAGGTACAGGCCGTCAATGTCATCGGCAACGTGACGGGCAAGAAGGCGCTCATCGTGGACGACGAGATCGGGACGGGCGGGACGGTGCTGGCGGCGGTGAGCGCGCTGGGCATGCACGGTGCGAGCGAGGTGTACTGCGCGGCGACCCACGCTCTGTTGAACGGCGAAGCGGCGGCCAAGCTTCGGGACAGCGCGCTCAAAGAACTAGTGGTCACCGACACGGTGCCGGTGCCGCAGGACAAGCGGTTCGACCGGATGAAGGTGCTTTCGGTCGCCTCGCTGCTCGGGGAGGCCATCCACCGTATCCACAGCGGCCTGTCCGTCGGCGCCATGTTCGACACGTAGTTCTTGTTTCCACACCTACGGCCAAACGCGCCGGGCGCCCTGCCTTGCTATAATTCGGGGAGAAGCCTTCGTATCGGGCTTCGCAAGGCGGAGCATTATGCTTGGGGCGCTCACCAAACTCATCGGCGGCTCCAACGAAAAGGTCGTCAAGGAACTCAGGAAGGACGTTGAGGACATCAACGCCCTGGAGACCGAGTTCCAGGCGCTCACCGACGAGCAATTCAAGGCCAAGACGCAGGAGTTCAAGTCCCGCCTCCAGTCCGGCGAAGCGCTTGACGACATCTTGCCTGAGGCGTTTGCCCTAGTCCGCGAGGCGGCCAAGCGCAGCCTCGGCCAACGCCACTTCGACGCGCAGTTCATGGGCGGCGTCGTGCTCCACGGGGGCAAGATCGCCGAGATGAAGACGGGCGAGGGCAAGACGCTGGTGGCCACGCTGCCAGCGTACCTCAATGCCCTGACCGGCAAAGGTGTCCATGTAGTCACGGTGAACGACTACCTGGCCCGGCGCGACGCCCAATGGATGGGCGCGGTCTATCACCTCCTCGGCCTGTCCATTGGCACCCTTCAGCACGAGAAGGCATACCTCTACGACCCGGCGGGCACCCATGCCGAGAAGGGCATGGAGAAGCTGACGCCGGTCACACGGCGGCAGGCCTACGAGGCCGACATCACCTACGGGACCAACAACGAGTTCGGTTTCGATTACCTGCGCGACAACATGGTGGTGGACCTGTCCCAGCGGGTGCAGCGGCCCCTCAACTTCGCCATCGTGGACGAGGTGGACAACATCCTGATAGACGAAGCCAGGACGCCGCTCATCATCAGCGGCCCGGCGACCGAGTCCACCAAGGAGTACACGCGCTTCGCCCGCATCGTCCCCATGCTGGACGCGGGCACCGATTACACCATTGACGAGAAGCACCGGAGCGCGTCCTTGACGGTGGACGGCATCGCCAAACTCGAGCGGATGCTCAACCTGAAGAACCTCTACGAACCTGGCAACTTCGATGCGGTCCACTTCCTGGAGAACGCCCTGAAGGCGCATGCCATCTACCAGCGCGACAAGGACTATGTGGTCAAGGATGGGGAGGTGGTCATCGTTGACGAGTTCACCGGCCGCATGATGCCAGGCAGGCGCTTCTCCGAGGGACTCCATCAGGCCCTGGAGGCAAAGGAGAACGTCAAGGTCCAGCGCGAGTCCATCACCTACGCGACCATCACTTTGCAGAACTATTTCCGCCTCTACAAGAAGCTGGCGGGAATGACGGGCACCGCCGCCACGGAGGCGGAAGAGTTCTGGAAGATCTACAAGCTGGACGTGGTGCAGATACCTACCAACAAGACGATGATCCGCAAAGACCATCCCGATATGGTCTTCCTCAACACCAAGGCCAAGTGGAACGCGGTGGCCGAGGAGATTCAGGAGTGCCACAAGAAGGGGCAACCCGTACTGGTGGGCACCACCGACATCGCCAAGTCGGAACTCCTGAGCGAGATGCTGCAGCGTCGGGGAGTCGCGCACGAGGTGTTGAACGCGAAGCAGCACGAACGGGAGGCTATCATCGTGGCGCAGGCGGGCCGGCCGGGCGCTGTCACCGTCGCCACCAACATGGCCGGACGCGGCACGGATATCATCCTCGGCGGCAACCCCGTCGGGTTGGAGATGGCCAAGGAGGAGTGGGAGCAGGCCCACAAGCGGGTGGTGGAGTCAGGCGGGCTGCACATCATCGGCACCGACCGGCACGAGGCCCGGCGCATAGATAACCAGCTTCGCGGCCGCGCCGGACGCCAGGGCGACCCCGGCAGCTCGCGGTTCTACACGGCGCTCGATGACGACCTGATGCGGCGGTTCGCCGGCGACAAGATCAAGGGTCTCATGGGCCGGATGGGCTTCGCTGAGGACACTGCCATCGAGAACGGACTCGTGACCAAGACCATCGAGAGCGCCCAGGTGAAGGTGGAGGCATTCCACTTCGACATGCGCAAGCACCTGGTTGAGTACGACGACGTAGTGAACACGCACCGCGACATCATCTACGGTGAGCGCAACAAGATCCTCAGCGGCTCCGACCTCAAGGCGAACGTCCAGACCCTCATCGAGAAGGAACTGCTGCGCATCCTCGCCGCCAACCTGGCGGGCAAACCTGCCGAGAATTGGGACACCGAGCTGCTCGTCAAGGAGCTGTCGGCGGTCATGCCGCTGCCGCCCGAGCTGTCGGACCCGGACGGCCTGGCGCAGATGGCGGTCGAGGAGATCGAGGAGCGGCTTCTCGCCCTTGCCAAGGAGCTCTACGAGAAGCGGGAGGGGGCCTTCACGCCCCAACTGATGCGTACCATCGAGCGACAGGTGATGCTGCGCATCATCGACTCCCACTGGGTGCAGCATCTCACATCGATGGAGAACCTGCGCACCGGCATCGGCCTGCACGCCTTCGGGCAGCGTGACCCCCTGGTGATGTATAAGAAAGAGGGCCACGAGCAGTTCCAGGAGCTCCTGTCCCGCATCCAGCACGATATCGCCCACACCATCTACAACATCCAGGTGCAGGTCGGCCCGACCCCTGCACAGGATGGGCGTGGAGACGGGCAGCGGCCAGCCCCTGCAAAACCCAAGGTCAACGACCTGGGCAAGAGCGTGATGACCAAAGTCATCGGCGAACCTGGGCGCGAGGCGGTGGCCGCTGGCGGGAACAAGGTGGGCCGCAATGAGCCGTGCCCCTGCGGCAGCGGCAAGAAGTACAAACGCTGCCACGGCGCCTGACGTGTCCGCAAGGACTACTCCTCACCCTATGAGACCCCTCCACAGAAGGGTCATAGGCCTCTCCACTTGCAGGAGAGGCCGGCCCTACACCTTCTCTCCGGGGTGAGGGTGGAGATGTTAAGGGGTACATGAATTTTCGTCCCAGGTTCGCCAAGCCATGAACAACGAAAAGATCGCCGAGATGTTCGAGAACATCGCAGACCTTCTTGAACTGAAGGGTGAGCAACGTTTCACCACGCTCGCCTATGAGAAGGCGGCCCGCGCCATCGGACAGCTTCCCACCGAGCTGGAGCAGATGGTGCGCGAGGGGAGCGACCTCAAAGAAGTCCACGGCATCGGCGACGCCATCTCCAAGAAGATCACCGAGCTCGTCCAGACCGGCAAGATTGAGTTCTACGAGAAGCTGCGGGCCGAGTTCCCTGAAGGCATCGTGGAGATGATGCACGTTCCCGGCCTCGGCCCGAGGACGGCCGGGCGGCTGTGGAAGGAGCTGGGGGTCGAGAACCTCGACGCGCTGGAGGCGGCGCTGAAGGACGGCCGGGTGGCGGCGATGCCGAGGCTGGGGACGAAGGCGGCGGAGAAGCTGCTGCGCAACCTGGCCGAGGCGCGTACGAGGGACGCGCGGATGCCCATCGCCAGGGCGCTGCGCGCTGGAGAGCGGATGGTGGAGTCGCTGCGGACGGCGTGCCCAAGCATCCGGCGTCTGGCGCTGGCGGGCAGCCTGCGGCGCTACGAGGAGACCATCGGCAACATAGACCTGGTGTGCAGCGCGGGTGACCCGCAGCAGGTGCTGGAGGCGTTGGAGCAGCTTCCCAACGTCACGCAGCGGCTCGGGCGGACTGCTGACGCGGCATCGGTCCTGCTCAGCGAGGGCATCCGCGCCGACCTGCGCGTCGTGCCCGACTCCGGCTTCGGCTCGGCCCTCCAGTTTTACACCGGCAACTGGCAACAAAACGTCATGCTAAGGGAGCGGGCGAAGGCCCTCGGCCTGGAACTGCAAGGCGACGCCGATGCCGCGACGGGCATGATTGGGCGGTATCCCGAAGAGGACGAGGTGTACTGGCGCCTCGGGCTGCAGCCCGTCCCGCCGGAGCTGCGTGTCGGCGCCGACGAGGTGGACGTGGCGGCGCGGAAGGCGATACCCCGGCTGGTCGAGGTGGGCGATGTCAGGGGCGACCTGCACGTCCACACGAACTGGACGGACGGACGCGACGAGATGGAACTGATGGTCGTCGCGGCCAGGGCGCGCGGGCTGGCGTACGTCGCCATCACCGACCACTCGGTGGGGCGCGGCATCGCCAACGGCCTGAGCCTGGAGCGGCTGGCCCAGCACATGGAGCAGGTGGGCCGCGTCGAGAAGCAGGTGGGCGGGATAAGGGTGCTGCGTGGGACGGAGATGGACATCCGCGCCGACGGCAGCCTGGACTACGAAGACGGGGTCCTGGAGAAGCTCGACTGGGTCATCGGGTCGATCCACTCGGCGATGGACCAGGACGCGGAGAAGATGACGGAGCGCATCATCAGGGCGATGCACAGCCCGCACGTGGACGTTATCGGCCACCTGACCACGCGGCTCATCGGTGAGCGGCCTCCCATCAGGGCCGATTTCGAGGCCATCTTCAAGGCCGCCGCCGAGACCGGGACGGCGTTGGAGATCAACGCCTCGCCGGAGCGGCTCGACCTCAAGGGCGCGCATGCCGCCAGGGCGCGCGAGTTGGGCGTGCCGCTGGTCATCAGCACCGACTCGCACAACACCGAGGCGATGGACAACACGCGCTTCGGCGTCGCCATCGCTTGCAGGGGTTGGTGCGGGCCACGAGACATCCTGAACACGCTGCCCCTGCCGGATTTCCTCGCTTACCTCGCCTTGCCCAAGCTCGAGCGACTCAAGGCATTCCACCGCCATGGACGCTGACGCCACAGGCCAAAAGCACGCGTCCGCACAGCAGGCGGTGCTCGGCCAGTTCCGCGCTACCCTCGAGAGGGGGCAGCCGTGGCCGGAGGCGCTGCTGGACGCGATGGCGGCATGGCCGGTGGCGGAGGAGGTGCACCGCAGGCGGCGGCGCCGGTACTTCATCGCGGGCGAGGCGTTCGACTGGGTGCTGCTGGCGGAGCGGCTGCTGGAGGCGGCGGACGGCCTGGTGCCGAAGCGTGAAAGAGAAGACCTCATCCTACGCGGACGGTTCCCCAAGGACTTCGACGAGGATGCCCTGCGCGACCGCCTGGGTGTGGAGAAGTACCGCGGCTATCTGAACTTCTACTATGGGGTGACGGTCGAGGAGGCCCTGCAGCTGGCGGCGGAGGAGCAGGCCCACAAGCGCCACATCAGCAACGGCGTGCGCTACAAGATGGACGTGACCGACGAGGCGTTCCGCGCCATCTACGACGGGTCGCTGGAGGAGATGCTGGCGAAGTTCCGCGAGGAGGTTGGCCTGCCGAAGCGGCGTGCCATGGCCCTGCGCGAGTCGAAGGAGTTCACGTACTGGCTGTTCAAGTACCGCGTGAAGAACTCGGAGCCCGCCCGAATCGCCAGCGACACCAAGAAAGGCCTCGACCAGCTCCAGAAGATGCGTGCGGCAACGAAGGGGCGGTAAGCGCGGCTAGCCTAGCCGGGACAAGAGTTCCTTGATCCGTGCCTGGCGGTCGGCCATCGTCTCCAGTCGCTCACGTTCGCGCTCCACGGCCTCGGGCTTTGCCTTGTCCAGAAACTCCTGATTGCTGAGTTGGCGCTCCAGCCGCTCGACGTTCTGCTCGTGCTGGGCCAGCTCCTCGCGCAGCCGCTTCATCTCCTGTTGCAGGTCCACCAGCCCGGCCAGTGGCACGACGACCGTGCCGTGGCGCAGGACGATGGCGGCCTGGTCGGCGGAGGACGATGCTGCCCCGTCTGACGCGACGGCGAACGGCTCGACCTGGGCCAGCACGGCGATGGCGTCGGCCTCAGAGCGCAGCACCGCCGCCAGTGATGGCGCGTAGGCCGTGGCGCCGACCTTCTGCGACGGCTGGATGCGGAACTCGGCGCGGACGTTGCGGACGGCACGCACCAGCTCGGTGACGGCCTCCACCTCCTGCTCGGTGGCCTCGTCCACCAGCGACGGGTCGGCCTGGGGGTAGGTGGCAATCATCAGTGAGGCGGGGCGTTTGGCACCGCTGGGTGCCCGCTCCATGAGCCGCTGCCAGACCTCCTCGGTCACGAACGGCATGAACGGGTGGAGCAGCCGCAGCACCTGCTCCAGCACGTAGGCGAGGACGGGCAGGGGAGAGTCTGCGCCCTGCGTGCCAGCCCGTAGCCGCACCTTCGCCATCTCGATGTACCAGTCGCAATACTCCCCCCAGAGGAAGTCGTGGACGGTGCGCTGCGCCTCGCCGAAGTCGAAGGCCGCCATGTGGGCGTTGACCTGGCTCGTGACGCGGCTGAGGCGGCTGAGTATCCATCTGTCCTCGCGGTGGGTCGGCCTCGGCGCGCGGAGCCAGTCGCCCACATTACCTGCGCTGTCCATGTTCATCATCACGAACCGCGCCGAGTTCCAGAGCTTGTTGGCGAAGTTGCGGCTGGCCTCCATTCGCTTCTCGTTGAGGCGCATGTTGTTGCCGGGAGAGGTGCCGGTGGTGAGAGCGAAGCGGAGGGCGTCGGCCCCGTACTGGTCTATGAGTTGGAGGGGGTCCATGACGTTGCCCTTGGTCTTGCTCATCTTGACGCCCTGGGGGTCGAGGACGAGGCCGTGGAGGTAGATGGTACGGAAGGGAATCTCGCCCGTGTTGGCCATGCCGAGCATGGCCATGCGGGCCACCCAGAAGAAGAGGATGTCGTAGCCGGTTTCCATGACGGTGCCGGGGTAGAAGTAGCGCATGTCCTCGGTGTCGCCGGGCCAGCCGAGGGTGGAGTGCGGCCACAGGCCGGAGCTGAACCAGGTGTCGAGCACGTCAGGATCCTGGCGCAGCGCCGCCGAGCCGCACTTGGCGCACTTGCTTGGCGGTTCGATCTCGACCATCACGGCCTGGCAGGCGTCGCAGTACCAGACGGGGATGCGGTGCCCCCACCAGAGTTGGCGGCTGACGCACCAGTCGCGGATGTTCTCCATCCAGTTGTAGTACACGCCCTCGAAGCGCTTGGGGACGATCTGGATGCGGCCGTCCCGCACGGCCTCGATGGCCGGCTCGGCGAGGGGCTTCATCTTCATGAACCACTGGAGGGTGACGATGGGCTCGACGACGTCGCCGCTGCGCTGGCAGTGGCCGACGGAGTGGCGGTAGGGGACGACCTTCTCCAGCAGGCCCTCCTCTTCGAGCTGGCCGATGATGGCCTTGCGGGCAACGAATCGGTCTTGGCCCTCGTACTGGGCGGCGTTCTCGTTCATGGTGCCGTCGAGGTTGAGGACGTTGACGATGGGCAGGCTGTGGCGCTCGCCGATCTCGAAGTCCGTCGGGTCGTGGCCTGGAGTGACCTTGAGGGCGCCGGTGCCGAACTCCTTGTCCACGGCGGCGTCGGCGATGACGGGTATCTTGCGGGCCAGCACGGGCAACACGGCGCGCTTACCGATGGCGTGCTTGTAGCGCTCGTCTTCTGGGTTCACGGCGACGGCGGTGTCACCTAGCAGCGTCTCGGGCCGCGTCGTGGCGACGACCAGCTCCCCAGAGCCGTCCTCCAGCTTGTAGCGGATGTGGTAGAGGCTGGCGTTCTCCTCCTGGTACTGCACCTCCAGGTCGGAGAGGGCGGTGGCGCAACGGGGGCACCAGTTGGTGATGCGCTCGCCTCGGTAGATGAGGTCCTTCTTGTAGAGGTTGACGAAGGTGGTGCGGACGGCAAGGCTCGGCCCCGGGTCGAGGGTAAAGGCCTTGCGGCTCCAGTCGCAGGAAGTGCCGAGCCGCTCGAGCTGCTGATAGATGCGGCTGCCGTACCTGTTCACCCACTGCCAAACGCGGCGCTCGAACTCCTGGCGGCCCAGGGCCTGGCGGGACGTCTCGCCCTCCTTCGCTAACATGCGCTCGACGACGACCTGGGTGGCGATGCCGGCGTGGTCGGTGCCGGGGAGGAGGAGCGTAGGCTCGCCGCGCATGCGGTGCCAGCGGGTCATCAGGTCCTCGAGGGCGACGGTGAGCGCATGGCCCATGTGCAGCTCGCCGGTGACGTTGGGCGGTGGCATGATGATGACGAAGGGCTGTTTGGCGAGGTCAATCTTCGGGGTGAAGTAGCCACCGTCGCGCCACATCTGGTAGATGCGCTGCTCGGCGGCCTTGGGGTCGTAGGCCTTGGGGATGTCTTGGTGCGCGGTGCTAGAAGTCAAGGAATGCCCTTCCGACTGGAGATGGTGCGCCTTCTGGCATTCTAACGGGGCGCTGACTACTTGAGCAAGGCGGCGATGCGGTCGATGACGCGGTGGCCGACCTCATACTTGCTCATCAGACCGTGGCGCACTGCCTTGCCGTCGCGTCCGATGATGACGACGCGGTTGTCGTCGGAGCCGAATCCGCTGTCCTTGGAAGTGATGTCGTTGGCGACGACGAGGTCGAGGCCCTTCCCGGCGAGCTTGGCGCGGGCGTTCTTCTCCAGGTCTTCGCTCTCGGCGGCGAAGCCGACCTTGACGAGGCGCTTGCTCTTGACCGAGGCGAGGATGTCCTGGGTCTTGGCCAGCTCCAGGTTCAAGGTGTCCTGGCCGGGGCGCTTCTTCACCTTCTGCGCCGCTGCGGAGGCGGGCCGCCAGTCGGCGACGGCTGCCGCCATGGCGAGCGCATCGGCGTCGCGGGCGTGCTTCACGACGGCGTCCAGCATCTCCTGTGCGGAGCGCACATGGACGACGGCGACGCCGGCGGGGTCGGGTAGGGCGGTGGGCGCGGCCACGAGGACGACGCTGGCCCCGCGGTCTCGCGCGGCCTCGGCGATGGCGTAGCCCATCTTGCCGGAAGAGCGGTTGGAGATGAAGCGGACGGGGTCTATGTCCTCTTGCGTGCCGCCCGCGCTGACGACGACCTTGCGCCCAGCCAGGTCGCCCTTGCGGCCGAGCACGGCCTTGATGTGGCCGAGGAGCACGGACGGCTCGGCCATGCGGCCCATGCCCGACAGGCCCGACGCCAGGTGCCCGGCGATGGGGCCTGCGAAGGCGACGCCACGCGCCTTGAGGCGGGCGGCGTTCTCCTGGGTGGCGGCGTTGTCCCACATGTGGGCGTCCATCGCGGGGGCGACGAGCACCGGTGCGGTGGTGGCCAGGACGGTGGCGGTCAGGGCGTCGCCTGCCAGGCCCCACGACAGCTTGGCGATGATGTCGGCGGTGGCGGGTGCGATGACGACGATGTCGGCCCGCTGGGCCATGGCGACGTGGTCCATGCTCAGTTCGGACTGCGGGTCCCAGAGGTCCGTGACGACGGGCCGGTGGGTGATGGCGCGGAACGTCAGGGCGGAGACGAAATGCGTGGCGGGAGGGGTGAGGACGACGTCCACCAGCGCGCCGGCCTGGACGAGTTTGCTGGCCAGGTTCACCGCCTTGTAGCAGGCGATGCTGCCGGTGACGCCGAGGGCGACGTGCTTGTTCTCCAGTGGGTTCGGCATGGCTGGGTCCCTTCCTTTCTCGGCAAAGGCCCGCGCCGGAGGTCTATCCGGCGTTCAGTTCATGGATGAGACGGAGCCCCACGAGGGTGAGGTCCGGGCTGACGGCGTCGAAGACCTTGGCCTCCTTGGCGATGAGGTCGGCCAGGCCGCCGGTGGCGATGACCTTGCATCCGCCGCCGAGCTCCTTGTCGAAACGGGCGACCATGCCCTTAACCATCTCGGCGTAGCCCAGCACGAGGCCCGACTGGAGCGAGTGAACGGTCGAGCGCCCGATGGCTGCAGGAGGCCGGGCCAGTTCCACCCGCCGCAGCTGGGACGTCCGGTGAAATAGCGCCTCCGCCGCGACGTGGACGCCTGGAGCGATGGCGCCGCCGAGGTACTCGCCGTCCTTGGTCACCGCGTCGAACACGGTCGCGGTTCCGAAGTCCACGATGATGGAGGGCACCCCGTACAGCTTCATGGCCGCGACGGCGTCGGCGATGCGGTCCGACCCCACGTCGCGAGGGTTGTCGTACAGCACCTTCATGCCGGTCTTCACGCCGGCGCCGACCACCAGGGGGGCCGTCCCGAAGTAGGTCTTGCACAGGTCAACGAAGGTCTGGGTCAGCGGCGGGACGACGCTGCACAGCGCCACCGCCTTCACGCTCTCGGGCGGGACGCCCTTCATGGGCAGCAGCTGCCGCAGGAATAGCCCATACTCGTCGGGCATCCGGCCCGGCTCGGTGGCGATGCGGCCGGTCGCCTTCAGGGTCTCGCCATCGAAGACGCCGAGGGTGACGTTGGTGTTGCCGATGTCGAGGGCGAGGAGCATGGCGAGTGATGCCTAGATGAAGCCGCGCAGCTTGACGACGCTGGCGACGCGCCCGACGCCCACGAGGAACGCTGCCTCGCGGTAGGTGATGGCCTTCTGCCCCACCACCTCGCGCACCTTGGCGTAGGCGGAGGTCATCTTCTTCTTCAGCTCCTCGTTGACGCGGTTGAGTTCCCACTGGTGCTGGTAGAGGTTCTGGGTCCACTCCAGCTCGGAGACGACCACGCCGCCGGCGTTGACCAATATGTCGGGGAGGACGGTGATGCCGCGGTCGTTAAGGATATCGTCGGCCTCCGGCGTGGTGGGGTGATTGGCTGCTTCGACAATTACCTTGGCCTTGACCTTGGGGGCGTTGCGCTCGTGGATGGCCCGCTCGATGGCCGCGGGGATGAGGAAGTCGCACTTGAGCTCCATCAGCTCCTCGGTGGTGATGGCGTCGGTGCCGGGCATCCCGTTGACGGTGCCCACGGTGGCGTGGTGGAGCAGGAGGTCGCCGACGTCTATGCCGTTGGGGTTGTAGGCACCGCCTCCGACGTCGGTGACGGCGATGACCTTGCAGCCCCTTTCGTGCAGCAGCCGGGCGGTCCAGGAGCCGACCTGGCCGAAGCCCTGGACGGCGGCGGTGGAGCCTTCGAGGGCGATCTCAAGGTCTTTGCACGCCTCGTTCATGACGTACACGGCGCCGCGCCCAGGCGCCGCATCGCGGCCCACCGAGCCGCCGAGCTCGACGGGCTTGCCGGTGACGATGCCCGGTGTGTGGCCGTGCACCTGGCTGTAGGAGTCCATCATCCAGGCCATAGTCTGCGAGTTGGTGCCCAGGTCGGGGGCAGGGATGTCCTGGTTCACGCCGATGATGGGGTCTATGCTCTGGGTGTAGCGCCGGGTGAGGCGGTTCTGCTCGCCCTCGCTCATGGCGCGGGGGTCGCACTGGACGCCGCCCTTGGCGCCGCCGAAGGGGATGTCCATCAGGCCGGTCTTCCAGGTCATCAGCGAGGCGAGGGCGCGGACCTCGTTCTTGTCAGCGTTGGGGTGGAAGCGGACGCCGCCCTTGAAGGGGCCGCGGGCGCCGTTGTGCTGTACGCGGTAGCCATGGAAGACCTTGATGCGCCCGTCGTCCATGCGGACGGGGAGGGAGACCTCCAACTCGCGCCAGGGCTGGCGGAGCAGGTCGCGCACCCCGTTGTCGAGGTCGAGGCGCTCGGCGGCCTTGTCGAAGAAGATGTTGACCTCGTCGAAGGCCGAAAGCTTGCTCTTCGCGGCTGTAGCCATGTTCCTCTCACTGCCTCCAAACACCGATTATACTATGCGCGCCGATGGCCTCCGGCTGGCGGGCGATCTAGCCCCTACGGCGTGACCGCGGGAGGCATCGCGAAGGGAGCAGCGTATGGCGAGCAGAGCTACGGCAAAGGCGAGGCCGGATCCATTCAAGACACCCTTCGCCGCAGGTGTGGTGGGCAGCCTGCCGAGGCCGCCCGTGGTGCGGGAGACGCTGCCCGCCGACCCGGGGGCCGAGTCGGTGAAGCAGGCCCGCTCGCCGCGGATGGATGCTTTCGTGCGCTATGCCGTCGCGCTCCAGGAGGAGGCGGGCCTGGACGTGGTGAGCGACGGCGAGTGGCGCCGGCACTCGTACACCAACATCATCGGCGACATCGCCGACGGCTTCTCCCACGACCCGCGCGAGGGCCGGTGGGGCATCGCGGTCACCGAGAAGCTGGCCGTCCGCCGTCCTGGGCTATTCGCGGAGGAGGCGCGGTTCCTAGTGGCGGCGACCAGCCGTGCCACCAAGGTCTGCATGCCGTCGCCGTACCTGCTGGGCGTGCGGCTGTGGGAGAAGAGCATGTCGACTAAGGCGTACCCTACACGCGACGCGTTCATCGAAGAGGTGGTCCCCATCCTCCACAAGGAGCTGGTCGGCCTGCGGGACACGGGGGTGTCGGTGGTGCAGATAGACGACCCGCACCTGTGCGTGCTGGTGGACCCGAAGGTGCGCAAGACCTTCGCCGACCCGAAGTACGAGCTGGACCTGGCGGTGGCGAAGATTAACGAGGTCATCGCGGGGGTGAAGGGCCTGCGGCTAGCGCTGCACCTGTGCCGGCGGAACTGGGGACGGCGCGGTTGGGGCGCGGAGGGCGGGTACGAGCCGGTGTTGGACGCGATGAAGCGCATCAATGTGCAGCAGTACGTGCTGGAGTTCAGCATCCCGGTGGCGGGCGACATGGCGGTGCTCAAGGGGCTGCCGGACGACGCGTACATCGGCCTGGGGTGCCTGGACTGCCGGTTCCCGAAGGTGGAGGCGCCGGAGGAGATCGCGGCGCGGGTGGAGCGTGCGATGCAGTACGTAGACGCGGAGCGGCTGAGCCTGAACCCCGACTGTGGATTCGCGCCGGGGAGACAGTCGGAGGTGCCGCTAGACGAGGCGTACCAGAAGCTGAAGAGCGAGGCGGCGGCCTCGGCCATGCTGCGCGACAAGCACGGGTAGGCAGGGCGGCCATGTGAGACCGCCCTTGCGCATCCGAGGGCCAGGCTAACCGGCATCTGAGGAAGCCGTCGGCTATGCCACGTAGGGGCGCACGGCCGTGCGCCCCTGCCTGTGCCTGCCAAGGTGCTCTCGTTCAGAATGATTGGTGACACTGGTAAGGTGTCATCATGCAGATCAAGAGAGCGAGAGTACAAGGCGACAGGCGACCAGGGCGTATGGCGGCAGAGCTGTCGAGGGAAGCCAGGGTGCGGCTGCAGTGGATGGCCTACTACGAGGCGGATGGAGGCAACGCCACACTGACGAGCCGGCACTTCGGGATCAGCCGCCAGACGTTCT
>VGZR01000038.1 GCA_016872515.1 SAR202 cluster bacterium
GGGGCCTTGCAGGGCTGGCCGGGGCGTTCGCTGTCTTGGGGGTGTGGCTGGCCGCGCGGCGGCGGCGGCAGGCGTAGGACCCTCGCCCCTACGAACCCGCTGCGGGCCGTAGGCCCTCGTTCGCCTTCGGCGGATGAGAGGTGAAACGGCCAAGTACGCCCACTCGCGTCATGTTGCAGTCCGCTGGACAGTAGCTATTAGCGTACGCAATAATCCGGCTGAAGGAATATCACGCATGGAGAGGAGTATCACCATGCCGCGCACCACTACCTTCGAGCCGCCGGAGCCCTACGCCATCGGGTACAGCCCCAACCCTTCGGACTGGGCGCTGCGCCGCGTGGCCGAGTACAAGCTGTGGCTGTGCGACCGCAAGGAGTACCTCGCGGCCCGCAAGGACGGCACACTGGACGAGTGGCTGGACATCCTCGTGCGGTCGTGCAGGACGTACGCAGAGGGGCTACTACACCCCGACATGAATGATTTGCAGAGAGGGGAGATATGGAACATGGCCGTGCGGTCGGAGCTGCTGGGGAGCGAGAGCGACTAGGGGTTGGAGGGGGGAGGGCATACCGTCAGCCGTACATCGGTTTTTTAGACCGCAGCCCAAGACGGGTAAAATCGCCCAGTTGCACGTTGCAAAGGATGGCGCTAAAGTGGCGCTAAATGATTTTACACGGCCTTTCCCAGGTCTTTACTGCAGCTATGAAACGGCCCCCGGAGTGCCTTCCCACTTGTTCTAGGTTTGTATCTGTTTTCATAGAACGTTAGCGCCAACTCGTATCTCCAAAACCGCAGGCCGCGGGTTCAAATCCTGCCGCTCCTGCCACCTTCTTCCTCTAACCTTTCGGCTTCTCCAAGGAGAGTCGTATGACCGACCTCACCTCCATGTCCGCAACCGAGATGGCGCGCGCCATCCGAGAGAAACGGGTCTCCTCGGTGGAGCTGGTGGAGGCGCACCTGCGCCGCATCGAGCGGGTCAACCCGAAGATCAACGCGGTGGTGACGATGGCCGACGACGCTTTGGAGACGGCCCGGGCTGCCGACAAGGCCGTGGCCGCGGGGCGGCGTCTCGGGTTGCTGCACGGGGTACCCTTCACGGTCAAGGACTGCATAGACACGGCAGGCATACGCACCACCTGGGGGACGCTGCTGCTGCAGGACAACGTGCCGTCCGCCGATGCGACAGCGGTGGCGCGGCTCAAGCAGGCGGGCGGCGTCATGTTGGGGAAGACAAATCTGCCGGAGTTCGCCCTGGACGCCGAGACCAACAACCGCGTGTTTGGGCGGACGGTGAACCCGTGGGACACCACCAAGACGGCGGGCGGCTCCAGCGGCGGCGAGGGTGCGGCGCTGGCGTCGGCCATGTCGCCGCTGGGTGTGGGCAGCGACTTGGGCGGCTCCATCCGCATCCCGGCTTCGTTCTGCGGCGTCGTGGGGCTGAAGGCGACCCACGGGCGCATCCCGCTCACCGGCCACTGGCCCTCGACGCGGCTGCGGGCGATGCACGTCGGGCCGATGGCGCGCAGGGTAGAGGACATCGCCCTAGCGCTGGGCGTGCTGTCGGGGCCGGATGGTGTTGACCCGTACGCGATGCCCGTTCCGCTGCGGGGGACGGCGGAGCCGGGCAGGCTGCTGCCGAAGCTGCGCATCGGCTGGACCGCCGAGAAGGGGATCGGGCCGGTCGCGCAGGATGTGCAGAAGGTCGTGGCGCGGGCCGCCGCCCACCTAGGCGAGATGGGCTGCAAGGTAGAGGAGGTGTCGCTGCCCTGGTTGGAGGACTACGACTACCTGGCGATGCACCTGAACATTTTCACGGCGGAGGTGCTGGCCCACGCGCGCCCCATGATCAAGGGCCACGAGGCAGAGTTGGCGCCCAGCACCATCTATTTCCTCAAAGCGAAGATGCCCACCTACCAGCAGTACCTCGATGACCGCGATGCCGCCGAGCGGTTGCGGAGAAACACCGCCGCGTTCTTCCGCAAGTACGACATTGTCCTGGCGCCGACAGTGGGGTTGCCCGCTTTTCCCCACGATGAGCCGGAACACGTGGTGGGTGGACAGAAGGTGCCAAAGTACCAGGTGACCCGCAACACCTCGCCGTGGAACCACACTGGCTCGCCGGCGCTATCGGTGCCCTTCGGGTGGACGCCGGGCGGCCTGCCCGTAGGCGTGCAGCTGGTAGGGCAGCACTTTCGCGAGGATGTGGTGCTGGCGGCCAGCGCGGCACTGGAGTCGGGGGCGGAGACGCGCAAGCCACGGGTCTGAGGAAAGCCCTCCTACCTCTTTGGCTCTTCCTACATCGCGGTGATGCCGCCGTCCACGACCAGCTCCGCGCCGGTGACGTACGAGGCCTCGTCGGAGGCCAGGAACAGGATGGCGTAGGCGATCTCGTCGGAGGTGGCGAACCGGCCGAGCGGCGTCTCAGTCGTCCAGGTCTTCACCCACTCCGGGTTGTTCATGTAGGGCGTCGCCATGGGTGTGTTGGTGTTGCCAGGGTGGACCGAGTTGACGCGGATGTTCTGCTTGGCGTACTGGATGGCGGCGGCCTTGGTGAAGGTGCGGACCGCTCCCTTGGCAGCCTGGTAGGCGGATGCACCTTGACCGTACTTGATGGCCACGATCCCGTGCATGGACGAGATATTGACGATGGAGCCTCCTCCGGCCCTGCGCATTTCGGGGATAACGTGTTTGACGCCCAGGAAGGTGCCGCGAGCATGGACGGCCATCATCTTGTCCCACTGCTCGAGGGTGGTGCCCTCGGTGTTGGCGCCGCCACCGGTTAGACCCGCGCTGTTGACGAGGATGTCAAGCTTGCCGAAGCGGGCGACCGTGGCCCGGACGGCGGCCTTCCACTCCTCTTCTTGCCGCACGTCGAGAAAGACGAACAGCGCCTCGCCGCCGGACTCACGCATCTGTGCGGCGGTATGCTCGCCCTTCTCGGCATTGATATCGGCGACGGCGACCTTCGCGCCCTCGCGGACGAACATCCAGGCAGCCGCGCCGCCGATGCCTTTCAGGCCGTCGCGCTCGGCGGCCGCGGCGCCTGTGACGAGCGCGACCTTTCCTTTGAGCCGCATGTCATGTTTACTCTTTCGTCAGCATCTTGACGCCGCCGACGCCCTTGTACAGGGCCAGTAGGTCGAAGTTGCTGTAGAACTCGGAAACCTTGCCGTTAGTGATGCGCCAGATGATGATGCCGGTATAGGTGACTTGCTTGCCTGTGGCGGGGACGCCCTGGAAGGTGCCCTTGTTGGTGGCGGTCACATGCTGGCGCATGACGACGTTGTTGCCCTCGGCGATCAACTCGTCGATATGGTGGACGAGGTCAGGGAAAGCGGCATAGAAGCCCTTCGAGGCCTTCTTATAGGCCTGGAAGTCCATCGGCGGCTCGCCGTTGAAATAGACTTTGCAGTTGGGAGCGTAGTACTCGTCGGGCGGCTCGTGGCGCTGGTCCAAGTCCTTGATGAGACGGCGGATGAGGGCCTTGTTCTGCTCAGACATCTTTCACTCTCCTTTGCCTGTACTTTAGTCGAAACTCTTGAGTTGTTGGACGGTTGCTGCGTCGAGCTTGCGTACCATCTCGGTGACGAGGGCTACCGCGCGGTCGAAGTCCTGGCGGCTGATAACGCCGTTGTGGCTGTGGAGGTAGCGGGTGGGGACCGAGATGTTGACGGTGGGCACGCCGGAGTAGGAGCGCTGCATCTCGGCCCCGTCCTCGCCGTAGCCTGCGAGCACCTCGAACTGCACGGGGATGCCTAGCCCCTTCGCCACGTCGAGGACGAAGTCGCGGAGCTTGAGGTTGGGGAGCATCGAGCTGTCGTGGAGGAACAGGCCCGGCCCTGCGCCGAGCGCTTCTTGCGCCTCCTCGGGCGTGATACCGGGATAGTCGGCGGCGATGCCCGACTCCAGGCTGATACCGATGTCGGGTTTGACGTGGTACGCGGACGTGTGCGCGCCCCGCAGGCCGACCTCCTCCTGGACGGTGGCGACGGCATAGGCGGCGTTGGGCGGCGGGTCTGCGGCGAGGGAGCGCATCACTTCGGCCATGACGGCGAGGCCCACGCGGTCGTCCCACGCCTTCGCCAGGTAGTGCTTGCCGCCGGCGAAGGGGGTGAACCTGCTGTCGGGGGCGACCGGGTCACCGGGCCGGATGCCTAGCCGATCCTCGGCATCCTTGCGGCTGGCGGCTCCGACGTCTATGAACATCTGCTGCCACTTGAAGGACGCCGCTGACCGCTGTTCGAAAGGGATGACGTGCGGCGACTTGAGGCCAGTCACGCCGGGCACGGGGCCGTTGCGGGTGAGCACGACCCACCGCTGGCTGATGAGCGCAGCGTCGAGCCAGCCGCCGAGGAGCTGGAAGCGAAGGTACCCCTCCGGCGTGATGTGCTTCACCAGCAGGCCTACCTCGTCCATGTGGGCGTCCATCATGATGCGGGGCGCCTTGGCGTTGCGCTCGACGCGGGCGATGAGGGAGCCGAGGCCGTCGGTCTCGACGGCGTCGGAGATCGGGGCTAGCTCGCGGCGCATGATGGCCCTGACCGGCCCCTCGAAGCCGGTGGGGCCGTAGGCGTTGGTCAGCTCCTCCAGAAGCTGCTCGACCCTATCCATGCAGTGCCTCCTCGGACGCGAATCGGCGCAGCACGTTCTCCGTGACGCGCGAAACGTTATTGTCGTAGCCGTTGTAGGACAGGCTGCCGATGTAGCTGATGGAGCCAGCGGAGAAGACAGCGCCGCCGTTGGGTGTCTCGAAGAAGACCATGTCGGCCCGTACGCGCGGCTCCACCGTGCCGCCCTGCTTGGAGTCGGCGCCGGCCAGTTCCTCGACGACGTGCTGGTAGGCATCGGTGTAGCCCGTCGCGGTCGCCAGCAGCAGCGCATGGGGCGGCGTGCCAAGGCTGTAGTCCAGCCGGTCAATCTCGTGGCCCGCAGCGCCATGTTCGAGCATGAGCGATGGGAAGTCGCCGATGAGCTCGTCCTCAGGGACGCCCTCGAAGATGAAAGCGGCCCTTGGGTCGAAGCTGTCCGGCATCCGCTTGTAGGGTCTGTTGCGGTCGAAGCCTTGGGCGGTGAAGCCGATGCCTCCCAGCTTTTGCGGCGCCCTGCCGCGCGAGCGCCAGTGCCCGGCCAGCTCGCCCGTGGTGCTGTGGTAGTGCTCCCCGGGCTGGGAGAGCCACGGCGCCGTGCCGCGCGGCCTGCGCACCTCGATGACGTGAGGCCTATTCTCGTTGATGGACGTGACCCAGTAGAAGCCGTTGCCGCCCAGGTACATCAACCGCCCTCCCTGGGCCAGGTACGCATCCATCGCGTCGAGCATCGGTCCTGTCCAGTACTCGGGATGACAACCGGTGAGTACGACCTTGTACGGCGCCAGCAGGGGAAGTCCGTCGAAGTGCAGGTCCTCGTCGGTGAGCACGTCGTGGGCGAACCCCTTCTGCTCCATCCAGTCCACCAGCATCAGGTCGGCGTTCAGGCTGTGGGGGCCGCCCTTGCCACCGAGCAAGAAAGGCATGTTGATCTTGGGGCGCATGTTCACGATGGGCTGGAGGCGCGAGAAGTAGCACACGCCGCTGCCGTCGTTGTGGTGGTCGTAGAGGCTCCGTAGGCC
Organism: SAR202 cluster bacterium; assembly: GCA_016872515.1. Taxonomy (GTDB): domain Bacteria; phylum Chloroflexota; class Dehalococcoidia; order Lucifugimonadales; family VGZR01; genus VGZR01. The sequence continues at coordinate 5,609 of VGZR01000038.1, forward strand.
GTTGGCGACGATGTATTTGTCGTTGGGATGTTTGGGATAGCTGCCTGGCTTCAGTCCGCTGAACTCCTGGACGCGAAGCGAGTTCAGGGTCTGCTCGTTGCCATACGCCAGGTACGTGTTGGTAGATAGGAGGTAGGCGATGCGGCTCTGGGCCTGGCCTGCCTCAGGGACGACGTAGAAGGGTACGTAGTCTTCGGCTCCGCCACTGGCCTTGAGCCGCGCTGCGTACACGCCGCTGGGCATGTTTTTCGGGACGGTGAACTCGAAGTCCACATCCCAGCGGCAGTCCTCCAGGTCGTCGTCGTGGAAGTGGATGGCGCCGTACTGGTCCGGCGCAGCCTTGAAGTCCACGTGCTCGCCCGTCCATTTGTGGCCGGTCATGGCGCGTGCGGGCATGTTGACGGCGCGGCCGTGGAGTCGGTTAGGCGAGATGTCCACGATGATGTCTGAGGACTGGTCTATCGAGAAGTCCCACGCGGCGACTAGGCCGTCAGCGGCTCGCCGCGACGAGGCCCCACGGCGTAGCGCCTCAATCTGGTCTGGGTTAAGCGCCCGGCCGTACACACGCGCGCTGTCGATCTTGCCGTTATAGCACCCCGACACGACCCGCTGGCCGTCTGCGATGGCCCATTGACCTGCCATCAGGAGGGGCACGCTGCCGCCCAAGTTGCGCACCCTGAGTTTGATCTCCACGACCGCCGAGGTATCCTCCATCGGGTAACAGGCCAGCGGCTCTTGGTGGAGCCGCGCTTGGCCGGACTTGGGGTCGTAGCTCGCCGCGGCAAAGTACCACTCGCCAGCCCGCAAGGGCTTGCCGCTACGAAGCTTCCGGACCGTGCCCATTCCGTCGGAGACCCACAGGGCCAGGCCACCATCCTCGATGAACATGCCGTAACCACCCTGGCCTTCCCCCCACTTGGTGAGGATGCCTTGAACGCCCTTCTGCGGCATGGTGGGGTACAGCCATGTTTGGAGCGTGAAACCATCTGGACAGCGGAGTGGCAGGCTATCGGGCACCTCAACGTAGGAACCAAGACGGATGCGCTGCGGCCTGCCACGGTAGCGGCCGCTGACCGATGTGGGTATCTCTTCCTCTTTGAAGCCTGGGCCGTTTCGATCCGTGTTGCCGTTGATGAGACGGACGACGTCAGCCTGGTAGCTAGGCCGCTGGCTGCTCACCATGAACTTGGCGGTCTCTCCGGGGTGGACGCTTAGCCGGTTGGTGTAGCCGACGAGTTCCATAGGCTACTTGAAGGTCAACACGCGGGCCGGGTTTTTCACCAGGATGGCGTTGATCTGTGTCTCGGTGAAGCCGCGCTTCCTCATGCGGGGGACGATGTTTTCGAGGATATGGCCGAACGACTTTCCGCCGTAATGCCGGTACTGGTGTTTGGTGCATACGTCATGGGCGACAAGTATCCGGCCGCCGAACCCCGCCTCGATGAGGTGTTGGATGATTGTCATGCGCTGCACGTCGGACATCATCTCGGTTGACTGGTGGGCGACGGCATGGAGCGCGGTATCCTCGGAGCCGAAGCCGTCCCACTCCAACATACAGCCGGTGTCCGCCAAGTCTCTGTACCAACTGAGGTCGGTGAACACATCTAGGTGGCCCATGATCACGCGGCTGAGGTCTGCGCCTGCCCTGTCCAGCGTCCTGATGATATGTGGAGGTGAGTCCGGATGGAAGCCGGGATGGATGAGGATGGGTGCCCCTGTCTCGCGCTGTGCATGGGCTGAGGCGCGGAGCACCTTGAGTTGGTTATCGCTCGTGGGCCAGAAGTTGCCGACCTCGCCGATGATGCCTGAACGGACGCCGGTGTCTCCGACGCCGGCCGTGATATCGCGGATGGTGGTGTCGGCGATAGAGTCCTCGGAGCGCCGGTCCATGTCCGGTGGGTGGGAGACGGGCACGTAGTGGCTGGCGCCCATGATGACGTTGAGGCCGGTGGCCCGGGAGATGCGCTGGAGCGCCAGCGGGTCGCGGGCGATGCCGATGCTGGTGGCGTCCACCACCGAGCCGCCGCCCCATAGCTTGAATGGCAGCACCTCTTTCACCGCCATCCGCTCGTCTAGCAGTTGATGGTTGTCCCGGCTGTAGTTCCACCGCGCCATCGCGCCCCCCAGCCTGTCCATGGTTAGCGGTGCATCCACCCAGGCGCGTTCGCTGGCTTCCTCCGGCATCTCGAAATAGCAGGCCAGGTCGATAAGGAGATGCTCGTGCGTGATGGTGACGCCGAGGTTCTCCGGTTCGATGGGGCCGAGCACGGTTTGAACCTTACCCGGAAGGGAGTTCCTGCTCTGGGTTGACTTGGCTGACCTCGTTTGCATGGCCATCGCTCTGCTCCTCGATCCTATGATCTGGACCTGCTACACGAACGTCAGGATGCGCTTGGGGTTCTCCACGAGGATGTCGTTGATGTGCTTCTCGGTGAAGCCGCGCTTCCTCATGCGCGGGACGATGTTCTCCATGATGTGGTTGTAGGGCTTGCCGCCGTAGCGCCCCAGGCTGAACTTGAAGCAGACGTCTTGAGAGACGACGATCTTTTGGCCGTACCCCTGGCCGATGAGGTATTGGATCATGTCCATCCGCTGGACATCGGACATTAACTCGATCTGCTGGTGGGCGATGGGGCCGGTGTTGGTGTCCTCGATGCCGAAGTTGTCCCACTCCATGACACAGCCGGTCTTGGCCAGCCGTTTGGCCCAGGCCTTGTCGTTGAAGATGTCGAGGTGGCCCAGAACGACGCGCTGAGGGTCGGCGCCGGCCTTGACCAATTCGTCTATGATGAACAGGGGAGAGTCGGGGTGAGCGCCCGGGTGGATGAGGATGGAGGCGCCGGTCTCCTTCTGGGCGCGTGCCGAGGCGCGGAGCACCTTGCGCTCGTTCTCGGTGGTGGGCCAGAGGTTGCCGACCTCGCCGATGATGCCCGAACGGACGCCGGTGTCGCCGACGCCAACCGTAACGTCGCGGACGATGCGCTCGAAGATGGAGTCCTCGCTGCGCTTGTCCATATCGGGCGGGTGGGCGAGCGGGACGTAGTGGCTGGCGCCCATGACGATGTTGAGGCCGGTTGCGCGGGAGATGCGGGCTAGGCCGAGCGGGTCACGGGCGATGCCGATGCTGGTCGCTTCCACCAGGGACTGGCCGCCAGCGTACTTGTACTGCAACACCTCCTCGACGGCAACGCGCTCATCAAGGAGGCCCAGTGAGTCGCGGTTGTAGGCCCATCGGGCCAGGATGGTGCCCCGGCGCTCTATGCTCACGGGGGCCTCCATCCACTCGCGCTCGCTGGCCGCCTCGGGGACCTTGAAGAAGCAACTGAGGTCGAGCAGCAGGTGCTCGTGGGCGAGAGTGATGCCCAGTTGCTCAGGCTCGATGGGGCCGAGCACGGTCTGGACCTTGCCGGCCATGGGGCGTCTAGCACTGGGTTTGCTGGCCGTCCTGCCACGTGTCGCCATCTTACTTCCTTTCTTTCACCCTGACCCATTGTCCCGATCGAGGTCGGGACAATGGCCTCTCTCCTCGAGGGAGAGGAGGGTATTCCTGGGTCACACAAACGTCAGCACCCGTTTAGGGTTCTCCACCAGGATGTCGTTGATGTGCTTTTCGGTGAAACCGCGCTTCCTCATGCGGGGCACGATATTGGTCAAGATGTGGTCGTAGGTCTTGCCGCCGTAGTGGCTGTAGCGGAACTTGAAGCAAACGTCGTGGGCGATGACGAGCCTGTTGCCATAGCCGCGCTCGATGAGGTACTCCAGCTTCTGCATTCGCTGCACGTCCGACGACCTCTGGAAGGTCTCCGTGACGACGCTTGGCCGGTGGGTGTCTTCCATACCGAAGGTGTCCCACTCCATGTAACAGCCTGTCGCGGCTAAGCGCTCGAACCACTTCAGGTCGTGGAACACATCGAGGTGGCCCATGACGATGCGCTCCGGCTTCAAACCGGCCTTGATGAGCACGTCAAGGATGGCCGGGGGCGAGTCGGCATGGAAGCCCGGATGGATGAGGATAGCTGCTCCCGTCTCCTGCGCCGCGTGGGCCGAAGCCAGCAAGACCTTGCGCTCGTTGGCGCTCATGGGCCAGAAGTTGCCAATCTCGCCGATGAGGCCGGAGCGGACGCCGGTTTCTCCGACGCCGACGGTGACGTCTCGGACGATGTGGTCGGCGATGGACTGTTCGCTTCGCTTGTCCATGTCGGTGGGGTGTGAGAGCGGGACGTAGTGGCTGGCGCCCATGATGATGTTGAGGCCGGTAGCGCGGGAGATTCGCTGTAGCGCCAAGGGGTCGCGGGCGATGCCGATGCTGGTCGTGTCCACGATGGAGCTGCCGCCCGCGTATTTGAAGCGCGAGACCTGCTCGATGGCCGTCGCAACGTCCAGGAGTTGCATCGAGTCCCAGTTGTAGTTCCACTTCGCGTAGATGTTGCCCAGCCTGTCCATCGTCAGTGGGGCGTTGATCAACACTCGTTCGCTGGCCGCATCGGGCACCTGGAAGTAGCAGGCCAGGTCTATGAGCAGGTGCTCGTGGGTGTGGGTGATGCCCAGCTTCTCAGGTTCGATGGGGCCAAGGACGGTCTGGATCTTTCCAGACATCTTCGACTTCGGCATCGTCTCCTCCAGGTGGCGGCTTCATAGGGCAGCGCCGATCCGCGGCAGAGTATAACACCTGAGATTGCTAGCTTGCGTGCAGGTTAGACAGGCCGCTTGTAGGTGTAGCACGATAGACACAGCCGGTAATCCAGGAGCGACGATACATGTACTGGAAGCTGTTCATCTCCACCTTCGGCCTGATTTTCCTCGCGGAGTTGGGTGACAAGACGCAAATCACCGTCATCACCCTCTCCTCAAAGACCAGCAAGCCCATCGTGATATTCCTCGGCGCAGTGGTGGTCCTCGCTGTGGTCACCGCTGTCGGGGCAGTGGCAGGCGGCGTCATCACCAGGTTCGTGCCCATCGAGTGGGTGCCCAATGGAGCGGCTGTTACCCTCATCAGCGTGGGCATCCTCATGCTTTTCGGAAAACTTTGATAAGCTCTCGCTCTGGAATCGGAGGCGCGCGATGACCAAGCTGAGCGGCAGGATCCTCGACAAAGCAACGGGCGAGCCGATGGCGGCGCGGGTGCAGGTGCTCACGTCACAGGGCGTGTTCGCGAACCCGAAGGATGCCATCCTGAAGGTCGGCACGGGCGAACCGTTCTTATACGCCGGCGGCGCCTTCGAGGTGGAGGTGATGCGCGGCAGGACGCTGGTCGAGGTGGAGCTTCTGGCGAAGTAAAGCCCCTCTAGCACACTGGCCTGGCCCGCACCTCCGGGGCCACCTTGCGGGGGATGAACTGCCCGCCCTTGGCCGTCTCGACGAGCCTGCCCTTTTCGACGACCACCTTGCCCCGCAAGACCGTCGTCACCGGCACCATCCGCGTCTCGTACCCCTCCCAGATGCTGTAGTCGGTGTCGGCGTGCAGGTCGGCGAGGGCGAGCTTCTTCTTCGCGCCGGTGTCCAGCAGGGCGAGGTCGGCGTCGCTGCCCGGCGCGATGACGCCCTTGCGCGGATACAGACCCAGGATGCGCGCGGCGTTGGTCGAGGCCACCTCGGCGAACCGTTGAAGCGACGCGCCTCGCTTGGCCACCAGCTCGGTGTACGCCACCATCATCCGCGTCTCGATGCCGTTGTGGCCGCCGCACACGTCCTCGATGGTGCGCCCCGACAGCTTGACGTCCTTGCGCGTCGTGTACTCGTCGGTGGCGATGGTGGAGATGGCGCCACTGGCGGCAGCCTGGCCCAGCGCGTCGCGGTCTTCGGCCAGCTTGAGCGCAGGGTAGGTATGGTACTTGGGCCCGTCGGGTTCCTTGTAATTCTCCGAGGTGAAGACGAGGTAGTTGTGCAGCGCCTCGGCATAGACCGGCTGGCCCTGCGCCCGCGCCTCGGCCACGGCCACCGCGCCCTCTTTGGCCGTCGTATGGACGAAATAGACCGGCGCGCCCGCGTGCTTGGCCAGCCGGATGACCTTGCGGAAGGCGATGTCCTCCGACAGCTTGCTATGCACCAGGTGGAGCAGGTGGCCGGCGGTCTGCTTCTCGGCGACCATCTTGTCCAGCGTGTACTCCACCAATTCGTCGTCCTCGGCGTGGATGACCATCATCCCGCCGTGTTTCGTCACCTCCTGCATCGCGGCCAGGAGGTGGCCGTCCTTGACCGTGAGGGGCGGGTTGAGGCGGCTGAAGGTGGTGAAGATCTTGAAGGTCGGCGTGCCGCTGCGGATGGCCTCGCCGAGCTGGGAGATCGCCTTGGGCGAGATGGCCCCGCTGAGGATGCAGTGGAAGGCGAAGTCCGTGTGAGCCTTTCCCTTGAACTCGGCCAGCCTGGTCTCGATGGTCTCCAGGGGCAGCCTGGACCCCCCGAACTCGGTGAAGTCCAGGACCGTCGTCGTGCCGCCGAAGAGAGCGGCCCTGGTGCCTGCCTCGACCGACTGCGCGGCGACGCCGGGCTTGCCGCCGGTCCATATCTCCGGCACCGGCAGGGCCAGGTGGCAGTGCGGCTCGATGCCGCCGGGCACGACCGCCAGGCCCTTGGCGTTCAGCGTCCGGCGTGCCTCGCCGGGCAGCGAGCCTGGCTTCCCCAGAGCGGCGATGCGCTCGCCCACCACGCCGATGTCCATCTCAGCCACCTGTTCCGGCGTCACCACCAGGCCGTCCTTCACCAGCAGGTCAAACATGTGCGCCCTCCTTCCGTGGCTCTTTACTGGGCCGGCTCTCGATGAGACACGACAAGCTGTACCTGTTCCTGGCCACCCAGCGGTACGTAGGGCGGGCGAGGAGTCCAATGCCAGGGATCGCGAAGACGTAGGCAAGCCAGCGCCAACCTTTTGTGGCCCGCAGCAGTTCGGGGACCGCGTCAGCGCCGGCCAAGACGCGCCCGTCGGGCAGCACCAGCACCATCGCGACCATGCATGCCTCCTCCGGCACTTGCGGGAAGCGGCGAGATTTCTCTACCGACCGGCACCCCACGAACTCCAACCGCCCAGGCGTCGCGGCCCGCCGCGCCCAAGCTGCGCCGCGCTGGCATAGCCCGCACCCGTCGTCGTAAATGAGCACCGCCGGACCTTGACGCATCCTTTCTCGCCTCCGCGCGGCTATTTTCTCGGTTGCAAGCCATGAACTGCAAGCCCATAGATGCATCCTGCTATCATTGTCAGTTCGGAGGCAGGTTACATGCAGCCCGACTTCACCGGCAAAGTCGCCCTTGTGACGGGCGGCGGCTCGGGCATCGGCCGCGCCACGGCCATCGCCTTCGCCAGTCGCGGCGCCCGTGTGGCCGTGGCCGACATCGCCGCCAAGGGTGGCCAGGAGACGGTCTCAGCCATCACGAAGGTCGGTCGCGATGCCTTCTTTGTCCAGGCGGACGTCGCCAAGGCGATGGACGTGGAGGGGATGGTGTGCGCGGTCGTCGAGCGCTGCGGGCGGCTCGACTTCGCCGTCAACAACGCCGGTGTCGGCAGCCCGGGTGGGCTTACCCACGAGTACACCGAGGCCGACTTCGACCGCATCCTCGATATCAACCTCAAAGGCGTCTGGCTCTGTATGAAGTACGAGCTGGATCAGATGCTCGTCCAGGGCGGGGGCGCCATCGTCAACATGGCCTCGGTCGTCGGCCTCGTGGGGTTCCCCGAGGACACCGCCTACGCCGCCAGCAAGCACGGCGTCGTAGGCCTCACACGAGTGGCGGCGCTGGAGTACGCCAGCCAGGGCGTCCGAATCAACTGCGTTTGCCCCGGCCCCGTGCGGACGCCCATCTACGACGGCCAGCCGGACGTCGAGGCCCAGCGGGCGGGCACGATACCCATCGGCCGCTTCGGCGATCCCAAAGAGGTCGCCGAGGCTATCGTGTGGCTGTGCAGCAGCGCGGCCTCGTATGTCCACGGCAGCGCCCTAGTGCTCGATGGGGGGTTCGTGGCGCAGTGAACAGACTGCTACAATCTCCATCCAACGTACCTTATGTGAGGAATGCATAGATGCGGCTAGAAGGCAAAGTGGCGCTCATCAGCGGCGCCGCGATGGGTGTGAAGGGCGAGCTGATGGGCATCGGCGGAGCGACGGCGTGGTTGTTCGCCCGCGAGGGCGCCAAGCTTGTCCTGGCCGACATCAACGCCGACAAGGGCGAGAAGACCGCCGCCCAACTCCGCGAGTCGGGGGCCGATGCCGTGTTCGTGCCGCTTGACGCCACCAGCGAGCAGGACTGGGTTCGCGCGGTGGACACGGCCGTCAGCCGCTTCGGCAAGCTGAACATCCTGGTGCAGTGCGCGGGTACCACCGTCCCCGGCGGCGTGGAGCAGACGACCGTGAAGATGTGGAACCAGATGATGGACCTGCACGGCAAGGGGATGTTTCTAGGCACCAAGCATGCCATCCCCGCCATGCGCAAGGCGGGCGGCGGCTCCATCGTCATCCTGTCCTCCACCGACGGCATGATCGGCGGAGGCTTCAGCGCCTCCTACGCCGCCGCCAAGGGCGCCAACCGGCTCTTCGCCCGCGCGGCGGCCATCCAGTATGCCAAGGATAATATCCGCGTGAACTCGCTGCACCCGGGCGAAGTGGACACACCCCTGGCGCGTTCCGCCATCGGCGAAGTGATGGAGCAGGGCGGCACGGATCCGCGCCTCGACTGGATTCCGATGGGGCGTCTCGCCACCGCCGGCGAAGTGGCCCATTCCATCCTATTCCTGGCCTCGGACGAGTCGTGGTACATGACGGGCGCAGAGCTGGTCATAGACGGCGGCATCACCGCACGGTAGAGAGGGCGACTGTGGCTGAACCACTGAACATCGCCGACCTCCAAGGCACGGTCGCGGTCGTGACCGGCGCAGGCCGCGGCATCGGCCACGCCATCGCGGTGGCACTGGCTCAAGCGGGCGCCGACGTGGTGGCGACCGACCTGGACGAGGCGACTGCCAAGAAGACCGCCGCCGAGGTCGCCAAGCTTGGCCGCAAGAGCCTCGTGCTCAAGACCGACGTGGGTAGCCTGGCCGACATCGAGCGGATGATGACTGAGACCGTCGCCCGTTTCGGTAAGATAGATGTCTTGGTGAACAACGCCGGCTTCAGCCGCTACGCCCACTTCCTCGACGTGTCGGAGCAGGACTGGGACGCGCTCCACCGGGTCAACGCCAAGGGCACCTACTTCGCGATGCAGCGGGCCGCCAAGGAGATGGTGAAGCAGGGCAGGGGAGGGCGCATCATCAACATCGCCTCCATCGCCGGGAAGGGCTCCTCCAGCACGTCGAACTCCGCCTATGCCGCCGCCAAGGGCGCGGTCATCACCATGACGGCCATCGCGGCCCAACAGCTCGGCCGCTATGACATCAACGTGAACGCAATATGCCCGGGTGTGACTGAGACGCCGCTGGCGGAACAGCTCGTCGCCCAGGCGTCGGACAACCTCAAGGTGCCGCCCGACGAATTCATCCGCCGCCGCACGCAGACCATCCCCTTGGGCCGCACCAACGGGCCGGAGGACATCGCCGCCATGGCCGTCTTCCTCGCTGGGCCGGGAGGCCGCAACATCACGGGCCAGGCCATCAACGTGGATGGCGGGCTAGTGATGCACTAGCCCCGCCGGAATCAGGCCTTGTCCGCCATCACCATGCGGACCCTGTGGTTGTACGTGTCGGCGATGTAGAGGCTGCCGTCCTTGCCCAGGCAGATGCCGTACGGCCTGTCCAGGAGGGCCTTGGTCGGCTCCCCGCCGTCGCCGGAGTACCCGGGCGACCCGCAGATGCCCGCCATGGTGTGGATGGTGCCGTCAGCGCCCACCGAGCGGACGCAGTTGTTGTAGGTGTCGGCGATGTAGAGCGTGCCGTCCGGGCTCACCTCGACATCGTTCGGCCTGTTGAGTTGGGCGCTGGGGGCAGGGCCGCCGTCGCCGCCGAAG
>VGZR01000039.1 GCA_016872515.1 SAR202 cluster bacterium
CTGATGCGAATCGAGGACGTCGACGGCAAGGGTTTTGTCTCGCATGTCCTCTACCCGCTTGAGCGAGCTGGTCTTCTTCACGATGATGTAGGCGACCCTGTCGAGGTCGGAGTCGCGCATTGCGATGGCGCGGCATGTGCCGCCGGAGCGGTGCTGGGTATCCACCCAGGCTATGGGCGAGTGCAACGCGATGTCTATGTGTCCCTTGAGCAGAGCATCTACCTGCATATCGTAGTTGGTGTAGTACAGGACGTCCATGGGAACGCCCTGTTCGTTGAATTAGTCGCTGATGATGTCCCAGATCATTGCGACCTTGGGGTCGTAGAGCACGGAACCGACGAGCACTGGCTTATCCATAACAAGACCCCCTTTATGTGACGAGTTTCATGGCAAGGTCGAGGGCGACGGCAGAGCGGAACGTATGCACGAGAGGCGAGCGGGCCAGGGCTTCGTCCCAGACCGCTCGGACGGCCTCCTTAGGGCCGGGCGAGTTGACGAACACCGAGACGGATACACGCTCGATGCCCAGGTGGCCGGGCTCGCCGACGACGGCGAGGTACGTCAAGGGGTTGTTGAATTTGCCAGATGCGGTGGCCTCGATGTTGTCGAGCTTGACCCTGCGGCGCTTGGCGGCGGCCTTGAGTCCGCCAACCACGTCGGCCCCGATGGCGCCGAGGGCGCACTCAAGAGCGGTGAGGTGTGTGTACTCCTCGTCGAACGATAAAGGCGCGCCGACGGCGAAGGACTGCTTGCGGACGTGCACCCTGGCGGGCGCGGCGTTGCCTGCGGTTATCCGGAGCATCCACGCATGTTGCTGTTGCTGCACTGCACCGCCCTGCCAAGAACTCCAAGGAAAGCAAGACGCAAAAACTCCGGATGGTGGGTGGTAAATGGGGGAAGTGAAAACCGGGCGGGAAGCCGGAAAGGCTACGCTGCGGCGAAAGGGTCAACGGCGCGGGCCGTCCGCCACTCAGCCACGGAGTGGAAGGGCGGCACTCAGGTGAACCCGCCGCGCTCTCTGGAAGGCATGTTGTGTTGGAGGATCATAGCGCAGCAGAGCGATAGAGGGGCGCATGATGTAAGAACCTGTGCTCCGGCATGACCGGAGCGCAGGTCCCGATGTGCTTTACGCGTTGTGGCTTAGTGGCCCTCGCCACTGGATTAGTTGTCGTCGATGGCCTTGAAGATGTGCGGTGCGTCGGCGCCGGTGACGGTGATGAAGCCCGCCGCGCCTCTGACGAGCCTGCTGAGGCTGTGGTCAACCAGGATGTAGTTGCCTGGGACTTCGATAGTGAAGTCAACACAGGTGGCGCCGCCCGCGCGGACGAGGGTGGTCTGGACATCGTGCAGGCCCTCGCCCTCGGGGTGGACCTCGTCGAAGATCTCGCCGATGACGTCGAAGCTGCTGACGATGTTCGGGCCGCCGACACCGAAGTAGATACGAACGCGGCCGCCGACTTTGGCCTTGAGGGCCTTGTCGCCGGACAGGGAGCCGACGGCGCCGTTGAAGACGATGTATCCAGGCTGCTCGGCCAGCATCTTGTCCAGCGAGAACCTCTGGAGACCAGGCTCGTTCACCTTGCACTCGGTGTAGAGGTCGCCCTCCATGACGTAGAACTCCTTGTCCACGGGAGGCAGCCCCTCCTTCGGCTCGACGATGGTGAGGCCGTAGAGGCCGTTGGTGATGTGCTGCGGGATAAGCTGAGTGGCGCAGTGATAGACGTACAGCCCGGGTTCAGAGCCTTGAAGCTGAAGGTCTTGGACTTTCCGGTCTAGGTCTGCGTGAGGACAGCGCCGCCGCCCGGGCCGGTGACCGCGTGGAGGTCTATGGAGTGGGCGAACTTGCTGCTTGCGTTGTTCTTGGCTGTCAGTTCGATGGTGTCGCCTTGGCGGACGCGGAGCAGCGGGCCGGAAGCCGAGCCGTTGAAGGTCCAGAACTCGTACTCGATGCCCTCGGCTAGCGTCATGGTCTTTTTGATCGTCTCCAGCTCGATCTTGGCAAGGGCCGCCTCTTTGCGCGTGATGAGCACCGGGACGTCGGGCGGCGACTTGAGCAGGTCGGTTTCGGTGATGGCCGGGGCCGTGGTGATGCTGGCGTCGCTGGGGCCAGCGGTGGCCGTCGGCGCAGCGGCAGACACGATGGCGGCTTCGGACTCCTCTTCTTCGCTGCACGCGACTGCGATGAGGGCTGATGAGGCCACGATTGTTGCGACGACCAGAGATTGTACTCCCCTAACAAGACCTATGAGATGAACTCGCTTGTGTATGGTGCCTCCTTATCCGGGCTTAGAATCGCCTCCTGCATTGCCTGCATGGGGGCCGATGTCCAGTCTAAGTATGGCGCTAAGGACGTGGCATGAACAAGGCGTTGGGGGGTGTGAAGAAGTGTGAAGACTTGCACAAACTTCAGGAACCACCTGTTTATCTGCTAGGGGGTTTTCCTGTGGGCGGCACGTCTTTGAGGCCGGAGCCGGTGATTGGGGCGAGAATGCTGCTCTTGGCATCGAGGGCGCCCTCGGCGACGAGCCGGGCGATGCCCGCAAAAACGGCAGCGGACGTGGGCTCGCAGTACACGCCTTCCTGCTCGGCGAGGAGGCGTTGCCAGCGGAGTATATCGGCGTCTTCGATCGCGGCTGCGTGGCCGCGTGTCTCACGCAGAACGCGGAGCATCTCGTCGCGGCGCGGCGGCGCGACGGAGGCGATGCCGCCCGCGATGGTCCGTTGCCCCGACGGCGACCAGGGCTGGTCTTTATGGGCGGCTGCGATGGGCATAGCGGCGACGGCCTGGATGGCGTGGAGACGCGGCATGCGGGTGGCGCGGCCCGCGGCAAGCAGCTCGCGGAACCCCTTCCAGGCCCCGATGAACAGGGAGCCGTTGCCGACGGGCATGGCGACGTCCATCGGCAGGCCATCCTCCAGCTGCTCCGCGGCCTCGTAGGCGAAGGACTTGGTGCCCTCGACGAAGTAAGGACTGAGGTTGTGAGAGGCGTAGGGGATGCGCTGTTCTTGCTGGAAGGCGACGGCGGCGTCGGTGGCGGCCTCGCGTGGGCCCGGGATGGCGTGGAGCTGAGCGCCATAGACTTTGATCTGGCCGAGCTTGGCGGCTGGAGCGGTGGCCGGGGCGAAGATGTGGGCGACGATGCCCGCGCGGGCGGCGTACGCGGCGACAGAGGCGCCCGCGTTGCCGGATGAATCCTCGGCCAGTTCTTTCACCCCGAACTCGCGCATGACGCTGAGCATGACGGCGGCGCCGCGGTCCTTGAAGGAGCCGGTGGGGTTGGCGTACTCCAGCTTCGCGACGAGCCTGCCGACGCCAAGCGCATGGGCCATGCGGGGCAGTTCGATACAGGGGGTTCGGCCTTCGCCGAGGGAGACGGCGTTGTCAGGATCGTGGACCGGCGTAGGCATCCCCATCGGCCCGAGACGGCCTCCGACGGCGTAGGCGACCTCCAGGGGCGCGTAGCAGGAGCGGCAGCGGAGCGCGTCAACGCCGGGGTCGTGTCTCTTGCCGCAGGCGGTGCAGGCGAGGCGGTAGTGAGGCATGAGGCGATGGTAGCAGTGCGGCCGTGTTGCGGCAAGGCTGGGTTGTTCAGTCCAGGGAGCGAAGTGGTATCATCCGCACGCCAAGCGAAGCATCTTTCTACGCGGGAGGGGTCCATCGCTGCACTCAGGATGACAAAACAACGCCATCGAAGGAGGAGTTATCCATGGCCAAGGCGAAGGTGACGAAAGAGGGACTTTCCCAGCCGACCGACCCCAAGGCGGTGATGTTCCGCCTCGACTGGGAGCCGAGCACGCCGGACTCTCTTATCCAGGGGATGGCCGACTACCAGCGGGAGCATGGGTACGAGTCGGACCTGTCGTCGCGGGGTGGGACGGTGGGGCTGCTGGAGCAGCGGATGGCCGAGATTCTCGGCAAGGAAGCGGCGATGTTCTGCCCGACGGGGACGCTGGCGAACCACTTGGCGGTACGGCGGCACTGCGGGACGAAAGGCCGCGCGTTCGTCCAGGAGCGGAGCCACATGTACCTGGACGAGGGCGACGGCATCCAGCGGCTGAGCAGCATCAACCTGGTGCCGCTGGCGACCGACCGGGTGTATTTCACCGCCGAGGAGTTGGCGGCGGCGCACAAGAAGTACGCGGACAGCCGCGTGCTCAACGAGGTCGGCTGTGTGGTGGTGGAGTCGCCGGTGCGCAGGCAGGGCGGCCAGATCGTGCCTTTCGAAGAGATGAAGGCCATCACTGCCTTCTGCCGCAAGGAGGGCATCGGGAGCCACCTGGACGGAGCGCGACTGTTCATGATGTCGGCGGCGACGGGCATCCCGGTGCGCAAGTACACGGCGATGTTCGACTCGGTGTATGTGTCGCTGTACAAGTACTTCGGGGCGCCGTTCGGTGGGATACTCGCTGGCGGCTCCGCGTTCATCGAGGGACTGTACCACGACCGGCGTCGGTTCGGCGGGGGCATCCCGTTCGCCTACCTCATCGCGGGCCTGGCGCTGCAGGGCACCGAGGGCTTCGAGGAGCGGTTCGCCGAGGCAATGGACAAGGCGAGCAAGCTGTTCGAGGATCTGAACCAGCTGGAGAGCATCGCCATCCACCCCTTCGAGCATGGGTCGAACATTTTCCCGATGCGCGTCGCTGAGGGTGTGGAGGTGGAGCGACTGGCGCAGCGGCTGCGGAAGAAAGGGGTGTACATCTACCCCAAGGAGGAGGCGTTCGAGGGCGCAACGCTGCTGCACGTGAACACGACGGTGCTGCGGAGGACCAACAAGCAGCTGGTGCAGGCGTTCGAGCAGGCGCTGACGTAGGGCCTCCGGGGATGCCTCTCACCCGTCCCCTCCCTCGACAGGAAAGGCCTTTGCTCGCGCTCCGCGAGCAAAGGGTGAGGGTGACTGATGGCGTTGAGAGAATAGCTCTTTCAGGAGTGGTGTCATGGAAGTCATAGGGTATACGGACAGGTTCAGCGTGCGGCCCGGCGAGACCATCCGGTTCATGGTGAGTTGCACGCAGCGGGCGTACCGCGCGGACATCGTGCGGCTCATCCACGGGGACCCCAACCCGAGAGGGCCGGGCTTTAAAGAGAAGGCGGTGCGGACGGCGGTCTCAGGCGAGTACCGCGGGCGGCAGCAGGCGCTTCCCCTTGGCTCCTACGCGGTGGTGGAGAACAGCCCGGCGCTCGCGTTCGGTGCGGGGTTCACCATCGCTGCCTGGGTGTTGCCGACGACGCCTGCCAAAGGGCTGCAGGGCCTGGTGGCGAAGTGGGACGGCGACGGCGGCTTCGGGCTGTTCCTGAACGAGCGGGGCGAGCTGGCGCTGTCGCTGGGCGACGGGAAAGGGACGTTCGAGACCGTATCCAGCGGCCGGGCGATGCGTCAGGGTGAGTGGTACTTCGCGGCGGCAGCCTACGATGCTGAGGGAGGGATGTTGCGGGTGGTGCAACAGGCGGTGGTTCCTGCCCCAGGGGTACTGGAGGACACCAGCGTGGCCATAGAGCGCAAGGTAGACGCCATCGGGGTCGGCGGCGACGGCGCGGCCCTGCTCATGGCGGCCTTCTGGTCGAAGAACGATGCAGGCAGGCCTGCGGTAGCGGGCCACTTCAACGGGAAGCTCGACAGCCCGCGCCTGTTCAGCCGTGCGCTGTCGTATGAGGAGATGGAGTCGCTGGCCCGCGGCGCAAGCCCCGCGTCGTTCGGCCAAGCATTGACGGCAGCGTGGGACTTCTCGCAGGACATCTCCGCCGACAAGGTCAGCGACACCGGCCCGAACCGGCTCCACGGCTGCGTGGTGAACATGCCGCTGAGGGCGACGCCAGGCCACGCCTGGACGGGCAGGCAGCCGGACTGGAAGCTGGCGCCGCACGAGTATGGGGCAATCCACTTCCACGACGACGACCTAGAGGACGCGAAGTGGGAGGCGGACTTCGAGCTGAAGGTGCCCGCCAAGATGCGCAGCGGGATCTATGCAGCGAAGCTCACGACAGCCAGGGGCGAGGACTACGTGCCGTTCTTCGTGCGGCCCGCCGCTGGCGCGGCCACCAACCGCATCCTGTTCCTGGCTCCGACCAACAGCTACCTGGCCTACGCCAACGAGCACGTCATGGAGCTGCCTCTGGTCAAGGAGATAATGACCAGTGCGGGCATCAGGTACCCAGTCTCCCTCCAGGACAAGTACATCGTCAGGGAGAAACTGAACAGCCTGTACGACTACCACGCCGACAGGAGCTACGTGCACTACTCGTCGCGGCTGCGCCCCATCGCGAACATGCGGCCCAAGTACGACATGCCCGCGCTGGTCTCCGGCAAGGGCTCGCCGCACCAGTTCAACGCCGACCTGCACCTGGTGGGCTGGTTGGAGGCGAAGGGGCACGGCTACGACGTGGCGACGGACGAGGACCTGCACTACGAGGGACTGGCGGCGCTATCGCCGTACAAGGTGGTGGTCACGGGCAGCCACCCGGAGTACTGGTCGGCCCAGATGCTGGACGCGATCGAGGCGTACCTCGCGAACGGCGGGCGGCTGATGTACCTGGGCGGCAACGGGTTCTACTGGGTGACGTCCTTCGCGCCGGGCAAGCCGCACGTCGTCGAGGTGCGTAAGTCACACGGCACGGGGCCGACTCAGGTGGTGCCCGGCGAGTGGTTCCACAGCACGACGGGCGAGTTGGGCGGGATCTGGCGCAACAGCGGACGGACGCCGCAGAAGATGCTGGGCGTGGGCTTCACGGCCCAGGGATTCGACCGCAATGCGCCGTACAAGCGGCTCGAGGGGAGCTTCGACCCGCGGGCTGCGTTCATCTTCGAGGGCATCGGCGACGACGAACTCATCGGCGACTTCCCGTCGCTGGTGGTCGAGTACGGCGCGGGCGGGTTCGAGGTGGACCGGCTAGACTATAGCCTGGGCACGCCGCGCCACGCGCTGCTGCTGGCGACGACGACGGGGCTGTCCGATGCGTACCAGCACGTGCGGGAGGAGAACCCGGCCATCACAGGGCTACACGGGGGTACCGTCAGTCCAATGGTGCGCGGCGACCTGGTGTTCTTCGAGACACCCAAGGGCGGCGGTGTGTTCTCGGTGGGCTCCATCTCGTGGTGCGGCTCGCTGCCCATGAACAACTTCGACAACAACGTGTCGCGCCTGACGGATAACGTGCTGCGCCGCTTCGCTTCCGACGAGCCGCTGTAGGGCACCCTAGCAACCCCTTTATGAGGAAAATCCGCTTTACTTCAGGGCTTTTCGCACCAGTTCTCTGGACTCCGAAGCAAGATTGGTAGATTGCTTGAGAATAGCCTGCATGGCCTCACGCACTTTCGGATACTGGTCCCCCATCGTGACGGCTTGTAAGGTCTCATCTCGGAGATTGGCCTGGTCTGCTACAACTAATCTCTTGATGTCTTTCGTTCGTAGAGTCGCAGATTTAAAGGGATTCTCAGTATGCTGACCACGACGCTTACGCACAACCATCCGCGCAACTTCCTGGGAAGGCACGACATACCAGCGATCAGTATTCTCGTCTAACACCACTAAGGGTAAGTAGTTGAAGGGAGGGTCTATGTAGATTAGGTCAACAGATTCTGACTCAATGCCTTGTAGTATGGGTAGGTTATCCCCAAAGTGAATGTAGTTCACTCATTCTTGCTCCCCTGGGATCGGACGAAATCATGCCACTGCCCCTCTGGCCTCACAACACTATGGCCGTAGTCGGGAAAGTAATAAACAGCTGACGGCTTCATGTTGTCATCGGTGCTGCTGGAGTTTAGAAGCCGTGGCCAAGCTGCTGGCGACACTGAGGTTGTGAAAATGCCTGGGGCTAGGCGTTACGCAGCAGGTCCCAGACTAGAGTGCCCATCCAGGCTGCGAGCGCGAGAGTCAGGGCAACGCCGATGGGCCGGATAGCGGCTTTAAGACGAAGGCCCCACACGGCCATGAGCAGGGCGCTCAGGCCGAGGCAGGCGATAGCCAGCCACCCCATGGGGGCCCAAAGTAGGTGTCGTCCCACAGCGAGCAGGGCCAGGGCGGCCCACTGGGCGAAGACTGGCAGGATCCCCGCTCCGCCCGTCATGAAGGACGTCCCCAAGGAGATGCCGCCCATGATGAGGAGGAACTGGCCGGTGGCGGCGACAGCCATGCCGCCTACCGCCAGCCAAGTGACGATGTCGAACCACGGCCCGGTCTCCCTGCGGGCAATGGCGTAGATCCAGATGGCGAGCAGGATGAGTAGCACGGGTGTTGTGGCGGAGAAGAATTCGTTCAGCGGGCCGTAGCGGTCTCCCTTGCCGCCAAAGAAGAGCACCAGGTAGTAGCCCGCCAGCGGGCATCGCTGGCCAGGAACGCATAGCAGGTAGTGCCGCCGGGCTTTCCACCGCCGCTTTTGGCGAAGCCCTTCTTGTAGTGTATGATCTTGATGCCCTCCACCTCTGTACCATTCTTGTCCTTGGCCTTGCCGAGGTGGACGATGGCGACGTCCCCGTTCCCCGGCGGCTCCGTTGCCGGGGCCGCTTCCAGGGTAAGCAGAGGGATTACGAGGAGGGCGACCAGAGTAAGGGGTAGTAAGAGTCTAAACTTTCTCATACTGCTCTCTCCCACGTCGGGCTAAAAGCTTCGGTTGCCAATCATCGTCCTCCTGCGCCCGGAACAGGGTGCAGGAGGATTCTTGCGGCCATACTCCCTGTCCGAAACAGCGGCAAGGTTCGCGTGAGAAGAAATGGTGTGTTATCGTGTTCATCATCAAGACATCAGGTAATCGAGGTTGGATGAGCAGGTAACACAGAGGCCGGAGGCTGAGTCTCCGAAGGCCGGCGGGCGCAGCGACTGGTGGTCCGGCATCTTCACGGACTGGGTGCTGTCGGCGACGTGGGGCGCGGTGTTCGGCCTCGACCAGTTGACCAAATACCTGGTGCGGGCGAACCTGCGCCTCGGTGAGTCGTGGCCGGCCGAGGGCTTCGCGCGCATCACGCATGGGACCAACACGGGCACCATCTTCGGTCTGTTCTCCGGCCAGACTGTATTGCTGACCGTGCTCTCCTTCGGGGCTATCGCTTTCTTGTTCTACTTCTACAGGACACACGCGCTGCCCAGCCCGTTCCTGCGCTTCGCCATCGGCCTGCTTCTGGGCGGCGCCTTCGGCAACCTGCTGGACCGGCTGAGGATGGGGACGGTCACGGACTTCGTGGACATCGGGCCGTGGCCCATCTTCAACGTAGCGGACTCGTCCATCGTGGTGGGCATCGCGCTGATGGTGACGCTGTCGGTCTTCACGACGAAGACGGAGCAGCCGGGACAGAAGGCGAACGCGCCCCCCGGCGATGGCGCGTAAGACGGCTTGCCCGGCTTGTCATGCTGAGGCGCTGCCGAGGCTCCGACATAAGTGTCGCGAGTCCCGATGTGTCGGGACATCTCTCCCTGGAGTGGTAGCAAGCCAGGCGGCCTGATATTCAGGAGCGGCAGGAAGATATCCTTCGCTCCGCTCAGGATGACAAGGCAGCTACCCGTTTTCACAGAGTTGCAGCCATGACTGACGCCTTTATCCTAACCGTGGACGCTACCAGAGAGCGGCTGGACTTGTTCGTGACGCGGCGGAGGCCGGAGTTGTCGAGAGCGCGGGTGCAGCGGCTCATCGAAGAAGGGCATGTCACCGTTGACGGCGCACCCGCGAAGTCGTCCCTGAAGCCCGAGGCGGGCCAGACGGTGCGCGTCGAGGTGCCCGAAGCCACGACGAGCTATCTGGAGGCTCAGGCCATTCCCCTGAAGGTCGTGTATGAGGACCAGGACATCCTGGTGGTGGACAAGCCAGCGGGGATGACGGTGCACCCAGCGCCAGGCCACAAGGCCGGCACGCTGGCGAATGCGCTGCTAGCCCGTATCCACGACCTTCAGGACATCGGCGGCAGGCTGCGCCCTGGCATCGTGCACCGGCTGGACAAGGACACTTCGGGGCTGCTGGTCGTGGCGAAGAACGACGCGGCCTTCGCCAGCCTCACGGCGCAGTTCAAGGCGAGGCATGTCCATAAGACATACCTAGCGCTGGTTCAAGGTACGCCTCACCCCAAGGAGGCGTCCATCGAGGCCCCGGTGGGACGCAGCAGGCGCGACCGCAAGCGGATGGCGGTGGTGGAGGATGGCAGGCCGTCGGTGACGCACTATCGAGTGGTGCGGGGGTTCCGTGGCTACGCGATGGTGGAAGCGATGCCGGTGACAGGCAGGACACACCAGATTCGGGTGCATCTGGCGTCCATCGGCCATCCGGTGGTAGGCGATGCGACGTATGGCAAGGCGGAGCCGAAGCTGGGGCGGCAGTTCCTGCACGCGGCGCGGCTGGAGCTCGCGCTGCCCTCGACAGGGCGCATGGTGGAGTTCGCGTCGCCGCTGCCGCCGCAGTTGGAGGCGTTTCTGGAAGGGCCAGAGCTGCTTTAGCGCCCCTCACCCCTTTCTAGCGCCGGACGTTGCAAAGGCGCTCTCCCCTCCTTCACTGGGCGAGGGGTTTCTCAGCCCCTACCCTGCCCTACTTAGCCTGTTCCTTGCCCAGGACCAGCCAGAGGCGATCACTAGGAAGCCGATGGAGATGAGCACGACGGAGCCGCTCGCGGCGATGTCGGCGTAGTAGGCCAGGATGATGCCCCCGACGGCGCTGGCGACGCCGATGGCCATGGCCAGGAGCGTGGTGGCGCGCAGGCCGGTGGCTAGGCGCAGACTGGCCATGACCGGGATGACGACGAGGGCGCCGACGAGCAGTACGCCGACGATGCGCATGGACAGAGTGATGGTGGCGCCGGTGAGGACGGCCAAGGCGAGGCTGACGAGGTTCACGCGGACGCCGGTGGTGCGGGCGAGGTCGGTGTCGAACGAGGTCTGGGACAGCTCGGTGTAGAAGACGGCGACGAAGGCGGCGACGACGATGGCGAGGCCGACGACGAGCCACAGGTCGCTGGGCGAGATGGTGAGGACGCTGCCGAAGAGGTAGCTGAAGAGGTCAACGTTGAAGCCGTTGGCTAGGCTGATGACGACGACGGCGATGGCGAGGCTGCAGTAGAGGACGACGGCGAGGGCGACGTCGCCGGGCAGTATGCGGCGGATGCGGAGCTGCTCGATGGAGAACGCCGCGGCGGAGGTGGAGCCGAGGGCGACCGCGGGCGGGAATGCGGCGGTGGCGAGGCCGATGGCGACGCCCATCAGAGCGACGTGGGCGAGGCTGTCGGCGATGAGGGAGAGGCGGCGTAGCACGAGGAAGAGGCCTATGGCGGGCGCCAGCAGGCCGACGAGGGCGCCGCCGATGAGGGCGCGGACCATGAAGTCGTAGGTGAAGATGTCCATCGGCTGCCCCCTACCTGTGCTCGTGGAGGGCGTTGTGGAGCAGGACTTCCATCGGGATGCCGTAGAGGGCCGAAAGCTCGTGGTGGGTGATGGCGTGGGCCGGGCCGTGGAAGACGAGGGTGCGGTTGATGCAAGCGACGGTGGTGGCCTCCGACATTGTGGCGCCGATGTCGTGGGTGACCAAGATAATGGTGATACCGCGCTCGCGGTTGAGGCGTCGCAGCAGGGCATAGAAGCGCTCCTCAGCCGCGATGTCCACACCGGCGACCGGCTCGTCCAGGACGAGCAGGTCGGGCTCGCGAACCAGCGCCCTGGCCAGCATGACGCGCTGGCGCTGGCCGACGGAGAGGGCGGAGAACTTCTTCCTCTCTAGGTCAGCCACGCCGACCGTTCCCAGGGCCGAGGTGACTTTGGCATTGCTAGTGAGCCGCAAGAACGCCAGCGGGTCGGGGCCGCGGTAGAGGCCCTGGGCCACGACCTCGAAGGCGGTCGCGGGGTAGTCGGCCTGTGAGCTATCCAGGCGCTGCGGGACGTACCCTACCCTGCCCCACTCCCGGAACTTCTCGGGGGGGCTGCCGATGATGAGAACTTCACCACGTGATGGGGTCAGCAGGCCGAGGGCGAGCTTGAGCAAGGTCGTCTTCCCACTGCCGTTGGGGCCGAGGATGGCTGCGAACTCGCCGCGCTCGACTTTAAGGGTGAGGTTCTCGACGACGGTATGGGCGCCGTAGGCGAACAAGACGTCGCGGAACTCCAGGTATGGAGCGCCGCCCTGGGGGACAAGGCCGTTGCCTTTGTTGGTTGCGTCTTTCACTTGCAGTCCAGTGCGGTCCGCAGGCTGGCGAGGTTGGCGCGCATGATGGTGAAGTAGGACTCACCGCGCTGCACCTCGTCCGGCGTCAGCGATTCTAGCGGATGCAATGGCAGGATGGCCGCGCCAATCTCGCGGGCCATGGTCTCAGCCTGCTTGGCGCTGATGTTCGGCTCGACAAGCAAGTGCTTCACGCCCAGATCCTTGAGTTGGTCGGTCAGGCGGGCGAGTTCGGTTGGTGTCTGTTCGGCCTCAGGCGACAGGCCGGAAATGGAAAGCTGTTCCAGTCCATAGCGTTTGGCGAGGTAGGCGAAGGCGCGGTGGGTGGAGACGAAGTGGTCGAGGCGGCAGTCGGCTAGGCCGGCCAGGAACTCGCGGTGCAGCGCGTCCAGTTCGCCTAAAAGTTGTGCGGTGGCAGCGTCGTATGCTTCAGCATCGAATGGGCTGAGCTGCTTCAGGGCCTCGCGGACAAGCTCGGCCTGCTCGGCGGCCTTCATCGGGTCGAGCCAGACATGGGGGTCTAGGCCGGAGTGCTCCTCCGCCTCTTCTTCGTGCCCAACCTTCTCCTCAACGTGCTCGTCTTCGCCACCCTCCAAGTCGGCGATGCTCGCACTGACCTCTATGGCGCGGGCTTTCGCGTCCGCCGCCTCCAGCGCCCGGCCCATCCATGGCTCGAAGCCCGTGCCGTTGTACAGCACCAGCTCCGCGTTGGTGATGGCCCGGATGTCGCCCGCCGACGGCTCGAAGTCGTGCGCCTCGACGCCGGGCGGGACTAGGTTCACCACCGTCACCCGGTCGCCGCCAATACGGCGGGCGAAGTATTCGATGGGGTACAGGGTTGTCACCACGCCGACCTCTCTTGTCGTTCCAGAGAGGCTGCCCGGCCCCGCATCTGTCCCGGCGGAGGTGTCCGCAATGCGGCTGGCTGACGTCGGCGTGGTGATGTCGGAGGAGGCATTTTGTTCGCACGCGAACGCCGCCGCAGAGATGAGGCAAAGGGCGAGCAAGGATACAAGCGGTTTCGCGCGTGCCTTCAGGGCTATGAGACGTAGTATCATTAGTGTGTGTCCTTTTATGAGTCTTGGTTTTCGGGGTCCAATCCAGGATGTCTTAGTTGCGGGAGGCCTTCTGGCACGAGGGGCAGACGACATCCACCTCGATGCGGTGCCCCACGATCTGTCCTTGAATCTCGTCACCGAGTGTACGTAGCAACCGTTCGATGGTGACGTCCCGGAAGTCGCCCACCGTGCCGCATTTCACGCAGACGGTGTGGTGATGGTGCTCCACCCGCGCCAGGCTGTACTTGACGCCGCCGTCACGGGTGGTGAGCTTGCAGATGACGTTCGCGCCCAGCAGCAGCTTCAGGGTGCGGAACACCGTCGCGCGGCCCACCCCCGGCAGCGCGTAGTTGATCTCCTCGGCGGAAAAGCCTTCGTTCTTTTTCCCCAGCAGACGGATGATGTTCAGCCGCGGCCCCGTCACTCGGTAGCCCTTGTCTTCGAGAACGCTGGTGAGGTCGGGACGCGCGGCAGAAGCCTTTAGAGCCACCCGTGTCGCCATGCCCTTTGTCCTCCACGTCACATGGATGCACTCGGCTGAGACACGGTATCATTCACAGCGGAGACTGTCAACGCCGGACCTATCTCTTTAATTCCTTTTCAAGCTGTTCCGCTTCCAGCGTGCCGAGGATACGGAAAACCTCACAATCGGGGGCGTCCTTGGCCGTGCCCCGCACAGCCTTGCGGCCGTTCTTGAGTTGTACAATCTTCGGTTCGATGACCTCGGACTGCCTCCGTATCTTAAAGCAATACGCCAAGATCTTTGTCATCTCGCGACTCCTCGTAGTGGTGAGATTGCCGCGGAAGGAGACTACCAGCGGCCGCCGCCACCGCCGCCACGGCTGTCGCGCCTCGGGCCGCCTTCCGTCTTCGGGCGGGCCTCGTTGACCGTCAGCGGACGGCCCTGGAGCGGCCTGCCGTTCATACCTTGGATGGCGGCGTTTGCCTCGGTCGCATTGGGCATCTCCACGAACCCAAAGCCTCTTGGCTTGCCGGTGAAGCGGTCGGTGATGAGCCGGGCGGTGTCAACCTTGCCGAATGCGGCGAAGGCGGTATGCAGTTCCTGCTCGGTGACCTTCTCGTCCAGATTCCCCACATAGATGTTCATACTGACTTTCCCTCCCTCAAAGTGAACTCCTTTTCATCTGCAATTCCCGGGTCGAGATGGCGTTGGAACACCCCATTCATCTCACCGGCCTCGTACTGGCTGACCAGTATGGTCGTCTGTGAGATGGCTGTATCCAGTCTCTGCCGTACGTGGTCTGCCGGCCCTTGTTTCGCCTGGAATGCCATCCACTGCTCCCGCTTTCCTTGCGTCAGGAACCGCACTCCGTCCCATGAACCAGACGTTCTTTCTAGTCGCGACACTACCTCAGTCCATCGGCAAGGATGCAACACCCGGTAGAGCACGTACGCGGCCCCCGTCTCCTCCTGCCATCTTCGTGATTCTGGATGCCCTCCGCAGGAGCAGAGGGTTTCCACCAGATCGGTACAGTTCAGTGCGTACACAAGTCCTCTGATGGACACGTCAAGCTTCGAGTAATCCAGGTACCAGGGGTGCATGAGCTGCACCTCGGGTTCGGTCTGATGCAACACCGCCTGCTTGAACCACCACATATCAGGCTTTCGGTTTAGTCTTCACCTCTGGCACCTTCAAAGCATCCCAAACGCTCTTACTGACAATCCGGAACAGCTTGAGGCCGTCCTTCGTGGCCGTTACACCGTAAACCTTGCGGGTACCCGATTGCTGGATGACGGTTTTCTCGAGTTGTCCATCGGCTATTGTGACCTTCTTCCTGTGCTTAAAATCGTAGAACTCCATTCCCGTGTCCTTTCTGGCTCCAAGGCCTGTCTCTGATACTACGTATCATATGTACTTGTGAACACACCGCGCTCCATTGGGCTTGCCACAGTCACT
>VGZR01000040.1 GCA_016872515.1 SAR202 cluster bacterium
TCACGCGGACATCCTTGCGGAACCAGACCCACATGAGACCGATGAGGACGAACATACACAGGATGCTGACTGGGGCGACGTTGAGCATGAACGTGACGAAGGGGATGTCTCCAGCGCTGGCGACGATGATGTTCGGGGGGTCGCCGATGACGGTGGCGGTGCCGCCGACGTTGGAGGCGAAGACCTCGCCGAGGAAGAAGGGGATGGGGTTGAGCTCGAGGGTCTTGCAGAGGGCGATGGTGACGGGGAGCATGATGACGACGGTGGTGACGTTGTCTATGAGGGCGGAGACAACGGCTGTAACAACCGCAAGGAGGGCCATGACGCCGAAGCCGCTCCCCTTCATCAGCCGGATGCCCTTGGTGGCGATCCAGTCGAAAACGCCGGTGCGCGCCATGACATCGGCGACGATCATCATGGCCGCCAGAAGAAGGATGACGTTCATGTCTATGTGGTGGAGAGCGTCGTCGCTGTCTATGAGACCCAGAAGCACCACAAGTGCGGCGCCCACCAAGACCACAACGGTGTGGTCCGGCTTGCCACGGATGATGAGGAGGTAGATAAGGCCGAAAATGACGGCGGCGCCGATGGCTTCGCCCGACACGAGGGTAAACGGCCTCCGCTCAGGTTAGGATGATCCAGGTCTCATAAAAGTGCGGCTCTGGCGTCATAGACCAGAGCTGCAGCCCATCGGGGTTCCCCGAATTGTAGCACCCGCCCGTTGGCCGCGTCAGCTTCGGCCGACTACCTGGGCAGGTGGTACGGGACGTTCGTGACGATGACGCGCTTCTCCGTATGGAGGGCGCGCTTGAGAAGCGTGGCGGTGCGGTTGTGGAGCACCCGGTGCCACCAGCGCTTGGGGACGAATTCGGGGAGGACGACGGTAACGTACTCGTTGGGGTGCGACTTGGCGACCATGTGGATGTACTCGATGAGCGGCTCCACGACACCGGTACGTGCCGCGGGCAATACGATGAGCGGGATGTCGGTGCGCAGCTTGGCCCAGCGGCGTTGGACGTTCTGGGTCACCTCCTCATCCGTGGACACGTGGACGGCTCGGACCTGGCCCCCGAGGGCGCGGGCGTGTTCAAGGGCAGGGAGCACCGCACGGTGGACACCGCCTATGGGGACGACAACCTGGCTGCCCAGCCTCCCTGGAGGTTGGCTGTAGCGCTCGATGGAGAGGGCGCGCGCCACGTCGCTATAGTGGCTCCTGATAGCCCAGAACAGAGCGAGGATGACCGGGATGGCGACTGCCACCATCCAAGCGCCGTCCGTGAACTTGACTACGAGGAATACCAAGGTGACGATGCCGGTAACGACAGCGCCCACCGCGGCGACCAAGAACCAGGGCAGCGAACCGGGAGAGGGTCGCTTCCAGACATGGACGGCGATGCCCGCTTGAGTCAACGTGAAACCGATGAACACGCCGATGGCATACAGCGGCAGTAGAAGGTGGACCTCACCGAAGAACGCGATGACCAGTAAAGTAGAAAGGCCACCTAGGACGAGGATCCCATAGTTGTACACGAACCGATCGCCGAGATTGGTCAGCGGCCGCGGCAAGAGCCCATCCCGAGCCAGCTTGGCCGCAAGCTGCGGGAAGGCTACGAAACTAGTATTGGCCGCGATGATGAGCACAACGAGCGTGCTGAACTGGACGATGTAATACAGGGCATTCGTCCCGAAGGTCACCCGGGCCACCTGCGAGACCAGCGTCTCTTCCGTCATGAGTTCGGAGCGGTACAGGAAAGCGAGTGAACTGATGCCCAGAAACAGCATGGCCAGCAGAACGCCCAGCAACAACAAGGTCAAACGGGCGTGTCTCGTTTCGGGTGGCTTGAAGACGCCAAGGGAGTTGGAGACTGCCTCTACCCCTGTCAGGGCCACGCTGCCCGAAGCGAAGGCTCGGATAAGCAGGAGCAGACTGAGGCCCTGCACCTGGAACGTCAGGACCCGTTGGTCTGGCACAACGGTTACCCCCTCCGTGAAGTAGCGTATGAGGCCCACGCAAATCATCACAAACATGCTGATGACGAACAGATAGACCGGCGGCGCCAGAAGTTGGGCCGATTGGCGGGTGCCTCGCAAGCTCAGGAACACCAACAGGCCAACCATCCCTACGGCGATCTCGATACGGTGGTGCACGATTTCGGGGAAGGCAGACACGATGGCTGCTGCGCCCGCGGTGACTGACACAGCCACGGTGAGGGTGTAGTCCACCAGCAGGCTGGCACCCGCGACGACTCCAACCATTGTGCCCAGGTTCTCCCTCGCCACCACATAGGCGCCCCCACCCTGAGGGTAGCTGCGGATGACCCGGTCATACGACATGGTCACGATGAGCATCAGGCCGAGTATGGCCAACGAGACGAAGACCGCGACCCCTTGCGCTGAAACGCCCCCACCCTGAAAGGCGCGGAGTATCTCCTCCGAGGCGTAAGCCACGGAGGAGAGCGCGTTGGCCGCCACCAGCACGAATGCGAGGGGGATGCCAAGCCGCTCCGCCTTGGCCTGGGCGACCGTCAGAGGGTTGCCGAAAAGCAGGTGTTTGACGGTGGAAACCATCAAAATCAGCGAAAAGACGCTCTCCTTCCCAGTGTTCTAGGATATGCCCGCTCATCCATAGAGTCAAAGCATTGGATGGAGCCTCGGGAACGGTTCACAGAGCTTTCACGACCAGGGACTTCCTCATGCATGTACCCTTCATGTGCCATGACTAACCTGATTCTAGATGTTTGGAGACAAAGCCGTCGAGAAGGGTGGTGCGGCCTTAGATGAAACTCGCGCTGTTGTTTTCAGGGGGAGGTGCGCTGGGTGCGGTACAGGTCGGATTCCTCGAAGGGTTGGCACGGCGAGGGATCGAACCAGACTTCGTTGTGGGCACAAGCGTCGGTGCACTCAACGGGGCCGTCTTCGCCGCGAGCCCGGACATGCAGGGCGTCGAACGGCTCAAGGCGGTCTGGCAGGCGCAATATGTGCGGGAGATCCTCGGAGGCCAGACCCTTTCCGCTCTGTGGCGGGCGGCAACCGGGCGCAACCATCTGTTCAACGGGAAGCGGCTGCCGGCATTCCTTCGAGAGCACCTGGGCGACCTCAGGTTCGAGGACCTGGCTATACCACTGCTGGTTACCGCGAGGGACCTTGAGTCTGGGCGCCAAGCGACGATCAACTCAGGCCCACTCATACCAGCCCTGCCGGCCTCCTCGGCCCTCCCAGGCGTCTTCCCGCCCGTGTTCATCAACGGGAGAGAGTATGTGGACGGCGGTGTGGTCAGCCACTGCGGCGTCGAGACCGCGTACGAAAACGGCGCGACGGACATGATGGTACTCCACTGCCCTCACTTTTTGCAAACGCACGGCTATGGCCCGCTCAGGCCATTGACCCGAGCGGCCATCAGCGCCCTGAACCGGCTGTGCCAGTATGAACTGGAGAAGTTCGGCAAGCTGGGCAATGTCTTCATCCTCGAACCCCCTACGGCGGACATGTCCGCATATAACTCCAACCACCCGAACCACCAAGACGGCACCGCCAAACTGATCGAGGACTCGGCCGGTTGGGCGGAGGACTATTTCAGTGGCCCTGAAGGAACGCGCCTGATGGGCGTCATCCACGCAAGAGACGAGGAGCGAAAGTCGCAAATAAGACGGACGACGGCCTAGGTTGGCGAATGTCGAATGAAGGGCCTGGCGCCAAGATGACAGACGAATGGAAACCCGCAAGCGAGCTGTCTCTGGTCGCCATCCTGAACCAGAACTGGGAGAATGCGCGCCATATCAAGAACGAGCGCATGTGGTTCACCAACATCTATGCCCTCGTCGTCGGTACCACCCTTTCCCTCATGCACGGCACGGCGAACGACTTCGTCTTCGAGATCGCCCTCATAGCGTTCATCGGTGCCCTCTCCGTCTTCGGTCTGGTGACCAGCCTTCGCCTCAAAGCCGAGCTCGAGCACTGCCTGCGGCAGATAGACTCGATTCTGGAACAGATCAGACTGCCCAAATACATGAATACTAGGCGGAACAGCCAGGACATCAGCAGGATTGTGGCGATACGGTGGCTGTTTCCCACGTTCTACGCCACCACATCGGTGGCCTCGGTGGTTCTGCTCGCGCTACGCATCGCTACTGGTCGGTAGCCAAACTCTACCCGTAACCCCCTCGGAAGACGCGCATTTGTCCGCCGGCCTCATGCGCTCGAGACAGCCCAATCTTTTCCAGAACAAACACTCCGTTGTTCATACCTTACCCAAAGACCGGCAGAGCCACCGACCACTACCGCTGCCGTCTGCGGGAGTTGTGGCACAAGAAGTTGTGGTATTGGCCGCGCACCCGTCTTTGGACGCTCAAAATGGTGCCTCGCACATAGGGCCTGGATATACTCGCAACCATATTGACTTCAAGCTGTGCCCTATCTAGCATGGCTTTATTCTGTCTAAGAAAAGTATAAATTGGTTAGGGAGCGATTGCTACGGTCGGGAAAGTAGAAGCCCATCCCGCTGCCGCCTGGGGCGCCCTGGCGCGAAGAGCCTCCGCAGGAGTACACAATGTGTACCCCTCATACGGGCTCTACCAGGCCAGCTCTTCAGCAGTGGACGTGCTCACCGTTGTATTCGGGGCTAAGATCCTTCAGGGCACGACAAGCAACTTGGGGCTCCTCGATGCCGCCTCGAACTTCGGTTTCATTTTCGCCTCGTTCGGTTTCGGCTACCTGACCCGGCGTCTCGCGCCCTCGCGCCCGCTGCTCGCCGCCTCACTAGCGCTGTGCGCCATTCCGGTCTTCCTGTTCGCGGCCACGGGCACGATGGGGTTGGCATACGTAGTGGCGTTGTTGATTGGAGCCACGACCGCTGTGCCCAACTCCGCCCTCCCCTGGTACCTTTGCCAGCAGGTCCCGCGGTCGCGGTGGGGCGAAGTCTTCGGCAAGCTGTCGGCCGTTGGTGCGCTCGGCGGAGCCTTGGGCACCGTGTTCGCCTTTGGCTGGCTCTTCGCCAGAGAGAGTTGGGGGCTGGGTGGAGCCGAACATGGGCTGTTCGTTACGTTCGGGGTGGCCACCCTCCTATCCGCGCTGGGCATCTGGTACGCCGTTGGCACCATTCCCAAGGAGAGAGGAACAAACACGGCCAAGTTGCCCAGGATAGAGGACTCCGCCACGCGCCGCATCGTCGGCTCGGCCCTCGACCCGTCGCCCGCCTCGGTCTTCCGCGACGTCTGGGTGGTGTACACGGTCCTGCCAGCCATCCTGTTCCTCGGCATCGGCATGTCGTACACCGCCTCGGTGCTCTACCTGCTGCAAGGGTTAGGGCTGTCTAGCGGGGCCGTTTTCGCCTTCGTGTTGCTGTTTCGGCTGGCTTCGTGGTCCACGTCCAACCCCACCGGGCACCTCGTGGCCAAGTTCACACCGCTGCGGCTGCACCAGATGGCCAGCGTGTGGCGCATCCTATCGGTGCTGGGCATCGCGATGCTGGCGTTGACCCCCGTCGGGGTCTGGTCGCTGGCCGCGGCGGCGGCGCTCTTCGCGCTGTGCGGCGCCACCCACGGCGCCTTTGGCGTGACCGGGCCGAGCACCTCCACCGACCCTGTGCCTGAGCGGCACCAGGGGATGGCCATCGGCCTGTTCAACGGCGTCAGCGTCGGCGCGGCGGGCGTCGGCGCGTGGCTGGCGGGCGTGTTCGGCCAGGAGTTCGGCTTCGCGGTGGTCCTGGCCATCAGCGCCGGCATCATGGCCGCGGCTCTTTGGCTCCATCAACGGTATTAAGGACTGCCTCAAGAAGGAGCGTTGCCGCCGAACCGAATGCTGAGACTCATCCGCAACACCAAGGCCGACCTCCAAGTCCTGTTCTACAGGATGATGAGTTGGATGCCCACACCCGCCCACGACAAGTGGACGGGGTTGCTCCAGCTCTTCCGCATGCACATCCGGATGATGAACCAAGCGAGCGCGGACGAGCCATGGGCGGCGCCGGCCGAGGATATGGCGGCTCGGTCGCTCCACGAGACGGGGCGCAAGTGGGTCGAGAAGCGGTTCCTATGGTTCAACAAGGCTGGAACGGACCTACGCGCCGCGAGGGACACCTTCGGCATCGCCACCGAAACGCTGGGCTTGCCCTCGACGGTGGATGTCCATGGGACTCGTGTGACCATCACCACCTTCCTATGCCCGTTCCTCGATGATGCCAAGCGGGCGGGAGAAGACCAGGCGGCGACGTGCGAGCGGGTCTGCGGCGAGCAGCGGTCCTTCTTCAAGGGGATGAGCGAGGGGTTCCCATACGTGGTGGACTACACTGCTCCGCTGCGGATGGGCCGCGGCTCCAAGGTCTGCCTCAAGCAGATGCACGTCGGCAACCGCATCGCCCGCAGGATGCAACGGTCCGGCGCTAGCCAGGCGCCCGTGCTGGTCGAGCGGAGCGCCCTCGCCAGCCGCCTGCACGAGATGCAGCAGGCCACGCCCGCCAGCCGGAGCCCCCGGATGGAGCGCTAATCCCGTTTCCTGCCCCCTGCTTGCCAATGCACCTCGGGGGACGGTACGATAAGATGGTTGTGACACTTCTAACGTATCGTTCTCGGAGGCCCAAGTGGCGAAGAGTCTTCTGAACCGGCTGGAGCACTGCATCGCGGAGCGCTCCCTCCTCAAGCACACGTTCTATCAGGACTGGCAGGCGGGCCGCCTGACCCTGGAAGACCTGGCGGCCTACGCTGCGCAGTACTACTTCTTCGAGGCTGCTTTCCCCAGGTTCCTCAGCGCCATCCACTCCCGCTGCCCGGACCGCGACGTGCGCCAGGCCATCCTGGACAACCTCTGGGACGAGGAACACGGCACCGAGAACCACCGGGCGCTGTGGCTCGACTTCTGCGCCGCCGTCGGCCTGAACCGAAAGACGGTCGAGCGGCAGAAGGTCCACCCTAACACCCAGGCGCTCCTGAAAGCGTACGAGGACCTCTGCGGCCACCGCTCGTTCCAGGAGGGGTTGGCCGCGGTGTACGCTTATGAGTCGCAGGTGCCGGAGATTGCGCTCCAGAAGATGCGCGGCCTCAAGGGCCACCACGGCATCTACGAGGCCGGCGCCCTCAAGTTCTTCGCCGTCCACAGCACCCTCGACGAAGACCACTCCCGCCGCGAGCGCGAGGCCATCGCCGCACACACCTCAGCCGCGCAAGAGCCCGCCGTCGAAGAGGCCC
The DNA here is from genome assembly GCA_016872515.1 of SAR202 cluster bacterium. GTDB lineage: Bacteria > Chloroflexota > Dehalococcoidia > Lucifugimonadales > VGZR01 > VGZR01. The sequence goes on from VGZR01000040.1 coordinate 7,179, forward strand.
TGCACGTGGCGCTGGATGTGTGGTGGGGCTTCCTCGACGGCGTCCAGGAACTCCGCCCGGCGGCTGCGGCGGCAGGCTAGCCAACACTTCTTTCCGAATGCCTCAGGGGGCGTCCCGACCAGTCGGGACGCCCCTATGTTTTTCGCAGGGTAGTGTACTGCCCCAGTTGAAAACTGGACAACTCCTATGCATCCTCGGGACCGCGATACGATGGTTTGCAGAGATTTGGCTCGCACCACGTGGGTAACTCAGCCTGCGCCGACCAGAGTAATCTTGAAGTCCGCCGGACAGGCCAGCAAGCCTTCAGCAAGGCGTTCCTAGCCTGTTGCCCAAATCTAGGTGGGGCAGAGCAGTCGTTGGGGCCCAGGGGCTGTAGCATCGTTTGCAAACGGAAGTCAACATGTCAGTTTCAGATTGGGGTTTTTGCTTAGTGCACCCCCACCATTTCCACACACATCCCACCCATTTAGGAACAGAACAGCCCCGTGGATGCCACGGGGCTGTTCTGTTCGCAGCGAGATGCGGTGAGACCAGGAAGGCGAAGGGCCGTTACTTCAGGTGCGCCAGGTACTGCCCCACGATGTCCATCCCTACCAGGCCGCTGTACGCCTTCTGCAACCTGTCGGTGACCGGGCCGGGCACGCCGTCGCCCACCTTCATCCCGTTGAACTTGGACACGGGGCAGATGCAGTAGCTGGTTGACGTGACGAACGCCTCGTCGGCGGTGTAGGCATCAAAAAGGTCGATGTCCTCTTTACGTACCTCGATGTTCAACTCTTGGGCCAGCTCAATCGTCGTCTCACGGCTGATGCCGCCAAGCACGAACTGGTCTCTGGGGGTGATGAGCGCGCCGTCCTTGACGATGAACACGTTGCTCCCAAGCCCCTCGGCGATGTTGCCGTTCGTGTCCAGCAGAATCGCCAACGCATCGGGGTTCTGCGACTTGACCTCCAGGTCGCCCTGGATCATGTTGATGTAGTTGTGGACCTTGGCCCGCGGGCTCATGGACTCGGGCGGCGTCCTTCGGATGGACGGCGTCACGATCTGCAGCCCATCCCGGAATGACTTCGCCCGCTCCTTGAGCGGCAGCGGGTGGCACTCCATGACCACCGTGGGCACCATCGGCTTGCCCGTGCCCCGCACGCCGCGCGAGATGCGCTGCGACACCCAATAGTCCTCGTGCGGCCCCAACAGCGGCAGGTTGGCATCCAACACCTGCATCGTGAGGCGCGCCATCTCCTCCTTAGACATGCCGGGGTCAATCCGCATGTACCGCAGCGAGTGGTAGAACCTGTCCAAGTGCTCCTTTAGTTTGAAGATGCGTTTGTCGAACGTGCGGGTCGTGTCGAATACAGCATCGCCGTAGAGGAAGCCGACATCGTTGATGGAGATGGATGCCTGGCTCTCCGGCACGACCTTGCCGTTGACATACGCGACTCTCTCTTTGGTAGCCATCCGATCCTCCTTCGTACCCGTTCCGCGCATTCTACTCTACTGGCCCGTCTCGATGGGCACCCCTACCGAGTTGCCCCACTCCGTCCACGACCCGTCGTAGTTCTTCACGTCCTCGTATCCAAGCAGGTACCTCAGCACGAACCAGGTGTAGGACGCCCGCACCCCGAGCCGGCAGTACGTCATGACCTCGTCCCGCGGCCCGATCCCCTTCGCAAGGTACATACGGCGTAGCTCTTCGACGGGCTTGAAGCTGCCGTCTTTGTCCGAGGCGTCGTCCCACGGGATATGGACGGCGCCGGGTATCCGCCCCTTGCGGTAGATATCCGGCTGGTGCGTGCCCGGCGCCGAGGTCAACTGACCCGCGAACTCCTCGTATGTCCGCGTGTCCAGGAGCTTCGTGCCTGACCTTCCCAGCCGTCCGGCGATGTACTCCCGCATCGCCCGCACCGACGGGTCTCGCTTGCCGATGCTGTACTTGGTTGGGATGCGCTTCGGCTCCTCCGTCGTCAGCGGCCTGCCCTCCGCAACCCACCTCTTGCGGCCCCCGTCCATCAGCCGCACGTCTTGGTGGCCGTAGTACTTGAGCACCCAGAAGGCCCACGTCGCCGAGCGGTTGTTCCCGTCTCCGTAGAGGACGATGCCTATGCGCGGCGTGATACCCGCCTTGTTCAGCAGTCTGGCGATGTATGCCTCCGAGGGGATGTCGCGGGCCACTTGGTCCTCGAAATCGGTGTGCAGGCCCCAGCCCACGGCGCCGGGCACGTGGCCCGAAAGATAGCCGGCCTTCAGGTCCGAGTCCACCTCCGCGATGACGATTGCCCCGTCATCCAGGTGCTGCGCCACCCATTCGGTGCTGACCAAGACCTCGGGGTGCGCTTGCGACTTGAACAATCCTGACCTCCTTGGTGCCCGCTGGCACGAAGCAGAATATAGTCGAGGGGGAGGGCCAGTTCAAGTAACGAGGACGGCTGCTAGAATGCTCCCGTGGCCACCGCCAGCTACGATGTCACCGCCCACGTCGCCCGGTTCTGCCGGGCGCTCCGCGACTATGGGCTGCTCGTCGGCCCGCAGGAAACCGCGGACGCACTCCGCGCTGTTGACCTGGTCGGCCTGATGGAGCAGGGCCGCGTATACTGGGCGCTGCGCAGCGTCCTCGTCTCGCGCCGGGAGGACATCCCCCTCTTCGACCAGCTCTTCGTTCGCTTCTGGGACTTCGAGCCGCCGCCGCTCCGAAAGGATAGAGGTCCCGGCGGCGAACAGTTGGGCCGCCTCCGCGAGTTCCGGCCTCCGCCAGGGGCCTTGCTGGCCCCGAAGCACGACCCGAACTCCGCCGACACCCTGCTCCAGGTGTTGCGCACTGGCGCCAGCCCCCTGGAGGTCACAGGGGCGAAGGACTTGACCGTGCTGGGTGCTGGCGACCTAGACGAGTTGTCCCGCATCGCCGCGCGCACCGTCCGCGCTCTGGCTTCGCGGCCCGGACGCCGCCTGCGCAGCCACCGACGCAAGGGCAGGCCAGACCTGCGCGGCGTCATGCGCCTCAGTCTCGCCACCGGCGGCGACCCCATCCGCCTCCCCCGCCGCAGGCGTGTCCCCAGGGTGCCGCGCATGGTCGTCCTCCTGGATGTCAGCGGCTCCATGGACCGCCACGCCAGGCTCCTTCTCCAGCTCGCCTACACCGTCGGCCAGCACACCTCCCGCGTCGAAACCTTCGTGTTCAGCACATCCGTCACGCGGGTAACGCACCAGCTCCGCGCGCCGTCCTTCCCCGAGGCGCTGAGCCGCGTTGGCCGCGTCGCCGACCACTGGTCGGGAGGCACCCGCATCGGCGAAGCCCTGTCCCACGTCCTCGCCGGCCATGAGGGACTGTTCACCCGCTACACCACCGTCTTCCTCCTCAGCGACGGCTGGGACACCGGCGAGCCTGGGAACTTAGCCCGGGCGGTGCGCCGTATCCGCAGACGGGTTCGCCGCGTGGTCTGGCTCAACCCGCTTCTGGGGACACAGGGCTACGAACCGCTGACACGGGGCCTGGTCGCGTCACGCCCCTACGTGGACCGCTTCGTGCCAGCGGGCGATGTGTACCAGCTTCGCAAACTGCCCCAGTTGCTGCGGCACTGAAGTGTTTCAATTAAGGGGCATCCATGTCTGTAATATCCACTTTGCGGCGGTATTTTGGTCTTGACCCAAAAGGCGAACTGGGCGCAGCGCTTCAGAAGATAGGCGTGGATGCAGTGGTTTTGCCGGGTAGAGGGCACCCTGAAGAGAAGATCAACACCAACCGGCTCGTGTTTCCGTCGCGGGGTATTGTCACCATAAGAGCAGGACCAATCCGCCACGTGCACATGATTGAGACCTTACCGGTTTAAGGGGCGATACGCAGAAAGTCTACGTAAGTTGGAGTATATCGTCTCTGATCCCAAGATTGGTCCGGGGTTTCCCAAGGTGCGTATCCTCGCGAAACCGGAGTGGGCCATATCAACGGCGAAGCTGCGGTGGGAGGGAAGGGACTTCGGCTTAGGTATCATCGAGAGCCTGAATGAGGCTCCTGCGGTACGCTTTCCAGTCTATGTCAGTTGTGGCTACCTTGTTGTACGTGCCCCCTCCAAACACGGTTGTTGGAGGTTAGCTCCGGCAGCGAGAGCGTTCTGCCCTGAGCAGCTGGCGCCCTCCAAAGAAATGTTGGCATGGTATCAAATCATCGCCAAGCGACTGCTCAACGTATCAAGCTCCTTCAAAAAGACCGAGGCGAAGCGCCTACCACCAGGTCTCCTCCCTGGTAAGCTCACAACAGGAGTTGAACAATGAAGGTCAACAGCAACAAGGAGTTGTCACCAGAACAGCGCGAAGAGTTGCTCCGAGCCTTGAAAGCTCGTTTCGAGAAGAACATGAACCGCCACAAAGGTCTTGAATCGACCAAAGTACAGGCTAGGCTGGAAGCCAATACTGAAAAACTGTGGCCACTGAATCAGATGGAAGGAACGGGCGGTGAACCGGATGTTGTTGGTCAGGATAAGAAGACAGGCGAATCCATCTTTCATGATTGTTCGGCGGAAAGTCCTAAAGGCCGCAGAAGTCTTTGTTACGATCGTGAAGCGCTTGAGGCAAGGAAAGAACATAAAACAGAAGATAACGTTATCGACATGTCAGCTGCCATGGGCATTGAGCTGTTGACGGAAGAACAGTATCGAGAGTTGCAAAACCTTGGAAATGTCGATACGAAAACGTCAAGCTCGGTGAAAACGCCTTCTAGTATCAAAAAACTCGGCGGCGCCATCTTTGCTGATCGCCGCCATGACCATGTCTTCGCATATCACAACGGTGCGGACTCTTACTATGCCGCCAGGGGGTTCCGTGGCTCGCTAATGGTCTAACGTTTGCAGAGACGGCGAAGCAGGGTTTCCTTTCGGAGAAGCCTTCCAAAAGCCTCACCGCCACGTTTCCTCCCGTTGCCGGGGCGGACGCTTCTGGGCCTGCCTGCGCCGCTGTCTGATGACCGCTGCGACCAACAGTGTCAATGCTCCAGGCAGGTAGAATATGCCGATGGTGACGGAACCTATGCCCGCGAAAAGCATGAGCGTGAAGGCTGCCGCCCAAACCGTGAAGCCGATCCTCGCGCCCAGCTTCAGCTCGGCGTACACCGAGAAGAGCGCGACGCCGGACACGATGACCGGGATGAGCAGCAGGAAGACGATCCTGTACCCGTTGACCTCGATGAGCGATGCGGTGACGCGTTCGGCTTCGACCGCCGTCTCTCCGGGCGACACGGCTGTCTCGGTGAACCCGGAGTAGAAGTTGGGCCAGGAGACGAGGAAGAGAAACGCCAGCCACGCCAATACATGCGCGGCCGCGAAAAGCGGCATAGGCGCCTGTTGCTGCTTGAGCATCAATGAAGCGTCGGCGAAAGAATGGTGTTTGTCAAGGAGCAGCTATGAGCAAAGAGCCATACACCAGGTTCCAGGGCGAGCAGTTAATCTTGAGACACTTGTTGGCTGCTGACCGCACGGTATTGGCCAATGAGCGGGCCCTGCTCTCCCATACGCCCACGGTTATCGCCTTCGCCATCGCTGGCGGCTCCATCATCCACTTCCTGGGAACCGTCGTTGCCGACGTGTTTGGGGGGCTGCTTATCGCTGTTGCGGTGATGGTTATTGCCGTGGGTGTGTGGCGCTACCAGTGGTTCCGGCGCCGTCTGAACCAACTGGTGCGGAAGTGACGGATGGCCCCTGACTCGCGACTAAGGCTCGCCTTCATGGGTACACCGGAGTTGGCTGTGCCGGTACTGGCGGCGCTGATGAAGGCGGGACACCAGGTCGTGGCGGCCTACTGCCAGCCCGACAAGCCCGCGGGCCGTGGCCAGCTCCTGGAGCCGCCCCCTGTGAAGGTGTACGCTGCCCAGCACAGCCTGCCCGTCCTCCAGCCGCCGACCCTGCGCAGCCCAGAAGCGCAGGTGGAGTTGGCCGCGCTGAAGCCCGACGCTATCGTCGTCGCCGCCTACGGCAAGCTCCTGCCGCCGGAAGTCCTGGCCGTCCCTTCCCTCGCCTGCCTCAACATCCACCCGTCGCTCCTGCCCAAGTACCGCGGCCCGTCGCCCGTCGCCACGGCCATCCTCAACGGCGACCCTGTCACCGGCGTCACCATCATGAAGCTGGATGAGGGCATGGACTCCGGCCCCATCCTGTCGCAGCAGGAGGCGCCCATCGGTCCAGATGAGACCGCCGATGCGCTCACGGCGCGCCTCTTCGCGATGGGTGCGGCCCTCCTCGTCGAGGCGCTGCCCACCGTCGCGGCAGGCAAAGCCGTCTTCCGGCCCCAAGACAAGGCCCAAACCACCCTGACCCGGAAACTGTCCAAGGAGGATGGCTTGGTCGACTGGTCGAAGCCCGCCGCCCACATCGCCCGCCAGGTGCGCGCCTACCACCCCTGGCCCGGGACCTACACCCACTGGGACCGCAGGATGCTCAAGCTCATCGAGGCGGCGGCCGAGGGCACTGACTCAAGGGCCACGGCAGGCCGCATCCTCGGCCTGGGCGAGGCTGGACTCGGTGTGGCGACTGGAGAGGGCGTCCTGTATGTACGCAGGCTGCAGGAAGAAGGCCGCCGCGCCGTCTCCGCCAAGGAGTTCCTGGCCGGCCACCCCGACTTCGTAGGCGCGACACTGGGGCGTTAGGCTCTAGAAGCCAGTTCCCCGTATCGGAAACAGTCCA
>VGZR01000041.1 GCA_016872515.1 SAR202 cluster bacterium
TAGCAAGGGATTCCTTTGGACGGGGAGTTCGACCCTCCCCCGTCTCCACCACGAACACGGATTACCCGCCTCCGCTGCGCTGTCATGCGACGGAGGCGGTTGTGTGATCAGGACGACCCCACTGCCCTGCCGGGTCGTCGCCATCTCCAACAAAGGCCTGAAAGCGGCCTTGGCCCTTATCGCGACGATGGCCTTCTCCTCAACGGCATCTACAAGGACCGCGTCCAGTTATCTTGGACCTTACCCTATTGAGCATCGGGGTGCGCCAGTATCAACTCCCGACTGCCTCGTGAGCAAATTCGATCAGTATGTAGGCGTATGCACATACCTCAGCTATGGACACCTTTTCGTCGGGACCGGTAATCCAGGTGCCGGAGCCGAAGACCAGCGAGGGGATGCCGGCGGCGGCGAGGTGGGCGGCGTCGGTGGCGAAGAAACGGTTGCTCGGCGTGGCGAACCCTTCGGTCAGCTTTTCGCCTGAAACCGTCTCGAACGCCTTCTCTAGGTGGCGCATGAAGGGAGCTGCGGAGGGCACCAACGCGTATGCGGGTTCGTAGGCGAGGGTCGTCCGCTTCCACGTCGAGTGTTCCGAACGGGCGCATCTCGCGGCAACGGCATCGATGAAGGTTTCGAGGTCCGACTGATCCATTCCCGGAGGAATGCGGAGGTCGGTCCAGACCGAGGTAGAGGGTGCGGCAATCTGGGGGTAGAAGCCGCCAGACATCCGGCCGGACATGGCCCTGGGCGTGCCTTCGAACGGCCCCGTCCCCTGCTTCAGGCTGCTTGTGTCCCGAACAGCGAGGACGAATTCCGATGCGGTCTCGACGGAATTGTAGCCCCATTGGTAGTCGCCGATGTGAGCGGCTACGCCGGTGAAGTCCACGCGGGCCTCGTAGGTGCCGGTGTGCGAGGTCTGGGCCAGCAGCCCGGTGGGTTCGCCGACGATGGCGAAGTCCGCGGCACCGCAGTTCTTGAGGAAGGTCAGGGTGCCGAGGCCTAGGTCGCTGCATTCGCCTACCACAGCGGTGAAGACGACGCTGGCATGCGGCTCGGCGCTGGCGGCGATACGGGCGGTGGCAACGGCCTGGGCGGCAAGGCTACCCTTCATGTTGGCAACGCCCGCCCCTATCATCCAGTCGTCTCGCTGCTCCAGCTTAAAGGGGCTTTCGGTGGTCCAGCCCTCGATCACATCCACCATGTCGGTGTGCCCGTTGAACAGGAGCGTGGTGCCTGTTCCGGGGACGCGGGCAATAAGGTTCCAGCGTCCGGGCTGCACCTCTTCGAGTTCGGCGTGGATGGACTTGCTCTTGAAGTAGTCGAGCAGCGTCTCGGCGCAGGGGCCTTCCCTGCCGGTGACGCTGTTGGTCTCGACCAGGCGAGCAGTGAGGGAGAGGAGTTCGTCGCGAAGGCTTTCAAACATCATCACATCACCGCCACAGGGTTCACCGGCGAGCCAGTGCCGCCGATGACAATGAGCGGGTTGACGGTGAGCAGGAAGTCGTACTGCTTCTGCGCGGCACAGACGGTGGCCAGCTCTTGGAGCACCACACCATCGACCATGGCCAGACCGTAGGCGTGGATGGCGCCGTGCACCGTCCAGGGGATGCCGTACTCGTTAGGTGCAAGGTCTTCCATGTCCCAGAGCAGCACGGACACGTCGTTCTCGCGGAGGAAGGGCAGGCACGATGCGTGAAGGCCGGGGTAGCGGGTGTTCTCGTCGAGGGCGCCGCCGTAGTAGCCGGTGGCCTTCTCGTACTCCTCGCGTCCGCAGTAGACGAGCAGCGCATCGCCTGGGGACAGCTCGACGCCCTGGGCTTTGGCGATATCTTCCAGTTCCCAGCCGTGGACGGGCGAGTCGAGGCCGACGTTCTTCGTGCCGCGATGGCGGGGGATGTCGAGCAGGACGCCACGGGTGAGGACGCCCTCGCGCATCTCCTCGATTCCACCGAATTTCGCACCGTCGAAGGTGAGGGTTTCGTTGGGGTCTTTGCCCTCCCACATGCCGTGCTTGTCCCACATGTGGCAGAGGGCGTCGAGGTGGGTGACGGAGAAGCCGTGCTGGAAGACGGTGAGGTAGTCGAGGGCGGCGCCCCCGCCGTCCGTCCATTCAAGACGCTTCACGTAAAGGTCGGACGGACGAGGGTTGTCTACGGAGGGGCCGGCGGGCAGCGGTCTGCCGAGCGAGAACGCCCTGCCCGACCGGACGAAGGTGCCGGCCTGACGGCGCTTCTCGTCGGTGATGAGGTTGAGCGTCCCGGCGCCGGGATGGTCTTTCCAGCGTCCCCAGTTGCGTTTGTCCCTGAGATAGAACTGGATCTCCGCTTTGGACGGTACTTCGCGTTTCACGGCACTTCCACCCCCGATGTTGTTTGCTAGCGTGCGTCCCGACCGCCGTCGATGACGATGGAACTGCCGGATATGAAGGATGAGTCCTCGGATGCGAGGAATAGGATGAGGCGCGCCACGTCGCCGGGCAGCCCCGCCCGTCCGGCGGGTATGGTCTTGACGAACGAGTCGAAGGTGCCGAGCTTGCCCTCGACGTTCTGGGAGCCAGGGGTGTCGATAAGCCCGGGCAGGATGCAGTTCACACGGACACCCTTGCGCTGGTACTGGCTGCTGGTGATTTTGGTGAGCATCTCTACCCCGGCCTTGCTCACAGAGTACGGGACGGAGAATGTATCGCCCTCGAGGACGGAGGCGGAGGAGATGTTGATGATGTTGCCGTGTCCCTGGGCGACCATGACGGGCAGCGCGGCTTTGGTGCAGAGGAACACACCCTTGACGTTGATGGCCATGACCCTGTCCCACTCGTCCTCAGATACGTCCACGATGTGCGGGGTGTGCACCTGACGGCCCGCGCCGTTGACGAGGATGTCGAGCCGGCCGAAATCGGTCACCGCCCGTCGCACCATGGCCTCGACCTGCGACCAGTCGGCCACGTCGGTCTGCACGGCCAGGGCTTCGCGGCCATCCGAGCGCACGGCTGCGGCTACGCGTTCGGCACCGGCCATATCGGCATCGGCCACGACGACGCGCACGCCCTCGGCGGCGAACAGTTTCACGGTGGCCTCGCCGATGCCGGAGCCTCCGCCGGTGATAATGGCGACCTTGTTTTCGAGTTTTCCGCTCACTGGCAATCTCCGAACCCCTACCTGCGGAGTGGCCTGGGCAATCTGCCTACCCCAGGACCACGATGAAGTGGGCTAACCGAATCTTCGACAGTGTGGGCAACTCAAGGAACAAACAACTCAGCCTCGGCCAATACTTCATCCTCTCCGTTGCCACCTGTGATGAGAACCCGGCCATCTTGGAGGAGAGTGGCCACGTGCCGGTAGCGCCATTCGAGCATATCTGGCCCACTCGACCAACTGTTAGAATCCGGATCGTAGAGTTCCGTCGAGGCCTTCGCTCCCAGTCCACCAGTTACCAGGACCCTGCCGTCGCTGAGAAGCGTCGCGGTATGCTCCGACCTGGGTATTTCCGTATCGCCTGCCGAGACCCACATGTTCGAATCGGGATCCCAGATCTCCGCCGAGGTCTTTTTCCCTTTGCCTCCGACCACCAATACCCTGCCGTCTGTGAGAAGGGTGGCAGTATGCAACACACGTGCTACGGACATCGTGCCGGCGTCGCTCCATACATCCGACACCGGATCATAGACCTCGGCCGAGGCCAGGTGTGGCCCGTCGAGCTTCCCGCCCCCCAAGACCAACACGCGGCCATCGCTCAGAGTCGTGGCCGTGTGAAGGGTGCGCGAAACACTCATCGCCGCCCCTTCCGACCATTCTCCAGTAGATGGGTCGTATATCTCGATGGATGCCAGGCGTTGGAACTCCTTGAAATCCAACCCTCCAATGACAATCACTCTTCCGTCTGCCAAGGCTGCCCATGCAGCCTCTTCGCGAGCCACGTTCAGTTGTCCTGTTGGGGTCCAGGTGCCAGCCTGAGGATCCCATATCTCCGCGGATTTGAAGGGCTCTAGATTGAGGTCAGTCCCATCAGCAGCCAGCACCTGCCCATCGGGAAGCAGAGCCAACACGGGTGCTCGCCTACCTTGAGAGATGTCTCCGCTTTGCGACCATCCTCCAGTCGTTGGGTCGAACAATTCGACCGTCGTGTGTACGATAGCCCACTCTCCTCCCGCTCCCTTACCCCGTCCACCTACCACAAGCACGCGGCCATCTGGGAGTAGTAGCGTGCTGTGAAACTGGCGGTCGTGGACCATGGTGCCCGCGGGCACGAAACTACCTGAGCTGGCTGGCGGTGTCGCCTTTGATCTGTCGTGTTCGGCAGCTTGGGGAGTAGTTGCTGCTGGCGAGGATGCGGGGCTAGTACAAGCTAGGATGATGGCAAGCCCGGTTAGAACCAAGGTCACCGATTTCCGTGTAACCAACCTGGGAGACCTCTCAGTCGAGCTTGATGGCGGCATAATACCACGCATGGCCATGAGCTTGGATGCTGGTGCTTATTCGCTACCCCCCTGTTATTCGCCTTCGGCAGCACGGGCGGGTTGCCGAGGGAGCCGTTTACCGCCTTGGCGGCGGGCAGTCTCGGCGGGACGGCGATGGGCTTGACCGCCTTGACCACGATGTTCATAGTGCCGTCGCGCCTGGACACGGTGCCATGCAAGAGCAGCACAGGCTCTTTGAGCGCCTGCTTGAACCGCTCGAAGGTGTCGGGCCACACGACGAACGGCGCATGGCCTGTCTCATCCTCCGATGTGAGGAACACCGCCTTGCCCAGCGGCCTCTGCCGCCGGATCACGAGGCCCGCGACCAAGACTTCCGCGCCGTCCGGTAGGTGGTGGACCTCGTCGCTGGCCAGCACCCCCTTCGGCAGGTAAGGCCGCAGCAGCCCCATCAGGTGCCCCTTCGGGAACAGGCCCAGGCTGTAATACTCGCCTGCCATGTCCTCGTAGAGCGTGCGGATGGGAAGCTCCACCATGTCCTGCTCGACGGGCAGCGGCAACGCCTGTTGCAGTCCTTCGGGCCGGGTGTGCAGCCCTATCTCCCACAGTCCGGCCCTCCGACTGACACAGAGGGCATCCAGCGCCCCAGCGTTCACCAAATGCCACATCTGCCCTGGCGATAGCCTCGTCCGGCGCATCACGTCTCCGATGCCCATGAACGGCCCTCTCTCTTCCCGCGCCTGTACGATGGCCTTCGCCGCCGTCTCACCGATGTCCATGACATAGCCCAGCCCGATGAGCAGCGCGTTGCCCATGACGGTGCACTTGTCGATGCTCTCATTGATGTCAGGGTTCAGGACGGTGACGCCGTGCCGCTTGGCGTCTTCCTTCAAGGTCTCCGGGGTATAGAACCCCATCGGCTGCTGGTTGAAGATGGCCACGTAGAACTCCAACGGGTGGTAGAGCCGCAGCCAGGCCATCTGGTAGGCCGTCACCCCGAAGGCGTAGGCGTGGGACTCTGGGAACATATAGTGGCCGTTCATCTTGGCGAAAATCTTCTCGGCCACGTCTTCGGGTACGCCTCGCGCTGTTGCCCCTGCAATGAACCTGGCTTTCCACTGTGCAATCAGGGCCTCGTTGCGCTTTCGGGTGAAGGTGCGGCGGAGTTGGTCGGCCTGGCCCGGTGAAAACCCAGCGACTTCGACGGCCAACTGGTTGAACTGGTCCTGGAACAGGATGACCCCCAGGGTCCGCTCCAGGGCGCGTTTCTCTAAGGGATGGTCGTAGTCCCACGGGGCGCCGTTCCGTCTGAGGATGAACTGCGACACCCCGTCGTTGGCCCCGACCCCTGGCCGCACCGCTGCCACCTCGTAGGCCATGTCCACCAGGTTGCGGGGGCGGATGCGCGGCGTTGTCTGCATCTGTGCCGCCGACTCCACCTGGAAGATGCCGATGGTGTCGGCCTTGCAGATCATGTCGTACACGGCAGGGTCGTCCATGTCGATGCGGGAGAGGTCTATGTACTTGCCGGTGCGCCGCTCGATGAGCTGCAAACACTCCTGCATCTGGGACAGTGCGCCCAGGGCCAGAAAGTCGATCTTGACCATGCCCGCGTCGTCAACGCTGTCCTTGTCCCACTGCATGACGTAGCGCCCGTCCATCGCGCTGGGCTGCACAGGCACCAGGTCAATCAGTGGCGAAGAGCCGATGACCATGCCGCCAGGGTGCTGGGCAAGATACTTGGGAAACCCGTCGAGCTGCGCCGCCATCTCCACCAGGTCGCGCCACACCGGGGCATCGGCCCTGTCCCGAAACTCCGGCAGGGCCTTCATCTCGGCGGCGACGTTGCCTCCGTAGGAGGAGTCGGAGCGCTTCGCCAACCTGTCCACGTCCTCGGCGGGCAGGCCCAGTGCCTTCCCCACATCGCGCACTACTCCCTTGAACTGGTAGGTCGAAATCATGCCCGTTAGTGCGGCCCTGTCCCAGCCCCATTTCTTATGGACCCGTTCGATGAGCTTCTCGCGGATGTTGCGGGGGAAGTCCAGGTCGATGTCCGGCACCGTCGCCAGGTCGTCGCGGATGAACCGCTCCAGGGAGAGGTCGAACTGGAGCGGGTCTATGTGGGAGAGGCCCAGCAGGTAGCCGGTGAGCATCGCTACCGACGAGCCGCGCCCCCTGCCTGGCGGCCGCTCCTCCAGGGGAATCTCTGGGTCGCTCAGGCCCAGCTCGATCATCACCTCGCGGGCCAGTTGGACCACGTCGTAGTAGATGAGGAAGAAGCCCGCCAGGTTGTGCTTCTCGACCAGCCGTAGCTCCTCCACCAGCCTGGCCGCGACCTTGGGGGTGATGGAGCCGTAGCGCCGGACCGCCGCCTCCCGGCACAGGTGCGTCAGGTGGCTCAGAGGCGTGTGGCCCGGCGGCACGGGATAGTCGGGGAACCTGTACCCCAGGTCGCGGGACAGGTCGAAGCTGCACCGCTCGGCGATGCGGAGGGTGTTGGCGATGGCGTCGGGGCAGCCATCGAACAGTTCGGCCATCTCGCTGGCTGATTTCAGGTAGAAGTGGTCGTTGGCTTTGAGGAACGGGACGGCCTCCTCAAGAGTCATGTTGTTGCGGATGGCGACGAGGCAGTCCTGGAGGCGCTTTCGCTCCCGGACGTGGTAGTGAACGTTGTTCGTGGCGACGACGGGCACGCCAAGGCGCCCTGCCACCTTGACCAAACGCCGATTGCGCTGCGTGTCGCCATGAACGAGGTTCTGTTGCAGTTCGACATAGACATTGGACGGACCGAACCAGTCGCGGTACTGACGTAGCTGTGCTTCCGCCTCGTTGGTCTTGCCCTCGGCGGCCAGCTTGGGGAGCGTGCTGGCGCGGCAGCCGGTAAGCAGTATCAGCCCTTCGGCGTGCTCGGCCACACGCTTGGGGTCGAGGCGCGGGTCGAGCCGGTCGCCGTCGAATCGGGCATAGGAGAGCAGGCGGCAGAGGTTGGCATAGCCCTTGCGCGTCTCGGCCAGCAGCGTCAGGTGAGCGCCGCCGGCCAGCGTGACCTCTGAGCCGATGATGGGCTGGAGGTCGAGGCCGCGGGCCGTCCGTGCGAACTGCAACGCCCCGCACAGGTTGTCATGGTCGGTGAGGGCCAGCGCGGGATAGCCCAGCTCCAGGGCGCGGGCTATCAGCTCGTCCAGGGACGATGCGCCCTCTTTGCACGAGTAGTTGGAGTGGCAGTGCAACTCGGCGTACTGCTGACTCATGACTAGTACCTCTGCCGATGCCACTGTCCGGTGGCAGGGTCGTGGAAGACATCGAAGCTGTCGCCGCTGTCCAGGACGATGCGCCAGTACCGCCTGGCGACGGCGCTCGGCCTCCACCAGTAGGCGTTGACCTCCCACGTGTCCAGAATGGAGGCCACGGGGATGCGGTCGCGGCCCATGACGACATCAGTGGGCCGTCCATGCAGGTCCCGCCACACCTCCACGGGTACCGGCTCGTTGACCGCCCTCACGGTGCTGTGGCCCACGGGCACCAGCACCCTGCGGCTTTCGGGGACGATGGAGTCGCGCTCTGCATCCCTGATGTAGAAGATGGGCGGCTCTTTGCGGAGTCTGACGGCGAGCTGTGCGAACGACTCCCTGAGCTGGTCGTGGCGCCGCACGTCCATCAGAAGGCTTGACTGCAAGCCCTTGTCGCCGGTGAGTCCCATCAACGTGAGCCGCATGTCCTCCAGCGGCGCGGGGAGCTTCGCCACCTCGAACATGGCCTTGAGGGGTGCATAGGCCCGCTCCTTGCTGCTCACCGGTTCCTTGAAGACGAAGTCCCTCACCCAGGGCGGGTTGTCGCCCATCAGATGGGCCTCGATGAGCGTCTTACGGACCGACCTGCCCCGGAGCGTGGGTTGAGAGAACGCCCTGCCCACCAGTGATTCGACGCCGACCAACACCGCCGGAAGGCTCACAGACGGCGTGGGGAACGCCATGTACTCGCTGACGGTTTCCTCTTGCTTGAACGGGACGAGCAGGCTGGCGTCCACGCCGCAGGCCAGCTCCCACATCCTGCGCCCTTCACTGCCGAACTGGGCCTGGAGCGGGCCGACGCCAAGGGCCACGACCTGGCCGATAAGGTGCAGGCCGTGGGTGTGCAGCCGCTCCTTGACCTTCCACGAGACGGGCAGCAGGTCCGCCGAGCGGTCGTGAAGAAATCCCGCCACGTCGTCGGGCACCTTGACGGCGCGGCCTGGCTCCCCGAACGTCGCCGCGATGTACGCGGGGAACTTGCCGGTGGCGATCCCCACGCGGGGCCGCAGGTCGGACGGCACCGCCGAGAGCAGCGCGGACGCCAGACGCGCCTCGCCGCCGTACATGGCCTCCAGGCCGCTTAGGCCGACGTAGGCGCATCCCAGGTCCGCCTTCTCCACCACCGGACTGCGCTGGAGCAGGGCGTCCACTATCGCCTGGAACACGCGCTGGTAGTACGGCTCGTCGGCCTGGACCAGTCGCACGCCGTTGCAGCGCGACAGCGCCTCTTGCAGGGGCATCCCCGCGACGATGCCGCGCACCTCCGAGGAGTAGTCCAGGACGGCCTGCTTCGACCCCGTGCCCTGGGTGATGATGAACGGCTTGCCCACCAGGTCGGCGTTGCGACGAAGCTCTGCCTTCGCGGGCAGGTGGGTAACCAGCACACAGGCGATGCGCTGACGCGGTAACGCAAATGAGCCATGTGCTCCCATGACTGTCCTCCTCTGTAGAGGACATCATACAGAACGCACGTTCTATTCTGTCAAGTGGCACACCTGGACAGGGTCTGCAACGGTTCGAGGCTTGCTCTAAACTTGGAGCAGAGGAGGGCTTCCAGATGTGCGGACGCTACGGGCTTGTGCTGACGCCGGACCAAATCCAGGTCTCGTTTGACGTGAAGCTCGACCCATCCTGGATATTCCCACGCTACAACATCGCGCCCACCCAGGACGTGCTGGCCATCACCCTTCGTGACGGCCAGCGGGCGGCGGAGATGCTCGCCTGGGGCCTTGTCCCTCACTGGGCGAAGGACAAGAAGACCGGCTACTCGATGATCAACGCCAGGGCGGAAAGTGTGGTGGAAAAGCCCACATTCAAGCAGCTGTTCAAGAATCGGCGTTGCCTCATAGCCGCAGACCGCTTCTACGAGTGGAAGGGTGAAGGCAAAGACAAGGCACCCTTCTCCATCGGGATGAAGGGATTCAGGCCCTTCACGATGGCTGGGCTATGGACTGAGACAAAGTTGCCTGGTGAGGAGTTAGTGCGCTCCTGCACCATCATCACGACCGACGCCAACCAGTTCATGACGCCCATCCACAACCGGATGCCTGTCATTCTGCCGAAGGACGCTGAGAGCACCTGGCTTGCGACGAACACCTCGGAGGGTGAACTGCGGGAGCTATTGATTCCCTATGACTCCAGCGACATGGAGGCGTACGAGGTGTCACGGCTGGTCAACAGCCCCAAGAACCAGTCGGCGGCGGTTGTGGCGCCGGTCACATCCTGAGCGCAGCCCTTACTCTGCCATACCAAAGACGAGCAGTTAGTTTGCTGTTCTTGACGTTCCGTTCCGCATAGAACTCGGCGGGCGCGCGTATGCCCAAGGCGATGTACAGCTTCGTCTCCGCCGGCCAACGTCCCCGCCCTGCCCGCATTCCTTGAACGGGCTTCACTGCACTCTCCATAACCCCCCCTGCTGTACAATTCTGCCTGTCCAAACCTCGACTGAGACACGATAACGGGAGTTCGTTAACCTCCCTATGGAAGAAGTGCGCCATGAGATACTGGGCGGTCTTGGTCTGTTTCGGGTTGGTGACACTGGCAATCAACTTGCTGACAGAAAAAGAGGATGCCGTAAGCTCGTTGACGGAGGAAAACGGCCTAGGCTGGATGACAGGTGACGAGTGGCGTGCCCTTCACGACCTCTTGGTGGAGCACGGGGCACTTGCCAAGTCCATAGATATCACAGGGGCGTATGCGGACCGGTTTCTCAAGGAGATCTACATTGGAGGAAAGCTGCAGTGGCCGTAACTTCAAAGAGGTCAGCGACCAGGTGCGTCGAGGGGTCGATTCCTATTGTGGCGCTCGCCGGGGGAGTAGGTGGGGCCAAGCTCGTACAAGGGCTCGCCAGCGTGCTCCCCGCGCAAGATCTGACCGTAGTTGTGAACACGGGTGACGACGAGGTCTTCCATGGGCTTTACATATCTCCGGATTTGGACACGGTTATGTATTCCCTAGCAGGCCTGGCAAACCGAGAGACCGGATGGGGAGTGGCCGGCGATACCTTCAGCGCCTTGGGAATGCTGAAACGGTACGGAGCGGTCGGCACCTGGTTTAACTTAGGTGACAAGGACTTGGCGACCCATTTAGAAAGGACTCGGCTGCTGCGTGAGGGATGGACGCTTTCGCAAGCGACGGCGCATCTCTGCGAGAAACTAGGTATCCAGGTAAGTTTGGTCCCCATGTCGGACCAGCCCGTTCGCACCGTGGTTGAGACCGAAGAGGGCGTGCTTCCTTTTCAAGAATACTTCGTCAAACACCAGTGCCGCCCTCGGGTCAAAAGAGTTCGCTTCGAAGGAGCAAAGACAGCGAGGATTTCTTCTTCATTGGAGCCCGCCTTTCGCAAAGCAAAAGCGCTGGTGATGTGCCCCTCCAATCCGATTGTGAGCATTGGCCCTATCCTGGCTGTGCCGAACGTACGAAGTCGGCTCGATGGGTTCAAGGGTCTCAGGCTGGCGGTCAGTCCTATCGTGGCGGGACAGGCTTTGCGCGGGCCAGCCGCAAAAATGCTCCAGGAGCTCGGAGAAGAGGTAAGCTGCGTCGGAGTCGCTAGGCGACTGCGCGAGGTGTGCGACATCTTCGTAATCGACATGCTCGACTCCGATCGCCAGCAAGAAATACAGGCCTTGGGATTGGATATGGTCGTTCTCGACACCGTGATGAATTCAGATGAGGACAAAGCTCGCCTGGCACGCCAAATACTGCAAGTGTTGAGGGATAGGCTAGCGTGATAAACCCCTCCGGTCCACTCACGGCAATCGTCCCCATGAAAGGTTCGTACGAAGGGAAGAGGCGTCTGGCACAGGTGCTGGACGCTCACAGCCGAGCGGCCTTATGCCTGGTCTTGCTCCAGCACGTTCTTCGCACTCTGGCCGGTACTACGACTACGGTGGATACCATCGTGGTGGGCGGCGACCATTGGGTACGCATGCTTGCCGCCGAGGAGTCTGCCCGGTGGTGGGCGGATCCCGGAGGCCGGCTCAATCAGGCAGTAGAGACGGCAGTAGTTAGAGCATTTCGAGAGGGGTCTGCCGGCGTCCTCGTGTTGCCAGGCGACCTGGGACTCCTTCAGTCAGCGGATGTAGAGCAATTGATCAACATGTCAGATGGTCTGAAGCAACTCGTCCTGGTCAGGGCGTGCAGAGACGGTGGCACCAATGCAATTTTGATCCCATCCGGCCAGTTGGTTGGACTCCATTTCGGCCACCACAGCTTCGCCAAGCATCTTCAAGCGGCGAAAAGGGTGAACATCGCCGCAAGGATCGCGACGCCTTCCTCCATCAGTTTTGACTTGGACACGGCGCATGACCTTCAAACTTACCGAAAGCGGCGTCCTGACTTTGAAGAGACTCTTGCGTCTTGGAGAGCGAGGGTTAGCTCGAGGGAGTTGCGTCGTCCTTTACAAGTGTAGGAGGTCTTTAATTCTTGGCACAGCGCGGTCCGCCACAGTTGGGAATTCTGCTACCCACACGGGGGATCCTCCTCGGCGACGGCAAAATATCTGACCCTTCTGTCCTTTTCACGCTGGCTGAAATGGCGGAAGAGGCAGGCCTAGATTCGGTTTGGGTTGGCGACGGTCTTCTTTCCAAACCCCGATTGGAACCCCTCGCTACCTTGGCTGCTGTGGCCATGAAGACCAGCCACATCCGACTAGGTACCTCTGTGTTGCTGGCCCCAATGCGACAGCCCGTACAGCTTGCTCAAATGGCTGCCACCGTGGATGTGCTTTCCAAGGGACGTCTCACGCTTGGACTAGGGGTTGGTGGAGCGTTCATCGAACCGCAACAACGGGAATGGGAGGCGATCGGAGTTGCACCCAAGGAACGCGGTGAACGCATGACAGAGTTGGTTCAGGTCTGCCGTCAATTATGGACACAAGACACTGTTACATTTGAGGGGCGCTATCTCAAGTTAAACAGGGCGACGATGCTTCCAAAGCCGTTGCAGGAAGGGGGAATTCCCATATTGCTGGCGTCCCACCACGGCAGCGGCTCGAAAGCCCAGTACAGGCGTGCCGCACGCTATGCTGATGGCGTTATCTCGATCAGCGATACACCTGAGCAGTATGGAGAGGTTATCCGACGAGTGCGCAACTATGCAGAGGAGGGGGGTCGCGACCTAAACAGCTTGCGCACTGCTTTCTACATGACCGTCAACCTCAATCAGGACCGGGAATTCGCTGGTCGAGAAGCGGACGACTTCATTCGCCGGTACTACGGCGTGAACCTCTGGAAGGAGAAGTGGGGACCGTTTGGACCACCGGCCGACCTCATCTGTCGAATTCGAGAGTATTACGACGAGGGAGCCCAAGAGTTCATCTTTCGCTTTGCGTCTCTGAACGTCGTCCAACAATTCAAGGTCTTCTTGGAAGAGGTCGCGCCACAGGTCGATCGGTTGTATTGAAATCGGCTCAACGAGCCACTGTTCCGAGTGTCCAGAACTGGGATGGAAGCCCCTCCCAGGCTCCCTTAGCGAGGGCGCACCGGCCTGAATCCACGTCATGCCACAGCCAGTGGGAATCTCGTCGTGCAAATTGGCGAGGTAATATGACCCTCTTTCCCCGCGGAAGCGTGATGACGGCCCTCCTCGCACCTGACTCCGCTCCATAACCCTCACGCCGCCCTTCATGTTCTCAACTGGGGCACGACAGTCTTCGACCCCGTCGGCATGGTTGGACTAGTCTACTGGTATGTGCTTTATCCAATTCACAAGCATCTGTTCTCGGGAATGCTGCGTCGAATCGCTCAAGCCGCCGCGGACGAGCACCGTGACCCGACAGGGTAGCCGTAGGGCCAAGCCAATCAGGCTAAGGGAGGCCGTGCTCCCAGGAGAGCAACTACACAGGCCGTAGAGTCCCCGCAAAAACCTGCCACGCCAGGGCCGACTTGGCGAAGAGGCTCAAGAGGACATACGCACGCTCCCCATACAGGTAGTCCCTCCATGGCCCGACTTTCTTGTACTGGAGCACCATGTTCACGGCAAAGACATTGAAGAACACGAAGATTGACCCGAATATCCCGTACACAAAGCCAGGGGGACCGCCCTCTCCGCCACCCGACCCCAAAAGGTAGATGGCTATCGCTATCCAGGGCACCGCTCCGGCTATTGACCCGAACCAGAAGGACATCCAGTTCGTT
>VGZR01000042.1 GCA_016872515.1 SAR202 cluster bacterium
CCTTGCTCCTTGCCGGTGCCCGAGGCGCTTTCTTCGGACTCGCGGCGGCCCTGTTCGCTTTCACCATCGCGTACATCCTCTGGGGCCGGGTCAAGATGGTCCGGATGGCCGGCCTCGCCGCGGTGGCAGTGCTCGTCCTCATAGGCATACTCCTTGCTATCGGGATAGACAGTCGGTTCGTGCGGCAGACCCTTGCCCCCAAGATCCCGCTCGTTCAGGAGATGGTTAACTTCACCAGCCCGGAGACCAGCGTCACCAAGCGGTGGACCGCGGTCCGGATGGCTTTGCGCGGGTTCGCTGACAAGCCAGTGTTTGGCTGGGGGCCTGAGAACTTCAGCATCATCTACGACCGCTACGTCCCGGCCACGGCCTTCGAGCGCGGGCCTGAGTCCTTCGACGAACCCCACAGCAAGCCCGTGGAAGAGTTGGCAACCAAAGGTATCGTGGGCTTCATTCCGTACATGCTCTTATGGGCTGTGATGCTCTGGTGGCTGGTCCGGGTATTAAAGAACCGAAGCCTGCCAGCGCAGCTGTTTATGATGCTCATGGGGGCGGCGTTGGTGGGCTACTTCGTGCAGAACCTGAACCTGTTCGACACCCCTGCCACATCGCTCCAGTTCTATCTGCTGGTCGGCTTCATGGTCAGCCTGGAGATAAATCTCCACAAGGAACCGGCGGTATCCGGTCGCCCAGGTGAAGCCGGTGAAGAAGTGACGGCCAAGGTTGCGAAGGAGGGGAAGGGATCAAAGTTCAAGGAACCAAAGGCCGAGGGAACACCCCCCCCGAGCTTCGTAGACCGCTTCCGCGCCTGGCTGGACCGGCAGGGGATGCCACCAGGTATCGAACTGGGGCCAGTCCTGATCCTCGTTATCCTGGCGGTGTTTTGGCTGAACTTCCGCCCGTATAGCGCTGCGGACCTGGTGCTGGACGCCTTCACAGGTGTAGAACAACACACCGGGCGCTCGCTTGAGCTCAATGAGAGCCGGAGGGTGTTCGAGGATTCCATCGAGACGTTCCCACAGTTGGGCAACTACTTCCGCGAGCCCTTGCTCAACTCCTACGCGGACCTGTCATGGCAACAGCTCGACGAGCAGACAGCCAGCCAGTTGAAGGAGGCCGCTGACCAGAAGTTTAAGGACGGTATCGAGGCCGAACCCAGGCACTGGCGGATGTACATCGCCGCCGCGAATCTCTATCACGGCCTCGCCGCCAGAGACCCTCAGTACCTGCAGACGGCCAGGTCATACATAGACAAGGCGTATGAACTGGCACCCACTCGCATCGAGGTCGCGCGGATGCGCACCTGGCAATGCCTGCTAGAGCAGAACGTGGCGTGTGCCCGTGAAATCGTTGATGAATACTTGGAAGAGGTTCCTACCGCCGAACTGTTCTTCCGCGACCTGGTCCAGGACATTGAGTAGGCCGAACAGCAGGCCAATCCATCAGCCACCGCACCCGCGGCCACCTCGGCGCCTTAGCGCTTCGACCGTTTCCACCCCTGGGCGATAGCCTCCAACTCGGTGCAGAGCCAGGCGTCGCCCCCGCGCTCGTCCACCACGATGGTGTCGTAGAAGAACCCACCGGGTACGTGGTACGTCCGCTCTCCGGTCACGAGGTCCACGTTTCCTTTTATGACCGCCTCTTTCGTCCCTGAGTAATCGCAGGCGGCCGCGGCACCGTCACGAGGGCGCGGCAGCGTTCCTCCTGAGAACTCCTGCACATTCCCGGACTGGTCCGATGTCGCCGTCGGGCTTGCCTCCTCGTGGCCTGCTTGCGCCTGTCTCGAAGGTTCCCATACGCCGCGCTCAGTCTTCTTCGCGCTCTCCTGCGCCACCAAGAACTCGGCCTGGTGAATGAACCCCTCTGCTGAGGACGAGACCACCGCGTACCCGTTCGTCAGCAGCGCTTGGTTGACCATCTCTCCGCTGACATAGACGTAGCGCAGCAGCCGGCCCTGGGAGTCTACGTCCGCCACATCGCGCTGCAGCTCCACGGTCCGGCCGTCCACAAGGAATGCGTTGAACGCCAGGGCTTCCTGTGCTGCGGCTGCCGGGATGTCCACGCCCAAATACCGCACCACGAACGCCTGCCCATCCACAGCCACTTCGATAGTCATGCCATCCAGCACCCTCACCACTTGTGCTGTGCCTAGTGCCGTCTGCGCCGTGGCCGTGTTCCGAGTCTCGGGCGTGGGGGTGCTGGCCTGGCCCGGCGGTCTCTCGTCGGAGCAGGCTGTGACCATCAGCAAGCCGAAGGCCAGTGCTACGAGAGGTAGTGCCTTCTTCAGTGGCCCTTTAGCCACGTTCTCTCCCGACTCAAGGATGTGGCCCACGCCAGACGGGCCGCTCTGGGGACTCAGCGGGGCAGCGTCTGGACGACTTCAACCTGGATGGCGTTCTCGAAAAGGCCCGTCACGTTTCCGGCTGTGAAATTGCCGAAGTCGTCAATTGTTCCAACCACCGGGTCGGAGACGCTCCACGAATAGGAAAGGCCGCTCAGGGCAGTGCCGAACTCGTCCTCGACCGAAACAGCGAAATGCATCGTTCTTCCCGGAGCGATTGTGGCCAGGGAAGGCTGTATCCGCGCCGACGTCATAGTACCGGTGATGACGACATTCACGGTCTGGGAGAGCGTCACGAGCTCCTCGCCCAGCTGCTGCTCGGCCGTCGCTTTGAGAGCGCCCTTATAGATGCCCGGGCTGCCTGCGATCTTGAAGGCGCCGTTCATGTCTATCTCGCCCACACTCTCGTTCACAGCTTCCCACCGGATGTTGACTCCCTGCACCGCCCTCCCATGCTCATCCACGACATGTGCGATGACAAGCGCTCGCGTACCGGCAGGGCCCGCTACTGTGCCCGGGACCACATTCAGCGCAGCCATCCGCAGCGACAACTCCTTGGGCGACCGTATGACCAGGGATGCGTAGTCTTCCGCGCGGACATACCCTTGTTCCCCAAGCACAACCGCCTCCACCTTCACCGCCTCGGTATAGATCCCTGGCGTCAGGCCTGCTACGAACATGCCCCGCCCGTCTATCGTTCCGGCCTGGTCGTTGATAACGCTCCACCGCAGCTCCGTGCCTCTTACCAGTTCACCCAACCCGTTGATGGCCACGGCTCGCAGTTGGAGCTTATCCCCAGGGTCGAGGTGGAAGTTCTGAGGCAGGGCCTGCACTTTCAACACCGTCTCCCCCGCTTCCGTGTCCACGATTTCGATGTCTGTCGCCGCCGTCGCTGTCACCCCGTCCCAGATGGCCGTGGCGGTCACAGCCCCCTCGTATAAGCCCGGCTTGCCCTCCACAGTAAGGTATCCCAGCGAGTTGATGCGGCCTAGAGAGGCATCGTTCACCTGCCACACGTAGCTGGCTGTGGGGATGAGCAGCCCGTCTTGGTCGAACGCTACCGCGCGCAGGCGGTAGATCTGCTCGGTCAGCAGCCTCGGCCTCTCCGGGAAGATGGTCACACTTGTGAGGACAGGCATCTCAGCCTCTCCTACCACGGTCACCGCAATCATCCGGCTGACGTACTTGATGCCGTCTGGAGTGTTGTGCACTGCGGTAACCGACAGCCCCTGTTCATACCTACCAGGGATGTTGCCTGCTATGAACAAGCCATCCTCGTCTAGCGACCCGGCGCGAGGGTCCACTGTGTTCCACACGAGTTCCACGTCCTCGACGGGGCTGCCGCTGGCGTCGAAAGCTTCCGCTTTGAGCGCAACGGTCTGCCCAACGTCTGCCACTACTGAGCCTGGTGTGATTCGGACCTCGGAGACTGGGCGGACGGAAAGGGCTGCGTCAGCGGCGATGAGCACAGAAGCGGACACGGCCAGTCGGACGGCCTGCCCGGGGAGTTCGGTAGGTGACTGGATGCTGGTGGCCGGAGCCCCATCGCCGTCGGCACAGGCCGTGAGCAGCAAAGCTGCGGTGACAACACAGACGCCGGGAATACGCAGTGGCTTTCGCATGGAAAGAAGCGATGGCATCGTCAGCGGGTACCGTCCGGTTCTCTGACGAGACGCATATCGAACAGCATATCATGGGTTGCCTCGAAGACGAAGGAGACCCGGCGGCCAAATACGCGCGTCGGCGGCAGCGAACTCGACGCGAGAGCATAGCCGTCGGGGAGCCGGAGCGTTACCGTGACGCCCCTGCGGCGGACGCCCGGCTGTTTCTGGATAAGCAGGCGGTATCGGAGACTCTCACCGTCCACAGTCGTGACTTGGCTGGGCAGGTCGTACACGAGGGTGATGGTGCGGCGCTCGCCCGCTGCGATGGGCACGAGGCCTGAGAAGACGGTCTTGCCTAGGTCGGACCAGACGCGGCCAGTGTCCTCGCCGGGCACGCCTTTGCCAATCTCGACGGCGACGCTGTACTCAGGAAGAGGCAATGGGTCGCTGCTGAGCAGACGTGTGCCCAGAGGCAGATAGGTGCGCAAGTAGTCCCAATAGCAGGCATTCTTGAGTTGGCTGTAGTCGGTGCCGCGGCTGAGCCACTGGGGCACGCAACCTGGCGAGCCGGGGCCGCTGTGGTTAGCGTAGGTTAGGGCAAGAGTAGCCCTGGGCCGTGCTGGATTGCGAAGGTCAACCTCGTAGGAAAGGTCGCGTTGGATGCTGCGATCCACCTTGCTCCAGCCAACGTTGGAGTCCACGACGTAGAGGTAGTCACCTGAGTCCTGGCGCACGGAGCCGTCCCAGCCAAGCCGCGACATGACGGCCTGGGACTCGGCATCATCGAGATAGACGAGTGCCTCACGCTCTTCGAGAGAGTCGTAGAGGGCCGACCCGAGGCGAACGAGCGTGCCGAGCGAGGTGGACTGGCGGAGCTTGTTGAGGACCCCCTGGAGGACGAGGTCCATGTAAGCGCGGCCGAACTGGTCGGTCCCTTGCTCCAGGATGGGAAGGAGGTTTCGGGATGTGATGGGGTCGCCACCCTCGGGCGCCGGGACATCGCCGATGGCCTCGACGAGGCGGAGGAGGCTCCACTGGTTGATGGCGACGACGCCATCCACCTCGCGGCGTTGTCCGAGCCGGAACATATCCTCTGCGGTGGCCGCCGTTGTGGGAAAGTCAGGCTCCCAAGAGACGTCCCGCATGAGCCAGACCCAGGCGTTCATGTTCTCCTCGAGACCCTGTGGGGCCTTCGGGTAAAGCTCAAGGCGCTCCCAGTCGTCCACACGCACGGTATCTATGTACTCGACATCGGCTAGGCCAGTGGGGTCGAAGGTGACGAGCCAGACTGCCGAGACAAAGCCACCTGTGGCGCGCAGTTCGTCAGCGGAGTGGCCAAGGACGAGGTAACGGCGCTCGCCCTCGGCCCCAAGGAGTCCAGCTGCGACAGGAGAGAGACCGCTGAGGAGGTGAAGACCTCCTTCCATCCGTGTGGTCAACGTGTCCAATGCATCGAGGTGACGAACTATGCCGGAAGTGTTCCCCAAGCCGCGGGCCTCTGCTAGGCGGGCGCGGGCCTGTTGGAGGCGTGTGATGGCGGATTCGATACGCCCGCGATTCGCCTCGATTTCAGAGAACGCGGAGGTCAAGCTGGAGCCGCCGTTGAGCAGTCCTCCTTGGGTTGACTCAGCGGCCTGGAGCAGGGGCGCTATGGCATCCATGGTGTCCGCGCCCGCCTGTCCGGTGAGGGCGAGGGCATTGAGCACCGCGCTCAAGGAGGTTATTCTGCCAGCGAGACTTCCCGCCCCTTCGAATCCCGACAACAAGTCAGAGAGGTCGCCTGTGGTCGAAACAGCGTGCTGTGCCTGGGACTCGAGGGATGCGAGTGAGGCTTTCAACGAGTCGGCGGTGAAATCATCAGAGCCTGAGCCATCGGCCGCGACCTCGTCCATGAGAGGCCGGATGCCTTCGGCGATCGCTACGAGGTCTTGGAGGAGTGAAGACGCGGTCAGGCCGATGCGAGAGGCGGAAATCATCTTGCTCTCCAGGGCTTCTAAGTCCTGCATAGAGTTACGGAGGCCGGGCAGTTCAGGGACAACGCCGAAAGGGGAGCCGCCTAGAGTATCAAGGTGCTGGGAGAAGGATGCATGCAAGGCGTCGGCGGTGGCCGGAAGGGTAGGAGGGACCGCCACGTTTTCCGTCGCGGCGAGAGCGGCTTCGGCGTCGTCGTAGGTGTCCATGAGGCGTGAAGTGTCATCCAGGAGGGTGGTGGCGGTATCGAGGTCATGGCGCAACCGGGCGCCCAGGCCGCCCCAACTCGAAACTTCGCGGTGCAGGCCGGGCACCCAGAAGGCGGCGGGCGACATGCGGCCAAGCCAACGGAGGGACTGGGCTGGCGCTGAGAGCTCGGCATAGAGCGCGTCCACGTCGGCACGCAGCGGTGGGATGCTGCCGGCGTCTTCGCCGACCGAGATGGAAGCCGAGAGAGCCGTGAACTTCTCCGCGGTGGAGTTGGCTGAGACAGCGAAGGGCAACAGATAGGCAGCGGCAATCCACACAGCCAGTGCGAGGCCGACTGCGGCGGCAACCAGCGCGGCCTTCCACGGAAGGCCGTACCGCCACGCTGGCGGCAGTGCTGTGCTCACCGGTTGTCCCATTCTTTACCCGCAGGTCAGAGGAATCCCCATAGGGGCTCGTTTCCAATTCTACGGGTTTCTGATAGCGGCGAGATGTATCTGGGCGCGACAGCTAGGGCTTTTTCGGGAGTGACTGAGAAGGTTGGGACAACCGTCAGTATTGGGGAATAGTTGGCCTCGAGTACGGCAATCTGTGTCGGGCTCCTCTTGCGCAGCTGAATGCGGAAGAGAATATGAGTAGGGTCAGGGCTTCCCTCTGCTAGGAAGGGATTTCTGAGGATTTTGCAGGGCTTGCAGCCCTTGTTGTTGCGGTGAATAGGGGATTTCACCCTTGACATTGGCGTAGCTGCCTTCTATATTTGGAAGGATGCGTTCTGAAGACGAACACACGGAGCCCCTTGAGGGCCTTTCGTACCGGGAGCTTCGGCTCCTGGAAAAGATGGACTCTAGCCCGGAGGTGAGTCAGCGTCAGCTGGCACACCATTTGGGCATAGCCCTTGGAGTAGCCAACCTCCTGGTGAAGGGGCTGGCGAAGAAGGGCTACATACGCGTGTCCCACGTTGGCTGGAAGCGCTGGGTATATGTGCTGACCCCTGCTGGCGTCACCCGCAAGGTACAGCTTACCCTCGCCTATGTTGACCGCTTCATGGACCACTACCGCCGCCTCCGCGTTTCCCTTCGCGAGCAGCTCGCATCCATCCCGTTAGACCCTAGGTCTCGTATCGCCATCTACGGCACGTCCGAACTGGCAGAGCTGGTTTTTTTGGCGCTGCGCGACCTGGGGGTGACGGAGATTGAAGTGTTCGACCGGGACGGGCGTCGAGGGCGGTTCCTGGGGATGCGGGTGCAACCGCTGGCGTCGCTAGACGCAAGCAAGTTCTCGGGAGTCATCATCGCAGCGCCGAACAGCCTTGAGGTCCGTACCCGGGAACTGGTGGGAGTCGGCGTGCAACCCTCGCAAATCGTGTCGGCGCTGTCCGACCACAAGGGGCTTATCGGCAACGGCCGTGGCAAGGTAGCTGTCACAGTACAAGGTCAAGCTTCGAAAGTGAGTAGCCGTAACAACCATGACCATGCAAAAGCACTGGTTCGTCCTTCGGACCAAGCCAAATAGCGAATCCCTGGCCGCGGCGAACCTAGAGCGGCAGGGGTACGAGTTGTTCTACCCGCGGGTGGCGGCGCCCCAGGCGAAACAAATGGGCTACCGGATGGTGCCACTGTTCCCGGGCTACCTTTTCTTGCGATGCGCAGACCCATACTACCGCTGGCCGCAGGTGCAGTACACCCCCGGAGTGTCAGGGTGGGTGCAGCTAGGCGGTGAGACTCCGGCCGTGCCGGACAAGGCGGTGGAGGATTTGGTGGAGCGGGTGAAGGCCATCAACAGCACAGGCGGCCTTTGGCGCCGGTTCAAGCCGGGGGAACACGTGTTGGTGGCGTCAGGCAAGTTGGAGGGGCTGGCAAGGGTGCTGGAGGGGCCGAAGACGCCACAGGGCCGGGTGCGTGTTTTGATGGAGTTCTTGGGTCAGTTAGTCACGGCGACGGTGCCGTGGGAGGATGTGAGGGAGATCCAGGGGGACCAGGTTGTGGGGAATAGGCGGGGCCGGCGGACACGCGGCGGAGGCCGCTGGATCCGAGGTTTCGGCCCCCATTTGGCAGCAAACGCACAGGTGTAACGGTGTCGCACATAGGCGGCCCTTCGTTGTAGCCACTGCTCCGGGGCGCGCTCCAAGGTGTTGAAAGTCACCAGGCGGGAGCCTGGATGGCGGAGCGTGCCCGCAAAGATTCGGAGGACGGTCTGAGGAACTAGATGAAAGTCAGCGTGATAGGACTTGGATACGTTGGCTCGGTAGCCGCGGCTGCGCTGGCGGAGTCGGGTCACGACGTTCTGGGCCTGGACATCGACAAAAAGAAGGTCGAGGCCTACCGGAAGGGGCCACTGCCCATCTTTGAGCCTGGCTTGGAGGAGATGATTCGGAAGAACTCCTCGCGGGGCAAGCTCAAACTGATGCATTTGGACGAGGTATCAGAACCGTTGGGCGAGGTGGTGATGGTGGCGACGGGTACGCCGACGACGGAGAGTGGAGCCGCCGATCTGAGCCAGGTGAGGTCGGCTATCTCATGGTCGTTGCCGCGGCAACGTGGACCAGGCGCGGTGGTGGTGAAAAGTACAGTGCCGCCTGGAACAGGCGCCAGGCTCTGGGAAACTATGCTGCGGGGCACTTTGCAGGAATATGTGGCGAACCCAGAGTTCCTTCGGGAAGGCCAGGCGGTGAAGGACTGGTTCCACCCTGACCGCATCGTCATCGGTGGCCGGGACGAACGGGCCATCGAAAGGGTACGGCTGCTCTACCAGGGCATCGAGGCGCCGGTGGTGCTGACGGACATCACGAGTGCGGAGATGATTAAGTACGCAGCGAACGCGTTCCTGGCGACGAAGATATCGTTCATCAACGAGATTGCGGCGCTGAGCGACAGGCTGGGGGCAACGATAGACGACATCCGGGAGGGGATAGCGCTGGACCCTCGCATCGGGCCGGGATTCCTGCGGGCCGGAGTCGGGTATGGCGGGTCGTGCTTCCCGAAGGACGTTCGGGCGCTCGATTACCTGGCGCTGACGAGTGGGCATAACTTCGAGTTGTTGCGGTCGGTCATCACGGTGAACAACCGGCAAAGGCTCCTGCCGTTCTACGCGCTCCGGCAGCGGTTCGGCAGTGTGTCTGGCGTGTCTGTCGGGATATTGGGATTGGCGTTCAAACCGCACACGGACGATGTGCGCGAGTCGCCTGCGATGGACCTCATCAAGATTCTGGTTGACCAAGGTGCAAAGGTGCAGGCCTTCGACCCGGCGGCGGCAAGGACGGCCAGGGCCGTATTGCCGTCCGGCGTGGAGCTCATGGACGACATGACTGAGTGCGCGCGTGGGGTACAGGCCCTGGTGTTGATGACTGAATGGCCTCAGATCGTGGATGCAGATTGGGAGGGTCTGGCGAGGTTGGTAAGGCCGCCGCGGTTCATGTTCGATGGGCGAAACGCCCTCGACAAGAAGCGGATGCTGGCCTTGGGCTTCGAATATTCAGGCGTCGGCCGCAACGGACGCCATCCTGGATAGCGCTGGGCATCCAGAAGTGGGGGAAAAGGCAGAGGAGCGAGCATCGTCGATGGGTTCGAATTACGGGGACATCATGCGGAAGATCGAGAGCAGAGAGGCGGTGGTATCGGTGGTGGGGCTTGGGTATGTCGGCCTGCCATTGGTGCTCGCGTTCGTGGACGCGGGGTTCCGGGTGGTGGGCGTGGATCTCGATGAGTCGAAAGTAGCGCGCCTGAACGCAGGTGAGAGCTACGTGTCGGACATCCCGGCGAGCCGGGTCGCGGCGGCGATGAACGCGAGAACGGCAGCCGGTTCGAAGACCTCGTCTGTTGCGGTGGGGAAGATCCGCCAAAGTGGCAGTCTGACGGCGACCACGGAGTTCGAAGTGCTGCGGCAGGCTGATGCGGTGGTCGTGTGTGTCCCAACGCCCCTGAACAAGACGAAGGACCCGGATATGACGCCGGTAATCTCGGCCACGGACGACGTGGCACGCCGGTTGCACGCAGGAATGCTGGTGGTGCTGGAGAGCACGACATATCCCGGAACGACGCAAGAGGTGGTGCTGCCGCGGCTGGAATCTTCGAGTGGGAATGGCCATCCGTTGAAGGTGGGAGAGGACTTTTTCCTTGCATTCTCGCCCGAACGGATAGACCCGGGCCGGAAAGACTACACAGTAGTCAACACGCCGAAGGTCATCGGCGGGGTTACACCGAGTTGCCTCGAAGTGGCGCAGGCCCTCTACGGGTCCGCGATCCATCGGACAGTCCCGGTCTCTTCGCCAAAGGTGGCAGAGATGGTGAAGCTGCTCGAAAACACGTTCCGTGCGGTGAATATCGGCCTGGTGAACGAAGTTGCCATCATGTGCGACCGGCTGGGGATGGACGTGTGGGAGGTGATCGAGGCGGCGAAGACGAAGCCGTTCGGGTTCATGCCGTTCTACCCCGGGCCTGGTCTCGGCGGGCACTGCATCCCCATAGACCCGCAATACCTCGCATGGAAGCTGCAGACCCTGAACTACGACGCGCGGTTCATCCGATTGGCGGCAGAGATCAATTTCGAGATGCCGCATTACGTGGTTGGAAAAGTCGCCGCCGCACTGAACGAAGAGCGGAAGGCCGTGAACGGGTCGAAGGTGCTGATACTAGGGGTTGCCTACAAGGCGGACGTGGGGGACGTGCGTGAGTCTCCTTCGCTAGATCTGATTCACCTGCTGAAGTCGCAGGGCGCGGAAGTGTCGTACCACGACCCGCATGTGCCGGAGGCCGTGGTGGACGGCGTGGCGATGCGGAGCGCAGCCTTGGATGAGACAACGCTGCGGGGGATGGACTGCGTGGTTATCGCGACGGCCCACAAGGCCTACGACTGGGATTGGGTACTGAAACATAGCCGATTGGTGGTGGATACGCGGAATGCCACCAAGGCTGTGGCGGAGAATGGAGCCAGGGTCGTCAAGCTGTGAGTGGAGCAGCGCTGGTTACCGGCTGCGCGGGGTTCATCGGCTCGAAGGTGACGGAGTTGCTACTAGAACAGGGCCGGCGCGTAGTGGGCGTGGACAATGTGAACGATACATACGACCCGGGCCTCAAAGAGTGGCGGCTAGGCCGCCTGGTGGAGCGGAAAGGGTTCGAGTTCCAGCGGGCGGATGTGACGGACGCGGCGGCGATGGCAAGGCTGTTCGATGAGCAGCGCCGGAGCGCGGAGGGTACACCCTTCGGTGCTGTGGTGAACCTCGCGGCACGCGCAGGCGTGCGACAGTCGCTGGTTGACCCCAAGGCGTATTTCGATACAAACGTCTATGGGGCGTTGAACCTATTGGAACTGTGCCGGAAGCATGGCATCAAGAAATATGTCTTGGCATCGTCGTCCAGCGTGTATGGAGCAAGGAATGGGATTCAAAGACAGGCGTTTCGTGAGGACGACGACACGAGCAAACCGCTCTCGCCTTACGCGTCATCGAAGAAGTCGGCGGAGACGCTCTGCTACACATACTACTATCTGTATGGGCAGGATGTTTCCGTGCTGCGTTTCTTCACTGTGTACGGCCCGGCTGGCCGGCCCGATATGAGCCTATTCCGGTTCGTGAAGTGGGTGCATGAGGGCGAACCGGTGCGGGTATTCGGCGACGGCACGCAGTCGCGAGACTTCACCTATGTGGAGGACATCGCCCGCGGGGTGGTGGCGGCGATGAGACCGATGGGATTCGAAATCATCAACCTGGGTTCGGATGCTCCGGTGGCCCTGAACGAGGCGATTAGGGTCGTGAGCAACGCGGTGGGCAAGAAGGCTGTGGTTAAGTATGAGCCTCCACAGGAGGCGGACGTTCCTGCAACGTGGGCCGATATCACCAAAGCGCGGCGGTTGTTGGACTGGGCACCGAAGACCAATTTTGAAGAAGGCATCGGGCGGGCGGCGCGGTGGTATCGCGATAACCGCGATTGGGCGAAGACGATTTCAACAGCATAAGGACGTAGATGTGAGCGGACGACAAGGTAAGGCACTTATCACTGGTGGCGCTGGCTTTATCGGGTCGCACCTAGCTGAGGCGTTGCTGAAGCGAGGCTACCAGGTAACTGTAGTGGACGACTTATCAACCGGGACATTTGAAAACGTGGCCCATCTGGTTGATAGGCCTGGGTTCAAGTTCGCCATCGACTCCATCACCAACGAAGTCGTGATGGACCGGCTGGTCAGCGACTGCACCGTCATCTTCCATCTCGCTGCAGCGGTTGGCGTTGAGCTCATCGTCCGTGACCCAGTACACGCCATCGAGACCAACATCCTCGGGACGAGAGAGGTCCTGAAGGTTGCGAAGAGGTACAGGCGCAAGGTCCTGTTAGCATCCACCTCGGAGATCTATGGGAAGAGCGATGCGGTGCCGTTCCGCGAGGATGACGACCGGGTGCTCGGCGCGACGACGAAGGCGAGGTGGAGCTACTCGACATCGAAGGCGGTGGACGAGTTCCTGGCGCTCGCGTACCACCGGCAGATGGGGCTGCCCGTTACTATCTTCCGGCTGTTCAACACCATCGGGCCCAGGCAGACGGGCCGGTATGGGATGGTGGCACCGCGTTTCGTGCAACAGGCGCTGCGCGGCGAACGGTTGACGGTGTACGGAGATGGGCAGCAGAGCCGCTGTTTCTGCGACGTTGAAGACGCTGTGCGGGCCATCGTGGGACTCTCCGAGTCGCCGGAGGCGGTCGGAGAAGTCTTCAACATCGGGGCGCGAGACGAAATCACGATGCTGGAGCTAGCCCACAAAGTGTTGGACATGGTGGACGCAAGGGCAGGCAGGGTGCGGGATCGGACGGACGGACAGAAGCCGAAGATGGACTGGCGCAGCCGGGTGAAGTTTGTGCCCTACGAGGAGGCGTATCACACCGAGTTCGAGGACATGCGGCGGCGGGTGCCTGACACGAGCAAGATTGAAAGGACCATCGGCTGGGAGCCATTGGTTCCGCTGGATGACACGCTCCGGAAAATCATCGAGGGATTCGAGAAGGGTGGAAACACCGCTCGCGAAACTGCGAAGCCAGCACGGGGCGTGAAGGCCGGCAAGGTGAAGCGGAGGTGACAGCGGCGCGGAGCGCCAAGCGGGTCAAGCTCATCCATGTGGTCGGGGCGCGTCCCAACTACATGAAAACAGCGCCGTTGATGCACCAGATGGCCCGCCATC
>VGZR01000043.1 GCA_016872515.1 SAR202 cluster bacterium
GGCTACAAGCAGCGCGTTGATGTCCGCCTGGGGGTTCTTGCCCTTCGCACCAGGCCGCTTGCCGACGTCGAGCAGCTCGGCGCCAGGCTTCACCCAGGACAGGATGCGCTCGTCCACCAGCCGGTCGAAGACGACGACGTCCGCGGTCTCCAGTAGGCGGTGGGCTTTCAGCGTCAGCAGCTCGGGGTCGCCTGGCCCTGCGCCGATGAGCAAGACCTTGCCCTTCTTGTTTGTGGCCTGTTTCACAAGAACAGGATCTCCTTGGCGCCGGAGTCCATGAGCTTCTTGGCGATGTGCTGCCCGGCATCCTCGGGCCTGTCGGCTGCATACTCGTCCTGCGCACGGGAGATTCGGGTGCCGTCTGGGGTGGCCGCCATGGCCGAGATGCGCAGACGCGTCCCATTCATCACGGCATACGCGGCTATGGGGACGGTGCAGCCGCCGCCGATCGTGGCGACGAAGGCCCGCTCGGCATGGACGGCTAGCGAGCTCGGAGTGTGGTCGGCCGCCGCGAGCAGGCCGCGCACGCGCTGGTCGTCCGCCCTTGCTTCGACGGCTAGGGCGCCCTGGCCTGCGTCGGGCGTGAACCACTCGGGGTCGAGGTACCCGGTGATTTCGGCCTGTCTGCCCAGGCGGAGCAGTCCAGCGGCGGCAAGCACGACGCCGTCGTAGTCCGCGCCGAGCGCCTTCTCCAGACGAGAGCCGACGTTGCCGCGGATGTTGAGCGCCTTCAGGTCGGGCCGGGCTGCCAGGATGAGCGCGGTGCGTCGGGGGCTGCTCGTGCCGAGCCGTGCGCCAGGAGGCAGCTTGTCGAGGGGCAGGCGCCACCTGTTGACAAGGACGTCGCGGGGGTCGGCGCGTTCGGCCACGGCGGCGATGGCGAGGCCGCCGGGGAGCGCGGAGGGCATGTCCTTGGCGCTGTGGACGGCGAAATCTATGGTGCCCTTCAGCAAGGCGGACTCCAGTTCCTTGACAAACGTGCCCCTGCCCAGGGTGGTGAGCGGGGTGCGCTGGTCCTTGTCACCCTGGGTGGTGATAGTCGTGGTCTCGAACTCGACGCCGCGGTGGACGGCCTGGAGTTTGCTCAAGACCTCCTGTGTCTGGGCCAACGCCAGAGGGCTGGCCCTGGTGCCCACGCGGAAGAGTTTGGAGGCAGTCACTTTTTCGGCGAGGTCTTTCCCGACTTTGTAGGGACGCGAGGGACGGGCTGCTTGCCGGTTGCTTGGTTACTTGCTACCAGTTCGTCCCACATCACGCATGTCCCCTGCGCGCACCCGCAGCCGGTACCCTTCAACAGCGCGGCCATCAGCGCCTCCCGCGCCTCGCCGGTCTGCCCAGCCTGGACCATTTCCACGAGTTCGTCGGTCAGACACGCCTGCCAGTGCTCGTTGGTTACCACCTTGCCCAGCCGCCGCAGTTCCAGGCGTGTCTCGGACAGCAGGGGGGCGAGGTCGGCGTAGTCCATGATGCTGCGGCGCAGCTTGAGGGGGCTGGAGCCGGAGAGGGTTTCGCGGAACTTGCGGGCCAGGGCCGGGCTGGCGCCGCCGGTGGAGACGGCCACGGCGACCTCGCCCCGGCGGACGACCGATGGGGCAATGAAGGTGCAGAGGCGGGGCACGTCCTCGACGTTGACGGGCACGTTACGGGCCTTGGCCTCGGCGAAGACCTGCTCGTTGACCTTTGGGTCAGATGTGTCGGGGACCAGGGCAATGAACGCGCCCTCCAGGTCGCCGTGGCGGTACCCGCGGCGCAGCCAGGTGAGCTTGCCGT
The DNA here is from genome assembly GCA_016872515.1 of SAR202 cluster bacterium. GTDB lineage: Bacteria > Chloroflexota > Dehalococcoidia > Lucifugimonadales > VGZR01 > VGZR01. The sequence continues at coordinate 1,771 of VGZR01000043.1, forward strand.
CCTTCGCCAACTTCTCCAGCGACCCCTCGGCCTTTGTGGCAATCAGCATGATGGTGGCGTCGCAGTCCAGAAGCCCCTGAACTTTCCTGAGGGCGGCCTGGTTCCCGCCGACGACCACGACGCGCCGTCCGCGAAGGTCTAGGAATATCGGGTAGTAGGCTGGCAAGAAGTCCCTCCAAGATGGGCGGGGTGGTAAAGGAAGGGTTAGTTGCCCAAGGGGATGATACGGCTATACAAGCCTTGGGCAACAATAGACAGGGATTGGCACCGCGTTTCTCAGAGGAACACCCCCACCCTGGCCCTCCCCACTCAAGGGGGAGGGGAGATGGAAAAGCGGCGCACTCATTTGCAACATGTCAGGCTTCTCACGCCATGCGGGCTAGACGAAGTAGCGCACGCGGGTCTTCTTGTACTCGCGGGTGCTGTAGAGGAGTAGGTAGTCATCTATGCCGGTGGCCTGGGAGATGTCCTTAGCCACCTGTTCGCACTGTTCTTTCGATGTGGCGTGAATCATAGTGAAGTGGGTGTATTTCCAGTCAGGGAAGGTGGGGCGCTGGTAGCAGTGGGTGACCCACCGGGACTGGGCCATGACGTTGCCGACCTCGACGGCCCGCTCTTCGGGCACGTGCCAGACGGCCATCGCGTTGGCCTTGAAGCCCGCTTTACGGTGGTGGAGGACGGCGCTGTAGCGGCGCATGATGGCCCGCTTCTGGAAGGTGTCCGCGAGCCGGAACAGCTCCTGTTGGGTGATGCCGAGGCGCTGGGCCATCGGCGCGAAGGGGCGGCGCTCCAGTGGGAGGTCCTCTTGCAGCTCGCGAATGACCCGGATATCGAAGTCCGACACGGGCTGCGGGGTGTTCCAGCCCGCTCCCGGTGCACCGTTCGCGCCGTAGCCATCGGGGCTGTAGTTGTGGGCGGCACTCTCTTCGCTCACCATATCGAAGTTGACGCCAATCTTGAAGAACCGTATGGTAGGCATCAGCCGGTAGGCTTCGGCGCCGGTGCGTTCCGCCATGCCGCGGACGGTATCCTCGATGCTCTCGTTGGGAGGCACGGCGAGGGTGAACCAGAGGTTGAAGTGGCCGTTGCGGGCGTAGTTGTGGCTGACCCCTGGGTGCTGGTTGATGACGCGCGCGCCCTTGTCCAGCTTCTCGGGGGGGTAGCGCATCGCGGCCAATACGGTCTTGTAGCCGAGGCGCCGGGTGTCGAAGATAGCGCTGATCTGGCGGACGACGTGGGCGTCCTTGAGGGCTTGGATGCGGGAGAGCACTTCGGGCTCCGGAATGCCGAGGGTCCGGCCGAGTTCGGCGAAAGGTTCCTCTGCCAGTGGAAAGGATGACTGGAGGGTGTTCAGCAGCTTCCTATCGAGATGGTCGAACTCGGAAGCCACTTTCCTTGTCGCAGCGGTTTGCGATTGGGACACAGTGCGTAAAGTCCTTCATATTGCGGTGCGCGGGCAGAAACCCGGCCTAGCGTAGCACGGGCGGAAAGGGCAGTCAACGGCGGCGGGGACGCATCGGATATGGCGCAACAGCCCACATCGGAACACAACGAACGGCTCGTGGGGACAAGACGCCGCCTTTTCACGCACATGCGCCAGGAGCTTCACGATGAGAAGGTCGTGGAGGCGATGGAGTGCGTGCCGAGGGAGGAGTTTGTGCCGGAAGGGATGCGCGAAGGGGCGTACGAGGACATGCCGCTGCCCATCGGCGAGGGGCAGACCATCTCCCAGCCGTTCATCGTGGCGATGATGGTGTCTGCACTGGAGGTCCGGGCGGCGGACGTGGTGCTGGAAGTGGGGACGGGTAGCGGCTACCAGGCGGCTATCCTGTCGCTCCTGGCCAAACGGGTCGTGTCGGTGGAGCGGCTGCCGGACCTGGCGGAAGCGGCGCGCGAGCGGCTGAGGCGTCTTGGCTATGCGAATGTGGAGGTGATGCGCGCCGGACGCGAACTGGGCTGGCCCGCCGGGGCGCCGTACGATGCCATCATCGTGGCGGCTGCGGCACCGAAGCTGCCGCGCGGCCTCATCACACAGTTGGACGAGGGTGGACGGCTGGTCGTGCCCGTCGGCGCACTGGACTCCCAGGAGTTGATGAAGGTGACGAAGAGCGTAGGGGAAGCCTCGTACCGCACGCTTGGCGGCTGCCGGTTCGTTCCCCTCATCGGCGAGGAGGCGTGGTCGCCGGAGGACGCCGCCGACCGGCCGGAGCCGCCGTATGTCTAACAAACAGTCGGTGTTTGACGCGATGATGAGGGCGCATGTATGCCCTCACCCTCCGTGTGGCGGAGCACGGGAATTCAGTTTGGAGGAGGACCGTCATGGGTGTCATCCTGGCGCCGATACAGGCGGGAAAACTCGATACATGGAAGAAATGGGTGGCTGAAATCAACGGTCCGCGCAAGGCGGAGTGGGCCGATTTCAACAAGCGGTACGGCCTGACAACGTACGACGCATGGCTGACGGAGACTCCCATGGGGCCGGCGGTCATCGCCATCCACAGCGGCCCCGGGGAGCGATACGTTCATGCAAAAGCTGGGGGAGTCCACCAACGCGTTCGACAAGTGGTTCGCCGGCAAAATCAAGGAGATCCATGGACTAGATGTGTCCGCGCCGCCGCCCGGTCCCATGCCTCAGAAGTACCTCGGCGTTCAGTAAGCCGCGTTCCTAGCGCCGCTGTGGCACACCCGGTGTCCCGCAGGTGGCCGTGGCTCCCTCGGTTTATCCCCGTGTTTCCTCATCAGCGAGGAGGCGTGGCCTCCTGAGAACGCTGCCGTACGTCTAAGGGGAATCCCTTATGGCTTCACCCATCGGTTCACCCGTTCGGGTGAGTTAACACTACTTGCCAACTGTTATACTTGGGGTGGCTCGCCCTCTTTCCAGCAGGTGTGCAGCCCACGAGGAAGCGGCGAGCTAATGGTGTGGGGACGTTGGACTACGAGGTCGTCATAGGGCTGGAGGTTCACGCGCAGCTTCTCACCCGCAGCAAGATGTTCTGCGGGTGCAGCGCCGCCTACCAGCAAGCCCAGCCCAACACCGTCGTCTGCCCGGTCTGTATGGGCATGCCAGGGGTCCTGCCGGTAGCCAACCGCAGGGCCGTGGAGTACGTCATCAAGACGGGCCTCGCCCTCAACTGCAGCATCGCCCACCACTCCCGCTTCGACCGCAAGAACTACCCGTATCCCGACCTGATGAAGGGCTACCAGATATCTCAAGACCTTCAACCCATCGCCTCGAAGGGCTGGATGGATATCACCGCCGACGGCTCGGCGAAGCGGGTCGGGGTCACACGGGTTCACCTCGAGGAGGATGTGGCCAAGCTGATGCACCGCACCGATGCTGGCGGCGAGGGGTACAGCCTCCTGGACATCAACCGCTCCGGCGCGCCGCTCATGGAGGTGGTCAGCGAACCGGACATGCGCTCCGCCGAGGAGGCTCGGGCATACCTCGTCCAACTCCGGTCTGTCCTGCGCTACATCGGCGTCTCGACCGCCAATATGGAGGAGGGGAGCTTCCGCTGTGACGCGAACATCAGCGTCCGGCCCGCCGGCGAGGCCAATCTGGGGTCGAAGGTCGAGGTCAAGAACATCAACAGCTTCAAGTTCGTCTATGAGGCGCTGAAGTACGAGGCGGAGCGGCAGGTGCGCCTGGCCAAGGCGGGGCAACGCATCCCCCAGGAGACGCGCGGGTGGGTCGAGGAGAAGGGCATCACCGTCTCGCAGCGCACGAAGGAGCAGGCCCACGACTACCGGTATTTCCCGGAGCCGGACCTGCCGCCGCTGGTCATCGAGCCGGAATGGGTGAAGGAACTGGAGGCGTCACTTCCAGAGTTGCCCAAGGCGAGGGAGGGGCGGTTCGTCCAGCAGTACGGGTTGTCTCCGTACGATGCCGGGCAGCTGACCGCGACCAAGTCGCTGGCCGATTACTTCGAAGAAGTATTGGCTGAGAGGCCACTGGCAGGCGATGCGCTACGGGAGCGGGCCAAGGCCGTTGCCAACTGGCTGCTGGGGGAGATACCACGCCTGCTGGCCGAGGCGGGTGGCGAGGTCGAGGCGGTCAGGTTCACTCCGCAGCACTTACACGAACTTGTTGACATGGTCGGCGCCGGGACACTGAGCAGCACGATGGCGAAGGCCGTTTTCGAGGAGATGTTCAAGACGGGCAAGGCGCCGAAGGCTATCGCCGAGGCGTCGGGGATGGCGCAGGTCAGCGATGCTGCCTCGCTGCAGCCGGCGGTGGACGAGGCGGTCGCATCCAACCCGAAGGCTGTCGAGGACTACATGAAGGGCAAGGACACCGCGGTGCGGTTCCTCGTCGGGCAGATGATGAAGCTCACCAAGGGGAAGGCCAACCCCAAGCTGGCCGAAGAGCTCCTGCGGGCCAAGCTGGAGTCGCTGAGGAAGTAGCTGTGCACACACCCAACTCGCCCAGCGGACGAAATCACACGACCGGGTCGGCGACGCCGTCGCCATGGGTCGGCATCCGGAAGCTGATGGCCGTCGGGGTCGGCGTCAAACGCTGGCTGCTGCTGGGCGGCGTCGGCATCGCCATCTTCTCGCTGGGTATCGCCTACCTTCTGGTACGAGGCTTCTCTTTTAGGCCAGCGCCTATCCTACCTATCGCCGCCGAGGCCGCCATCGCCATCGCGATCGGCGCCGCCGCCATGGGCCTCGCGTTTTATGGCCTCTACCGTATCCTGGCCCCGGTCGTCTTCGCCCGCACCAGTTTCGACACCATGGTCCACAACATCTCAACGCGGCGTGCGCGGGGGCGCGGCCCTAAGATCGTCGCCATCGGCGGCGGCACAGGCCAGTCTGTCCTCCTTCGCGGACTGAAGGAACACACCGATAACCTCTCGGCCATCATCACGGTCGCCGACGATGGCGGCAGCTCGGGCAGGCTCCGGAAGGAGTTCGGCCTCCTGCCCCCTGGCGACTTTCGCAACTGCCTAGTTGCTCTCTCCGATGCGGAGAAGACGGTCACCGACCTGTTCCAGTACCGGTTCCAGCAAGGACAAGGCCTCGAGGGGCATAGCTTCGGCAACCTGTTCATCGCTGCGATGACCGAGGTCACCGGCAGCTTCGAGGCGGCCCTGTACGAATCCAGTCGAGTCCTGGCCGTGCGTGGCCAGATCCTGCCGTCCACACTGTCCGACCTCAGGCTGTCGGCGCGCCTGAAGGACGGCTCCACCATCCAGGGCGAGTCGACCATCACCACTCACGGCGGCCAGATCGAGCAGCTCTTCATCGACCCCACCGAGGCTGCGGCCTACCCCGCCGCCGTCCAAGCCATCCTGTCCGCCGACCTGGTCGTCATCGGCCCCGGCAGCCTCTACACCAGCATCTTGCCCAACCTGCTTGTTTCCGGCATCCAGGAGGCGGTCAGGAACACGCAAGCGACCAAGGTGTACGTCTGCAACGTGGCCACCCAGGTTGGCGAGACGGAGGGCTACGCGGTCGCCGACCACCTGGAAGCGCTTCAGCGCAACACCTTCCGCTCCATCGCGGACTTCGTCGTCGCCAATAGCGACCCGAAAGCCCTGGGGCGGCGGTTCCTGGGTAAGCCGGTGGTCCACGACGGCCGGCCGCTAGGCTATGCCCGGCTCGCCCAGACAGATCTGGTGGACCCGTGGCACCCAGTCCGGCACGACTCAACCAAGCTAGCCCAGGCCGTCTTGGACGTGTATCATGGAAGGCTCAAGGCGACATCGTCCCCGCCAGCAAAGGGCGGGACGCCTGTCGCGGCCGACACGCCGAGATAGCTTCGGAGACAAGATGCAGACAGCGTTGAACATCGTCCAGATCATCGTCGCCATCATCCTGGTGGTCGTCGTGCTTCTTCAAGTGCGAGGGCAGGGGGCCAACCTGTTCGGTTCGGCTGAGGGTTCCTTCCGCACCCGCCGGGGTTTGGAGAAGACCCTGTTCCAGTTCACCATCGTCCTCATGGTTGTCTTCCTCGGCCTCTCGCTCACGGCCGTCCGCATCTACAAGTAGCCACCTTCTCGCGGCATCTGTCGGCAACCCGACGCTCCGGTGAAACGCCCGACATAGCGATGCCCACCATCACCCTGACGACCGACTTCGGGACGCGCGACGGCTACGTGGGGGCCGTCAAGGGCGTCATCCTGGCCATCTGCCGCAACACGCAGATCGTTGATATCACGCACGAGGTGCCGCCGCAGGACGTTGCCGAAGGGGCTTTCGTTCTCGCCGCGGCCGCGCCTTTCTTCCCACGTGATGCCATCCACCTCGCGGTCGTTGACCCCGACGTCGGCACGGCACGGCGTCGCCTGGTGCTCGCGACTCCCGTGGGGACGTTCGTGGCCCCGGACAGTGGCCTGCTCACATACCTGGTGGAGAGACTGGCACGGCAGCGGCCAGGGCGTTCGCGGGCCAAGCCAATGATGCCTGTCATCGTGTCGGTGCCGCCCGGCTGCCGGGCCTTCGTTCTGGACAGGCCTGAGTTCTGGCGTCAGCCTGTGAGCGCTACGTTCCACGGACGCGACGTGTTCGGGCCGGTGGCTGCCCACCTCGCGGCGGGCGTCGCGCCCGAGCTGCTGGGCAGCCAGATCGGCGAAGTCTTGTGCCTCGCGTTGCCCAAGCCGCGGCGCCGGGAACGCGTCATCGAGGGCGAGGTTATCCACGTGGACGCCTTCGGGAACCTGGTCTCGAATATCCCCGCGTCCTGGCTCAGCACGCGGGTGGCGAGCGCTGAGCTAGGTGGACACAGGGTGGAGGGCTTGAGCGAGACGTATGGTGCAAGGGAGGGCCTGGTGGCCATCGCCGGCAGTCACGGCTACCTGAGAAGTGGCCTGGCGCGACGGGAATGCAGCGGCCAGGCTTGGCGCGAAGCGAGGAACGCCGGTTCGTGTGGCGCTGGCTCCTACGTAGGGGAGGTTGCGCTAGCCCAGGAGTTTCCCGGGGTTGAGGATGTTGTTGGGGTCGAGCGCCGCCTTGATGCGCTTCGTCGCCGCCGCGCCGCCGTCCGACTCGCCTTCGACCAAGTGCGCCAGCTTCAGGCCGACGCCATGGCAGTACTCCATCGAGCCGCCCATCCGCTGCGCCGGGGTCAGCACTTTGTCCACTGCCTCGGCCAGCGAATGCGATGTCTGTCCGCCGGCGTCCCTGTCGTCCTCGATCAGAAACGATAGCAACTCAGGCCGTGCCCACAGCGACCACTCGCGCACGGCGACGCGGTGCGATGCCAGTATCTTCTGGCAACGTCGCCGGTACTCCAGCACCTTCGAGGCGGGCAGGGCGACGTGTAGGTAGTCCATGCGGAACCCGCCCGCCCCCCTTCGCGCAGCAACTGGGTCGGCGGCTTTGGCGAGGCGCCGCTGGTAGCGCAGGGCGATGCTGTGACGCGTCCTCCAGAACTTGGCAGCATCACTCGGCTTGCCCTCGCGTCCGCCCATCTCCAGGCAGATGCTCCACGCCCTAGCCGTCTCTGCCTCGACGACCCCTCCCGGCCCGTCGAACCCCAGGTAGAGTTTGGCAGTCGAGTCGGTTTCGGCGTCAGATGGCCACAAGTTGCTTTCGTAGTCCACAACGGTGGGACGCAGCCCCAGACTGTACATCGCCGCGACCGCGTGGTAGCCACTCTCGAAGTTGGGAAAGGTGAAGGGGATGAGACGCCACGCTTCCGGCTTCGGAAATACTCGCAGCGTTGCTTCGGTGACCACGCCTAGGGTCCCTTCGGTGCCGACGAACAGCCCATGCAGGTCTGGCCCAGATGCGCGATTCGGCACCGCCCTGGTACGGACGACCTCGCCGCCGGCTAGGACGGCCTCTAGGCCCAACACCTGGCCGCCCATCGAGCCATGCTTGGCTCCGGTGTAGCCGACCGAGTCGGTGGAGATGGCGCCGCCGGTGGTGGCGATTGGGCGGCTCCAGGGGTCATGGCCGAGCAAAAGCCCGGCCTTTTCCAGTGCCTTCGCCGCCGCTTCCAGCACAACGCCTGCCTGCACGCGAGCCGTCATGTCCTCGCCGCTCACGTTCCGGACTGCGTCCATCCGCCGCAGGCCCAGGACGATGCAGTCCTCCACGGGGGCCGCCGCGCCCATCACGCCCGTGCCGGCGCCATAGGGCACAACAGGGATACGATGTGTGTTGGCGAACTTCAGGACGCGCGAGACCTGCTGCGTCGAGGTGGGGAAAACGGCTGCCGCCGGCGAGACGGCCAGGCATTCTGCCGCGCGAAAGGCCCTGAACGTGTTGAGGGCGTCGCCGGTGACCTGGCTGAGTTCCTTGCCACCGGAAACGACGCCGCCGGAGCCGACGATGCGGCGGAGGTCGGCGGCCAGGCCCCGGCGCATCCGGCTGCGGCTAGCGCCGCTTCCACTGGGTGCCGGAGGCGTTGTCCTCCAGCCGGATGCCCAGGTCCATGAGCCGGTCGCGGATGCGGTCTGCCAGCGCGAACTGCTTGGCATCCCGCAGACCCCTCCGCGTCTCCAAGAGGAGGTCTATAAAGGCGGAGGCGTCGTCGCTCACCACCGTCTCGCGCCCCTTGAGGGTCAAGCCGAGCACTTCGGCAAGTTCCTGGAGGGTCGCCAGGGCGCCAGAGATGTCCTGCTTCTGCTCACGGCCGCGCTGGATCTCGCGCGCCAGGTCGAACAGGACCGCGATGGCCTTTGACGTATTCATATCGTCGTCCATCGCCTCGATGAAGCGCTGGCGGTGCGGTTTGCTGTCCAGCAGCGGGCCGCCATTGCCGAGGCCCTCCAGGGTGGCGGCGTTGCGGAGCCGCTCCGCGGCGCGCTCCGACGCGCTGATGGCCTCGTCGCTGTACATGAGGGGGCTGCGGTAGTGGGAACTGAGGAAGAACAGCCGCAGCGCGTCGGTCGAGTAGCGCTCCAGCGCATCGCCGGCCGGAACGATGTTGCCGAGGGACTTACTCATCTTGTCTTCGCCCACGCGCAGGAGCCCGTTGTGCATCCAGATGCGCGCGAAGGGGACCTTGCCGGTGTAGGACTCGGTCTGGGCAATCTCGTTCTCGTGGTGCGGGAAGATGAGGTCGCCGCCGCCGCCGTGGATGTCTATCGTTTCGCCCAGATAGGCCACCGACATAGCGCTGCACTCGATGTGCCAGCCGGGGCGGCCGGAGCCCCAGGGACTTTCCCACGAGGGCTCGCCAGGCTTCTTCGCCTTCCACAGAGCGAAGTCCATCGGGTCTTCCTTGCGCTCGTTCACCTCGACGCGTGCGCCGGCCAGCAGGCTGTCCTTGCTGCGCTTGCTGAGCTTGCCGTAGTCGTCGTCGGCGCGGACACGGAAGTACACGTCGCCGTCCACGGCATAGGCATAGTTACGGGCGATGAGGCCGGAGATAAGGTCGAGGATCTTTGGCATCTCGCGGGTGGCTCTGGGGTAGATGTGCGCCCTTAGCACGTTCAGCGCGGCCATCTCGGCAAGATAGCGCTTGATGTTGCGGTCGGCCAGCTCGGCGACGGTGACGCCGCCGCGGTTGGCGGCGTCAATCATCTTGTCGTCGATGTCGGTGAAGTTTTCGACGTGCCTGACGCGGTGGCCGCGGAACTCCAGGTAGCGGCGCAGCGCGTCGAAGATGACGGCGCGCAGGGCATGGCCGGCGTGCGCCGGCGCGTAGGGAGTGATGCCGCAGACGTACATCGTCACCGGCTCTTGCTTCGGAGCGAACTCCTCTATCTGGCCGGAAAGGGTGTTGTATAGCTTCATCATGTCCGTTCCAACGTTGCGATTGCCAGGGCGGCGATGCCCTCGCCTCGGCCCAGAAAGCCCAGCCCGTCGGTCGTCTTTG
>VGZR01000044.1 GCA_016872515.1 SAR202 cluster bacterium
TGCGGTCGGAGCTGTTGGGGAGCGAGAGCGATTAGGCCGAGTGACTTTCGGCGAGGTCGTTTCCCATCAGACCGTGCTCCTGCCCGTTGTGAAGGCTTGCCGATAGGCATATCATAGGCGCTGCTGGAACATGACCTACACTGGGAGGGTGTGGCTTGCCTGGGGTCAACTACGATGCTTTCATACGCTTTTGCAAGAGTCTCGAGGGTAGGCAACTGCCAACAATAGGAGGGCGGGCACAGTTTCTTCTCACCCGGGTGACGCCAGAGAACATAGAAATCAGAGTTGTGTCAACGGGCAAAACAAGAAAACACAACAGGCCGTACATCGAGCAGGTGCTCGACAAGTACAGGTCGTCGGGGTCCCTCAAACCAACCGACTACGTGTCGGAAACGCATAACGCGTCGTACAGCCTTGCGCTTTTGCGGGAATACCTGCGCGCTAACGCCACAACGCAATCTCGACCGGTATCTTAGCTACGTCGTTACCAATCGTATATTCCGATGTTCGTGCAGTGGTAGAGGCAATCAGACAAGTGAGATAGTCCTCGGCCACCGCATCGTCATGGGACGGAATCCTTGGGTACCTCATGCAGCTCCCCGTTGTTATGGGCGTGGTGGGTCGGCCCTTGTGGCAGTCCCTGAAAAGAAATTGCGGGAAAATATCACTGCAATGACATGGACTGCCCCTCCTCAATCCGTCTATATTACCCGCATAGCCGCACTGGAAATCGTTGCGAAAGGGGGTGAAACACCATGCCCGCGAAGAAGGCTCCCGCCAAGAAGGCAGCGAAGAAGAAGTAAGGCCACTCATCGGCCTGTAGAAGGTATCACCCGCGGCGATCTGTTCGAGTCCTGCCGTGGGTGATACTGTTTTTGCGGGCTATTGAGGACCGTTCTGTGCTTCGTTACACTACTTCCAGTGGTGCGTTCCACAGCATCGTGATGGCATCTATGATGGAAGCTTTGTCACCGAACCCGCCTATAGTTAACCATCGCTGGTTCGCTGCTCTCTACGACTTGTTCGAAGGGATCGACAAGAAGTGGGCGGAGCGGACTCGCCGGGCGGTGGCCGGCGGCGCGACGGGCGTGGTACTGGAGATCGGTTGCGGTACCAGGTTCAACCTCAACTACTACGATTGGCCTAAGGTGACGAGTCTGGACGCGACCGACCCGGACCCCAACATGCTGCGCCGCGCAGGGGCGAGACAGCAGAAGCTGGCATTGGACGCGCAGGCAAAGGTCAAGCTTCATCAGGTCCCGGCCGAGGTTCTAACTTTTCCCGACGAGCACTTCGACACCGTGGTCTCGCCCCTTGTCCTGTGCACCGTTTCCCGGCCGGACCAAGCCATCTCCGAGGTGAGGCGCGTGCTGAAGCCGGGCGGTCAGTTCCGCCTGGCGGAACACGTTGCCGCCAGCGGCTTCACCGGCGGATTCCAGAAGGCTATCCAGCCCGTGTACGGCTGGGTCGCCGCCGGCTGCCAACTGCATCGGCACACCGAGCAGGCGCTGCTGGATGCGGGCTTGCGGCTCGAGGTCGAGGACCGCCACAAGATGGCTCCCTTCGCCCCCGCCTTCCAAGGGGTAGCCTACCGATGACTCAGCCCTCGCAGACTCATCTCATGGCGGCGGGACAGACCGCGCCTCTTTTTACCGAGACCCAGCGGTTCGGGCAGTGGTGGCTGCGCGCGCTGCTCCTCATCGTTTTCGGTGTACCGATGTGGGGAGTTATCCAGCAGGTGGTGCTCGGAAAGCCTTGGGGCGACAATCCCGCGCCTAATGCCGCCCTCATCCTGCTCGCTTTTCTCTTCGGACTTGTCCTGCCCGTGTTCATGCTGTCCCTCAACCTTCGCACCGAGGTCAGGCGTGACGGCATCTACGTCAGGTTCTGGCCGCTGCACCTCGGATGGGTGCGCATCCCGCCGGCGGCCGTTACGGCCTTCGAGGCATGCACCTACCGCCCACTGCGCGACTACGGCGGCTGGGGCATCCGGTGGGGGCCGAAGGGCAAGGCATACAACGTCTCCGGCAACCGGGGCGTCATGCTCACCCTCGAAGGACGCAGGCGGCTGCTCCTCGGTTCGCAGCATGAAGACGAACTGGCGAAGGCGATCGCTACCATGAAGACGGGTGAGGGGAGCGAGGCAGTTTCCTAGCTTTTGGAACGCTGAGCCTTAGCTGCCTCGTAGTACGCGATGTACCGGTCCACTGGGTGCGGCCCACGGCCTTGCCGATGAGGTCTAAAGGCAGGTCGTCGAGGCGCTTGAACCGGATGCAGGACTTGCCCATGTCGAGCTTCTTCCCGCTGGCCTTGTACTCTTCGATGAACCACTTCTCGGTCACCTTGTCGCCATAGACGTTCATCAAGTACACCGACATGTAGTTCTTTTGCGAGGCGAGTGCGGCTAGGCCGAGAGGGTGGCCATTGTAGGTCTTGGGATACCGGCTCAGCGGGATGACATAGGCAATCATGCCGAAGTCCATGGTTTCTTCGTAGCCTTTGGGTAGGTTGTCGAGGATGACCTTGCGCACGGCGGCGAGTGCCTGGAGGCGTTCTGGCGGCAACTCCGCGAGATACTCGTCCGCAGTCTTGGCGCTACTCTGCATCTCAGCCCTCCATGAAGTCCCCGCAACGACTAGTAATAGATCGCCTTGCCGACGCCGCCGCCGCAGACGATGGCGTCGCCGTTGATGCTGATGGACTTCGGCGACGCGAGGAAGGCCACCACGTAGGCTACTTCCCGCGCATCGATGAGTTTCTTCACCGAGTTCGCCTCCCGTAGTTGGCGCTCGATCTCTTCTTTGGGCACGCCCTGCTCGCGCACCCGCTCGGCAACCAAAGCCGGTATCCGCTCGGTGTACGTCATCCCGGGATGCACCACCGTCACGTTGATGCCATGGGGGCCAAGCTCGTCAGCCAAGTTCTTGGTCATGGCGGAGACGGCGACGTTCCTCATGCTGCCGATGGTGGAGCCGGACGTCCGCGCGCCCAAACCGCTGATGTTGATGATGCGGCCCCAGCCCTGGCGGCGCATGTAGGGGGCAACCTCGCGGGCGCAGCGCAGGTAGCCCATGACCTTGGTGTTCATGTCCTCCCAGAACATCTCGTTTGTGATTTCGGCGAGGCTCGGTACAGGTCCCTGTCCAGCGGGCCGCGCGGCGTTGTTGACGAGGATGTCTATCCTGCCAAAGGCATCTACCGCCTGTTTGACCACTGCCTTGACCGAGGCGTCGTCCTTAGTGTCGGCGACGATGGGGACGATGCGGCGGCCCGTTTCCTGCGCCAGCTCGCGAGCAGCGGCATCCAAGACCTGCTGGTTGCGGGCGGCGATGGCGACGTCCACGCCCTCTAGGGCAAGTTGGCGGGCAATGGCCTTGCCGATGCCGCGGCTGCCACCGGTGACGATGGCGGCCTTGCCGGTGAGTTCGAGGTCCATCTAACGCCTCCTTCTCGCTAACACCCCTCACCCCTTGGCCCAGATGGAATCGGGGCCAAAGGCCTCTCCCGCAAGGGGAGAGGAGGCCTCCCACCCCCAGTGGTTCACTCGAACGTCAGGATGCGCTTGGGGTTGTCCACGAGGATGGCGTTGATGTTCTTCTCCGTGAAGCCGCGCTTCCTCATGCGGGGGACGATGTTCTCCAGGATGTGAGCGTAGCCCTTGCCGCCGTACTTGCGCTGGTGGATGTGGAGGCACACGTCCTGGGCGACTACGAGCCGGTCGCCATAGCCGTCCGTGATGAGGCGCTCCAGCCGCTCCATTCGCTCCACGTCGCTGGCGAAGAGCACGAACTCGTCCCACGACGTGTCTTCGTACCCGAAGACATCCCATTCGAGGTAGCAGCCCGCCTGGGAGATGTCCTTGAACACCTTGGGTTCGTGGAAGAGGTCGAGGTGGCCGATGATGATGCGCTCCGGCCTAGCGCCGGCCTTGACAAGCACGTCGAGGATGGCCATGGGCGACTTGGGATGGGCGCCCGGGTGGATGAGGATGGCCGCGCCGGTGACCACCTGGGCGCGGGCCGAGGCGCGCAGCACGCGGCCCTGGACTTCAGTCATGGGCCAGAAGTTGCCGACCTCGCCGATGATGCCGGAGCGGACGCCTGTATCGCCGACGCCGACGGTGACGTCGCGGACGATGCGCTGGAAGATGGAGTCCTCGCTGCGCTGGTCCATGTCGGGCGGGTAGGAGAGGGGAGTGTAGTGGCTGCCGCCCATGACGATGTTCAGGCCAGTGGCGCGCGAGATGCGGGCCAGGGCCAGCGGGTCGCGGCCGGCGCCGATGGCGGTGGCATCCACCAGCGACGTGCCGCCGGCGTGCTTGTAGCGCAGGATCTCCTCAGTGGCGGTCTCGACATCCAGCAGGCGCGTGTTGGGGATGCTGTGGTGGGTGCGCTTCGCCATGGCGCCGAGGCGGTCCATCGTCACGGGCGCGTCAACCCAGGCGCGCTCGCTGGCCTCCTCCGGCGGCTGGTGGATGAGTTTCAGGTCTATCAGCAGGTGCTCGTGGGTCAGAGTGACGCCCAGGGACTCGGGCCTGATGAGGCCGAGGACGGTCTGGACCTTGCCAGACCTTTCAGAACGCGGCATGGGACTTCTCCTTCATCGGATGGACGGCGTTTCCGGAGCATGGTAGTGTTCGTGCATCGTGAGCGCAAGGGCTGGAGCGTGTGCAGATGAAGGCCGGCATCGCCGGTAGTGGCGTGTTCGGCGTGGCGGCAGCCATCGAACTGCGGCGGCGCGGCCACGAGGTGACGGTGTTCGAGCAGGACGACGTGCCCGGCAGCAGGGCGGGCTCGACGGACGTCGCCAAGGCCATCCGCAAGCTGGGCTACGGGGTCGCGTTCCCCGGCGCGGGCACCAAGCCCGTGTACGTGGAGCTGGTGGAGCAGGCGGCGCGGCAGTGGCGCGAGTGGGAGAGGACGTTCAGCCGGCCCGTCTATCACCAGGTGGGGCAGATGCTCGTGGACAGCCAGTTCCGCCCCGGTATGGTCGTCCACGACACGTGGAAGTACCTGACCGGCCTCGACCTGAAGATCCCGGTGCTGTCGAAGAAGGAAGCGAGGGCCCGCTTCCCGCAGTTCGAGTACCTCGACGGAGAGGTGGTGGTGTACGACCCGTGGGCGGGGTACATCGAGAGCGGCAGCGCGGTGGCCGAGCTGGCCGCGATGGCGCGAAGGCAGGGCGTCGTCATCCACGAGCAGGCGAAGGTGACGGCGGTGCGCGACACGGCAAAGAGGGCAACAGTATGCGTCCAGGGCGAGGACTTCTCGTTCGACCGGGTCGTGGTCGCGGCTGGGACGTGGCTGGGCCGCCTGGCGCCCGCCATCAACAAGAACATCAGGGTCACGCGGCAGCAGATGGTGTTCTTCCAACTGGAGGACACGAGCGCGTTCGCGCCCGAACGGTTCCCCGCCTGGGGCGTGGATATCTACACCGAGGGGTGGTACGGCTTCCCGCTGCTGCGCGACGGCCGCATCAAGGTGTCGAGCATCGTCATCGGCGACGTGGTGGACCCAGACGAGGCAAGGGATGCGACAGCGGCGTTCATTGCCCAGACGAAGGAGTTCGTGGCGCGCCGGATACCGGCGCTCAAGAACGGAACCGTGGTGGGCGCGCGCTCGTGCTTCTACGACAACACGCCCGACGAGGACTTCATCGTGGACTGGGCGCCGGGCATGCAACGGGTGCTCCTGGCCGGCGGGGGCAGCGGCCACGGCTTCAAGTTCGGCGGCTCCATCGGCCCCGTCATCGCCGACGCGCTCGAGGACAAGGACAATCCACTGGGGAAGGAGTTCAGGCTCGCCGGGCGGTTCGGCACATAGGAGGGCAATCATGACCACACAACAGGCCGATTACCTCATCGCCAACGGGCTGGTGGTCAGCGGGACATGCGTCGCCAAGCAGGACGTGCTGGTGAAGGGCGAGGCCATCGCCCGTGTGGGCGCGGACGTCCCCAAGGGCGCGGCCAAGAAGGTGATAGACGCTTCGGGCAAGTACGTGCTCCCCGGCGTCATAGACGCGCACAACCATCCCGACAACTCGGACAAGATGGACACCTTCTCCGTCAGCGCGGCCTACGGCGGCATCACGACCATCATCCCCTTCATCCGCAGCGGCCGGCACCAGGGCGCGAGCGGGACCATCGTGGACGCGGTCAAGCGGTTCATCGAGGAGGGGCAGCGGACATCGGTGCTCGACTTCGGCGGCCACGCCAGCCTGGTCGGCGGCGACGACGTGGAGCGCGACGTGCCCGCGCTCATCCGTATGGGCGTGCTCTCTTTCAAGATGTACATGACCTACCCGCGCCGGGGCATCATGATCCCCGACGACCGGATGGTGCTGGCGATAGCGCTGGCGTCGCGCGAGGGCGGGCTGGCGATGGTGCACGCGGAGAATGGGTACGTCATAGACTACCTGGAGGAGCGGTTCATCAGCGAGGGCAAGGTTTCCGCGGAGTACTACGCGCCCTCGCGGCCACGCATCCTCGAAGCGGAGGCGGTGATGCGCGCGGCCACGTACGCCAGCACCACCGATTGCCCGATGTACGTCGTCCACCTCAGCGCGCGCGAGTCCATGGACATCGTGGCGAACTGGAAAGACCAGGGGCTGAGGCTGTACGGAGAGACGTGTCCGCAGTACCTTGCGCTGACGGACGAGGCGATGCGCAGGGATGGGGCGCTGGCGAAGATCGCGCCGCCGCTGCGGGAGCCGGAGGACAACGAGGCGATGTGGGAGGGATTGGCCACGGGTCTGATAGACACCGTGGGCAGCGACTTCTGCGGCTTCACCAAGGCGCAGAAACGGTCGGGCGGACGTACCCCGACCCCTGAACCCCGAAACCCAGGAATCAGGGTTCAGGGTTCAGAGTCCGGGCCTCAGAACATCTTCGAGGCGGCCTTCGGCGGCAACTCAGCGGAGCAGATGCTCCCCGTGGTGTATCACGGAGGCGTCAATCAAGGCCGCATCACCCTGCCACGGCTCGTCCAGGTCATGTGCGAGAACCCTGCGAAAATCTTCGGCCTGTACCCGCAGAAGGGGACGCTCCAGCCGGGCGCCGACGCCGACATCGTGGTGTTCGACCCATCGGTCAAGCACACCCTGGGCGCGGCGGCGCAGCACTGCAAGGCCGACTTCACGGGGTTCGAGGGCATGGAGGTCCTGGGCAATGCGGTGTTCACTATGCAGCGGGGCGAGGTGGTCATCGAGGGAGGTGAGCTACGGCGAAAGCCCGGCAAGGCGAAGTACCTCGCCGGAGACCCCGGCCTGGCCGCGTACGCGCCGAAGGGCCATGCGGTCGGATAACAACGAGGCGGCGGCAAAGCAGGGGGATCTCCTGGACTGGACCCTGTGGCAGGGCATCGTCGGCGAGTTCTCGGCCCCGCTCGGCTCGCAAGAGGCGGCGGACTACCTGGTCTTCCGCTGGCTCGACCAGTACCTTCCGGCGTGGCTGAAGGCGAGAACGCCCGAGGCGCGGGAGCGGGTGTGGACCGCGCTATGGAGCCTGCTCACCGCCGCAGCCACGCCGCGCAAGCCCTTCCACCTCAGCCCGGAGGACGCCGACCGGCTGGTGGTGAGGTTCCGTGCCGAACTGGGGTAGCTTCTCCCTACGCATCCCTCCGCCGGATGAGCATAACCCCGTCGCGGACGGTGAGCATGACGTGGACGACGCGCGGGTCGCGGCTGACGCGGCTGTTGAAGGCGGCGATGGCTCGCGAGATCTTGTCCTTGGGCTTGAGGACGTTGCCGCTCCAGAGGACGTTGTCCACGGCGATGATGCCCTTCGGCGACACCAGCCCCAACGCCGCTTCGTAGTAGTCGGGGTAGCCCTCCTTGTCGGCGTCTATGAACACGAGGTCGAAGTGCGGCTTGAGGGTGGCGATGGTCTGGAGCGCCGGGCCGACCTTGACCTCGATCTTGCCGGCATGCGGCCCCTTGGCGATGTTCTTGCGGGCCACCTCGGCGGTCTTGGGGTCGAGCTCACAGGTAATCACCTTGCCATCGGGCGGCAGCGCCGCCGCCATCATCTGCGCGCTGAAGCCTGTGAAGGTACCTATCTCGAGGACGCGCCGCGCGCCGGAAGCCCAGATGAGGAACTGGAGCAGCGTTCCTTCGATGACGCCGCTGAGCATCTCCGGGTCTTTCATGTTCGCATAGGTGTCTGCGACGACACGCCGCATGTGGGCGGGCAGGGCAGTGGTCTGCTCCGCCGCATACTTCTCGATGGCCTCGGGGACGAGCGTCAGCATCAGATCCTCCTCGATGTGAACATATGGATAAACTTACCTGAGAGTCCGCTTCAATGCCAGCACACCTGCGAGATCAGCCCACGTCGAAAACGACCCCACCTTCTACCGCGTCGCTATCGACGTAGCAGCCACGTCGCCTTCGACAAGGGGCTCTGTCGCTGCTGACGTGGTGACAGTGTCGCCACCGACGTATCTTGAACCGTCATTAGAACCGTCAAGACAACCCGCCCCCTCTGTGGTCTCCCCCGGTGGAGGAGAGACACACACCCTGAGTTTTCCACGGTCCAAGAAACGGGCGTACAGAACTTTTGTTCTTGTCAGGATTGTCAAGACGTGATGCGTTAGTTGTAGGGAGAACTTGAAGGTTTGCCGCGCAGGCGCCGCAGGCCCTACAATCGGCGGCGCGCCCATTGCGTGCAAGGATGTGAAGGGCTCCACAAGGCCATCAGGCAGTTCCAGCTCAGCTCGTGGGACAACTGGTTCCCGCTGACTCTCATCGCCGTGTTCGTCGTCCTCGGGGCCATCGTGGCGGCAGCGGGCGCGACGTTCGGCCTGCAGCCGGGCGATGTGGACCAGTTCCGGGGCATCTACGTAGACATCGGCCTGCAGAACACGGCGGGCATCTTCGCCATCGTCATCAGCCTTTCGCTGGTTGCTATCCAGTTCGCGGCCCAAGAGTACAGCCACCGCATCATGGACTACTACATCAAGAGCGTGATGTTCTGGTCCACGGTGGTGGTCTATCTCGGCCTGATGATTGCCTGCGTGCTCCTGAACGCCGGCGTGTCGGAGGGCGAGTCGCTGCGCGTCGTGAGCGTCATCATGGGCAAGGCGCCTCCGCCGGTGAAGGCGTCGATCCTTAGCACTTACGGCGACTTGGCCGGCGCGCTGGCGGGTGGCAAGCGGAAACGGCTGCTGCGCCACCCCACCGACCACCTGCTGGCCATCGCCCGCGAAGCGAGGACGCG
The DNA here is from genome assembly GCA_016872515.1 of SAR202 cluster bacterium. Taxonomy (GTDB): domain Bacteria; phylum Chloroflexota; class Dehalococcoidia; order Lucifugimonadales; family VGZR01; genus VGZR01. Next base: position 9,215 of record VGZR01000044.1, read on the forward strand.
AAGGACACGGCGACGGCGACGCGCTGCCTAGACCTGTTGGAGAAGGCAGGCCACGATGCGGCGGTGAGCGGTATCGTCAGCGTCGTGACCCGCGTCGCGGAGGCCATGCAGGCGCTGGGGAGCGCAGACGCCGCCGAAGGGAACGCCGACGCTGCGCACGCGACGGTACTGAGGTTGCTTCGGGTGGAGCGGGCACTGGGCCGCGGCGAGCGGGCGGCCATCGCGTCGCTGGAGTTCGCCAAGGGGGAGATAGAGCGGGCACTGGGCGCGCAGGCTCCGGGCCCTGCGCCAAAAGATCCGAGCCCTCAGCCTCTTGGGGCCGGAGCCGGAGGCCAGGCAGCAGGCGCCGGCGCTGGAGCAACAGGCGGCGATGGAAGCATGTCAGACCTGTGGACCGAAGCGTAGGACGAGGCCTCCAGGCGCGTGCTCGGCGGACTGATAGCGCACAGGCTTGCCCGTCAGGTCGGAAATCAAGCTCTCCAACTCACCGGAGACGAATGGCATGAGCGCTGCCCCCGCCAGGGGGCCGACCGCCTCCGGCGCCTCGGATAGCCGCACGGTGACTGCCCCGCCTTCGCCTTGGACATCCACCTTCATGTAACGCATATGTGCATAGAATGCCTTGATGGCGTCATGCGCGTTGCCCTGGAACCGGCTCGACAGGATCGGCGCGAGCGCTTTGCCGACCTGCGCGCCTGTGGTGAAGCACGCCTTCTCCAGTTGAGCGAAGTTGGAGAGGAACGAGTTGGACAGGAGCATCTGGTAGTAGCCCACGTCCACCATGTTACCCATGCTGCGCGAAAACCGGCGGTCAAGGCTGGCCTCGGCGCGGCTGCTGATGTCCGCCTTCACCGACGGCGCCTTCATCCACTGTTCGTGCGGCGGCAGGATCTCGCGGTCCTCCCGCTTCCCGACCCTGAACCTGCACGCCTTGCCGCCCGTCGCGGTTCACTCCTCTTCGTAGGCGTTGAGCTCACGGTTGAGCATGGAGGCCAGGATACCGGCGAGGACGCCGCCGTGGAAGTAACAGGCGGGCACGGCCGCCCGAAGGCCTGAGCACTCGGCGCAGCCGTCGAAGCTAAGTGTGAACGTGCTCCTCGCCACATCCACTGTCGCGACCTCGACATGGCCCTCCTTCTGTTTGTCCAACATCGCGGAGAAGATGCGCCCCATGACCTTCTGCACGGTGGTGAAGGCACGTTCTGCCGTCCAATAGTCGAACTGCCAAAAGAAGTCGAAGGGCATTCCCAGACGGCGTATGACGAAGTAAGCGTTGCGCTTCGCCGAGGTGTACCCCGAGTCGTACAGCATCCGGGCGAACCCAGGGTTGGCGCTCAGGAGAGCGGTGGTGACGGCCTGGGACACGAACAGGCCTATCTCGTCGCCGAGCGACGAGCGGAGCACGTCAGCCGCGCTGCCCTTGACGATCTTGTCCAGGGCGCGGGACCAGACCTGGTCAACGACCTTCTCCGATGTTGCGGGGTCGTTCCATAGCAACATGGTTAGACCAACATCTTGTCCAGATGGCCCAGGCCCCACTGCTGGTGCTTACGGTGGGCGAACAGGCCAACTGCGAGGATGAAGTACCCGAACAGTTACATGGCATCGAGGAGCGAACCCGCCTGGAACTCGGTGCCCGCAATCTCGGTGAGCGTAGAACCCTTGGCGAGCTCATAGAGATATGCCAGGATGAGGCTGGCGATGACGCCGACGCCGATGAAGGCGAAGGTGGCGCTCTCCTGGTACTTCGCCCTAGCGTTCTGGAGATAGAGCGCGACCACCGGGATGAGCAGCGTCAACACCAGGGCGTCGAAGATGCGTATAAGAAGGTAGAGGATGCCCATCTCGACCCGCGCGTCCAACGCGTCCTGCACAGCGGGGATGCCATAGACCA
>VGZR01000045.1 GCA_016872515.1 SAR202 cluster bacterium
GACGCCCATGCCGGAACCGGCGCCGTCGGCCTCCTGTTCCGAGGCTGCGACCCCCTCGGTGGCTCCGGTGTACAGGTCGGCGTACTTGTGGATGGCGTCGTTGACGGTGTACATGGCGGCGGCGACGTCGGCGACGTTGACGGCGCCGCCGTTCAGGATGTCGTCATCGCGGAGGGCGGCGAGGGCTTCGAGGTGAGCCTTGCCGTGCATCTTCTCGGGCGCGGGCGGGAAGGCGAAGGCCGAGAGGCCCTTGGGACCCGCGTCGCCGAGTTGGTTCATCAGGAAGGGCGGCACGTACTTGGAGACCTCGACCTCGATGGGCAAAATGATGAGGTACGTGGCCCAGACCTCCTGCCGGGTGGCCGAGTCGAGGAAGTAGAGCAGGGCGTGGCCCTTGGGCCGGTCGGCGGTGCCGCGCTCGAATGTCAGATCCATGTGGTCTGGGGTGCTCCCTTGGGGCCGGATAGTCGAATGACACGAGAGAGCTAAACTCCTATTATATCGGTCGCAAGAAGTCATTACGGTAAGCGGAGTTTGGTGGGTCTGATCCCGTATAAGTCACTGGTGAGGCCGGCGCTGTTCGCGCTGCCGCCCGAGCGGGCGCAGAAGGCGGCGGAGTGGGCGCTGCGGCAGGGCCTGCTATGGCGGCCAGGGCACGCCGGAGACGCGCGGCTGGCGACGGACCTGTGCGGGATGAAGCTGGCGAACCCCGTGGGCCTAGCCGCTGGGTTCGACAAGGACTGCCGGATGCTCCCGTCGCTGTCGCGGCTGGGGTTCGGGTATCTTGTCGTGGGGACAGTGGTGGCGCAGCCGCAGCCGGGGAACCCCAAACCGAGGATGCTGCGAGTACCCAGCCAGGGTGCGCTGGTGAACGCGTTGGGATTCCCCAGCCGGGGGCTGGAGTACGCGGCGGCGATGCTGGGGGAGGCCCAGGCCGTCCGCACCAAGACGCCTGTGGTGGCCAGCGTGTCCGGCGTGCAGGTCGAGGTGGTCGTGCGGTGCCACGAGCGGCTAGAACCGCTGGCCGACGCCGTCGAGGTCAACATCAGCTCGCCGAACACGGCGGGCCTGCGTGTGTTCCAGCAGCCAGAGGAGCTGGCGCGGCTGCTGCGGGCGCTGAACGACGGGCGGAAGAAGCCGCTGTTCGTCAAGCTGCCCCGGCAGGGCGAAGGAGTGAGCGCTGCCGAGGGGGATGCCAAGCTCGTGGAGCTGGCGCGGGTCTGCGTCCGCGAGGGGATAGAGGGCGTGACGGTGGCGAACACGAGGCCGGTGAAGGATGCGCGGCTGGCGGTCGGCGCAGGCGGGCTGAGCGGCAGGCCGCTGCTGGAGGAGACGCTGCGGCTGGTGGCGGCGGTGCGGGCCGAGGCCGGGAGCAAGCTTGCCATCAACGCTTGCGGCGGCATCACGACGGGCGAGGACGCCTGGCGGGCGCTGCGGGTGGGGGCCACGACGGTGCAGCTCTACACCGCGATGGTGTACGAGGGGCCGTGCGCCGCGCGGGACATCTCCCGCGACCTGCTGAAGCGGATGACTAGGTGACGAAGAAACGCTTGCCCAGGGCCTGTTTGAGCCGTTCGATGGAGAGGTTGCCGCCGCTGATGACGAGGGCGACCCGCTTGCCCTTGAGGCGGTCCTTGGCCTTGAGGGCGGCGGCCAGTGAGGCGGCGCCGGCGTGCTCGGTGAGGTTGTGGGTCTTCTCTAGGTGGAGCACGACGGCCTGCTCAAGCTCTTCCTCGGTGACGAGGACGTAGTCGTCCAGCAGGTCCCAGAGGATGCTCTGGGTCAGCTCGAAGCCGACGCGGGTGGCGAGGCCCTCGGCGATGGTCTCCATCTTGGACTCGGCGATGGTCCTGTTCTTCCAGGACAGATAGGCCGCCGGGGCCTTGGCAGCGCTGACGCCGATGACCTTGACCTTGGGGTTGAGCGACTTGGCCGCGATGCAGACGCCGCAGGCGCCGCTGCCGCCGCCGATGGGGACGATGATGACGTCCACATCGGGCAGGTCTTCCATGATCTCCAGGGTGTAGGTGCCGACGCCGGCGATGAGGGCGGGCTCGTTGGCCGAGTGGAGGTACTTGTACCCCTCCTCCTTGGCGAGGACCTCCACGTGCTCGCGGGCCTCGTCGAAGTCCTTGCCGTGGAAGACCACCTTGCCGCCCAGCAGGCGCATGGACTCGACCTTGCCGGAGTTGGCGCCGTTGGGGACGACGATGACGGTCTGGACGCCGAACAGGCTGCCGGCGTAGGCGATGGACTGGCCGTGGTTGCCGGTGGAGGAGCCGATGACGCCGCGGCGCTTCTCGTCGGGGGTGAGCTGCACGTAGTAGTTGACGCCGCCGCGCATCTTAAAGGAGCCGAGGCGCTGGTGGTTCTCGTGCTTGACGTACACCTGGGCGTCGAGGAGCTTGTCGAGGGTGAGGTAGCGGTGCAAGGGAGTGCGGGTGATGTACGGGGCGATGCGCTTCTTGGCGGCGACGATGTCGAGCAGGGTCGGTCTCTGGTCCACGGTTGGCACTCCTTCATTTACTTGTCATTCTGAGGGAGGGTCGGAGAAACCGTGCCCGACCGAAGAATCTGCTGCCGTTTAGGACGAGACGAGATTCTTCGTCCCGATTGCGTCGGGACTCAGAGTGGCAGGGGACTGTCCTGATTGTCCACGGGGGTCGGATGGCGTGTCAACCTTTGGATGGAACGCATGCCTACGTTGTAGGGGCGCAAGGCCGTGCGCCCCTACGTTCGAACGAGTTGCGTTTATAATCATCCCGCCATGCCCATACGCGTGCTTGCGCCCGAGGTGTCGTCGAAGATCGCGGCCGGAGAGGTCGTCGAGCGGCCAGCGTCGGTGGTGAAGGAGCTGGTGGAGAACGCGGTGGACGCGGGCGCGACCGAGGTGGCGGTGGAGATAACGGGCGGCGGCATCGAGTCCATCCGGGTCACCGACAACGGCAAGGGTATCCCTGCAGACGAGATGGAACTGGCGCTGCACCGCTTCGCCACGAGCAAGGTGTCGCGCATCGAGGACCTAGACGCCATCGCCACCCTGGGGTTCCGCGGCGAGGCGCTGGCGAGCATCGCGGCGGTGGCGGAGGTGTCGCTGGCCAGCAGGCCGCCGGACGCACAGTCGGGGTCGCGGCTGGAGGCGCGGGAGGGTGTGGTGGGAAGGGTGCATCCGCATGGTGTTGCGGTCGGCACCACGGTGACGGTGCGGCACTTGTTCCGCGACTTCCCGGCGCGGCGCAAGTTCCTCCGGTCGCCCGCTGCCGAGGCAGGGCGCATCCAAGGGATGGTCTCGCGGCTGGCGCTCGCCTACCCCGAGGTGCGCTGGCAGTTGGTAGCGGATGGCAAAGAAGCGCTGGCGACGGGCGGCTCCGGCGACCTGCGGGAGGCGTTCGGCGAGGTCTATGATGCGGAGATCGCGCGGCAGATGTTGGCCTTGGAGCCTCAGCCCTCATCCCCTACCCTTGGGGTTGAGGGGAGAGGGTTGGGGGTTGTGGTCACGGGCCTCATCGGCCCGCCATCGGTGACGCGGGCCAACCGCAGCTACATCACCTTCTTCGTGAACCGCCGGTGGGTGCAGAGCCGGACGCTGGGGTTCGCGCTAGAGCAGGCGTACCACGGCTTCCTGCAGGAGCACCGCTACCCCGTCGCGGTGGTCAACGTCGCGGTGCCGCCGGACCAGGTGGATGTGAACGTCCACCCGGCCAAGAGCGAGGTGCGGTTCCGGTACGAGGACCGGGTGTTCGCGGCGGTGCAACAGGCGGTGCGGCGGACGCTGACGCAGCACGCGCCGGTGCCGGAGGCGACGGACCGTATCCAGGCCCCAAACCCTATACTCCAAACCCCAGGGTCTGGGGGATTGGGTATGGGGTCTGGGGAGACGCCAAGGCCGATGGGGGTGGCGGCCTTCTGGCCGACGGAGATGCTGGACAAGGCCTCGCAGCCGTCCGCGCCATCGCAACCGGCCATGCCCGCCCATCACGATGCGCCGTCCGTGGAGCATGCGGCTTTGCGAGCCGCGCAGCCGACGCCGCCACACACGCCGAAGGGGGCGCTGCCGGTGCTGCGGGTGCTGGGCCAGGTGCAGAATACGTACGTCGTCGCGGAGGGGCCGGACGGGATGTACCTGGTAGACCAGCACGCGGCGCACGAGCGGGTGCTTTTCGAGCGGGTGAGGGCGCTGGCCCGGGATCGTGCGCCGGAGGCGCAGGCGCTGCTAGAGCCCGTGGTGCTGGAGCTGGATGCGCGGCTGCAGGAACTGGTGGACGGGCGGCTGGAGTTGCTGGCGAGCATGGGGTTCGCGCTGGAGCAGTTCGGGGCGACCGCGTACCTCCTGCGGGGCGTGCCCGGCGTGATGGGGGGGGGCGGGGACCCGCGGCAGGGGTTCGTGGACGTGCTCGACCTGATGGCCGACGGTGGCGGGTTCGAGAGTTGGGAGGAGCGTGCCGCGTACTCGGTCGCGTGCCACAGCGCCATACGAGCGGGGAAGGTGCTCACGATGCAGGAGATGGCGGAGCTGGCGCGTCTGCTAGAGGCGTGCGAGCAGCCGCACACGTGCCCCCACGGCAGGCCGACGATGGTGCACATGAGCGCGTCGCATCTGGAGCGCGAGTTCGGGAGACGGTAGGGATGAGACTGACAACATCTTCGACGAGCGGCTGGTATTGCCGGTGAAGGACGCCCCCAACGGAAAGCGCGCGGTGTTCAACTTCGTGCTGGACGCTGAGTAGGGGGAGGACGACGCGTCCCGCCTGTTGGGGATGAGCGACTGGTCTATCGCTCGCCGCCTGTCCATGGAGGTCCGAAAGGGGGATAACGGAGCCCGAGGACATCCAGGTGCTAGCCAGGAGACTGCGGTGCCAGCAGGCGGGACATCACCGTACCAAGAACGAGTGTACTAGAGAACGGTTGTGCGTGTCAAGGGCTTTCGCACGGTTGTCCTCTGACAGCCGCCGCACTTTACACCGAAGCTGGGTTGCGAATATAATCACACGATTCACAACCGCCGATTCAGGGCGACATCATCGGGAGAAGCGAGTTGGCCGTCCTTCCCATCATCACGTTTCCGAACGCCGTTTTGCGCCAGCGGGCCAGGAAGGTGCGCGAGATAGACAAGCCGCTGCTTCGGCTCGCCCACGACATGATTGACACGATGCACGCCAACTACGGCGTGGGCCTGGCGGCCAACCAGGTGGGCGTGCTCAAGCGCGTCATCGTCATCCAGCTCCCCGAGGAGGAGGAGCCGCGTATCTACATCAACCCGGAGATCGTGGTGCGCGAGGGCGAGCGTGAGGTGGAGGAGGGGTGCCTGAGCGTCCCCGGCTACATCGGCACCATCACCCGCTCCATCTTGGTGAGGTTCCGGGCGCTGGACTCGACCTCCAAGCTGGTGCGGCTGAAGGCCGACGGGCTGCTGGCCCAGGCGCTGGAGCACGAGGTGGACCACCTGAACGGCGTCCTGTACATAGACCATCTGAAAAGCCACGAGGCGCTGCGTGAACTGCCGCCCCCAGGGGCGGAGGACGCCGCTGAGCCGAAAGAGGCCGCTACTGAAGTCCACGCCGTCTAGTCCTCCCCACGCCATGCCCGCCCGTTCCGCTCCGCCGCCCGCCCGCGTCGTGCGCCGCGCCTCGCTGCCCGGCTTGGTGCGGCCCACCGCCGAGTGCTTCGCCGCGCCTGGCGACGAGGCGTACCTGGTGGGCGGGCTAGTGCGCGATGTGCTGCTGGGCCGCACTACCGGCGACATAGACATCGCCGTCGGCGCTTCCGTGGCCGACGCTGGGCCTGCGCTGGCGGCGGCATTGGGCGGCACGTTTGTCGTGCTGGACGCGAAGCGGGACATCGGCCGTGTGGTTGTGCTGGCTGACGGGCGTGCGCAGCATGTTGACCTGACCCCGCTTGGCGGGAGCATCCGCGAGAACCTGGCCCGCCGGGATTTCACGCTCGACGCGATGGCGGTGCCGCTGGGGCAGGCGGCTTCCGGCGTCGATGCCGAGGTGGTGGACCCCTTCGGCGGCGTGGCCGACCTGGAGGCGGGCGTCGTCCGCGCCGTGAGCGATGGGGTGTTCAAGGATGACCCCTGCCGTCTGCTACGTGCACCGCGGCTGGCTGCGCAGCTGGACATGCGGCTGGACGCGCATACAGTGGGTCTTGCCAAGCGGGACGCCCGGCTGGTGCGGAAGGTCGCGCCGGAGCGGGTGCGCGACGAGCTGCTGAAGTTGTTGGCGACCCCTCGCGCGACGCAGGCCCTGAGACTGCTTGACGACCTAGGCCTGCTTTGCGAGATAATGCCAGAGTTTTTGGACGCGAAAGGGGTCGGCCAGCCGCCGGAGCACCACTGGGACGTGTTCCAGCACTGCGTCGAGACGCCCGGCCAGGTGGACAGGGTACTGTCCGGCCCCGGGGCCGGACGCGATGAGGTGGTGTGGGCCGTGCCCCGGTTCGAGGGCATGCAGGGCCACTTCGGCGAGGTGGTGAGCGACGGGCATACGCGGCGGACGGTGCTGAAGCTGGCGGCGCTGCTGCACGATGTGGGCAAGCCCGCGGCCAAGACCGTCGAGCCGTCGGGGCGCATCCGATTCTTGGGGCACCACGATGTGGGGGCGGCTGCGGCGAACGGGATGCTGAAGCGGCTCCGGCTGAGCCGGAGGGGAGTGGAGCTGGTAAGCGTCATGGTGGAGCACCACCTCAGGCCCAGCCAGATGGCGCAGGTGGGGGAGATGCCAACCCGCCGCGCGGTGTATCGTTATTTCAGAGATGTGGGCGACGCCGCGGTGGATACCCTGTATCTGAATATGGCCGACTACCTGGCCGCGAGAGGGCCGAGCCTTGAGCTACGGGACTGGCAGCGGCACTGCGGCGTCATCGAACACGTCCTGAAGACGGGGCTGGTGGCGAGGTCGGAGGAGCGGGAGCACAAGCTCTTGGATGGGCACACGGTGATGACCGCCTTCGGCCTGCCGCCGGGGCCGCATGTGGGCACACTGCTGGAGATGGTGCACGAGGCGCAGGCCGCGGGCGAGGTGACGACAACGGAGGAAGCGATGGAATTGGTGAAGGCAACTCTGGCATCGGGAGAACCGCGTGCGTAGGTACGCCTGGACCATCACCGCCATCGTCGTGCTGGCCGTCATCAGCGGCCTGACGCTTGGCTTTCAGACCATCAACCTTGGCGGCTTCGACCGGGGAGGCGATACGCCCCTCGGCCTGACCCTGGGCCTCGACCTCCAGGGCGGCAGCCATCTCGTCTATCGCGCAAACCTGACCGACCAGGCGACCGGAGAGCCCATCCCGCCGACCGACGAGCAGATGGAGTCGCTGCGGAGCATCGTCGAGCGGCGCGCGAACAGCACGGGCCTGGGCGAGCCCATCATCCAGCGCCTGGGCGACGACCGGCTGCTCATCCAGCTGCCAGGCGTGGAAGACCCCGGCCGGACCAAGTCTATCATCGGTGAGACGGCGCGCTTGGAGTTCAAGCATCGGTCGTTTAGAGTTCCCAAGGTACTGAACTTCACCTCGACGGACGTCGTTTCGGCCCGGGTGGGCGAGTTCCCGACGCTGACCTCGACGGCGACCTCCACGTCCGCGACCTCGACAGACGCCACGGGCACCGAGCCGACGCCGGAGGAGCAGGCGACCTCGACTCCAACGGCTTCGGAGAGCGCCACGTCAACCCTTGGCGGGGCTGAGACGGCCACGTCCACATCCGCGACCTCGACCGAAGCGGTCAACACGAGCACGCCATACCTTTTGGTGACGTTCACCGATGCAGCCGCGGCCGAGTTCCAGACCCTGTCAACCGACCTGTTCAATACCGCGTTGGAGTTCTCCAACGGTCTCCGGCTGTACCCCGACCAGTTGACCATGACCATCCGGGGGAGAGAGGAAGGGAAGGCGTTCAGGACGCTGACTCCGTTCAGCCTGTTCATCACCCAGGTAGGCGATACGAACACCTGGGCCATCCCGCTGGTGGGCTTCGACGGGCAGGCGCTGGCCGCCACGGTTACGGAGGCCGAGGAGCTGTTCGGCGGCGATGTCGAACTGGCCTTCAGCGCCGTCACGGGCCAAGTGGACGAAAACATCGGGCTGTCGGGCGACGACTTGGCGCGGGCATACGCCGGCACGCACAGCGCGACAGGCCAGCCTATCGTGAACCTTGAATTCAACGGCGAAGGCGCCCGCAAGTTCGGCGACCTGACCGCTAGGATCGTGGGCACAGAAGACCGTATCGCCATCTTCCTCGACGAAGACGAACTGATCGCCCCTGTAGTCAGCTCGGTCATCACCGGCGGAACGGCGTTCATCCAGGGCGCCGACTTCACGCCGCAGAGGGTGCGGGACATCGCGAGCCTCCTGGAGGCGGGCAGGCTGCCCATCCCTGTGGAGCTCATCCAGGAGCGGCAAGTGGACGCCATCCTTGGCGCGGACTCTCTGGAGAAGAGCGTCATCGCCGGCCTAGTCGGCCTGGGGCTCGTTGTCATATTCATGGTGACCTATTACAAGGTGCCGGGCATCGTGGCATCGGCGGCCCTGGTCTTTTACACGGCACTCAACCTGGCCATGTTCAAGCTCATCCCGGTCACGCTGACGCTCTCGGGCGTGGCCGCGTCGATCATGGCCATCGGCATGGCCGTGGACGCGAACATCCTGGTGTTCGAGCGTCTGAAGGAGGAACTGCGGGCCGGGCGGACGTTGCAGTCGTCCATCAATATCGGGTTCAACCGCGCGTGGCTGGCGATACGGGACAGCCACGTGGCGACGCTCATCTCCTGCGTCATCCTGTTCTGGTTCGCGGACACGCTGGGCACCACGGTGGTGAAGGGCTTCGCGGCCACGCTGGCCATCGGCACTATCATCAACCTGTTCACGGCGCTGACGGTGTCAAGGGTGCTTTTGAGGGCGGTGACGGCGACGAGGCTCGGAAGGTCGCTGGAAGTGTTCGCGCCGCTGGGCACGGGACTCAAGGAATCGCAGCAGCCGGGCGCGGCAGCGCAGCGGAGGAGTTAGGACAGTGAACTTTGTAGGCAAGAGGACCTGGTTCTTCCTCTTCTCGCTGGCGATGATCCTGCCGGGCATCGTCTTCCTCATCATCGCGCCGGGACTGAAGCCGGGGATCGACTTCTCGGGCGGCAGCACGCTGAGCGTTCGGTTCGTAGAGTCGGTGACGCAGCAGGACCTCCGGGACGCACTGAGCAGGCTCAACATGCCGGAGGCGACGGTCCAGCGGTTGGGCGACGACAGCTACTTCATCCGCACGAAGGAGCTAAACGAAGCTGGCAAAGACCAGATCCTGCTCGACCTCCAGCGTGACCTGGGCGTCAGCGGCGTGGAATTGCTGGCGTTCGACCTGGTGTCCCCTGTCGTCGCGCGAGACATCATCGTCAATGGCTTTTGGGCGGTGCTGGCCGCCACCATCGGCATCTTCATCTACATCTGGTGGGCCTTCCGCAATGTGCCCAGCCCCCTCCGGTACAGCGCGGCGGCCATCGTCGCGCTGCTCCACGACGTCGTCATCACGATAGGCGCATTCGCCATCCTTGGAGTCGTGGCGGACATCGAAGTCAATACGATGTTCCTCATCGCCCTGCTGACCGTCATCGGCTACAGCGTCAACGACACCATCGTGGTCTTCGACCGGCTGAGGGAGAACGTCGTCGCCTACCCGGGCCGGACCCTGGCTTCCAATGTCAACCTCAGCATCTCGGAGACCTTCGCTAGGTCGGT
>VGZR01000046.1 GCA_016872515.1 SAR202 cluster bacterium
GGCGTCCTCTCGATGCTGTTGCTTTGGGCCGGGGGTGCTGCGTCAGGCATCATAGACAACATCCCGTACACCGCCGCCATGGCTGAAGTGGTGAAACAGATCCCCTCGGAGGGAATCACGGGAGTCAACCCGCTGTGGTGGGCGCTGGCGCTTGGCGCTGACTTGGGAGGGAACGCGACGATGATAGGGGCGTCGGCCAACGTCGTGGTCATCAGCACGGCCAGGGCCAAGGGCTACCACATCACCTTCTGGCACTTCTTCAAGTATGGCGTCTTCTGTGTCGTGGCTACGCTGGGCGTCTCCACGGCTTGGATACTGCTCCGCTACTACCTCTGATGGCTGGGTAAGCTCACCGGTTTAGTCGTAACAGGCGCACGGGCATATGGAAGGCATCGAAAAGGCGATACTCGACTTCATCCGTAACGTGTACGAGGCCATCGGTTGGCCCGGCGTGGCCCTGCTCATGGCCATCGAGAGCGCGTGCATCCCGCTTCCCAGCGAGCTCATCATGCCACTGGCGGGCTGGTTCCTGGTGACGGACAAGGACCTGGGCGTCGAGTGGGTCTTCCTGCTCGCCTTCGTGGGTGCAGTCGGGAATCTCCTCGGCTCACTGGTGGCCTACTGGGTGGGTGCCTGGGGAGGGCGCCTATTGCTGGAGCGGTGGGGCAAGTACGTCCTCATCTCCACCCACGAGCTGGACATGGCTGACCGATGGTTCACCAAATATGGCGAGAGCATTGCCTTCTTCTCGCGCCTACTCCCCGTCGTCCGCACCTTCATCAGCTTTCCCGCAGGCGTCAGCCGGATGAACGTGTGGAAGTTCTCCATCTTCACCCTACTAGGGGCGTATCCCTTCTGCTTGGGGCTGGCCTACGGAGGGTACAAGCTGGGCGAGCACTGGGAGGAGTTACGCGAGGCGATGCGGCCATTCGACATTCCTATCCTGGTCGTCATTTTCCTGCTCGTGGCGCTATACGTCTGGCGTCACTACCGCCGCGCCTGGGCGCCGAAGAAGTAGGCCACGACTATCAATGCGTGGCGGCGGGCAGGACCACCGGCCCGCCGCTCTGTGGGTGCTGCGCCACCACGACATCAACGCCATACACCTTCCGGATGCTCTCAGCGGTGAGTACCTCCCCCGGTACCCCCTCAGCCCACACACGGCCCTCTGCCAGCATGACGAGTCGGTCGCAAGACTGCCCCGCCAGCGTCAGGTCGTGCATGGACACCATCACCGCGCCATCCCGTTCCCTACACATCTCGCGTACCAGCTCCATCACTCTCTGCTGGTGGGCCAGGTCGAGGTTTGAGGTCGGCTCATCCAGCAGCAGGACCGGCGCCTCCTGGGCCAGCGCCATCGCCACGACAACCCGCTGCTGCTCGCCGCCGGAAAGCTCCGTCGCCTGCCGCTCGGCCAGGCCGGCGATGCCCATCTGCTCCATCGCACTCGCCGCTATCTGGAGGTCGCGTTTCCCTTCCCACTGGAGCAGTCCCAGGTGCGGGTTACGGCCCATCAGCACCACATCCAGCACCGAGAATCCCCTAGGCACCTGGGCGCTTTGCGGGACGGCCGCCACCATCCGGGCGCGCTCCGCGGGCCTCACGCTGCGCAGGTCGAGGCCGCTCACGAGCACATGGCCCGATGACGGTGCAAGCACACCGGCGATGAGCCGGAGGAGGGTCGTCTTGCCGGCCCCGTTGGGGCCGACCACCCCCACCAGTTCCCCAGGGCCTACCGACAACGATAGGCCGCGGAGCACCGGCAGGCCGTTGTACGAGAAGTGGACATCGCGTATCTCCAGCATTTCGGGCCGCCTACATCCGGGCCTTGTGGCGCATGAGCAGGTAGAGGAAGAACGGAGCGCCGCAGAAGGCGGTGACGACGCCCACCGGCAGCTCGGCTGGGCTGATGATGGTGCGCGCCGCTAGGTCGGCCAGGATGAGGAAGGCGGCACCCACCAGTCCAGCCATGGGCAAGAGCATCCGGTGGTCGTTGCCCCACAACAGCCGAACCACGTGGGGCGCAACCAGGCCTACAAAGCCGATGAGGCCGGTGAAGGCCACCGCCGCGGCGGTGCACAGCGATGCGGCGGCGATGAGCACCAGTTTCGTCCGCTCCACGTTCACCCCAAGTTGCCTCGCCCGCTCCTCATCCAGCTGCATCACGTTGAGCACGCGCCCGTAGGCGAGCAATACCAAGGCTCCAGGCACGAGATACGCAAGGATGAACCAGCTGTGCTTCCACTGGGCCGTGATGAGCCCGCCAAGCAGCCATGACAGCAAGGGCCGCAGGTCCGGGTCGCTGCGGAGCATCAGCAGGCTGCCGACGGCACCGCATAGCGCTGAGACGGCCACGCCCGCGAGGATGAGAGTTGTCAGCGGCAGGCCTTCGGAGCGCCGCGCTACCAGATACGCCACGGACACCGCGGCGATGGCGCCCACAAAGGCGGCTACCGGCAGCAGGCCCGTGCCGACGCCGAAGGCTGTGAGTCCCGCCACGAGCACCACTGTGGCACCCAGTCCGGCGCCCGAGGCGACGCCGATGAGGTATGGGTCGGCCAGCGGGTTGCGGAACAGTCCCTGGTAGGTCGCGCCCGATATCGCCAGCGCGCCGCCTACCAATCCCGCCAGCAGGATGCGCGGCAGCCGGAGTTGCCACAGGATGGTGTCCCAGCTCCGCGGCCAGTCCTGGACGATGTCCACTCCTGGGATGTGCGAGACGAGGATCTGGACGGCGGTCAGGGGCGGGATGCTGGTCGAGCCTAAGCTGACCGCGACGAGCGCAGCCAGCAGGACGACGGCCACGCCCATGGCCAGCCGCCACCAGGGGAACGACCTAGCATGTAGGGCGGCGGGCGTGTCGCCAGGAGCACGCTGCCTCCCTCCGGGCCTCCAGGCCCACGGAAGAGTCAGCCCCCTACTCAGCGGCAGTCTGACCAAGTCGCGCTCCTATGGGAACAGGTCTGGGTAGGCTGCCTTCGCGACGGTCTCGATGCCGTCCACGAACCTCGGCCCAGCCACGCTCAGCGGCTCGTTCTCCAAGGTAATCACCTTACCGTTCTTCACGGCCTCCACCTCCTTGAAGGCTGGGGTACCCACGATGGCCTGTGGGTCGGCCGCGATGATCAGTTCGGGATTGCGCTCCACCACCTGCTCCGGAGTCAGCTGGGCATAGCCTGTGACGTCATGGGCGATGTTCCGCAGCTTCAGCAGGTCGAACACCTCGCCCACCAGCGTGTCGGGCCCGGGCGTCCACAGGCCGCCCACATCTTGGAACACCGACGGCCCCTCGCCCTGGGATGCCAGCTTCGCCCGGATTGCGTCCACACGCTGCTCGAACTTCTTGGCTTCCCGCTCCGCCGCGTCAGGGTTGCCCACGATGCGGCCCCACAGCCGGATGTTGTCCGCGACCCTGGTGAAGTCGTCGTTCAGCGACTCCAGATAGAGCACCTTCAGTCCCGCGTTCGTGAGGCTCTCCAAGGCTGTCGGGAAGAAGACGAAGACCAGGTCGGGCTGGAGCAAGACAATCTTCTCGATGTTGACGTTGAAGGCATCGCCGACCCTGACGATGTCGGCCGCCTCAGGAGGGTAGGTGGCGAAGTCGTGTGTGGCGATGATGCGGCCGCCCTCGCCGATGGCGAACAGTATCTCCAGCACCGCCGAATCGAAGACGGCGATGCGCTTCGGCGCCTTCTCGAACACCACCGGCTGGCTGTTGCTGTCGGTGATGGTGAGCGGGAAGTCGGAGACCGTGACAACAGCAGTGGGGGTCGGTTCCGGTACGGCCGTCGCCGTGCGCGCAGGGGTGGTGGCTGTGGCCACTACCGTGGCGGGCGATTGTTCGCCGCAGGCAACCAGTAGTGGCAACAGGGCGATGAGTAGAACACCGAAAGCAGTGAAACGTTGCATCTGAAACGCCTCCTTCTGCCTTCGAGGGGACAAAAGCTACTCACAACCGTCAAGACAGGAGTTTTCAGACTCGCAGCGGCACAAAAAAGCCCTGCTTCGAGTTCCTAAGCAGGGCCATCAGCTTGCGCTTTTGCCTGAACCTTTCCTCGAAGGCCGTTAGACACAGGCGGGGGAAGTAGATCGGACTCGCCCCGATATGCTCGGAACCTACCGCTGCGGGACAGTGCCGGCGTTTGACCGGCTTCCTCTCCAACCCACCCGATATTCAGTTGTCAGGGCACCCCGCCGCGCTGCGTGGGATGTGGTCAGGATACTAGCCGAGGGGATGTCCCTTGTCAATCAGCACATCCTGATTTCAACGGATATCGGCTTTTTCAGAGCTGAACGTTTTCTAGAAAATGGTATAATGTTAGATAGCGCAATCGACTTTCCAGGGGTGTTTGATGGCCGTCACGAACAACAATCACCACGCCGACGAAGCCTACACCGTCAGCGATATCCAAGTCCTTGGTGGTATGGAGGCCGTCCGGCGCCGGCCTGGCATGTACATCGGTTCCACCGATATCCACGGCCTCCACCATCTCGTCTATGAGATCGTGGACAACAGCGTGGACGAGTTCATGGCCGGATTCGGTGACACGATCGACATCAACATCGACAAAGACGGCTGGGTGTCCGTTGCCGATAACGGACGCGGCATCCCCGCCGAGATACACCCAGCCACGGGCCTGTCCGCCATCGAGACGGTGCTCACCACCCTCCACGCCGGCGGCAAGTTCGGCGGCAAGGCCTACACTGTCAGTGGCGGCCTCCACGGCGTCGGCGCCTCGGTTGTCAATGCCCTGTCCATCACGTTCAAGGTCGAGGTCCGGCGCGACGGCAAGGTCTACACGCAGACGTATGCTCGGGGTGTCCGGACATCTGACCTCAAGGCGGTCAAGGACCCCAATGCCTCCAGCGATACCACGGGCACCAAGGTCTACTTCCTGCCCGACAAGCAGGTGTTCGGCGAGATCAACTACGACTTCAACACCCTCTCCCAGCGGTTCAGGGAGATGGCGTATCTCAACAAAGACCTGCGCATCCGCTTCTCCAGTGACTGGAAGCTCGAACAGGGCGCTGAGACCAAGATGGCCGAGTACCACTTTGAAGGCGGCATCTCCCAGTTCGTCACCGACCTGAACACCGACCGGCAGACCCTCAATACCGAGCCGATCCACATCGAGAAGCAGGTCAACAGCACCATCGTCGAGGCCGCTTTCCAGTACAACGATACCTTCAACGAACTGGTCTTTTCCTTCGCCAACTGTATCAACACCATAGATGGCGGCAGCCACCTCACCGGCTTCCGCTCGGCGCTGACCCGCGTCCTTAACGACTATGGCCGCAAGGCGAAGCTGCTCAAGGACAACGACCCCAACCTGGCCGGCGAGGACACCCGCGAGGGCCTCACCGCCGTGGTGAGCGTCAAGCTCAAGGACCCGCAGTTCGAGGGCCAGACCAAGACCAGGCTCGGCAACCCCGAGATCCGGACGCAGACCGAGACCATTGTGGCCGACGCCTTCATGACCTACCTGGACGAGCACCCCCGCGAGGCCCGTCTCATCATGGAGAAGTGTGTCACCGCCCAGCGGGCCCGCGAGGCCGCCCGCAAGGCGCGCGACCTCATCATCCGCAAGAATGCCATGGAGGGCGGGGCTCTCCCCGGCAAGCTGGCCGACTGCTCCGACCGCGACCCGAAGAACTGCGAGCTGTACCTGGTGGAGGGCGACTCAGCCGGTGGCACCGCCAAGATGGGCCGCGACCGGCACTACCAGGCCATCCTGCCCCTGCGCGGCAAGATCCTCAACGTTGAGAAGGCCCGCGCAGACAAGATGCTCGCCCACGAGGAGATCCGTGCCATCATCGTGGCCGTGGGCGCCGGGCTGGACGAAGAATTCAACCTGGAGAAGCTGCGCTACCACCGCATCATCATCATGACCGATGCCGACGTGGACGGCTCCCATATCCGCACGCTGCTCCTGACCTTCTTCTTCCGTCACATGCGGCCCCTGGTGGACCAGGGCCACCTCCTCATCGCGCAGCCGCCGCTCTACCGCGTGGCCGCGGGGAAAGACGAGCACTGGGCCTATAGCGACCTGGAACGCGAGGGCTACGTGCAGCAGCTCCAGGGCAGGAAGGGCATGACCATCCAGCGCTACAAGGGCCTGGGCGAGATGAACGCCGAGCAACTCTGGGAGACCACCATGAACCCAGAGAACAGGACATTGCTCAAGGTTTCCGTGGACGATGCTGCCGAGGCCGACCGCATGTTCACCTTGCTGATGGGCGACCTGGTGGAGCCGCGCCGCGACTTCATCCAGACCAACGCTCTAGACGTCAAGAATCTCGACGTGTAGTTTCAGACACGCCAGTCGCAAGCCCGCTGGCTTCGGAGTCAGCGGGCTTTGCCGTTGTGAAGCCCACGAGGCCAGAAACGGAGGGCTGGATGGCTCTGTTGGATGACATCCTTGTGCATAATGCGTATTTCGTTGCCGAGCGGCAGCGCCCCATCACCAGGGCGCCAGCCAAGAAGATCGTCCTTTTCACGTGCATGGACACTCGCCTTGTCGAGTTCCTAGAGCCAGCGATGGGTCTTAGGAGGGGCGACGCCAAAATCATCAAAAATGCAGGGACCACTGTCATAGACCCCTACGGCGGCGTGATTCGCAGTCTAGTCGTCGCGGTGTATGGATTAGGGTGCGAGGAGATATACGTCGTAGGCCACCTCGACTGCGGAATGGGACAGCTCGACGACAGAAAACTGGAGCGGAGCATGTTGGAACGTGGTGTACGGCATGAAACCATCGCCAAGCTTGCCCCGAGCCTAGGTGAATGGCTGGGTACATTCCGGGACGCACACGGGAATGTGAAACGGGTTGTGAATCTGTTGAGAGACAACCCGCTTATCCCGCGGGATGTTCCCGTTCATGGGTTGATGTTCGACCCGGTCAGCGGTGGCCTAGAATTACTCGAGCGGGGATATGCTTCTTGAGCTACAGCGTCCCCTCGAGGCTCCTGAAGACCAGGCCGGTGGGCAGCTTGGGGTAGAAGTAGGTGGACTTCGGGGGTAGCCGTTCGCCCCGGCTGACCACCTCGACGAACAGGTCCATCGGCAGCGCCCGCAGCAGCAGTGCAACCTGGCTCTTGCCCTCCGTCACCCGCTCGACGGCCTCGACCGCGTCGTGGACGAACGCGATGGTGGCCGCTTCGCGGTCGGCCCCGAGCGACGGGGTGATGCCCTTCCGGTGGAGGATACGCATCTCAGCACGGTCGAGTGGGGGGCTGCCAAGCTTCGGCATTTCCGACTCCCGCAGCGTGAGCAGGTGCGCCTTCCCCGGCTCCAGCCCGTAGGCCGCCGCCACGACACTGCCGGCCTTGGCCTGGCGCAGGCTGGCTTCCAGCCTGTTGGCGGACGCCTCCGCCGATGACGAGGCCAAGGGAATCTCGCTGACCTCGTACGCTCGCGCCAAGCCACTTCGCAGCGCCGTCATCTCGTCGCGGGTCAGGCCGCCCAGCACCCGATGGTAGGGTTGCACGAGCAGTCCCTGGTCGTCCATGGCGATGAGGCCGATCATCATGAAGTTGGCCGCCGCATCGGGCGGCAGCGGGCCAGACGCCGCCACGAGGTCATCTCGGTATTTCAGCGCGGTCTCGTAGCGGTGGTGGCCGTCGGCGATGAACAGTTGCCGTGCCGCCATTGCGCGCCCGATGCGCTCCAGCACCGTCCTGTCGGCTATCCGCCACAGCCGGTACTCCGCCGTTCCCTCAAGGGCGGCCTCGACCGCCGACTTCGTTTTCTGTGTCTGGGCCAGCGCTTCGGCCACGTCACCGTCACGGTACAGCGCCATGATGGGGCTGAGGTTGGCATGCGCGGCCTTCATCAGCGCCAATCGGTCCGCCTTCGGGCCTGGCCGCGTGTGCTCATGGGGCATCACCACACCCTTCTCGAACGGCTCCAACCCAACAGCCGCCAGCAGCGTCCGCCGCGTGCGTGTCGCGCCACGGTGCTCGAACCGCTCCTCCAGCAGGTACATACTCGGCGCGTCGTCCTGCCGGAGCGTGCCTTCGCGCAGCCAGGCTCTCAACCGCTCCGCCGACGCCTGGTAGCGGCCCGGGTCCGCGGGCTCCCCCGGCTTCAGCTCCCGCAGCTCCAGCGCCACCGCGCTGTAGGGGCTGTGTTCGAGGAACGAACGCTCTTGCTGCACCGAGATGATGTCGTAGGGCGGGCAGAGCACGTGCGATATGCTGCCCGCTTTTGCAGCGTCGTAGCGTATCCCGCTGAACGGCCTGACCTCTGCCATGTGCACCTCGTAGGAGTTCTAGAGTGAGTATATCCACGGCGGAGCGAGCGCGTCTAGGCACAGCTGAGGCGCCGCTTGAGGGCCGTCTGCGGACTGGATAACATTGGCCCTGGTCAGGCAGGGTAAAAAGATGACCAGAGCAGAGCTACAAGAACGGCTGAAGCAGCTGCGCGACGAGCTGAACCAGCACAACTACCTCTACTACGTCCTGAACCAGCCGGAGGTCAGCGACGCGCAGTACGACGCCCTCATGTGGGAGCTACGCGAGCTCGAGACGGCGCACCCCGACCTCGTCACCTCCGACTCGCCCAGCCAGCGCGTCGGCGCCACGCCCGCCGCCGACTTCGCCCAGATCATCCACCGCGCGCCGCTCCTCAGCTTGGCCAACGCCTTCAACGACGACGAGTTCCTGGCCTGGCACAAGCGCGCCACCGACCTCCTCGAACGCTCCCAGTTCGACATGGTCTGCGAGTTGAAATACGACGGCCTGGCGGTTGCCCTCACCTACGAGGACGGCGTCTTCGTCCGCGGCGCCACGCGCGGCGACGGCAGCGTGGGCGAGGACGTGACCGCCAACCTCCGCACCGTCCGCGCCGTGCCGTTGCGGGTCTTGGGCAAGTGTCCACCGCGCTTCGAGGTGCGCGGCGAGGTCGTCTTCCCCAAGGCGGGCTTCAAGAAGCTCAACGAGGAGCGCGCAGCCCAGGGCTTGCCCCTGTACGCCAACCCACGCAACACCGCTGCTGGCTCGCTTCGCCAACTCGACCCGAAGGTCACCGCCTCGCGGCCTCTGGACATCTTCTTCTACAGCATCGGCTGGGCCGACGGCGACGTACCCGCGACTCAGTGGGATACCCTGTCCTTCCTGCGTGGCCTGGGTTTCAAGGTCAACCCCAACAACCGCCTCGTTCCCACACCCGACGAGGCCATTGATTACCACCGGGGCTGGATAGAGAAGGCCGAGGCCCTGGAGTACATCTGCGACGGCACGGTTATCAAGGTCAACCGCCTCGACTACCGGCGCCAGCTCGGCGACGTGGGCCGCGAGCCGCGCTGGGCCATCGCCTACAAGTTCCCGGCGACCCAGCAGGTGACGCGGCTCCTGGACATCCGTGTGAACGTGGGGCGCACGGGCAGCATCAACCCCTACGCCGTCCTGGAGCCGGTCAACATCGCCGGCGCCACGGTGAAGCAGGCTACGCTCCACAACGAGGACCAGATCCGTGCCAAGGACCTGCGCATCGGCGACTGGGTCGTCGTCCAGCGCGCGGGCGAGGTCATCCCCGAGGTGGTCAGAGCCGTTTCCAGCCGCCGTGACGGGGCCGAACGCGCCTGGGAGATGCCCAAGGAGTGTCCCGAGTGCGGCTCGCCCGTCGTCCGCGAGGAGGGTGAGGCGATGTCCTTCTGCGTCAACGCCGCCTGTCCCGCGCAGGTGCGCCGCACCATCG
>VGZR01000047.1 GCA_016872515.1 SAR202 cluster bacterium
ACCGACGCCGACGCCGACACCAGTGGAATTCGAGCTTACTTAGCGACGACTTCGATGGGCCTAGCGGCTACAACACGGGGTCGTGGGACTTGGCGGCAGTAGGGAATGCCAGCGCTGTTTCAAGTGGTGGCATCCTCCGGCTCATATCCTCTAACAACAGCCACATAACCCTGGCCTCGAAGGTTGCCATGTTGTACGCCGTGGTCGAGTTTCGGGCCAAGTTCACACCGGCGGCGGAATTTCATGCGGGCGACCGTCAGGCCATGCAACAAGTGGGATGGAGCGATGCTGTGGCAACGGTTGCTGAGGCCGATTTCTGCAACCTAACAATAGCGGACTTCTTCTATGCTCTTTCTATGCGAGGCAATAACGTCAGTCATGTTTACTTGTGTAGTGGCGACGGTATGGGCTCACATGGGGGAAACTTCGGGCTAGACGCCACGGCGTGGCACACCTACAAGTTTGAATGGAGACCGAATATTGGCGGCGCCAACATCCGCATCTCCGTTGATGGTAACGTCGTGTCGGGAAACATCCCCGCCGCCCCCGCTGGGACTTCTGGGACATCCAGCAATCCCATGCACCCCCTCAAGTTCAAACTGGGCAGCTTGGAGGATTTCGGCGACAGTGGCGGCTCCCTTGAGATTGACTGGATACGGATTTGGAAGCTACCGCAGTCAGTAGTGAACTAGATGGCCCATGCCTTTCACACGCAATCTCCCCCCTGCCTACATGTGTTTATGCACCGGTAGGGGGTATTTGGCGTGTGAGACGCGGGCACGGATTCCGGAGAAGTTCTATTAGTATACGTAGGTCTAACTAATAGGCTTTCTCCGGAATGCGTAGGGGTTGGTCTTGCTCGTTAGCCGTCCAGGGTCTTGAAGCTCGAAGACCGTCCCTGTCGCCTGAGCCAGCCACTCATGTTTTCCAGGTCTGTCCTTCTGGCCGCGCACCCACTTGCTCAGGGCCTCCCCAGCCTTCTCACGGGTCGTCCCCCAGGGCCTATGACCCCACTTCGTGAAGACGGCCTCCACGAGGCCGCGGTCAAGCCGGTGTCGTGGGCCAGGTTTTCCGCCCACAACCGCTGGCCACCCTGGAGCTGGCCAAGCCACTGATAGACCGCCACCTTCGCCACGTCCGCCGCCGTCGTCGGACGGCCCTCGCGTGCGCCTCACGCGCGTGGGCGCACGCGAGGGCGTACCCGCGCACACGCCCGCCGCGCCTGCGTCTATCACGATGCTACCCATCGAGTTTTCCACCATACGCGCACGGGGGAATGATGACCAGGCCCGAACTCATCGGGATTTCCGTCATCCCCGCGCGCGACAGTCTCTCGGGTAACTAATAGATAGGGCATGGCCTCAACGCCCCTCCACGTCCTCGAAGCACTCCCGCACACCGCGACGGGGCTCGCCTCACTTCGCTTTTCAGCGCCCATCGGCCACCGGCCCCGCCAATGAAAGGGGCCCGGTGGGGAAGAAGAAGCCACCGGCGCATCCCCCCCACTCGCCACCAGGCCCGTTCATGCATGACCCATCTCCTGTATTTCCTCCACAGAATAAGAAGAGTGATACTGCGTCGATATGCCAACCATTGGCAATCCTTCCCCAGGAACCGCCTCACGAAGCCGCCGGACGGCCTCTATCCGTGCGTGCCGCCGCACCCTCAACGCAGTCTCCCGGTATGGGAACGGAGGCAGCAAACCCCGCTCTTGGGCCAGCACGTTGACCAAAGTTCCCGCCAGCATCGTTGCGCAGACCCAGCTCGCCCGCCGCACTCCCTTTTGCCACCGCAAGATGTTGAGATTGGTCGTGCCCCACAGGTCCGCCGCCTCTGACGGCAGTAGATCGCACAGAGCCAATCCCTCATTCAACACATCCGACAGCGCCGGGTGAAATCCGTCCCCCGCTGGGTACTCCCACCGCGATCTCACCTACGCACCACCCACGGCAGCCAACGCCACACCCACATCGCCGCCCCGGTCAGCCACGAGATGGGACGGCACTGCCACATGCTACGGAACTTCATCTGCGATCCTCTAATGTCCTCCAGTCGATTTCGGGCGTGTTGGCACAGAGAGCGCACGGGCACTCTAAGAAGTCCAGCCCGGAGCTCTGCTCTGACGCATGAGGCGAGGCGCAAGAACTGTCAGAAAAAGCGTCAGAGCCAAGGACGGCTTGTCCACGCGGGCCCGGGGTTGCGTCTGACGCATCTGACACCTCTGACGCATCGTTGCCGATGCAGATGCGCCGCGTTGTCTCAGCACCGTAGAGAGAGAACCTGTCGTCGCTAGGCATCGGTTATCCCCTTCACTGCGCCGCCGGTGACCCTCTTAGCGCGATGAATGGAATGCAGGAGTGCAAGGTCAACAGGCCCGCTCATGCCGGAGGAGAAGGCTTCCAACTCCGCTACGGTGTAGACGACCACTCCGCAGGGGACATAGGGTCGGTAAGTGTCGTCAAGTACGAAGGCAACTATCTCGCTGAACTCCACGGACCAGAAGAGGCAACATATCTCACGCTCCACAACCTCGGCCACCCGCTTGGCGTGCCATTCTGGTGGCCTATGTCGCAACTGCTCCCGCTGCCTGAGCAGGGCCAACAGGTCCAGTTTGTGCCGGCGCAGAGCATCAAGATCGTCATCAGTCAGAGCACCCTCCGGCGCATCGAAAAGGAGCCTGCCCTTGTCGGCGCGAAAGTGTACGTCGCGGGCTTCTAGACGATAAAGTAGCGCTACTACGTCGTTCATAGCGATCCCTGGACTCTCACCCGTTGCGGCGGGTGAAGGGCCTGAGTGTCAGCTTGCCCACTGCCGGACTGCCTCCCCTCCGGGTTGGGGAATTTATCCCTATCATCCCTACCATCGCTACCCCGCTCATCCAGCGCACCTTCGGGAAGAGGTAGCGATACTCCAGGCGGGGGTAGCGATAGCGTGTCTGACACAGGCCTCATGTCAGACTGGCCGGTGGCGGTGGTAGCGATGGTAGCGATGTTTTCCGCGCCTTCATGGGCAAGATGCCACCGGACTTTCCCGCGCGAGGAGGATTCGGTGGCCGCTATACCCACGCGGCGGAGATTCGGGAGCACCTCCCGCAGCTTGCGGGACAACGTGTTCGGTCGTTTCGGCCAGTCCTTGGCTTTGGTATCGATTCGCAGGTCGTTGCCAATAGCATTCAGCGCTCCAAGCATTTCCGTCGCGGTGCCGTCCCAGGCGGTGTTCCGCTCGACCAATGTCATGACGCTTTGGGCCACTACGCTGCCCTCCAGGGCGGCTTCGTTCTGATGACCGACATTCGCTCTGTAGGCATCGAGGAATTCTTCATCCGGCAGTCCCAGAGCCCGAGCGATCGCCACCCCCCATCGAGTGAAATCGGCCAGCCGCCCATGTCTTCGGAGTTTGACTGCCGGGTAGAATCGCATTGCGGCTGAAAGGGTGTCCAGCAGCGCTCCAAAAATCGCTGGACGTACTTCGTCGAATCGCTGGTTCAACTCCGACTCGGGGATTCTCTGTTCCTCTGGGATGTGGCCAAGCCGCAAAACCAGTGCCCGGTCCAACAAATCGGGCCGCACCGCGACGAGGTTGATGCCGGTAATCCCGCCAAGTCCCCGAAGGCTATAGACCACATCGCCGTCGTCCGTATAGAGCTCGCGCTTGGTGAAGCCCTCGCCGGTGCAGAGGCGACAGAGGGCGTCGGACAGCCAGTCAGGGAGATAGCTGAGGTTGTCCAGAAAGACCGTGCGATGATGGGCAGCGCGTTGTACGAACTCCCGCAGGCTGTCAGGATAAGTAAGTGTGGCGAGGCTGGACGGGTCGATGAGCAAGCGCAGCAGCCGCGTAAGGAACGTCTTTCCGCTACCCTGCTCGCCGAAGACCAGTAGCACAGGAAGCGGCACCCCTGCCAGGAGTCCTGCAACCAGGTACACCTTGACGAGACTTTCATGTGGGTGTCGGTCACGTTGACGAGTGCGAGGAGGCTGTCGAGCGAACCTCCGGATGTGGGTGCGACCTGCGCGAGTTGATGCGCATAGTGTTTGAACAGCAGCGGGGGCTTTGCAACCAGACTCCAGCCCTCTTTTGTCACCCGTATTGCAGTCCAATCGCCCATGTCATACCAGAACGCGTCGTCTTGCCAGGCGACGCGGAGATGCAACTCGAACCGTTTGCCCTTGAAACGCGCAAGAGATGCCAGCGCACTCCGCGCCGTGGCCAAGGCCTCGCCCGAGAGCGCCCTGCCGTCTGACCCTGTGAAAAACAACCACTGGACGAACTCGGCTGCCGCCTTGCTTTTCAGGGGCCAAATCTCGCGACGGCGTTGGCCGTTCTCGAACGCGATGAAAGGGGTGCCGTGCTGGTCATGGAACAGCACGGCTCCGTTGTTCAGGACAAACTCGACCGCCTGATCCGGCGCTGATTTCGGCTTCTCCCTTTTCTCCGCGAGCGGGTCAAACTCCCAGGTTGGAGTCCCTTGCCGATATTCCCGTCACCAGCGGCGTCCACCTGCTGCTTGGTGTTCGCCAGCTCGGCCGCGAAACCGTCCAACAACTCCTTGGCGTCCGCTGGTTTGAGCTTGAGCCGCTGGGCCATCGCCTTGGCACTTCTGGCCCGGAAAGACGCGGAGCTCAGCACACCCGAATCCTGCCAAAGGACAGCATTATCATTGCCAACGGCACCGAACGGCCCCTCCAGCCGAGCATCACCGGCGAGACGGCCGAGGGGCTTGAGGACGATGGGTGTTCTGCGCTTCCGGCCCATCTTCACCACCGCACGGGGATCTGCCGTTGCCGCCCGCGTCTCTTCTGGGTTCGAATGAATGCTTTGGCGAGCTCCTGCTGCCTCTCGTGCTGGGCGCGCTCCCGCAGTCGCTCGCGCTGCTCGGCTACGACCTCGTCGTGATCCGCAAGGTCGAGGAATGCGAAGATCTCCGAGACGGTGGCGTTTCGGGGGTCGATGCGGCCGGCATCGACGGGGCGTAGCTCGTGGCCGAGCCGACAGTGAAGATGCTGGCAATTCGGCGACGGCGCGGTGCAGGCGCAGCCCTTGGCCGTCGCCTCCGGCGCGGGCGCGGCACCTTGAGGCGGGTCGTTAGACCTCGGTTGACTCGTCATCTTTCACGTCCCCTTTCCACTCACCCTGTGCCTCGGAATGCGGGTCGTCGCGGTTGCCGCTTTCCAGAGCGTCGGCATCGTCGCCCAGCGCCTCCGCTAGCAACTCCCTATAGGCCGCCAGAACCGGGGCTGATGGGGCTGACTCGATCAGCACCCTCATCGGAAGTTTCCTGTGCCCCCTCACGAGAGACACCCGTCTTCGTCAAAGGCATCAGGCACTAGAAGCCGCAGTACGCGGCCAAGTCTCTCCAGTTCGGCCCGGTGGACGGCGGCGAGGAGTTCGTCGTCCGCGTTCTGGACTTTCTCGGTCCACTCATCCAAAACAGCCAAAACAAAAGTTCTGAGCACGTCCGGTCGGGCGGAGACGGCCACGGGTGCGCTCCGAGGAAGCGCCGGCACAGACAACGTCAAAATTGCTTTGCTGCCCATATCCATTCGCAACGCGCGCAGCTATGGGCATAAAAAGAAGCGGGGCCGAGTTTTCAGAAACTCGGCCCCCTTGTGGCAACGTCGTAGAACTCTGTCGGGCTACAAGATCTGGCCATCGCTTTCCTCAAAGCCGCGAAGTTGTTGCGCACCAGGTTAGGGTCCCTCCCTCGTTCTCTCGCGACATCGGCCACGGTCCGGGACGATTTCTGGGCCTCTAGGTGAATCCCCACCGCCTCCCGCTGAGCGGCAGGCAACTCGTCCAGGAGCTCCTGTAGCACCTGCCGTTGTTCAACCACGTTCAGGCTGTCGAGTAGCGCCGATCTCACCTCGGGGTCGGCCATGAATTGCCGCAGCATAGGCCGCTCTGTGCGGCTCAGGACTTGCTGTTTAAGCAATCGCGCTTCAGACTTTTCCTGGTCCATGTTAGGCGAGCGTACTTGCCTGACGCTTCGGGGTGGCTCAATGTCTTCGCCCTCCCACGGGTCTATGGTCGCCAGTCCTGGTTGATTCAGAGCATCACTTCTCCCGTGCTCAATATGCCGCAACACCACGTACCGCACCAGACCGGCGAAGTTGCCGCTGCTCGCGAGCCTAATCGCCTCGTTCCACCTGGCAGTTTTCCAGTCGGGTGTGAACGTCTTGCTGCTCAGAACCTGCAACGTCTTTTCGAGGGCCAGATGCACCAGGTCTTCGTCCTGGTGACCATAGCGACTTCCTTGCCCTTCCAAGACTATCTGGAGCTTCTCCCGAACCTCAGGCTTGGCAACCGCTTTCCTGGCCTCTACCACAAGAGCCTCCCTGTAGCGGCTGAGTGGTTTGCCATCTTCGAACTGCCCACGACAGTGGCGCATCAACCTTTCCAGGCGGGGAGTTCGATGGCCTTTGGGGTATCGTAGATATCCCTCGGATGTAGCCAAGAGCAAGGCCGCCCGCAGCAAGGGGTCCTGCAGCTTCTTCTGCCCGAAAGCATCCTTTGTGTTGGGGAAGGCTTTGGCAATGGACTCGATAAGGGACTCCGAGTACGCCTCCGGCTGCTGCGAAGCGAGCCGATCCAGTAGCAGTCGATGAAGCCACGGCCAACACGTAACGGTTTGGGTATACCGCTCTCTCAGATTCATACCTACAATCATCGTAGCCGAAGAGGAAGCACGAGCTCTACAGAGAACGAGGAGCCTGTTCCGCCTTCGACAGAAGGATGTTTCCCCGGGGTTTTCAGGCTCAGGCGGGGCGGGCGGCTTCGATGAAGCGGCGGAGGGCGGCGATGTGCTCGCTGGGGGACTTGAGACCGGCGCGCATGGTGGTGAACTGGGCGTGGGTGACGCCGATGGCGTTCCACTTGGCGATATCGGCAGCTGCGTCCTCGGCGGAGCGGCCCACCACTTCGATACGGACCTCGACGCCGACGCGGGACGGGTCACGTCCGGCGGCGCGGGCGTAGGCATGAAGGCGGTGCAGGGTGTCGCGGCCCGCGTCGTCGGGGCCGAAGGGGGCGACGCCGGTGTAAGCCGCGGTGCGGGCGCTGGTGTTGGCGAACCAGCCGTCGCCGGACTGGGCGACGCGGCGTAAGACCAGGTCAGCGCCGCCGCCGAACCAGACTGGGATGGGCCGCTGGAGGGGCAGGGGATTGATGCCGACGTTGGCGAACCTGTGCCACTTGCCCCGGAAGGTCACCAGCTGCTGCGTCCACAAGAGGCGCATGACCTCAACCTGCTCGCCGATGCGCTGCCCCCGGTTGGCGAAGCTGCGGCCCAGGGCCTCGAACTCGACGTCGTTCCACCCGGCGGCGACGCCGAGGCGGAGGCGACCGCCGGAGAGGACGTCCACCTCGGCGGCCTGCTTGGCGACGGCGGCGGTCTCCCGTTGGGGGAGGACGAGGATGCTGGTGGCCAGGCCGATGCGCTCAGTGCAGGCAGCCAGATAGCCGAAGAGGACGAGGGGTTCGTGGAAGGTGTGGGTGTGGTCGTACATACCCTTCCAGCCTGGGCGACTGGCACGGTTGGCGCCGAGGACGTGGTCGAAGGCGGCGATGTGGTCGTAGCCAAGGGATTCGGCGGCCTGCGCCCAGTCGCGGATGGCGGTGGAGTCGCTGCCAATCTCGGTCTGGGGAAAGACGGCGCCGATGAGCATCAAAGAGACGAAGAGCGAAGACGGTAGAAAGATAGGAAGAGCAGTAGCGGGGGAACTTCTTCTAGGCAGAAGAAGTTCCCCCGTGCCCCCTCAAGAACACCTTGTAGCTTCATTTACCACGAAATCAATGGTCGAGTCGCTATTTGTAGAAGTAGATGCGTTCGGCTGTGCCGCGCAGGATGTGGTCGCGGGCGTCCTTGGAGAGGTAGTCCAGGCGGTCGCGGATGAGGGATATGGAGCCTTCGTAGGTGCCGTGGAGGGTCTCGAAGGGGCAGTCGCTGGCCCACATGAGGCGCTCGGGGCCGTAGGCATCGTAGAGGCGGCGGACCGTGGGGAGGAGGTCGTCGTAGCCGGGCTTCTTGCGGCTCAGGGCGTAGAAGGCGGAGAGCTTGACGTTGATGTTCCTGTGCTGCGCCAGGGCGCAGAGGGCGTCCACGTCGGCTTTGCGTATCTGGCCGTCGGCGCCGATGCGGGCCATGTGGTCTATGACGATGGGCGCCTTTGGGTGGGCGGTGGCCATGCGCCCGACCTCCTTGAGAGCGTCGGGGTTGAGGAGGCAGGACATGGCCTGGCGCGTGCCGGCGGCTGCGCGGAACATGGCCTCATAACTCTTCGTCTGAAGCCAGCTGCCCTCGGTGCCCGCGACTGGGACGATACGGAAACCCGTGACGCCTTGCTTCAGCAGGGCGGCCATGGTGTCGCCGACTCCGGAGGCTTCGGGATCCACGTAGCCGACGCCGCGGAAGGTCTTGGGGTGCTTGGCGATGGTGTCGGTCATGTAGGAGTTGTCGGTGCCGTAGAAGCTCATCTGGATGAGAACGACGCGGTCAACGTTGGAGCCGCGGGCGTGGCCGAGGATAGTTTCGGGCGGGAAGTCGCGCGGCTCGATGGCGTCGTCCTTGATTGTGATGCCACCGGGGATTGGGTAGCTCTCCCGGTGCTTGTAACGGTCGGTCTTCTCGGTCCACACGTGAACGTGCGCATCTATCCAGGGCATGGGGCCCTCCTTGTGTATGTCACGCGAAGAGTTCTGGGTACCGAGATTCTACCCCGGCTGTGTCAGGGCGCATAGATGCTGTACTCGATCGGTAGATCAGTGACAGTGGGCCTCCTTTCGTTGGGTGCGCCACTGGACCAGGAACTGTTGCGGGGTGAGGTAGCCTAAGGCCTGGTGGGGACGCACGGTGT
>VGZR01000048.1 GCA_016872515.1 SAR202 cluster bacterium
AGAACGTCTGGCGGCTGATCCCGAAGTGCCGGCTCGTCAGTGTGGCGTTGCCTCCATCCGCCTCGTAGTAGGCCATCCACTGCAGCCGCACCCTGGCTTCCCTCGACAGCTCTGCCGCCATACGCCCTGGTCGCCTGTCGCCTTGTACTCTCGCTCTCTTGATCTGCATGATGACACCTTACCAGTGTCACCAATCATTCTGAACGAGAGCAAAAGCTACACCAGGCCCGACGTTGCCCTAGGCTTGGCCGTGGACGTATAGTAGCCCTCGCCCCGGCTATCCGGGGCCATACTCTGCGGGGAGTGCACCATGGCCATCAAGCGAGCGCGCGTCCAGGTCGAGCAGGGCACGGCCACAAGGCCTAGGGTGGGCCGGCCCGTGGTCTATGCCACCCAGGGGGTCATCTCCAGCGGCCACTACCTGACCTCGATGGCCGGGATGCGCATGCTCCTCGCGGGCGGCAACGCCTTCGATGCCGTGGTAGCGGCGACGTTCGCGGCGGCCGTGACCGAGCCGACGGCGTCCTATTCCCTCGGCGCCGAGTCGGTCTTCATCTTCCACCATACCAAGAGCGGCGATTTGCTCACCCTCAGCGGCCAAGGCGTCGTCCCAGGCAGGGCCACCGTCGCGTTCTACCGCTCCCAGGGGCTGGAGACGATACCCACCGGGCCCGGCAAGCAGGCGCACCTCTCCTTCACCGTCCCAGGCGTCGCCCACGCCCTATTCTCGCTGCTGGAGCGGTACGGCACCAAGACCGCGGGCGAGGCGCTGGCCCCGGCAATCGAGTATGCCGACCGTGGCTTCCCCCACTACGAGTACATGATTGAGGCGCTCAAGACGCTGGGTGTGCGCGAGGCCTGGGGCCACTACCCGCCCGGCGGCACAGGCGTGTTCCTCGACAACGGCGGCTGGCCCCAGCCAGGCTCGCTGCTCGTCCAGAAGGGGCTGGCCAAGACCCTCAGGCGCATGGCGGCTACAGGCGACGCCGCAAAGGGCCGCCTGGCGGGCGTCCGCGCGGCTCGCGACGCCTTCTACAAAGGCCCCGTCGCCAGAGACCTCGTCCATGCGTCCCAGCGCGCCGGCGGCTTCCTCTCGATGGAGGACCTGGCGAGCTACCAGTCTAAGTTCGAGCAGCCCGTCAAGACCACTTTTGCGGGCCACGACATCTACGGCCAGTCGGTCTGGACGCAGGGGCCGGTGCTGCTCCAGGCGCTGAACATCCTGGAACGCTTCGACCTGAAGGCGATGGGCCATAACACGCCACGGTACACCCACACGGTCGCGGAGGCGCTGAAGCTGGCGATGGCGGACCGCGAGGCGTACTACGGCGACCCCGACTTTGCGACGGTGCCGGTGGACGGCCTGCTCTCGAAGAAGTACGCGGCAGAACGGGCCAAGCTCATAGACCCCGAGCGGCCGTACCCGGAGCTGCCTCCCGCGGGCGACCCGTGGCGCTACTCAGCGGCCAAGCGGCACATCGGCGGGGCGAAAGCCCCGTCGATGCCAACCCGGCGCGGCCGTGCGGGCGGCGACGGGGCCATGCAAGGCACGACGCACATCGCGGTGCTCGACCTCGAAGGCAACATGGCCTGCTCCACGCCCAGCGGCGGCAGTTTCTCCAAGTCGGTCTTCTTCCCCGAACTGGGCTTCGCCCCCAGCACGCGCATGGAGATGTTCAACTTCATCGAGGGCCACCCGAACGTCCTCGTCCCCGGCAAGCGGCCGCGCACCACCCTGGTCAACTACATCGCCGCCAAGGACGGCGTGCCGGTGATGACCTTCGGCTGCCCCGGCGGCGACCACCAAGTGCAGGGGAACCTCCAGCTCATGCTGAACGTCCTGGTGTTCGGCATGAACCCCCAGGAGTCCATCGAGGCGCCGCGCTTCGCCACCGACAGCGTGACCAACTCGTTCTACCCGCACGTCTATCTGCCAGGGCAGCTCTCGGTGGAGGAGGGCATCGCCCAGGAGACGGTGTACGCGCTGAAGATGATGGGCCACAAGGTGGTGAGGGCGACGGTGTGCGGCCTGGGTGCGACGGTGGCCCGCCGCGACCCGGAGACGGGCGTTCTCAGTACGGGGGCCGACCCCCGGCGGGCCTGCTACGCCATCGGCTGGTAGCTAGGCCTACGGTTCGCGCCATGAGTAGATGTACACGCGCTGTTGGGTGGTCGGGCCGGTCGGGCCTGGGACCGCGCGGATTTACGCTGCGATGGTGGAGCTGGAGTTCGCGGCGGTGGCGGTAATGAGGTAGTCCTTGAAGGCCTGGGCGTATATCCGGGTGTTGCTGGCGCTGCCAGTGGCGGCGAAGGCGTTGGAGACCAGCCTCACGCCCGAGTTGTTGAAGAATTCGATGGTGTACATGCCGCCTGCGATGAGGCTACTGTCCACGAAGATGCCACCCGGGCCGAGGGTGTCGCCGCCATGCTGCCGAGTTTAGCCATCGCCCAGTACGACGCTGCCCTGGTGCATCTACTCGCCTCGAACCCGGAACGGGCGCTTGAACTGCTGGACAACGGCGATGCACTGTATGACGGGCTTGGCTACCCGGACTTGCGTGCCCAGAGTCTCTTCTTGCGCGGGCGTGCGTACCAGATAACCGGTGAGTGTGACGCTGCTCGAGACGCATTGGAAGAAAGCCTGAAGCTCTCTCCCAAAGGACGCTTTGCCGGCAATGCCCAGCGGCTACTAGAAGGATTGACCTGCCAGTAAGAACGATAGGTGAAGGGGCCCCTGATTGTGGGGGCCCCTTCACCTATGCTAGGCAGACTGCGTGTGGTTTACGGGTGAACGTTCTGGTAGCCGGTATTGGACGTGGTCGGGTAGAAGTAGAACAGGCTCTTCACCTTGCCTGCGCTATCCACGTACCAGCTGTAGGAGCCGTCATAGGTGTTGCCGGAACCGGTCGGCTTGTTGTCGGTGCTGGCCGAGCCGGGAACCTTGTCCATGTAGCCGCCGGTCACCAGCTTGTCGAAGTCCACGAAGAAGTCCCGGCCGTCCACGGCGTAGTTGGCGCCCTGGCGCGTGACCTGAACGACGGCCCAGCCTCCGAAGGTGGTGGACGAGGACTGTTGTTCGGCGTTCAGGTTGTCCTCGCTTCCGTCGCGGGTGCCGTTGGCGTCGCTGTCCCTTCAGGTCGGCTGGCCGCCCGCGGTGCCGCGGTTCGGGTTGCCAGGCGACGTAAGGGCGGCTCCGGAGTCGGTGGCCGTCCAGGTATTCAGCGTGCCAGTCTGGTTCTGGCCCCTGATGGGGTACTGGCGCTTGCCGATGTACTTGACGTTACTGGCGGACGTCAAGTACGAGTCCACGGCAGCCTGGATGGACACCAGGTCGGCGTTGTACGCCCGTCGCCGGGCGTCGCTCAGTTAGTTGGTGATGAGGGGCACGACGATGGTCGCCAGGATGCCCAGGATGGCGATGACCACCACCAACTCGATGAGGGTAAACCCTTTCCGATTCTTCGTAAGCTTCCGCACTTCGTTCTTCATGTTCGATCCTCCTTTCACGTTGCTTCGCTCCAACATTGTGCCGGCTACTGGTAGGGAATGGTGAAGCCAAGACCCATGACCCACAGCTTTGCGGCGGCTTGGTCTCTCGTGAAATTCAACCCCTTGACGATGGAGGAAGGCGTCTGCTCCACAACGTCGAGAGCACCAAGGAGGTCTGAGGCCTCGCCGCGGAGGGCAACCGAATAGACGACAGCTGAGCGCTCCTAGCCATCCACGGTTTCGGCGGCCTGCTCGCTGTTGAAGAGGCTGACAGCTACCCGGCGCTGTGTGATGTATTCGGTAAGATCCGTCCCCGCCCTGATGGCCTCGGTTCTGGTGGATAGCTTCGTGACGACCTCTTCAGGGGACTCTGTCACGGGTGTGACTTGGACCGAGAGTGCCGCCTCCTTCTCAAGCAGACCATCGCGTTCCTGGGTCAACTGAGGGATGGACCCTTGGCTGCGCTGCGCCTGGGCCTGGATATCGGTAAGCTCATCCCTGGTGCTGCCGGCTCCTAGGTAAAGGTACACAACGGCGGCGGCCAGAATCACAGCAACCGCTCCGACGAGCAGATCCCGCCGCTTGAGAGGGGCCTTGATGTCGATGTTCCGCTGGAGCACCACGCTATTTCACCTGGAACGTCGCATCGAAAAGAACGCCTGTCTCCTCGCCCTTCCACTGGAGACTGAGAAGTTCGAGGAGGTCAGAGTTGGCTTCGAGGTCGGCCTGAAACTGCCCGATAGCCGCGACCCCGGTGGCTACGCCATTGAGCTTGATCGTGCCATCCGCTGAGGTGGAGATGGACTCCAAGCGCACGTCGGCGCTCTCGAGGTCAATCAGGGCCGTGAGAGCAGGTTCCCACTTCAAGTCAATCTTACTCGGGCTTTGCTCCGGTACCGTAGTTGGTGCGACCTGCACCTCCGATGCGGCGATGCGCTCGTTGAGCGCCCCGATGTCGCTTTGAAGGGCTGACGCCTGGCTCTGGGCCGAGGCCAAAACACGTCTCTGAGTCTCAATCTCGCTGTTGGCGCCGGAGCGGTCGAAATAAAGAACCAAGATTAGAAAGATTTCGATGACGAGAAGCAGCGCAACGCCAAGTACGAGCAGCCCTTTCCTCCCCGCTTTTCCCGGAGAAATGAGGCTGATCTTAGGGACGCGGCGCCAGTCCCAGTCCGCACCCCCGTAGGCCGCGTCACCCACAGAATCTGAGCCTCCGCGGACCAACAGCGCTACCTCCCGGCGGCCTGGCCGAGAATCGCGAGGGGGGCATAGGCTCTACGGTTCGCCGTCATACTATGGCGTCACAGTGGGCGACTGGGTAACCGAGCCGAGGGTCGAGTAGATGCCTGAAATTACGGCGATGGCGATGAAGCCGACGAAGCCGGCCACGAGCATGATGACCATGGGCTGGATAAGTTCCGTGGCGCTGGACACGGACCGCTCGGTCTGTTCCTGATAGTAGTCGGAAAGACTGTTGAGGGTGTCGCCCATGCTGCCGCGCACCTCTCCGGTCACGATAGCCTGGGAGAAGATATTGGGGAAGTCTTTGTTGTTGCCGAACGCCTGCCCCAGCTTGATACCATCCGAGGCCTCTCTCGTGACACGAGCAAGACTGCTGCGGAGCTTGTCATTTGGCATGGCGTCGCCGGCCAGGCGCAAGGCCTCGATGGGAGGGACACCGCCTTTGAGCAGCGTAGCAAGGGTAGAGGACAGGTAGAACATGTTGCTGCCGACGATGATTTTCCCCACAACCGGCAGGCGCAGGAGCAGCCGGTCGCGGAGCTTGATCCCCGGCCCGCTGCGCACCGCCAGTACGAAAAGTGAAACCAATACGATCAACCCGAGGACGAAGATCAGCGTATTTCCTTGAAATACATCCGCGACGCCCAGAAGGATACGGGTCGACAGCGGCAGTTGGCCACCGAACTCCTTCAACAGGTTGGCAAGTGCCGGCAGCGAGTATGTGATGAGGATGAACCCGGCGATGAGAGCCACAACGAGGGTGATGGCCGGGTACAACAGGGCCTTCTTGACCCTGTTGGCAACTGTCTTACGGCGCATCAGGTTGGCAGATATCTGACTGAGAGACGCTGGCAGGGTGCCTGTGGTCTCGCCGACTTTGAGCATCCTGACATAGAACTCGGGGAAGACCGACTTGTGTTTGGCCATAGCCTCGGAGAAGCGGCCGCCGCCTTCGATCTCGCTGACGACCTGGCGGAGGCCCTCTTTGAGGCCGGGGCTGCGGGCCTCGTCGCGCTGGACCATCAGGGCACGCCGCAGAGGGATACCTGAGTTGAGGAGTGCGGCGATGGCGCGGGTGAAGTCCACAATCTCCTGCTGCCCTGGGGAGAAGAGGCCCGGGAAGCGCTGGACAAGCGAGCGGCCCTGGCGAACAGGCATGAGGCGGTACGGGATGAGTTCGTCCCGTTCGAGGAGCGTGTATGCCGCGTCCTCGGAATCGGTCTCCAGGACTCCCTTCACCTTTTCGCCCTGCCGTGTGAATGCTTCGTACTTGATAGCCATCGTCAGCCTAAGTGATGAAGAAGACCTTTCTCAAGACTTGAGTGACCGTGGTGAGGCCTTCGCGCGCTTTGAGCATGCCGGCGCGGCGTAGGGGAATCATACCTTCTAGGGCGGCCGGGCGCGGACCTCCTGGCCGCTGGCGCCGGCGGCGATGAGCTTGCGGATGCCCTCGGTGACGGTGAGGACCTCGAACACACCCGTCCGTCCGGAATAGCCCGAGCCGCCGCAGAAGTTGCAGCCCTCTGCCTTGTAGAACTTGGGCGCCGTCTCCTGAAAGGAGGTTGTGCTCTTGGTGACCATCTGTTATTTCCTGGCCGGCATAGGGTCGCTCTCCACCAAGCCAGCCTGGGCTGGGCGCGTCTCTCCGGCGCGAACCAGTCCTCAACGCCCATCATGACCAAGCCTCCTGGCAGTCAGGATACGACGGTCAGGAGGGTAAGCAAAAGCGGAGATTTGGTAATTGTTTGAGAAGTTTCCGAGTTTCAGCTTCGGGACTACTCACGGACCAAGCGGGGAATCTCGACGGTCGCTTGCGACTCCATGAAGCCCAGTGGACCGTGGTGTTCGTCCCGCCAAGCTCGATGCGGTCGAAATTCTTGAGGCGGCGGGGCTCCGTAGCAATCTTCTCTCCGTTGATGAAGGTGCCGTTCCTGCTACCCAAGTCGGCGATCCAGTAGCCGTCACGTCCGCCTCTGATGCCGGCGCGCTGACGGGAAACGCCAGGCTCCTCGAGGACGATGTCGTTCAGAGGCGCACGCCCAATCATAGTCATCCCCTCGGCAAGGGGTATGGACCTTCCGTCTTCAGGCCCACCTCGAATCAGCAGCACCGCCGGAGCTACACCCGTCATTTTCGGTCGCCTCTCTGTCGCTCAACTACGAGTCTGCCAGGCATATTAGCGACGGGCAACAAACGTGTCAGCGATTAGGCGTCGCGTCCCGCCACCCGGAACTTGAGTCTTCTTCAAGATCCGGTATAGGCGCGGACTGGGCGATTTCGACAAGAACGCTAAGCTGCTGGGATATCTGCTAAAGGCAGATGACGAGCTGGCGCTAGGTGATCACTACGGCCAAGCGCTCATCAAGGTGTTGCTGGAAAAGCTGGTTGAGGGCAGAAATCTCGCGGAGGCGCTGCTCTAGCTTTTTGTTCTGGGTCTCCAACTCTTGCTGGAGTTTGCGCTCAGATTCCACGTGGTCGCGCAGTTCTTTGGCATCAATCTCGAGTTGTTTCCGGCTGAGTTGGTCGAAGGTCTGCGGCGAAGATCCGCGCTCGGTGGTCATGCGCTCCTCCTACGGGGGCCCCAGCAGTTCTTCGACCTTCATGAGGATGGGGGTCGGGCTGAAGGGCTTGGTGAAGTAGTGGTCGGTGCCTACTTCGGCACCACGCTTGCGGTCGGCCTCCTGTGCCATCGCGGTGAGCAGCACAACCTTGATATGCGCGGTCGATGGGTCGCCCTTGAGTTGGCGGCAGACCTCGAACCCGTTCAACTTCGGCATCACCACATCCAGGAAGGCCAAATCCGGCTTCTCCTTGCGGGCGAGCCGGAGGGCCTCCTCACCGTCCCGCGCCAGGACCAAGTTGTACATATCGCCGCCGCCTAGGGTAGCGGCAACCAGCAGGAGGATGTCCTCCTCATCATCGGCCAGCAATAGCTTTCTAGGCATCCATCGGTCCTGCTCGGCGGGTATCGCCTCGACCAGCCTTCGGCTGGTGGTCTAGGTGGCCCGCAGATATGTCCTGGACTCGTCTTTACCGGGGGTCTGACCTGGCCTGGACTCAAGAACCGTGAAGTAGAACGTAGTGCCCTTGTTCAGTTCGCTTTCGAGCCAGACCGTACCGCCCATCAAGTCTATCAGCCCCTTAACGATATAGAGGCCGAGGCCTGTCCCTCGGATGCCGTCGGTCTCAGGGCGCTTGACGCGGTAGAAGGTGCTGAAGAGTTGCTCCCGGTCCTTGGGAGCGATTCCCATCCCTTGGTCGGCCACCGAGACCACATACTCTGCCTTGGCCCGCTTCGTGTCTGGCGACGACCTTGACTGCCCCGCCGTTGGGGCTGTACTTGACAGCGTTGGAGACGAGATTGGTGAGAATCTAACCTAACTTTTCCTTATCGGCCAAAACCTCAGGTGTACCGGGTGCGATGTCAACATCGAAGGTGTGCTTCTCGGTCATGGACTTGGCGATGAGCACGGATTACTCGATAACGGCTTTGATCTTGACAGCTTCAGGGCTGATGACGATGCGTCCCGACTGGATGCGAGAGACGTTCAACAGGTCATCGATGATAGCGGTAAGCTGCTTACTGTTGCGGTGGATGCGCTCAAGCCACTGACGTTGCATATCCGAGGCCATCTGCCGGCTGAGGAGGAGTTCGGAGTAGCCCAAGATGGCGGTCATGGGGGTGCGCAACTCGTGAGAGGCGATGGATACGAAGTTGTCGCGGCGGGTACGCAGGTCCCGCTCCTCGGTCACATCCCGGATGACAAGTCCTGTCATCCCAGGGTATGAGCCTGATGGGATGCTGAAGGAGGCAACCTCAAGGTTTCGTCGCTGTGGTGAGATAACGATGATATCCATTGTCTCGGGCGGCTGTGAGCTGCCGATGACTAGTCGGCCCAGGGCATCGGCCTGCTTGGGTGATCCCAGAAGCGTTGCC
>VGZR01000049.1 GCA_016872515.1 SAR202 cluster bacterium
GTTGCCGCTCTGCCTGAGGTGAGGGTGGTTGTGCAAGGTCTCCTGCCCCTGCCCTCACCCGCCCGCTGCGGCGGTCACCCTCCCCCAGACATGGGCGAGGGGACAAAACACCCCTCACCCTATGGGCCCTGACGCGTCAGGGCCCATAGGCCTCTCCTCCTTCGACTGCGCTCAGGACGGGCTCCAGGGGAGAGGGGTCATGCTGCCCCACTGCTTCGACTATGTTCAGGGTGAACTCGTGAAGAACCTGGATTCTTGGTGGTAGCTCTCTCCCAGAGTGCTTTGCATGCCCCTCCCAACCATATTCTTCGGTCGTCGGCTGCGGCCTCCTCTCTCAGAATGACAATGGGCAACGCCGCCGGGCCTCAGAGGCCGTAGTCGCGCCAGCGGGTGTCCACGAGGCGTTTGATGTCGTCGGACATGACGATCTCGGGGGGCCAGGGGCGTTGGCGCCCGTCCATGGGGCCCTTGGCGGTGGCGTCTATGCCGAGCTTGCTGCCGTACTTGGGGGTCGGCGTGGCGTGGTCGAGGTCGTCGAGGGGGCCTTCGGCGAAGACGATGTCGGAGGCGGGGTTGATGTTGTTGGTGACGCGCCAGGCAGCCTCGGAGAGGTCCTGGACGTTGACTTGGCTGTCGAAGACGACGATGGTCTTGGCGAGGGCCAGCAGGCCCAGGCCCCACAGGGCGTACATGACCTTGCGGGCGTGGCCGGGGTAATCTTTCTTGATGGAGACGAGGACGAGGTTGTGGAAGATGCCCTCGGCGGGCATGTTGATGTCCACGACCTCGGGGAGGACCTTCTGGAGGACGGGCAGGAGGAGGCGCTCGCTGGCCTTGCCCATGAAGTAGTCCTCCTTGGGCGGCCTGCCGACAACGACGGCGGGGTAGATGGCGTCGCGGCGGTGGGTGACGGCGGTGACGTGGAAGACGGGGTAGTCCTCGGCGAGAGAGTAGTAGCCGGTGTGGTCGCCGAAGGGGCCCTCGGGGCGAAGCTCGCCGGGGACAACGTAGCCCTCCAGGACGATCTCAGCCTGGGCGGGCACCTCCAGGTCAACGGTCTTGCACTTGACGACCTCGACCGGCTCGTCGCGGAGGACGCCGGCGACGGCAAGCTCGTCCATGTCGGGCGGCAGCGGCAACGAGCCGGTCCAGATGGTGGCGGGGTCGCCGCCGAGGGCGACGGCGACGTCCATCCGCTCCTGCTTTTGAGCCTCGCCCGCGCGGTAGTGCTTCGCGCCGACCTTGTGGGTCTGCCAGTGCATGCCGGTCGTGCGGGCGTCGAGGACCTGCATCCGGTAGGTGCCGACGTTGCGCTTGCTTGTGACGGGGTCGCGGGTGATGACCAGCGGCAGCGTGATGTAGCGGCCCCCGTCGAGCGGCCAGCACTTGATGTTGGGAAGCTTGGTGATGTCCACGGCATCGCCGGTGTGGACGACCTCCTGGCAGGGGGCTTTGCCGACGAGCTTCGGTTGGGCCTTGGCCAAGCCCATGAGGTCACCCAAGACCTTGAGCTTGTTCATCAGCCCCTGGGGAGGCCCTTCGACGAGGCTCAGCAGCTTCCGCACGCGCGCCGTCAGCTCGTCGAGGTGCTCGACGCCGAGCGCCCAGGCCATGCGCTGGTGGTGGGCGAAGAGGCCGATGGCGACGGGCATGTCATGGCCCTTGACGTTCTCGAAGAGCAGGGCCGGGCCGCCCGTCTTGACCATGCGTTCGGTGAGCTCGGTAATCTCGAGCTCGGGGTCAACGGGCACCTTGATGCGCTTGAGTTGTCCCCTCTGCTCTAGGAAGGCGATGAACTCACGAAGATCTTTGAACTTCATACGTAAAGATACCCCTCACCCTTTTGGCCCGATAATATCGGGCCAAAAGGCCTCTCCCCATTCGACAAGCTCAGGGCTGGCTCCAGGGGAGAGGAGGGAAAGCCGCCCTCACCCCTGCGCTGCCGCTGCGGCAGCGCAGGCCCTCTCCCCTCACGGGGCGAGGGGTCATCCCACCCCGCCGTGAGATCCTTCAAGGCCTTTAGCTCCACTATGTCATCGTGAGGGAGCCAATGGGTCAACGAAGGATCCGGTGCTACATGGGTTACGCATCTCGCCGGGGCGCGAAGCTTCCGCCGGACAGCCAGATTCTTCGTCCCACTGCGGCGGGACTCAGAATGACAATGTAAGGCGTCCGCAGATGAGGCGAAGCTCTCCTCAAGCGAGAGCGAGTATGAAAGAGGTCCATAACGTTGGAGACCATGGCATTTCATGCGGCGCCCTTGCGGGCCTTGACTTTGGCGCGGAGCTCCGTGGAGGAGATGCCGGAGCGGAACTGGCGCTCGGTCAGGCCGCGGAACATGGCACGGAACTCGGCGGGGATGGCGATGCCGTCCAGGGTGTGGAAGACGCCGCCCTCGATGCGGCCGGCGACGAGGAAGCCGCACCCGTGGCCGTGTATCTCGCGCAGCGCGGTCACCATGCGCTGTGCGTCGCCGCCGTAGTACTTCGGGTCCACCAGCCGCACGGCGGTGTCCCAGCCGATGACGAAGGTGCAGCCGGGGAACAGGCGCGCTTTGAGGTAGAACTTCAGCGCCCTGGTCGCCACGATGGGCCACTTGCCCTTGAACTGCCCTACCCTGCTCAAGACCTCGGCCTCGGTGAGCGGGGGCTTGTCCACGTTGAGGACCGAAAGCTCGAAGGCGACCGGTTGGCTCAGGGTCTTCTCTGCGACTTGCGCCAGGCGCTCGTGGCCGATGTGAAGGGGGTTGAACGAGCCGGGCAGCACTGCCCCTTGCGTCAGCGATTCCGTCTCCACGCGTCCGTCGGAATGGAAGGCCACGCTGTCCACCGAGCCGGCCAGGAGGCGTGCCACGGGGCTGCCCTGCCCGTCCGCCTCCACGCGTTCTCCCCCGGCGAGGCACAGCGGTATGCCGGGTTGGACTCCCACAGCCTCTGACACCGCCTGGAGCAGCAGCCTGCTCACCACGTC
This sequence comes from SAR202 cluster bacterium, assembly GCA_016872515.1. Classification (GTDB taxonomy): domain Bacteria; phylum Chloroflexota; class Dehalococcoidia; order Lucifugimonadales; family VGZR01; genus VGZR01. Next base: position 2,971 of record VGZR01000049.1, read on the forward strand.
CTCCTCTCCCTCGCGGTCCCGCAGGCCCTTCGTCAGGGTCAAGCTGTAGGTCTTGTGGCCCTTGCCGGAGTGCCAGGCGATATGGCCGCGGTGCTCGCCCTTCTTGGGCCGATCGGTGACGATGGCCGCGGTGCAGGCGATGCCTACCACGGGCGTCTCCTCCGGGGCGAGGGCCTTCGCCCTGCGGTACGCGGCTCGCGCCATGGCTCTGGCGGCCTCGCCCGAAACGTGCTGGTCAGGCTCGTAGCCGATGAATGCACGAAGCGAACTTGCGGAGTACGGGACGAGGGCCTCCAGCACCGTAAGCGACGCGCCGGGCACGCCGAGCAACCACGACACGGCCGTGGAGCCTGCGCCTGTCGTAACCACGACCATCATGGTCCCGGAGGCGTGGATCTGTACTACTTGCTTTCTGACAATATCGTCCATGAAGTTGTGCACTTAGGCCGACTTTGCGCAAACACCTCTGTTTCGAAGTTGGAACACAGATTCACTCCCAACCTTCGCTTCGCTCAAGGACAGGCTCTTGGTTCTCCCCCCTCAAGGGGGAGGAAAGTATGAAGACGCACCCTTTTGGCGAATGCACAGCTTTTTGCAAAAGGTATGCTTAGCCCTCATGCTTCTCAACCAATTCGAGAAGCGGTGGCGGGACGGGCCGGCAGGCGCAGTGTTTCGCGTGCTCCGCGTGCCGCAGTATCCGCTGGTCGAGGGTGGCGTTCTTCGGCATCACGTTTGCTTTGTGCCAGGCCTCGTTGATACGCATACGGAGCATCCTCAGCATCGGATTACCGTGCGGTTCAACTATAGACGGTGTGTCTGTGCGGCGCAACACGACGACGAGGGATACCCCTCACCCTTTGACCCTTCTGCAGAAGGGTCAAAGACCTCTCCCGCAAGGAGAGAGTTTGGGTGACTCGCTATAATGCAGGGGCTGTAGGAGGTGAACCGGCTTTGCACAAGAACACGGTCGATCCTACAGAATCACCCCCACCTTAAGATCCTCCCCCTTGAGGAGGGAGCAGAGTATCAAGGCAGTCCTCCTCTGATGAAAGCACAACTTATGGCGCAAGGCGGAGGTGAACCCATCCGCGTCTGTCCGTGGGCATTTGTAGCAGTTGCCGTGGCGCTGTTTGCTGCTCTGGCTTGTTCGCAGGGCCAGAGCGCGGGCAGGGCCGAGCAGGCTGTCTCGACGGTGCCGAGGCCGGGCCAGGACAGTATTGCCCAACCCTCCGCCACCTCTGTCTTCATGGCCTCGGACACGGGCAGCCAGCCATCGGTCGTGACCTATCGAGGGGGCGTCTTCGAGCCGAAGCGCCTGGACATCCAGGCCGGCCAGACCGTGCGGTTTGTGAACGGCTCGGAGCGGGAGTTCTGGCCAGCCTCCAACATCCACCCCACCCACCAGACCTACCCTGCATTCGATGCCAAGAACCCTATCCCACCAGGCGGGTCGTGGGAGTTCACGCTCGAGCGGCCGGGGTACTGGCGCTACCACAACCACCTGTCGCCGAACGAGAGCGGGCTGGTGGTCGTGGCGGGACAGGAGACCGTCTCAATCAGCCCGCTGCGGACCGCCGCCGGGCCGCCCGACTTCAGGCCGCTCGGGTCGGTCTCACTTCAGGACATCATCAATCTGTTCCGCGACGACGCCTTGTTGGCCCAGTATGTCGAGACGTACGGCCCGGCGACAACCATCCGGCTGCTCTCGGAGAACGAGGCGAGAGTGAGTGGGGACTGCCACCAGCGCGCGCACGTCGCCGGGCGGGTGGCGTACGAGCGGTTCGGGGCGCTGGCCTTCCCCTTGGCGGGCCACGAGTGCCACTCGGGGGGCTACCACGGCGCCACCGAGGCGCTGTTCCGCGAGCGCGGCACGGTGAACCTGGAAGCGGACATCCAGGCGGTCTGCGGCAACGAACTGAACTCGTTCTTCCGGCACCAGTGCGTCCACGGCGTCGGACACGGCCTCATGGCATGGACCAGCTATGAGCTCTTCGACGCCCTGGAGCTGTGCGACCACCTGGAGGCGTCCTCCGACCAGCTCTCCTGCTACTCAGGCATCTTCATGGAAAACGTCGTCGGAGGGCTGTCTGGCTCTATGGGCCATGTCACCGAGTACCTCTCAGAAGACCCACACTACCCTTGCAACGTGCTCGACGAGCGCTACATGCCGCACTGCTATTACTACCAGACCTCGCGGATGGTCCAGCTCTTCAATGGGGACTTCCAGAAGGTCGCTCAGGGGTGTGCTGAATCCCCAGAGAGCGCTCATATCCTGTGCTACCAGAGCATGGGGCGGGACGTCGGCGGCGCGACGCGTGGCCAACCCGCGGAGGCCATTAAGGACTGCGGCTATGTGCCCGCTGGGCCTTTCCGGCTGGACTGCCTGGAGGGGGCGGTGCAGGACTCGTTCTGGGACAAGGGCGGCGCCGACGACGCGCTGACGTTCTGCGGCTTATTTCCGGACACGGAAGAGGCTGGGCGGTGCTACGACACCATCATCGCCAGGGCGCACCAGATCTACGACACTCCCGCCGGGCTCGGCGAGTTCTGTATGAGGGTGCCTGAGGCGTACCGGCAGGGCTGTCCTTAGAACAGGTCTTACACACAACCACTTTTGTCCCGCAGCCGAAGGCTACAATTCACCCCCCCCCCCCCCCCCCCACTTTAGTCCTCCCCCTTGAGGGGGGAGGAGAGTATGAATACAGCCGCCTTTGGGTTAAGGCGAGGCTTTTTGCGCAGGGCTCCTACAAACGAACGGCCCCGATGACATCGGGGCCGTTCTGATCGGCGCGACCTGCCTTTGATTATGAGGGTGGTAGCTTATCGCCTGCGGCGCTGCATGATGTATAGGGCTACCGCACCAACGACTACCACAGCGACAATCACTATCACGATGGTGATAATCAGCCCTGCACCACCGCCTTCTTCAGGCGGCGGCACCGCGGGCGTCTCCGTCGCCACCACGGCTGTACCCACCGCGGTCGGGACTACGGCGGTGACCGTCTCGTCCACGGGGGCGGGCCGGACGGTGAAGGTACCGAGTTCGCGCTCGATGCGGACATCATAGGCGCCTGGGTTACCTGCGGTAATCGCGAAGTTGAGAGCAAACGATTGGCCGGCAGCGACATTAACCACCTGGACCTGTTCAATAGTGCTGTTCAGCCAGAGGCTCGCGGGGTAGTCCTGCGGCTCGTTCGAGATGTTGCGCACCGTAACGCTGACCGTAACGGTCTCGCCTGCGACGGGTGAAGCGGGCTGGATGGACAGGCCGGTGACCTCAAAGGCCCGCTCCGGCAGTTCATTGCTGCCCGTAATGGCGATGGTGGAAAATCCGGGAACGGAGATGGCGTAGTAGACGCGTTCCTCGTCCTCGCGGACGCGCTTGGTCTGGAACGGCACCCACCTGTTGGTCCCCTCATCTAGGCGCTGGAACTGGAGCGACCACTTATTGACGTCGTTGGCATCGAGCCAGGCCTTCTCGATGAAGACAGTGACGTGGGCCGCCACGATGTCCCCTGACTCCGAGCCACCCAAGTTGACGTTGAAGATGGAGTTGACCTTCAGCTGACTGCCAAGGCCGGGTGCGCCCTGGGGAATCGTGTCCAGGCTCGCTATCTCGACTTCAAGATTCTCAAGCACTTTGTTGAACTTGCCGCTGATCTCGGCTATCGGTATCGGGCTGCCGACCAACTTAGCCCAGGTGAGCTGGCCGGTCTTTTGGACGCGGTAGAGGGCGAGGTTTTCCGTGACCAAGACGGCCTCGGGCTGGGGCAGGTCGGGGTCCAACTCCGGCGCGACTTCCGCAACGAGTTGCTCTGTTGGGACCTTTGGCAGTTCGTCGAACAGGACTTCGGGATCAATGTCGAAGAGCTTGTCAGTGTCAACCTCTGTGAGGCGTTCGATCAGCTTGTCCTCGTCCATCGTCTGGACGATCTGGGTGATCGTCTCGGTTTCGACCCCGGAGAGGATTTGGCCCGCGGCCTTTGGGTCGACACCGGCGAGGATGTCGCTGGCCTTGCTGATGTCGACTTGATCAACGATCTCGGCGGCCTTGTCGGCGTCCACGCCCTCAAGAACTTCGATAGCCCTGGCGATGTCGATCTGTTCGACGATCTCGCTGGCCTTGCTGATGTCGACTTGATCAACGATCTCGGCGGCCTTGTCGGCGTCCACGCCCTCAAGAACTTCGATAGCCCTGGCGATGTCGATCTGTTCGA
>VGZR01000050.1 GCA_016872515.1 SAR202 cluster bacterium
GGGAGCACACCTACAACACCGTGCGTCCCCACCAGGCCTTAGGCTACCTCACCCCGCAACAGTTCCTGGTCCAGTGGCGCACCCAACGAAAGGAGGCCCACTGTCACTGATCTACTGGACGAGTACATGACGTTGACTTTGCCTAGAGGAACTGCTAGACTCTACCTTTGGTCAAGGCATGTCGCCAGTCGCCGCACTATTTTTTCTACTGAAATCTAGCCTCAGTCAAACTGCGCCTTTTTCCGTCACCCCGTTACGGCCTACTAAAGCGTAGCCCAGCGCTATCTGTTCGAGGAGAGTGAGACCTCATGACCTCCACCGTTTTGTCGGTGTCCAATGGCCTTGCTTCCATCTACCGGTCCTATGCTCAGATCCCTGGTGCTCTAGACGTGCCCAACCTCAGCCAGGTACAGATAGATTCCTTCAACTGGTTCACGAAGGAGGGCCTTCGTGAACTTCTGGAAGAGATATCCCCGATAGAGGACTTCCCTAGTGGCCGTTTTGAGCTTAGCTTTCTGGGCCACAACTTCGCCGAACCCAAGTACACCGAGGAGGAGTGCCGGGAGCGAGAGATCACCTTCTCGGCGCCGCTTTATGTGACCGTGCAGCTCAAAGTGAAGGCGCAAGGCCCAGGGCAGGGCGAGGTCAAGGAACAGACCCTGTTCGTCGGCGAAATCCCGATGATGACCACGACGGGTACGTTCGTCATCAATGGCGCCGAACGTGTGGTGGTGAGCCAACTCGTGCGGTCGCCTGGGGTCTATTTCACCCTCGATATAGACCCGAACACGAACCGGCGCCTCGCCTCGGCCAAGCTGATCCCCTACCGCGGCGCCTGGATGGAGTTCGACACCAGCAACCGCGACGTTATCTCGGTCAAAGTGGACCGGAAGCGCAAGACGCCGGTGAGCATCCTGCTCCGTGCCCTGGGCTTCACCACCAATGAGGAGATTCTCAAGCTCCTCAAGAAGGTGGACAACGATCCAGAGCACCAGTTCATCGCCACAACGCTCAGCAAGGACGGAGAAGTCACCACTCAGGATGAAGCGCTGTTGGAGTTCTATCGGCGGCTCCGGCCAGGCGAGCCGCCCAGCCTGGAGAACGCCAAGAACCTCCTCGAGAACCTCTTTTTCAACCCCAGGCGGTACGACCTTGGCCGCGTTGGCCGCTACAAGCTGAACCGCCGGCTCGGGATGAGGCACCCCTCGGACGGGCGGACGTTGACCAAGGAAGACCTCATCGCCCTCCTGAGCACGGTGATCGAGATCAACAATGGTGTGAAAGATGCCGACGACATTGACCACTTGGGCAACCGGCGGGTCCGCGCCGTGGGTGAGTTGATACAGAACCAGGTGCGCGTGGGCATGCTTCGCATGGAGCGGGTCATCAAGGAGCGGATGACGACCCAGATGGACCCGGCGACGACCACGCCGGCCGCGCTCATCAACATCCGACCCGTGGTGGCCGCCGTCCGCGAGTTCTTCGGCGGATCGCAACTCTCCCAGTTCATGGACCAGACGAATCCCCTAGCCGAGTTGACGCACAAGCGCCGCCTGTCGGCCCTTGGCCCAGGCGGCCTGTCCCGCGAGCGGGCGGGCTTCGACGTGCGCGACGTGCACCACTCCCACTACGGCCGCATCTGCCCCATCGAGACGCCGGAAGGCCCGAACATCGGACTGCTTGGCTCGCTGGCCACCTACGCCCGCACGAACCAGTACGGCTTCATCGAGACCCCTTACCGCAAGGTGCACAAAGAGATGCTGAACACCGACCCTGACTTGGAGGACCGGACGACGCTCGAAGATATCGTTGGGACGGATGGAAAGACGATCCTCAAGGCGGGTGGGGTGGTCTCTAAGAAGCTCATCAAGCGTGTGGCTGAGTTGCCCAAACAGTCACTCAAGGTGAACCCGTTCGTCAAGCTGGGCGCTAAGGACATCAATTATTTGTCGGCGGACCAAGAAGAGCATATCCACATCGCGCAGGCGAACTCGCCGATCGACAAGAAGGGCCAGTTCCTCCAAGACAGGGTGGAGACCCGCATCGGCGAGGGTGTGGGCATGGAGCCGCCCGAGAGTGTGGAGTACATGGACGTATCTCCGATGCAGTTGGTGAGCGTGTCCACCGCACTCATCCCGTTCCTCGAACACGACGACGCCAACCGCGCGCTGATGGGCTCGAACATGCAACGGCAGGCGGTTCCGCTCCTGCGGCCGGAGGCGCCGCTGGTGGGCACCGGTATGGAGGGACGCGTCGCGCGCGACAGCGGCCAGGTGATGCTCTCCAAGGCGGACGGCGTCGTGATCGAGGCGTCAGGGGATCGCATCGTCGTGGTGGACGAGAAGGGCAACGAGCACATCCATAAGCTGCGGAAGTTCCTCCGCAGCAACCAGGGAACCTGCATCAACCAGCGGCCCTCGGCGAGCCGGGGCGACCGCGTCCGCAAGGGCGACGTGCTGGCGGACAGCTCCTCCACGAGCAAAGGCGAACTGGCCCTCGGCCAGAACATCCTTGTCGCCTTCATGAGCTGGGAGGGCTACAACTTCGAGGACGCCATCATCATCAGCGAGCGGCTGGTGAAGGACGACGTGTTCACCTCCATCCACATCGAGAAACACGAGGTCGAGGCCAGAGATACCAAGCTCGGCCCCGAGGAAATCACAAGCGACATCCCCAACGTGGGCGAAGAGAGCCTGCGCAACCTGGACGAAGAGGGCATCATCCGCGTCGGCGCCGAGATCGGCCCAGGCGACATCCTCGTCGGCAAGATTACCCCGAAGGGCGAGTCTGAGTTGAGCGCCGAGGAGAAGCTCCTTCGGGCCATCTTTGGTGAAAAAGCGCGGGACGTCAAAGACACCTCGCTCCGCGTCCCTCATGGGCAGCGGGGCAAGGTCATTGACGTCCGGGTGCTCACAAGGGAAAACAACGACGATTTGGCGCCGGGCGTGAACAAGCTGGTCCGGCTGTGGATCGCCCAGACGCGCAAGATCTCCGAGGGCGACAAGATGGCCGGCCGCCATGGGAACAAGGGCGTTGTCGCCAAGATACTCCCGGCGGAGGATATGCCCTTCCTGCCCGATGGGACGCCATTGGACGTCATCCTCAACCCGATAGGCGTGCCCTCACGCATGAACCTCGGCCAGGTGCTAGAGACGCACCTGGGATGGGCTGCGAGGCTGCTCGGCTTCCGGGCGGTGACGCCGGTGTTCGACGGTGCGCCCGACGAGGCTATCGAGGATGCCCTTGCCCAGTCCTGGCTCATCGAGCGGTCAGGGGCGGTGGATCCGCGCCCGGTGGACGAGACCGGGCTGAGGCAGGTGGACATGAACGTCACGCGGCAATGGCTCTCGGAGCGCGGCTACAACCCCGATGCCGTCTTCGCGACCAGGCCCAATGGTGAAGCGCGCAAGGCCTGTCTTCAGCTATGGCTGAAGGAAGAGACGAGCATGAACGCCTCGAAGATGTCCGTGGAAGAGATGAAGGCCGAAGTGCTTCGGCTCAACCGTGAGCGGAGCATCGCGGCGCCTATCCTGGGCAAGTCTATCCTTAGCGATGGGCGCACAGGAGAGCGGTTCGACCAGCCTGTCACCGTGGGCTACATCTACATGATGAAGCTCATCCACCTAGTGGAGGACAAGATCCACGCTCGGTCCACCGGGCCGTACTCGCTCATCACGCAGCAGCCCCTGGGCGGCAAGGCACAGTTCGGCGGACAGCGGTTCGGCGAGATGGAGGTGTGGGCCTTGGAAGCGTATAGCGCCGCCTACAACCTCCAGGAAATGCTCACGGTCAAATCGGACGACGTCGTGGGCCGCGTCAAGACATACGAGGCCATCGTCAAGGGCGAGGACGTCATCCAGCCCGGCATTCCGGAGTCGTTCCACGTCCTGCTGAAGGAACTGCAGAGCCTTGGCCTGTCGGTGGAGCTGCTGCACGAGGAGGCTGAGCAGGCCGCGGTCACAGACGGCGCCGCTGGTGCAGAAGGAGAGGTGCGGGCTGAAAAGCGGCCGAGCCTCGAGCTCCTAGAGGGCAATGGCGCCGGTCCCGTCGAGACAGCTACGCCAGAGTCCAAAGAGACTTCAAAAGCGTCCACGGGTGAGGACGAATAGGCGACATCTAGGCGGCCTAGACCCAGAACGATTTTCACAGCGACTAGGGAATCGATAGGGGAGAGAAGATGGTGGCTCAAGCAGGCAACGAGTTCAATGCGGTTCGCATTTCCCTGGCGTCTCCCGACCAGATCAAGACCTGGTCGTACGGAGAGGTCACCAAGCCGGAGACCATCAACTACCGGACGCTTCGGCCTGAAAAAGATGGGCTGTTCTGCGAGCGCATCTTTGGGCCGACGAAGGACTGGGAGTGCTACTGCGGCAAGTACAAGAAGATCCGCTATAAGGGCGTGATTTGCGACCGGTGCGGCGTCGAAGTCGCGCGGTCGAAGATCCGCCGGGAGCGCATGGGCCACATCACCCTAGCGGCGCCGGTTGCCCACATCTGGTTCTCAAAGGGGACGCCGAGCCGCCTCGGCCTGCTCCTCGACTTGTCTCCTCGCAACCTCGAGCGGGTGTTGTACTTCTCACAGTACCTGGTCACGAGCGTGGATGAGCCGGCGCGGGCTGCGGCCATCAAGCAGCTGCAAGACCAACTGAGTGACGCCCTGGCGAAGATAGACGCTGCGACCCAGGCCAAGATTGAACAGGTCGCCCCCGCGAAGGCCAAGGACTCCGGCGAGGAAGGCGACGGCCCTGAGGCCAGAAAGATCAAGGCCGAGGCCGAGCAGGCAAAAACCGATCAGGAGAACACCATCGGCTCCGAACTGGAAGAGCTGGAGAGCCTGCGGATCGGGCAACTTCTCACCGAGAGCCACTACCGCGAATTAAGGGAGAACTACGGCGAAGTCTTCAAAGCTGGCATGGGCGCCGAGTCGGTACTTGAGGCCCTGAAGACGGTCAACCTAGATAGACTGCGCGACCAACTCCAGGACGATGTGCGGACCACCTCGGGCCAGCGCCGGAAGAAAGCCATCAAGACTCTGCGGGTGGTGGAGGCCTTCCGCAAGAGTGGGAACAAACATGAGTGGATGGTCTGGACGGTTTTGCCGGTGCTGCCGCCGGAGTTGCGTCCCATGGTCCAGCTGGACGGCGGCCGGTTCGCCACCAGCGACCTCAATGACCTCTACCGCCGCGTCATCAACCGCAACAACCGCCTGAAGCGGCTCATCGAGCTTCAAGCCCCTGAAATCATCATCCGGAACGAGAAGCGGATGCTCCAAGAGGCGGTGGATGCGTTGGTGGACAACGGCCGCCGTGGCCGAGCGGTCTCCGGCAGCCACAACCACAAGCTCAAGAGCCTGTCCGATCTCCTGCGCGGCAAGCAGGGGCGGTTCCGCCAGAACCTGCTGGGCAAGCGTGTTGACTACAGTGGCCGCTCGGTCATCGTTGTCGGCCCCGACCTGAGGCTGCACCAGTGCGGCCTGCCGCGCCGGATGGCCCTGGAGCTGTTCAAACCCTTCGTTATGAACAAGCTCGTGGTCAAGGGCTACGCGCACAATATCAAGAGCGCCAAGCGCATGGCGGAGCGGTCGCGCCCTGAGGTCTGGGACATCCTTGAGGAGATCATCAAGGACAGGCCGGTCTTGCTGAACCGCGCTCCGACGCTCCACAGGCTGGGCATCCAAGCGTTCCAGCCGGTGCTCGTGGAGGGCAGCGCTATCCAGGTTCACCCCCTGGTCTGCACCGCGTTCAACGCCGACTTCGACGGTGACCAGATGGCCGTCCACGTCCCGCTGTCCAAAGAGGCCGTCATGGAGGCCAAGCGGCTCATGTTGAGCGTGTACAACATGCTGTCGCCTAGCTCCGGCGAGCCGATGGCGGCTCCGACGCTGGACATGGTGCTGGGCTGCTACTACCTCACGATGCGCAAAGACAAGTCTCCCGGTGCAGGCAGCACATTCGGTAGCTTCGAAGACGCTCGGCTGGCCTACGAGCATGGTCACCTCGGTCTTCATGCCCCCGTCAAGATACTGCATCCCCCACAGGCGGACGGCGACTCCGACGAAAAGGCGAAACCGCTCGAGATTACTGTCGGCCGCATCATCTTCAACGACGTGTTGCCGCAGGAGATGGGCCTCTGGAACAGAGAGATGGACAAGGGCGCCCTTAAAGAGCTTACGGCAGCGAGCTACCGCGCAGTGGGCAGCGAGCGCACGGTGGAAGTCCTGGACAATATAAAGGAATTGGGGTTCCGGTTCGCCACGAAGTCGGGTACGACCATCGCCATCAACGACGTCGAGGTGTCTGCGGAAAAGGCAGCCATCGTCGCCGATGCCGACAAGAAGGTCAACTTGCTGGAGCAGCAGTACCTGGATGGCCTCATCACCGAGGACGAGCGGTACAACAACGCGGTCCATATCTGGACCGCGGCCAGCGACAAGCTGACAAAGGTGGTGGAGACCGGCCTGCGCAACTACGGTGGCATCTACCTCATGGCTACCTCGGGAGCGAAGGGCAACATCG
>VGZR01000051.1 GCA_016872515.1 SAR202 cluster bacterium
TCCCAAGTTAGCAGGCGCCGAGGTCTGCGATGCGCCGCCGGGTAGTCCTAACTTCTTCGAGGAGGGTACGGATTTGAAGTGGATCGATTACGAACGCCCAACCACCGTTGCCGACGCGGTGAAGCTTTTGTCCAAGAGCGGCGAGAAGGCGCGGGTGTTTGCTGGCGGCACCGACATTATCGTGCAGTTCCGGGGTGGCCGCAGGGGAAACGTTGAGTTGTTAGTGGACGGGAAGGGCATCTCCGAGCTTAACGCACTCAGCCTGGACGCGGAAGGGGGCCTGACGGTTGGCGCGGCCGTGCCGTGCTACAAAATCTATGGCGACAAGAAGATTGCGGCGGCCTATCCGGGGCTGATTGACGCTGCGACCATCATCGGCGGTATCCAGATACAGGGCCGGGCGTCGCTGGGTGGGAACCTATGCAACGCCGCGCCGAGCGCGGACGCCATCCCGGCCATGATTGCCTATAAGGGAGTGGCGAAGGTTGCAGGCTCCAAGGGGACGCGCGACGTGCCCTTGGAGGAGTTCTGTACGGCCCCCGGCAAGACCGTGCTGAATCCGGGCGAGATGTTGGTGTCCATCCACTTCCCGGCCCCGCCGAAGGGGTTCGGGGCAAAGTACATACGGTTCATCCCGCGGAACGAGATGGACATCGCGGTGGTCGGAGCGGGCGTATCGGTGGAACTGAACGGCTCGACCATCAAGTCGGCCCGTGTCACCTTGTCCGCAGTGGCGCCGACGCCGCTGTTCGTGAAGGCGGCAGGCGATGCCCTGGCGGGCAAAGCGGCCAGCGAGAAGTCCGTTCAAGCGGCGGCTGATATCGCACGGGACACCGCTAAGCCCATCAACGACATGCGCGGGACCATCGAGTTCCGCAGGCACCTGTGCGAGGTTCTGACCCGCCGGGCGCTGAACGCAGCTATCGAACGCGCCAAGGAGAACAAGTAATGCCAACCAAGACATACGTTCAAACGACCATCAACGGGGAGAACGTCGAATTCCTCTGTGAGCCCCGCCAAAGCCTGTTGGAGTGCCTGCGGGACGTCGTCCAGCTCACCGGCTCCAAGGAAGGGTGCAACGACGGCAACTGCGGCGCGTGCACGGTGATGATGGACGGGCGCATCGTGGACTCCTGCCTTGTATTGGGCGTCGAGGCTCAGGGCGCGAAGATCACGACCATCGAGGGCATCGCCCCTGCGGGCGGACTGCACCCCGTGCAGCAGGCGTTCCTGGAGAACGCGGCGCTGCAGTGCGGCATCTGCACGCCCGGGTTCATCGTGTCGTCCAAAGCGCTGCTGGACAAGGAGCCGAACCCCTCGGAAGAGCGGATCCGGTTCTGGCTGGCTGGCAACCTGTGCCGGTGCACGGGGTACGACAAGATCGTGCGGGCCGTGGAAGACGCGTCGGCGAAGATGTCCAAGGGGAAGAAAAAGTAGCTAGAAGGAGATGGCCGTGACGACCACGTACGAGCATAACGTCGTCCTCAAGTCAGGAGACGACAAGTTCAAGGTAATCGGGACACGCCCTATCCGGCACGACGGGGCCGACAAGGTAACCGGGCGGGCGCTGTATGGGGCCGACTTCCAGACGGCGGGGTTGCTGCACGGCAAGATCCTGCGGAGCCCTCACGCGCACGCGCGCATCAAGTCCATAGACACGAGCGCGGCAGAGAAGCTGCCCGGTGTGAGGGCGGTGGTGACGGCGAAGGACATGCCGCAGACGACGGGCGACGTGAGCATGGGCGAGGCGGGGGCGCAGAATGTGGCGTTCCTGAGGGGCAACGTGCTGGCCAGTGGCAAGGCGCTGTACAAGGGACATGCCGTGGCTGCCGTGGCGGCCACCAGCCCGCACATCGCAGAGGAGGCCATAGGGCTCATCAAAGTGGACTACGAGGTGTTGCCCGCGGCGCTGACGGCACCCGAGGCGATGAAGAAGGGCGCGTCCATCCTCCACAGCGACCTGAAGATGACGGAGTTCGGCCAGAAGACGAATCAGGTGAACAACATCGCGACTCACTTCCAGCACAAGAAGGGGGACGTGGAGAAGGGGTTCAAGGAAGCTGACGTCGTCATCGAGCGTGAGTTCACGACGCAAACGGTTCACCAGGGGTACATCGAGCCGCACAACGTGGCGGCGCTGTGGAATCAGGACGGACGTCTGTTGATTTGGTGCAGTACGCAAGGCTCGTTCTTCGTGCGGAACGCGACGGCGAAGGTGCTGGACCTGCCGGAGTCGCAGATTAGAGTGACGCCGATGGAGATCGGCGGCGGGTTCGGCGGGAAGATCAACGTCTATCTAGAGCCAGTGGCCGCGCTGCTGTCGAAAAAGGCGGGGCACCGGCACGTGAAGATGGTGATGACCCGGCAGGAGGTGTTCGAAGGGACGGGGCCGACGCCTGGGTCGTACATGAAGGTGAAGATCGGAGCGAAGAAGAACGGGAAGATCGTGGCGGCGCAGTCCTACCTGGCGTTCGAGGCTGGGGCGTTCCCCGGCTCACCGGTGGGCGCGGCGGCGATGTGCGTATTCGCCCCGTATGACATAGCCAACGGGCTGATAGACGGGTACGACGTGCTGGTGAACAAGCCGAAGACGGCCGCGTACCGCGCGCCGGGCGCGACGCATGCGGCGTTCGCGGTGGAGACCATCGTTGACGAGATCGCCGAGAAGCTGAAGATCGACCCCCTCGAGCTGCGGCTGATGAACGCGGCGAAAGAGGGGGTTCGCCGGGTGGATGGGCCTGTGTTCCCACGCATCGGGTGCGTAGAAGTGCTGGAGGCGATGAAGAATCACCCGCACTACAAGGCTCCCATCAAGGGGAAGAATGTGGCGCGCGGGGTGGCTATCGGGTTCTGGTTCAACGTGGGCTTGCAGTCGAGCTGCACCATCGCGGTGAACCCGGACGGCACGGTGAACCTGACCGAGGGTTCGACGGACATCGGCGGGACGCGCGCTTCCCTCGCCATGCAAGCGGCGGAGGTGCTGGGCATCCGCGCGGAGGACGTGCATCCAACGGTAGTGGACACCGACTCCATCGGGTTCACGGCAGTGACCGGCGGAAGCCGGGTGGCATTCGCCACGGGCTGGGCGGCCTACGAGGCGGCCCAGGACGTGGTGAAGCAGATGACGGCCCGCGCAGCCAAGATTTGGGGTGTGGAAGCCGACTCAGTGGAGATGGTAGATGGTGTGTTCCGCTCGAAGACGGACACCGAACTGAAGTTGTCGTTCAAGGACCTGTCGGAACAGCTGAACGACACGGGCGGGCCGGTCATCGGGCGGGCCACGGTGGACCCGCAGGGTGTGGGAGGTTCGTTCGCGGGCAACATCGTGGACGTGGAAGTTGACCCGGAGACGGGCAAGACGCAGGTGCTGCGGTTCACGGTGGTGCAGGACGCGGGCAAGGCGGTGCACCCCAGCTACGTGGAAGGCCAGATGCAAGGCGGAAGCGTCCAGGGCATCGGCTGGGGCCTGAACGAGGAGTACTTCTACGGCTCCTCGGGCCAGATGGCGAACCCGACCTTCCTGGACTACCGCATGCCGACAACGCTGGACCTACCGATGATTGACACGGTCATCGTGGAGGTGGCGAATCCAGGCCACCCGTATGGCGTGCGCGGTGTGGGCGAGGCGCCCATCGTGCCTCCGCCGGCGGCGCTGGCGAACGCGGTCGGCCACGCGGTGGGCGTGCGGATGACGAAACTGCCGATGAGCCCAGGCACCATCATGGAGGCGGTCTGGCAGAGCAAGAAGAAATAGGGACATGGCCGTTGTTTTCATCCCCTCGCTGATGCAGAACCTGACCAAGGGTCAGAGCAAGGTGGTGGTACCTGGGAAGATGGTCCGGGAAATCATTAACAACCTGGATGCCCAGTACCCGGGGATGAAGGACCGGCTGGTGGACAAGTTCCGCATCCGATCGAACATCAACGTGGCGATAGACGGCGAAATAACCCCCATGGGGCTGCTGGGAGAGGTGAAGGAAGATAGCGAGGTACACTTCCTGCCCGCCATAGGGGGAGGCGCTCTCCGCCAGACGGGCTAACGGACAACATGGGTAGGGGCGGCAGTCCCGATGCAATCGGGACGCCCCTACGGTCAATGGATCAACGGGAACAACGTTGTTGTGTGACATACGTCTATGGAGGTGAAGGAGTGACCACTACGTACGAGCCCAATATGGTGCTGGCGACCGGGAAGTACGAGGTCGTAGGGACCCGCCCCATCCGGCATGACGGTGCGGACAAGGTGACGGGCCGCGCGAAGTACGGCGCAGACGTTCAGATGTCAGGGTTGCTGCACGGCAGGGTCCTGCGGAGCCCGCACGCGCACGCGCGCATCAAGTCCATAGACACGAGCGCGGCGGAGAAGCTGCCAGGCGTCATGGCGGTGGTGACAGGCAAGGACCTGCCCAAGCCGAAAGCAGGCGAGATGGCCGACTTCGGGCTTGGCCCGCAACCAATGAAGTACCTGCGGGATAACGCCATCGCGACGGACAAGGTGCTCTACGAGGGCCACGCGGTGGCCGCTGTCGCGGCAATCAACCCACACATCGCCGAGGAGGCGCTGTCGCTCATCAAGGTGGAGTATGAGCTGCTGCCACCGGTTCTGACGGCTCCGGAGGCGATGAAGAAGGGCGCGTCCATCCTTTTGGACGACCTGCAGACGATGGAGGGCGGCGCCAAGAAGGAAGGGAAGACGAACGTCGCCTCCCGCTTCCAGCACAAGCTTGGAGACGTTGCGAAGGGGTTCAAGGAAGCCGACGTCGTCATCGAGCGTGAGTTCAACACGGCGACGGTGCACCAAGGGTACATAGAGCCACAGAACATCACCGCGCTGTGGAACAACGACGGACGCCTGAGCGTGTGGCTGAGCACGCAGGGGCCGTTCGAGTACCGGAAGGCGCTATCGTTGGCGTTCAACCTGCCCATCTCGCAGGTGAAGGTGACGCCGATGGAGATCGGCGGCGGGTTCGGCGGGAAGTTCCCGCTGTACCACGAGGCTGCAGCGGTCGCGCTCTCGAAGAAGAGCGGACATCCGGTGAAGATTGTGATGAGCCGCCGCGAGGTGTTCGAGGGGACCGGGCCGACGCCTGGTTCCTACATGAAGGTGAAGATCGGGGCTAAGAAGAACGGGAAGATCGTGGCGGCGCAGGGTTACCTGGCCTTCGAAGCGGGTGCGTACCCCGGCTCGCCGGTGGACGCGGCGGGGATGTGTATCTTCACGTGCTACGACATCCCGAACGTGCTGATAGACGGCGCGGACGTGGTGGTGAACAAGCCGAAGACGGCGGCGTACCGCGCGCCGGGTGCGACGCAGGCGGCGTTCGCGGTGGAGACGGTGGTTGACGAGGTCGGCGACAATCTCGGCATCGACCCGCTCGAGTTCCGACTGATGAACGCGGCGAAGGAAGGG
>VGZR01000052.1 GCA_016872515.1 SAR202 cluster bacterium
CCGTCGGGATGTGCTGACGGGATAGCTGGGAACTTCCCAGAGACTGGAAAGACAAACCATCCTCGGGTGGCATAGCCCAGGGCCGCGTCCAGCATCGCGGTCGGCGCTGTGGCTGTGGTCACCGCCGGCCTCCCCGCGCCGTGGCCGCCGCCGCCATGTCCGTACCGGCGTCGCTTTTGCCGGGGCGTTCGCGCACCGAAATGAGCCAAAGCCAGAGCTGGGTCCACGCTTCGTTTGGCGGCGCGTCCCCCCGCTCGATGCGGACATCCAGCTTACTCATTGAGCAGGCCGAGCCGGACCAACTCTTCGCGGGCGATCAGGTACCTGCCCGAAGGCCGGCGTATGGCAACTATCCTGCCCGCAGCGATCCAACGCCACACCTGCCAGACGCCGACACGGCAGATGCTAGCGACCTCGTTGGGGGTAAGGTAAGTGGTTGCGATGCTCATCATTACCACAGCGTATGCCACGTCTGCGGAAGCCGAAATACTCGTTATGAAGGATTATTCATACCGTAGCTAGAAAGCTAACAAGATAGTACACAGACGTTGATATAAGTAACCAATGGTAGTAACATGCGGCTATGCCAGAACGCCAATTGGGACGGATGGACCAGGATCTGCTGGACGCAGTGGCCCAATACCATCTAGCGCTTGGAGGTGCTCCTGTACACGGGCGTTCGAAGGCGGCGAGGGCTAGGGAATGGGTTCCCTACCGCCACCTAGTCCGCCTGATTGCCGCCTTTCACCCCGACCCCATCCCGGAATGGCAATTGCTTCGTGAATTCGTTGTCCGCCGTGGGCGAAACCGCCTGAAGCGCGTGAAGGTGCCGAAGGCCCTTTCAGCAAACTGCTCCCGTACTGTCCGGCGATTACGTGAGGATGGCCTGTTGATGGTCAAAGAGACTCATGGCGGTCAGGTAACGGCGGTTCGTATCAATGGTAGGGTGCGTCTTTTCGCTTGGCACCGATGGGTGGAAACCCCCCAGCCGTCGCCGCCGATCAAGGAGTTGTTGAATAAGCTAATCCGAAGGTACGGGACGTGGAAGATTGTGGCACGCCAGTGTGGCGTTACCCAAACAACTGTCTACAGATGGCGGTGCGGTGCAAATCCATCCGAATACCATTTAGTGCGCCTCACGAAGGCCCTCACCTCTCCTGACCATCGCTTTGATTCCTCTGGACCGCAACCGAGCAGGCTGTACGAACAGAACATGCTGGAACGGAAGAGGCATATTGATACACTCAGACGTTAGGTCAACAGGAGCGCCGCCATGCCAAACATTGCCGCAACCTACAGTCGAGTTTCCACCGATGACCAGGCCGGTCCTGACAAGACCTCGTTGGATACCCAGGAAAAGGCTTGTGAGGCACTTGCAGAGCGTTCGGGCTACGTAGTCCCAAAGGAATTCCGCATCCGCGACGACTTCACCGGCGCGACGCTGAATCGCCCCAGCCTTCGACGGCTTCGCCAGTTTGCCGCAGAGAAAAAGGTCCAGGCCATCGTGTACTACACCGCCAACCGCCTGGCCCGCGACGCCGTTGACCTTATGGTGCTCCTGCGTGAGTTCCGTCGCGCTGGCGTTGCGGTGCTGGCCGTTCACAACCCGCCAAAGGACGACGAGCTAGGCCGCGCCATGACGTTCCTTGAAGGCACCTTTGCAGAGGTTGAGCGGCGCGAGATCAAAGAGCGGACCAACCGGGCGAAGCTCGCCATAGCCCAGCAGGGCGAACGGCTGCCCCAAGGCACGGGGAAGGGCCTATATGGGTACAGGTACAACAAAGACACCCACAAACGGGAAATCGAGCCTGAACAGGCAGCGCAGGTCCGCCGCATGTTCACGGCGATAGCCGAGAAGGGCTATTCCCTGCATGGCCTTGCGACGGAGTTCAATCGCGAGGGACAGCGGACGCGGGAAGGCGCGCCCTGGCACCCGCTGACCATCAAGCGCATCATCACCAACCCAGCCTACACCGGCGTTACGTACTTTAACCGCTACAAGCGTGTTGCTGAGGACGGCAAGCCCTCCCGCCTTGTGCTCCGGCCTGAGACCGAGTGGATCGCCATGAACAGCGTAACGCCGCCCATCGTCTCCCCTACCCTCTTCGACGCGGCTCAGGCCGCTCTTGCTGGTCCCAGGCGCCGCATGGTCGCGGACCCGAAGCCCTACCTCCTTACCGGCCACATCTTCTGCGTCGAGTGCGGCTCCCGCATGTCCGGCACAACCCTCAGCGGCAGGTACCGCTACTATCAATGCCTTCTTGCCCGTCCTAGAGTTGGCATGAAGCCCCGGTGCAAGGCCCGTATGACACGCGCCGAAGAACTGGAAGCCGACGTATGGACGGCCATTTCGGAGCGTCTGGAGAACCCATCCATCATCATCGGGGAAATCCGAAGGCGTCAGGTCGAAGGGCAGCTCTACCGCGAGGAAGACAGGCAGCGAATCCAGCGAGAACTTGCAAGCCTTGACCGCGAGGAAGCCAAGCTCCTTCAGGCCTACCGCGTCTCCGACATGAACGTTGTCCTACTCGCCAAGGGGGTGAAGGAGATCAAGCAGCGTCGCACGGTGCTACAGCACCAACTCCAGGAGATCGAGCTTGCCCGGCAGGACGCCGCCAAGGCAGACCAGTTGGCGAAGGGCGTCGAAGAAGCGTGCCGCCATATTCGCGGGAAGCTAGGGAATGCGCCCTTTGGCAAGAAGCGGCTGGCCTTGGAAGCCATTTCCGCGAGGGTGACAGCGGGGCCAGAGTCAGCTACGCTCCGAGGTCTATTCCCTAGCTATATCACCATTGAACAAACATCGGCATAACAACGTGCACGTAGCCTGTCTTGTCCACGGGCCGCAGCACGCCCGGGCTGGACGGCGATGTGGTCTCCAACGCGACTTCGCCCGTGCCCAGCACGTCCAGCACTTCGGCCAAGTACTTGCTGTTGAATGCGATCTTGGAGTCCGTACCCTCCACCTTCGCGTCAATCTCGCCCTTGTTCTCGCCGACCTCCTCGGCGCGCGAAGAGATGGCGACCTTGCCGCCGCCGTCCGCCCGTTGGACCTGTAGCCTGATGATGCCGCTCCCGTCCCGCGCGAAGATGGACGCCGTCTTCGTGGCTGCTGAGAACTGCCGCAGGTCTATCACCGCCCGCGTCTCGTACCGCTGCGGCATGAGTTGCTGGTAGTTGGGGAACGTCCCCTGCACCAACTGCGACACCAGTTCGATGTTGTGCAGCACGAACAGGGCCTGGCTCTTGGCCGGCGTCACCATGAACTCCACAGGGTCGGTCTGTGTGACCGCCAGGCGGTTCACCTCTGCAAGCGACTTAGCCGGGATGATGAAGCTCACGTCCTCTTTCGCAGGCTCCGCCAGTTTGCCGGTGTACACCGCCAGCCGGAAGCCGTCCGCCGCCGCGAACGTGAACCCGTCTCTCTTGATGTCCACCTTCACGCCCGTGAGCACGGGCCGCGAGTCCTCGGTCGCCGCCGCGAACGCGACGTGCGAAATCGCGTCCCGTAATACCTCCGCCTTGAACTTCCCCGTCGCGCCTGACTTCACGGTGGGGATGGGCGGAAAGTCCTCCGCGTCCGCCCCATTGATGGCGGCCTCGAATTTGGCGCATTTCAACGACAGCCCCAGTGGCTGGGTGTGTGACGTTACGTCGATCCGCTCGTTGGGCAGCGAGCTGACGAAGTCGGTGAGCAGCCGCGCCGGCACGGTTATGGCCCCCTCCTCCTCCACCTGCGCGCCGATCCAGGTGCTGATGGCCACCTCAAGGTTCGTGGCCGACAACTTCAGCCGGCCGAGGTCGGTAGTGAGCAGGACGTTCTGAGTGATGGGCAACGTCGTTCGCGTCGCCACCGCCCGGCCCACGGTGCCCAGGCCCTTGTTCAAGTTCTCTTGAAGACAAGAAAGACGCATCGTTAGTCCTCGGAGGAAGAGGTATGAAAAGGTATCGGTAGTATAAGAGCGGCCCCGATACCCGTCAACGCCGCCGCGAAAGGCGCTCGGCGCGGACGCCATCGGCAAAAAAGTAGGGGCGACTCGCGCCGCCCCTACGGCGATTCGTCCTAGTGGGGATCTTCCTACTGGACGGTAATCTCTCCCACCATGCCCAGGCTCTCGTGAGGGATGCAGTAGAGCTTGAATGTCCCCGCCTTGTCGAAGGTGTGGCTGAACTCGACAGTCTGGTTGGCGTCCACCGACTGGTCGATCTTCAGGTCGTCCGCCGTGAAGGTGTGGAACTCGGCCTCGGACACCAGTTTGAAATTGACCGTGTCGCCAACCTTGAAGCTTAGCTTCGCCGGGGCGAACACATACCTGCCCGAACCGCCCGGATCATTGAGCTTGACCTCGGTCACCGTGCCCGAGGGCGCTGTGCCGCCGGTCTCCGTGGCTGCGGTGGTCTGCGGGACGGCTGTTGCCGTGGATTCAACCTTCGGCACCGGCGACGGCGATGACCGCGTGGCCGTCGCCGTGGGCGAGGCTGCCGGGGTGGATTCGCCGCAGGCTACGGCCAGCAGGGCAACCAAGGCTACCAATGCGAGAACCGGAAGCACCTTTTTGAACATGCAATCTCTCCTTACAAAGCGGCCGTATCCGGCGCGCTATATTCGTGAATCCTTTCACACAGTATAGCACCGCCGCCAACCGTGCGGCACACCCTCGCCTCCAAGGCGTTATAATAGGTGCATGGGGACGCGTGGGCTCGACAGGGGACGTCCCTTCGGGATTGCAGGCTGAGGTGCCATCAACCTCGTTAATCAGATGGCAAAAAAGTAACTGGCAATAAACAGCTAGCACTCGCCGCCTAACCGGCGACGACGCTCACCACCCGATCCCCGGTACGGTGGCTGGGTGACATGCATCGGGGTGCGGCCGAGGCAACGCCGATAGCCAACGCCAAAGACCAATCGGCTGGCCGACTCGCAAGCCCCCGCCGGCGAGAGCGCGGGCCGGCAAGATTAATCGCCAGCTAAGCCTGTAGCACATCCTAGCAAGGGATTCCTTTGGACGGGGAGTTCGACCCTCCCCCGTCTCCACCACGAACACGGATTACCCGCCTCCGCTGCGCTGTCATGCGACGGAGGCGGTTGTGT
>VGZR01000053.1 GCA_016872515.1 SAR202 cluster bacterium
TCAGCACCACCAAGCCTGGCTCCTTGCTGAAGGCGGCGATCTCGATCCGGACCTTCGCCGAGTGGGACGACCAGCGGCCAGGGTTCCTGGAGGTGGACCTGGTGGCCCATTGCAGTGAGCGCACCGAGGGCTTCTACCTCTCCACCCTGACCGCTGTGGACATCGCCACGGGATGGGTAGAGCACCAAGCGGTCTGGGGGAAGTCCCAGGAGCGCGTCGGGAGTGCCCTGCACGCTATCGGCGCGCGCCTCCCCTTTCCCTGGCTGGGCCTAGACTCGGACAACGGCAGCGAGTTCATCAACGCCGATCTCCTGGCCTATTGCCGGCGGCGGCACATCACCTTCACCCGCTCACGGCCGTATCGGAAGAATGACAACGCCAATGTGGAGGAGAAGAACTGGACGGCGGTGCGCCGGTTGGTGGGGTATCAGCGCTACGCCTCCCATGCGGCCCTGGACAAGCTCAATGCGCTGTATGCCGTCCTACGGCTGCACACCAACTTCTTTCAACCGGTTATGCACCTGCAGGGCAAGACCCGCCAGGGCGTCCGGGTGCGCAAACGCTACGATCGGGCCCAGACCCCCTGTCAACGGCTCGTTGCCGCTGGCATCCCCCTCGCGCAAAAGGATCGCCTGGCCGCGACCTACCAACGACTCAACCCCATGCACCTGCTGGCCCAGGCCGAGACCCTGCAACACCAGCTCTTCGGCCTCGCTCATCGCTCCGCCGTGCCCTCGCCCTCGGTAACACCATTTATGACGCAACCATCCAGGCTTCGGTAACCGTTTCTATTGACGCAGTATGGTCCGCGCCCATAGCTACGTACGTATATCTCGCCGCGATTCTGGCCTCGTGTCCCGCAGCCCCATCGGTTGACCTGCCCACGCACCGCTGCTAAAATCCCGCCCACCGCAACCCGTGGCGTCTGCCCTGAGCATTCCCGATTCCACGAAAGCCGGAGAGCATCATGAGCATCTCGCACCGATCCAAGAAACCTCAGGCTGCCATTTCCACCCTCCTTCTCGCGCTGTCCCTGGGATTCGCCGCTGCAGCCGCCGTCGCGGCCACCGCCTGCGGTGGAGGAGGCGCGGCCCAGCAGGGGACCCCGACCCCACCCGTCGTCCACGCCCCTGGTACGAAGTCCGAAGAAGACGAGAGCGCTCGGCAAGCGCTCGTCAAAGCGGCAGGCAAACTCCTTGAGGCCCGGGTGCTCCACACAGCCACGCTCCTCTCCGACGGCCGTGTGCTGGTGGCTGGCGGTAGGGGTCCGGGGACGATGTCCATGCCTGGCCCGCCCATCGGGTCGGCGGAGATCTTCGACCCTGCGGAAGGCGAGTGGGCCTCCATCCCTGCACTGTCTAAAGGCCGGGAGACGCACGCAGCCGTGCTGCTTCAAGACGGAAGGGCCATGATTATCGGCGGGCGTGGGCCATCGGCCTTCCTCGCCTCCACAGAGTTCTACGACCCCGCGACCGGCGCATGGACGCCTGGGCCAGACATGGCCCGCGGCCGCAGCGGTCACACCGCCACCGTCCTGCCCGACGGCCGAGTACTCGTAGTCGCCGGAAAGATAGCTCTCTATCTGGACGACTCCGAACTCTACGACCCAAAGACCAACGCCTGGTCGCCCGCGGGCAAGTTGACGAACAAACGGGCCTTCCACGCCGCCGCGCTGCTCCCCGACGGGAAGGTGCTCGTAACAGGTGGTAAGCAGGCAGGGAAGTTCGCCATCGCGCAGGTCGAACTGTACGACCCAACGACGAATAGCTGGAGGGGGTTGCCTGACATGAGTAGCCCTCGTCAGGCCCATACAGCCACGCTGCTGCCCGATGGCCGGGTTCTGATCGTTGGCGGCTACGGCCTCGACGAACTCCCCCAGGACACCGCCGAGTTCTTCGACCCCACCACGAACACGTGGTCGTCAGCCGCCGCCCTAGCCAACCCAAGGGCTGACCACAGCGCTACCCTCCTGCCCGACGGGCGCCTGCTCATCGCGGGCGGCATCGGAGAGTTCACCCAGACCGAGATCTTCGACCCCGCCTCGGATACCTGGTCGTCAGCGGGCGACTTGAACAAGGCCCGCTTCATGCACTCGTCTGTCTTGCTTACGGACGGCCGGGTCATGGTGACCGGCGGGTTCGAGGGCGGCCAGACCGGGGACAAATCCCGCTCCGTCGAGGTGTGGGACCCTGCCTCAGCCACCTGGGTCACGGTGGAGTAACCTCACCCTCCTGCTGACGCCGGCGGGTGCGCGTCCTAGGTCAGGTGCATGTATGGGGAATCGTAGGGGCGCACGGCCGTGCGCCCCTACGAGAGCGCCGCTACCCCCGCTACCGCCGTTCGTGTCCAACCAGCATCACTCGTGTGCAGGGATACGCTGGCCTCCGCAACCCTCGTAAGGGTATCGCGCCTCGCCTCATCTCCTGACGTTAGCAGTTGGTGACCCCGGATCCTCGCAGCCCGCGACGGCACGGCGCTCCAGAAAACCGAACGGCCCGTCCCCACGCTGTCGGGGGACGGGCCGTTCGCCTTAGCGCAGGTTGCCTAGCCTCGCGGCTACCGCTCCAGCCAGGTGTTGACGTAGTACGGGATCGCCTTCACCTCGAAGTTCTTCAGGGCCGCGGTGTGCGGGTAGATGCTGAAGAACTGGCCCAGCAGGATGCTGATGACCTCCTCGTACATGTTCCGCTGGAGCTTCTCGACCAACGCGAACCGCTCCTCTTGTGTCTGCGCCTGGGCATAGGCGACGCGCAGCTCGACGCCCTCGTCGTTGATGGGGTGGCGGCCTGGCACGCCTTCGCGGCTCGGCCACTCGATGGGATCGGCGCAGCACCAGTGGACGTACCAGTCGGTGAACATGTGGTACTCATCGGTGTTGGCGAACTTGCCCACGATGGTGGCCCAGTCCAGCGCCGGCATCTCCACATTCAGCCCGATGGCCTCCATCTGCTGCTTCAGCACCACGCCCGTCGGCGTGATGGTGCCGTAGTCGGTCGGGTTCAGGAGGACAACCGTCTCGCCCTTGTAGTCCGACTTGGCCAGCAACTGCTTGCCCTTCTCAGGGTTGGCTTGGTTGTAGTACTCGGCCGCCTCGTTAGTTTCGAGCGGCGTACCGCAGTAGTAGATGGCCGGGCACAGCGTCCACAGGTCGTGGTCGCCCAGCGAGAACATTACCGCCTCGATGTCGATGGCGGCTTGCACCGCCAACCGCGCGTTCAGTTGCTGCGGCGTCAGTCGCAAGCTCTCGTTGCCGAAGGGCGGGTTGTTCGGGCTGATGTTCATCGCCGACCGGTGGCCGGGCTTGTATAACGGGACCACGATTTCCGCATTGGCGCTCAACCGCTTGAAGAAGTCGAACGCCGAGCCGTCAACAACGTCCCACTCGCCTGTCTCCAGGCCCGCGATCTTCGTCTCCTCGTCGGGGATCTCCAGCCACGTGATGCCGTCGAGATAGGAGACGGCGGCCCCGACCATGTGATCGGCTTTGTCGGTGCGTGGCTTGTACCCCTCGTGCCGCACCAGCACCACCTTGTCGCCCTGGTCCCACCGTTCCAGCTTGTACGGCGAGGAGCCAATGAACTCGGCCGTACCCTCGGTGACCTTTGTGGTAGCCGCCAAGCGCTCAGGTATGATGAACGGCCCCCAGTGCGGCTTGGCCAGCGCTGCGACCACGCCGCCGTACGGTTCGTTCATCCGCACCTCGAACGTCTGGTCGTCCACGACGACGAACGGCGTCTCCTGTGTAAAACCGCGCATCAGGCCCGCCGCCGCGCTGCCGCCTGGCAGCCAGCGGTTCAGCGAGGCGACTACATCCCGCGCAGTCACGGCCTGCCCATCGTGGAACGTCATCCCTTCGCGCAGGTTGAACGTATAGATCTTCCCATCCGTGCTCACCGTCCAGGTGTCCACCATGCGCGGTGCCGGCAGCAACTCGGTATTCCACCCCAGGGGGGTCTCATACAGGTGCTGGGCGACCGCAACCACGACGTAGAACGGTGACCACACCGAGTCCAACGTCGCGATGCTCGCCTGCGACACGACCCGCAGCGTTCCGCCGAACTTCGACTGGCCTGCGGGTGGAGGCGTCGGCGTCGCGATGGCGATCTTCGTCTGCTCCACCACCACCGTCTTCACAACTTCCCGCTCGACCGGGACTTCCTGCACGACCGTCACCTGCTTGACGACTTCCTGGGTGACGATCACCTCCCCCCCGCCACATGCCACGGCAAGGAGCGCCACCAACGCGGCAGCAACCACTACCAACCCTATGTGTCTCATAGTTCCAACCTCCTACAAACAAACTCTAGGCTCGGGAACCCAGCTGCACCTTTCCCCCCGACATGGCGCGAACAGTACAGGAATCCACTTTTGATGTCAATGTGCGCCCCAACCTACGGCACGCGCATCTGCTCTCGTTCAGAATGATTGGTGACACTGGTAAGGTGTCATCATGCAGATCAAGAGAGCGAGAGTACAAGGCGACAGGCGACCCGGGCGTATGGCGGCAGAGCTGTCGAGGGAAGCCAGGGTGCGGCTGCAGTGGATGGCCTACTACGAGGCGGATGGAGGCAACGCCACACTGACGAGCCGGCACTTCGGGATCAGCCGCCAGACGTTCT
>VGZR01000054.1 GCA_016872515.1 SAR202 cluster bacterium
TCTTCGTTTACACTGGACAACGTAAGTCTGGTAGACTGCCCGCTCGTCGGGGCCTTCCACGGGAACCTGCACCAGCCCGTCCAGCACTCTTGAGTAGGCGGCTGCGTTGCGTCTTCGGGCCTGCGCCCAATCCTCCAAATGCCTGAGTTTAACGGAGAGGATGGCAGCTTGAAGAGTATCAAGCCGGCTGTTGAGGCTGCAAAACTCCCACTCATCCCGGCTGCGCAGGCCGTGGTTGCGTGCCTTCATGGCGAAGCGGTAGATAGCCTCGTCGTCGGTGGTAATCATGCCTCCGTCTCCACAGGCGTTCAGGTTCTTGAGAGGATGAAAGCTGAAGCATCCAGCCGCGCCAAAGGATCCCACTTTTTGGCCACGATAGATGGATCCCACGGCTTGGGCCGCATCCTCTATCACCGCCAGCCCACGCCTCCGAGCGATGTCCAGGATAGCGCGCATGTCAGCCGGACGGCCGGTGAGATGAACAGGCAATATCACCTTAGTGCGACGAGTGATAGCCTGCTCCATGATGCTCGCATCCAGGTTATAGTCATCGCCCACGTCGACGAAGGTCGGTTTGGCGCCTGCCATCATCACAGCCGAGGCCGAGGCCAGAAAGGAATTGGGGGCTGTAATGACTTCGTCCCCTGGCCCAACCCCTACGGCCTTCAGGGCTAGAACAAGGGCGTCGGTTCCATTGGCCACACCAATCGCGAAACGTGTTCCACAGTAGGCTGCAAACTCCTCCTCGAAGTCGGCGAGTTCCTTACCCTGGATAAAGTTCCCGTGGGCCAGAACACCTTCTACAGCCGCCATTATTTCTTCTTTGATGGAATGGTGCTGTGCTGGCAGGTCTAGGAAGGGCACCCGCGGGGTTCCCCCTACGGTCTGCGTCCTCACCGGAGCCTCACTTCCTGCATGCGGCGGATGTTAAAGTACCGGCTGTCAGTCAGGGGGTTTGGCAACTCTCCCTGATTGAACGCCCGACACAGGTCGCGAACCGCGTCCTGAATCGTCCTTCGTGGTTGGAATCCGAGGTCGTGGGCGATTTTCTTGGAGGAGATGTGGTAGGACCTGATGTCGTTGGATGGCGTGGTGACGATCTCCGGGCACTCCCGGCCGGGAAACTGCTCGCTCACCACCCCTTGAACCAGTTCCGCAATCTCGGCAATCCGCAGGTTCTGATACCCCACATTGAAGGTCTCGCCGGCTATCTTTTGGTCAGGCTCCCGAAGTAGCTGGGCGTAGAGCTCCACTATGTCCTGCATGTGAATGTTGGGACGTGTTTGATCCCCACCGAAGACAGTGATGAGACCCTTGTTCACTGCATGGTTAGTGAGGATGTTGACTGTCAAATCCAATCGCTGCCGCGGGGAATAGCCACAAACCGTGGCGGGCCTGACCACTACGGTAGTGAAGTCGTTCGATTGTTCCTCTAGAAGAAGGGGCTCACACAGACCTTTGTACCGATTGTAGTCAGTCAGAGGTACCAAGGGGTGGTCTTCGGTCACTTCCTGCGCCTGGCTGACGCCGTACACACTAGACGTGGAGGCATAGATGAAGCGCCTGACCCCACTGGCCTTGGCGATGCGCACCAGTGGCTTGAAGGCATCGTAATTGATGGAGCGGCTGAGGACCGGGTCAAGCTCGAAACTGGGGTCGTTGGAGACACAGGCCAGATGAATCGCCGCATCACAGCCCCGCATGACCTTACGCAGCAGTTCCTGGTCACGAATATCCCCCTTCACCTCCTCCAACTCTGGTCGGCCCCTAATCTTGTCCAGCGTGTGCTCACCGTACAGGTATAAGTCCAAAACTCGAACCCGGTGCCCCTCCTCCAAGAGCCTGGGCACTAACACGCTGCCTACGTATCCGGCACCCCCGGTCACCAGGACCGTCTTAAGCTGCACGACGGGAAACCGCCAGTTGCCCGAATAGCGAGAAATGCCGTTTATACACGTCTGATGTACACACGACGAGTGGACGTGGCAAGCCGCGGATTACTCCTAGAACCAGCGATGACCATTTCACCTCGGCTAGACTGGACACCCGAGGGATAGGAACGGGTTGAGGTAGCCCAGTTCCCTCACGCCCGTGAGCGTCCGCCAGAAACAGGTAGAACCTCTGGCCTTGGGCTTCCACGAACGCGGGCTCCCACGGGACAAAGTCTAGGGCACGCACTGTTCGCAGCACATCTTCGAGGGGACTATTCAGATCCACCTGCTTCAGCCCTAAGAGAGAGTCCCTGGGATTGAGAAACGACTCCTCTTCCGGCGCCGGGAACCTGAGACGATAATCCCCGTCTAGCACTCGAGGTAACCATTGTCGAACCAGAAGTTCAGACTCCCGAGTAGTCCGCTCGTAGAGTTCGCGTGAAGTCTCGTGCGGCAAGATCAGACACCGACGCTCAGCTACGATGCCACCAGAGTCCAGGTCGGCCACCATCTGGTGAAGAGTGGTGCCATACTCGTCGTCGTTGGCCAAAATCGCATGGGAATAGCCGTTACAGCCGCGCCAGCGGGGAAGAGGCGCTTCGTGAAGGTTGAACGCGCCAGAGCCCACGTGCTGAAGGTACTGGCCTTCCACGACCAGAGGGTATAGTACAGAGAACAAAAAGTCCACGCGCCTTTCACCCATGGCCGACCGCGGGAGTATGGGAATCCCCTTGGCTTCACAGTAGTCACGAACCTCGTGGCTGCCCCACCACACCTCTCGCCTCGCCCTGGTGCAGACGCCCACCAGTTCCACTCCCGGAAGGCCTTCAAGGAACTGAAGGCACCGCAGACCGAGCGGTTTCTCTCCTAAGAAGATTACCCTTCTGGAACCCACCGCCCGCGAGCCACTCCTCTTTTCATCTCCATCAATCCAGATTATGGTCGAAAGTCAAAAAGTGGTAGTCTCCGTCATACCCCAGCTCGGCAAACCTGTTCAACCACTCCTGGGTACTGCGCACCGTCTTGATTGTGATGACCCAAGCCTGAAGGCAACGGCGCTGGTGTTCGGTCACGTAGCTATTAGGCTGAACGAACTTCGCGCCCTTACATACCCTGACAATCTCCTTTATGGCCTTATCTGCCTCCTCGGGCACCAAGTTGTGAAGAACATCTTTGGCGATGACCAAGTCGAAGAAGCCATCTGTCCACCTGCTTAAATCACTGGCAGTGCCGACAAAGCACTGGTTCCTAACGGCTTGGGGCACATTGGCTATCGCGTAGTCACTTATGTCGAGACCGAACACTTGTGGAATCCCATGCCGATAGAACTCGTATAGAAGAAAGCCCTTGGCGCAGCCGATATCTAGGACCCGCGAGGACTCATTCAACAGGTAATGGTCTATCATGCTACGTACGATGGGAGCAAACCTCCCGTCGTAGTGATATCCCCCATAACCGAATGGTAAGGCCCCGTCGAAGTACTCCTGTCCATACCGGAGCATCAGCTCACGGTCCGCCGGAGATATCTGCACGCGGCGTTTGATGAGTTCTGGACGATTCTGAGTCCGAAGAGAACCGAACCAGTCTTTGTCCTGAAACACTACCATTCTCCCTTCAAGCTCTTGACCTTCTCAGTACCAATACTCAACCTATCTGCATTTCCGCTCTTCGACGAGGGGCTTAAGGGCAACCGATAGCTCACTGAGTTCGTGGTAGGAGATTACTATGGCGCCGGAGGAAAGTGGTGCCTACCCTGGAGACCATCGGCCCGTGATTCCTGGCGTGCTTGAAAACCGACCAGAACCTGCCCTGCAACTCATTGTCCTCCGATGTGGTCTGCCACGCCCCACGCAGGCGTTCCTCCATCTCGATTGCGAGCTCTGCAATCTCTACAGCTGAGTTCTCGACCAGTTCTATACCAGCATTCTCGTAGTCCTCGGACCTGTCATAGATAAACGCTTCTGAGTCGAAAATCTCGCGGAATGTCATAAACCGCCTCTCGCGCCGTAGCCACAGCAATTTGGGTATAAACAAGTAATTCTCGGCCCAAGTGGGTGCCAATTCAATCGGCACAACATTAACCAAAGCCACCGGCCTGCGGAATACTGGGGCCACCGTAAACAGCCCGCAATGTGAACCTAGGTAAAACTCGGAGTGAGCAATCAGAAATAAGTCCAGAAAGTCCGTCCTGCACTTGGTCGCATAGTCAATAACCATCGGGATGTCATGGGGTAGGGATTTCTCTACCACCGAACCCATCCTAATAGCATGGTATCCGCGACGAGCCAGTTCCTTGGCGGCGGGAACAAAGTTGGCTACATCC
Source organism: SAR202 cluster bacterium (assembly GCA_016872515.1). Taxonomy (GTDB): domain Bacteria; phylum Chloroflexota; class Dehalococcoidia; order Lucifugimonadales; family VGZR01; genus VGZR01. The sequence goes on from VGZR01000054.1 coordinate 4,255, forward strand.
GAATCGCGATAATCGTGGTACCGCCAGTCCTTGCCCGAGTGGCTGACGTCAAGATATGCCGAGTCTCGAGCGTGAAAGCAGACATAGGAATCCCCCTCTGGTATTCCCATCTGTCGCAACAACTCCCGGCCTAAGCGTTCTTCCTCGGGGGTGAAGCGTAGATGGGGTTGGGTCAAAGCTATGAGGCGATGCATGTCCTGGCTGTATGATTCCCAAGAACGCAGAACGACCTGATGGGCTTGACCACCTGGGAGTCGTCGGTTCATCCGGTCAAGGACTGCTGCGTAGGGCCAGACACGAAGGGTTCGCTCCCACATCCTCCGAAG
>VGZR01000055.1 GCA_016872515.1 SAR202 cluster bacterium
GCTTCCTGAGGAAGTGCTCGTAACCGCCAAAGACCACCATGGCTACGCGGTTGCCTCCGAGGGTGCGTACATCGTCGCCGTTTCCACTGAGGTAACTCCCGAACTGGCCCTGGAGGGTACTGCCCGCGAGTTGGTGCACCGCATTCAGAACATGCGCAAGGCCGCCGGCTTCGATATTGCTGACCACATCGTCACCTATTGCCAGGCCGCCGACGGGTTGGCGGAGGTGCTGCGAATCCATAACGAGTACATCTGCCAGGAGACCCTATCGAACGAGATAGTGCCTGATGCTCCGCCCAAGGATGCGTACACCGAGGAGCACGACCTGGACGGGGTGAAAATCACTCTGGGTGTCAGGAGGGCATGAGTCATGCAACCGAAGCGCACATTCTCCGGCGCCCCGTGGGAGAAGCAGGTCGGCTACTGCCGCGCCGTCCGCTTCGGGGGGCATATCTACATCTCAGGAACGGCAGCCTCGGACAGTAAGGGCGGCGTCTTTGCCCCGGTGACGCCTACGCTCAGGCCAAGCGCTGCTTCGAGATCGTCCAAAAAGCCCTCCGCGACCTCGGCGCTGACACGAAGCACGTCGTCCGCACACGCATGTTCGTGACCGACATCTCGCGGTGGGCCGACTACGGCTGGGCGCACCAGGAGTTCTTCGGCGACAATCCGCCTGTCACGGCGATGGTGGAAGTGAAGGCGCTCATCCACCCAGATATGCTCATCGAGGTGGAAGCTGATGCGGTCCTACCTGCGCCGTGACCGGGGACGGGTGACTGACTACTGAGACGGACGCTCAGCCAGCGTTACCAGCACAGCGTGGCTCTTTCCGCCGCTGATATACCCCTCTTCGACACGGTCGCCTGGCCGATAGCTCCACAGGCGGCCAAGGAACCTGCCCATATCCGGTGTCCGAGAATCGCCCAGCTTCGTGATGACATCGCCTACGCGGATCCCCGCCAGGTAGGCGGGCCCGTCTTCGGACATGGTCGTCACTACCACGCCTTCCGCCGCGGGCAGCTTCAACTCTGTGGCTAAACGGGAGGTGACGTCGGTGGCCGTCAGCCCGATGAGCGGCCGTATCACCCTGCCGTTCTCGATGAGGCTTTCGATGATTGGCACCGCCACAGACGAGCTGATTGCGAACCCGATGCCGGTTGCCTGCCGCAAGATGGCGGTGTTGATGCCCACCACCTGCCCGTCCAGGCTGACGAGCGGCCCTCCACTCGCACCCTGGTTGATGGCTGCGTCGGTCTGGATCAAATCGTACAGTTGGCCGAGGTCGGTTGTGATGGCCCGGCCCTGGGCGCTGATGATGCCTAGTGCCACCGTCGGGCCGCCTTTCAAGCCCAGCGCGTTTCCGATAGCTACCACCCAGTCGCCTGTCCGCAACCGTTCCGACCCGCCAAGCGTTGCCACAGGCAGGCCCTTCGCGTCTATCTTGAGAACTGCAAGGTCACTCACCGGGTCGTTTCCCACGACTTCGGCGTCGAACACACGGCCGTCTGCAAGCGAAACTGTGACCGCCTCTGCGCCCAGGATGACATGGGAGTTGGTGACTAGGTAGCCGTCCTGACGCACCACGATAGCCGTCCCCGCCTCCTGCTCTTCATCAAGTCCGGATAAAGCGTTCAGTTCCGGGGACTCGACGGAGACCAAGGCCACCGCTGGGCCGATACGCTCCACCAGGTCGGCGACCGATGGCAGGGCGGTGATGCCCTTGCTTGGGTCGCCAAGCGCTTGTGTCGGGGATTCAAGCGACCGGTCTGCGGAAGGAGAAGTCGCCTGGGGGACGGCGGTCGTGGCGGGACCCTGTCCGCAGGCCAGCATGGCCAAGGCGGTACATGTGAGCACGGTCCAAGCGACCATCCGTAGAGCCATCGTCCTCACTCGCCTCACCCCTGTCAAAGCTGCCCATCTATGGCTGCGTGAAGCCGTGCGATGATTGTAGCGGTTGTCACAGGTATTCTGCAAACTTGCTTCCCGCCACCTTGCCCATTGCCGGATGGTATAATCGCCCGGCACGCTATGTATGATGAGGCGCGCTGTTGCTGTCTTAAGGAGTATGGAATGGGTAGGATTACCGAAGAGTACATCAAGAAACACCCGAAGTCGGCTGCCAATGCCAAGAAGGCTGTGGAGCTTTTCCCCGACGGCGTGACCCACGACAACCGCCGTTTCAACCCCTTCCCGCTCGCTATGGAACGTGGTCTCGGCCCGAAGAAGTGGGACATCGACGGGAACGAGTACACAGACTTTCGGACCGGCCATGGTGCCATGATTCTCGGCCATTCACACCCCGCCATCGTCAAGGCGGTTGCAGAGCAAGTGGCAAAGGGCACCCACCTCAGTTCCTCCACTGAACTCGAGGTCAAGTGGGGCAGCATGGTCAAGCAGTTGGTGCCTTCCGCCGAAAAGATGCGGTTCACCAGCTCGGGCACCGAAGCGGTGATGATGGCCTTCCGCATGGCGCGCACCCACTCCGGTAAGACGAAGATCATCAAATTTCAGGACGCCTTCCACGGCTGGGCCGACGGCCCCTACGTAGGTACCGACCTGGATAACCCCAATAACGGCATCCCCAAGCAGACCCGCGAGACGATGGTCATCCTGCCCTACGACATCACCGCGGTCGAGCGGACTCTCGACAACGACAAGGACATCGCGGCGGTCATCTTCCAGGGCAACAAGGTGATCAACCCCTCCTTCATCCAGCAACTTCGCGCCATCACCAAGCAGCGTGGCGTGCTCTTCATCATTGACGAGGTGGTCAGCGGCTTCCGCTGGTCGCGTGGCGGCTGCCAGGAGTTGTACGGTGCCATCCCTGACCTCTCCACCATGGCGAAGATCCTCGCCGGCGGCCTGCCTGGCGGCTGTGTGGCCGGCCGGGCTGATGTCGTGGACACGGTCACCAAGGGGAAGATAGCCCACCCAGGCACGTTCAACGCGAACCCCCTCTCGGCCGCTGCCGGCGCCACAGCCTTGGCTATCGTCGCCAAAGAGCCTATCGGCGAGACGGCTGACCGTCTCGCGGCGCGGTTCCGCAAGGGCCTGAACGACGTTATGTCCAAGATGGAGGTGCCAGGCTGCGCCTACGGCGTCTCCTCCATCGTACTAACCCGCTTCGGTGCCGACCACGACTGCGACCACCAGTATTGCCCAAGCGGAGGCAAAGCCAAAGGCTGGAGTCCAGAGCAGAAAAACCTCCTGGTCCAGGCCCTCGCCAACCGTGACATCTACTGCTGGTCGGACAGCTTCATCCTTTCGGCTACACACACCAACGACCTCGTTGATAACACCTTGGAGAAGGTGGAGGACGCGATCCGGGCAATGCGGGCCGAAGGCGCAATCTAGCAGAAAGCGTTAGGACTCCGGGAAAATCAAAAGGGCGGGAGGTTGGCCGAAACCTCCCGCCCCCTTTGTTTCGAAAGCAGCGCGATTGGCGCCCTACCGCGCGGCCATCCCGGAGCCTGTGCGTCCTGAGTAGATGCGGTGCTGACCCAAGACGGCTACTACTGCGTCCCAAGAGCCGTCATCACGCCAGATGCTGTAGTAGTGGTGAACTGTCTTCCACGGCGGTAAGTAGTCCGGCAGCATCCTCCAGGAGCACTTCGTCCTTAATGCGTGCAGGATAGCATTGACGATCGCTCGCCTGTCGTACTTACTCGGGCGTCCGCCTGTCTTTGGTGCAGGTACGAGATGCTCTATGCCCAACCACTCGTCGTCGGTCAAATCGCTCAAGCAGTTTTCGCGGATGACCCGTGCCTGGTGTGCGATAGGCCGTGCCTCTACCTGCGGAACTTTTTGGACAGAGCGTCTGGGCTGTTCACCGCTGCCGAAGGCGCCTGAGAGTGAAGCGATGAGCGTGTTCAGCGCTTCCTCGGGCGAGGTCGAACGGACTGCCCTGAATCTTGGTGGTGATTCACTCGCCTCCGGTTTCGGCATCGTCCGGATGGGCTGAGATAGAGGCGGCGCCTGCTCCGCCACTACGGTTCCTAGGTCGGCGACAGCGGGCTCCCGCCAGTCGGGCGCCGCAGCAGTCCCAACGGTTCTCCGAACAGGCGGATCGTTGCGCGCGTGACGCTGATCCAGTACTACTTGGCTCATGTCCACCAGCATCTCGTCTG
>VGZR01000056.1 GCA_016872515.1 SAR202 cluster bacterium
CGCCGCCACGTCGTCGATGTACGGGATGGGCGCGCTGTACTTGAGTTTGATGCCGCCACCGCCGGGCATTCCCAGTCCCGACGCCGCGAACCCGCTGTGGTACAGCACAGGCACCCCTAGCTCCACGCACTGTTCGTAAAGTGGATAGAACTCCTCGTCGTTCGGATAGAACGCCTGCTGGCCTGGGTGCAACTTCAACCCCTTCAGTCCCAACTCCCTGACTGCACGTTGCAGCTCCGTGACCGCCGAATGCCCCTTCCACGGGTCCACCGATGCGAACCCGATGAACTGCTTCGGATGCTTGGCCACGATGCTGGCCACGTAATCGTTCGTGTCCGGAGGCCCGCCGCCCTTCGTCTCCCAGTCGATGGAGAACACCACGCCCAGGATGTCCCAGTCCCGGTACTTCCGCGCCATCCCGTCCGCGTCCGGAAAAGGCTCATCCTTGCGGAAGTAGCGGCGTAGGCTGGCGTCAACCGCCGATTCAGGCAACCCAGGCTGCCGCGGCACGTGGACATGCATGTCTATCGCGTGGATGGCTTTCCTCCTCGTCCCGGGTGAACCCTGAACGCGCATCCATATTACTCCAAGACTGCGCCTCATACGACCGGTTTTTCGCTGATTGTTTAGCTGGGAGCGGCGCTATTGACACCCCTCCCATGCGGCGCTAATCTGCCCCCACCGTGAGACGGACCGGCCGTGGATAGGGAGGAGAACCATGCCATATGACAAGCTGAAGGCCTGGCTCGACGCGGAGATGCAGACGATCCGCGATACAGGCCTTTACAAAGAAGAGATCGTCATCAAGTCGCCCCAAGGCCCCAGCGTGACCACAGACCGGGGTGAACTGGTCAACTTCTGTGCCAACAACTACCTCGGCCTCGCCAACAGCCCCGCGATCAAGGCCGCAGTCGTGGAGGGGATAAGCACCTACGGCTACGGCATGGCCTCGGTCCGCTTCATCTGCGGCACGCAGGAGATCCACAGGACACTTGAGGCCCGCATCTCCAGCTTCCTTCGCATGGATGACACCATCCTCTACACCTCCTGCTTCGATGCCAACACCGGCCTCTTCGAGACCATCCTCGGCGCCGAAGACGCCATCATCAGCGACGGCCTCAACCATGCCAGCATCATAGACGGCGTCCGCCTCTGCAAGGCCCAGCGCAAGGTCTACAAGCACGCCGACATGGCCGACCTGGAGGCCAAACTCAAGGAGAGCGCATCCGCCCGCCTACGCATGATCGCCACCGATGGCGTCTTCTCCATGCAGGGAGATGTCGCCCCCCTCAAGGCCATCTGCGACCTTGCCGACAAGTACGACGCTCTTGTCATGGTGGACGACTCCCACGCGACCGGCTTCTTCGGCCCCAACGGCCGCGGCACCCCTGAACTGTGCGGCGTCGAGGGCCGCATAGACGTCCTCACCAGCACCCTCGGCAAGGCCCTCGGCGGCGCCCAGGGCGGCTTCACCACTGGTCGTAAGGAGATCATCGCCTACCTGCGCCAGCGCTCCCGCACCTACCTCTTCTCCAACTCCATCGCGCCACCTTTGGCCGTCGGCGCCCTCAAGGCTCTCGAACTGGTCCAGCAGCGACCAGAGCTGCGCCAGCGCCTCATGGACAACACGCGCTACTTCCGCGAGCAGATGGCCGCCCTCGGCTTCACCATCATCCCCGGCATACACCCCATCGTCCCCGTCATGGTCGGCGACGAGCGCAAGACCGTCGAGCTGGCCAAGGCCGTCAACCAGCGAGGCATCTTCTGCGTCGGCTTCAGCTTCCCCGTCGTCCCCAGGGGCGAGGCGCGCATACGCCTCCAGATGTCGGCGGCCCATACGCGCGAGCACCTCGACAAGGCCCTTGCCGTCTTCAAGGTAGCGGGCAAGCAGCAGGGCGTGATCAAGTAGGGTTCTATCAAGTTGACTTTGTAGTTCATAAACTCAACTTGATAAATTAGCAGAGACGATTTTCATAGTGGAGGTGCGGCATGACCGTTGACAAGACAGAACTGGTCAGCAAGGTCGCCATCGTCACCGGCGCGGGCCAGGGCATGGGCAAGGCCTGCGCCCTGCGTCTCGCCGCCGCGGGCGCCGCTATCGTCGCCAACGACCTCAAGAAGGAGAGCGCCGACCGCGCCGCCGCTGATGTCATCGCCAAAGGAGGACAGGCCATCGCCGTTTCAGGCGATGTCACCAAGAAGGCTGACGTGGACCGCCTCGTCAAAGCCGCCCTCGACCGATTCAAGGCGATCCATATCCTTGTCAACAATGCAGGCGTCCTCCGTCCCACCAAGGTCATAGACATCGAGGAGGAGGAGTGGGACTGGGTCATCAACGTCAACCTCAAGGGCACCTACCTCTGCTCCCGCGCCGTCCTACCCGCCATGCGGAAGGCCGGCTGGGGCCGCATCGTCAACTTTTCCTCCACCGCGGGCAAGAAGCACAGCACAGTCGGCGGCGCCCACTACACCGCTGCGAAGGCGGGCATCCTCGGCTTCTCCCGCCACTTGGCCAAGGAGGAGGCCCAGTACGGCATCACCTCCAACTCCGTCTGCCCCGGCCTCATCAATACCGAGATGGTTGTCAGCACCGTGGGTGAGAAGCGTGCCTTGGAGTTCGCCGACACGTTCCCTATCAAGCGCCTCGGCAGGCCAGACGAAGTCGCCGAACTCGTTGCCTTCCTCGCCTCCGACCGCGCCGCCTACATCACCGGAGCCTCCCTCGATATCAACGGCGGCGACTTGATGATTTGATATGAAGTTCGGCCTCAACGTCCCGCAGTGCGGCGCCTACGGCGACGTGCGAGTCCTCGTCGAGCGCGCCCGCTGGGCCGAGGACGCAGGCTGGGACGGCTTCTTCATCTGGGACCACCTCTACCTCGACCCCGCCATCCAGCCGATGGTGGATCCCTGGGTCGCCCTCGCCGCCATCGCTCTCGCCACCAACCGCGTCCGCATCGGCACCTTGGTAACGCCGGTCGCCCGGCGCCGCCCATGGAAGCTCGCCCGCGAGACCGTCGCCGTGGACCATCTTTCAGGTGGCCGCCTCATCCTAGGCGTCGGCCTCGGCGACCCGGCCCAGTGGGAGTTCGAGGCCTTCGGCGAGGAAGGCGAACCCAAAGTCCGCGCTGAAAAGCTCGACGAAGGCCTCGACGTACTGACCGGCCTCTGGACGGGCAAGCTCTTTTCCTTCGCTGGCAAGCACTACCAAGTGCGTGACGTTGCCTTTACCCCGACCCCCGTCCAGAAACCGCGCATCCCCGTCTGGGTCGCCTGCACGGTAGGCAAGCCCAGGCCGCTGCGCCGGGCCGCCCGATGGGATGGCGCCTTCCCCCAGTCGGGAGGAGACATGGACGCACCTCCACTGACGCCTGCGCAGATGCGCGACCTGTTGGCGTTCATCACGGCCAACCGCACCAGCAGTGGCCCGTACGACCTAGTGATGGGCGGCCGCACCCTCGCTAAAGACCGCAGGCAGGACGCGGCGTTCGTGTCTTCCTATGAGCAGACTGGCGTCACCTGGTGGATGGAGGAGCTCAACCCGTGGGTGTACGGCTGGGAGGCCGGACGCGCGTTCCCCTCCCGCCAGATGGACGAGCGCATCCGCAGCGGCCCGCCAAAGCCCTAGCCTCTGCGCTGCCTCACGTTGACCGGCCATATGGCCGATGGTATAGTGCGCCCAACCTAGAGCGAGGTTTTACAGAGTCGAACAAGGAGGAGTCCATGAACCCGGCGGAAGTGCGAGCACTGTTCCCCATCCTCAAGAAGCGCGCCTACATGTTCAGCGGCGGCATTGCGCCCGCCTCGACCCGCACCATCGAAGCCATGAAGAAGCACATGGACTGGGTTACCAACGACGCCGACGAC
>VGZR01000057.1 GCA_016872515.1 SAR202 cluster bacterium
TCACTCGGCCTAATCGCTCTCGCTCCCCAGCAGTTCCGATCTCACGGCTATGTTCCATATCTCCCCTCTCTGCAAATCGTCCATGCCTGGCCGGATCAGGCTCTCGGCATAGTTTCTGCACGACCGCACGAGCACATCCAGCCACTCGTCCAGCGTGCCATCCTTCCTAGCTTTGAGGTACTCCTTGCGGTCGCACAGCCAGAGCTTGTACTCCGCCACGCGGCGAAGCGCCCAGTCCGACGGGTTGGGACTGTACCCGATGGCGAAGGGCTCCGGCGGCTCGAAGGTCTTGGTGCGCGGCATGGTGATACTCCTCTCTGTGTGTGATATTCCTTCAGTCGGATTATTGCGTACTCTAATAACTGCTGTCCAGCGACGGTGAGACAGAGAGTCATTTGGTCCGCTGCCCACAGGCGGTAGTGGCAATCTTGTTCCTCTTGTACCTCCTTTCGCCCCGCTCCAATACGCCGCCCCCTTGCGCCCTAGCCACCGAGAGCACTAGAATCGGGCGCACCAGAAGGACTCGGCTTTCCGCCCGCTAGTACTAGTGATCTTTCGGGGATTGTAGCCACTTTCGATTCCTCGCTTTGCTGCAGCGGAGGGTCCATGTACTTCGCCCACTCGGCCAACGACGCAGGACAACGCCACGAGCTAAAAGCTCACTTGGAGGCCACAGCGGTCAGGGCCAGGCATTTCGCAGAAGCCTTTGAAGGCGGCGAACTGGCCTACTGGGCTGGCCTTTGGCACGACCTGGGCAAGTTCAGCGACGATTTCCAGCGCTACATCGGCGCCCCTGAAAAACTCCGTGGTCCAGTGCACTCGACGGCTGGCGCCGTCTGGGCCGAACAACATGGGCTTGGGGGATTGGGCTTTCTCATAGCTGGCCACCACGGCGGGCTCCCGGATAAGCAGAGCCTCGGTGAGAGGTTGGATCTGACACGAAATACGAAGGAGCCACAGCATCGTCTAGTCCAGGAAGCGCTCAAGAGGGCTGCGAACGAGCTTTCTGGCCTCGCACCCTTATCCCGCCCCTTGCTGCCCGTTGACATGTCGCGGACTGGCGTCGAGATGTACCTCCGTATGCTTTTTAGCGCTCTAGTGGACGCCGATTTCCTGGACACCGAGGAGCATTTCAATCCCACTCGTTCCGAGGAGCGCGTTGGGGAGTGTGACATGCGAGGGCTGTGGGACCAGTTTGAATTAGACCAACAACGCTTCAACGGCAAGGACGGCGAGGTCAACCGGATCCGCCATGAGGTGTACCGGCACTGCCTGGCGGCCGCGTCACAGGCTCAGGGGTTCTTCCGGCTCACCGTTCCGACAGGCGGTGGCAAGACGCGATCGAGCATGGCCTTCGCGCTTCGTCACGCCCTTGCGCACAACCTCCGACGGGTCGTCGTCGCCATACCCTACACCAGTATTATTGACCAGACGGCGGAAGTCTACCGCGATATCTTCCGCAAAGATACGGTGCTTGAGCACCATAGCCAGGTGGACTGGCTCCAGGCCTTCACGTTTCAAGAGCGCAAGAATCCCCAGGCAGTTGAACCGAGGGCAGAGCTAGATGAGACGAGATGGTCAAGTTTGGCGTCGGAAAATTGGGACGCCTCCATCGTCGTGACTACCACAGTCCAGCTATTCGAAAGCCTCTTCTCTAACCGCCCCTCTGCATGCCGCAAGCTCCATAACCTTGCCCGGAGCGTGCTTATCCTCGACGAAGTGCAGACTCTTCCCCCGCCACTCCTCGAGCCCATTCTGGACGCCCTTAAGGAGTTGGTGGCCAGCTATCGAGTAACCGTCGTGCTCTGCTCAGCCACGCTTCCCGCCTTCAATGAGGCTGAGGTGGGCCGCAGTGCGCTCCAAGACGCTCACGAGATTGTGCCAGAGTATCCGAAGCACTTCGAGCTACTTCGGCGTGTCCGCTACGAGTTGCAGAAGGGCGACGAGCCTTGGACCTGGCAGGACGTCGCCGAGCGGATGCGAAGAGAGGAACGGTGCATGGCAGTCCTGAACACCAAGAAGGACTCGCTCGTCCTCCTGGAGGCGCTGGACGACCCAAACGCCGTCTACCTCTCCACGTACCTCTGCGGCGTCCACCGGCGTCACGTGCTGGCCGAAGTCAAAGAGCGCCTTAAGCAAAAGCAACCATGCCGCCTAGTTACCACGCAAGTGGTCGAGGCTGGGGTTGACCTCGACTTTCCCGCTGTCTTTCGGGCGATGGGGCCGCTGGACCGGATCGTCCAGGCCGCGGGGCGCTGCAATCGCGAGGGCGAACTGCCTGACATGGGCCGCGTCACGGTCTTCGAGCCAGCCGAGGGCAGCCTGCCCCACGGTGCCTATAGGTCCGCCACCGACCTGGCACGGCAGATACTGCGGCCTGGAACTGTTCCGGATAACCCTACGCCGCTTCGGGAGTACTTCCGAAAGTTTTTCCCCACACAAGAACTAGATGGGAAAAAAATCCAGGAACTCAGAGCCTTACTCAACTTCCCCGAGGTGTCGCGTCGCTTTCGGCTCATTGACGACACGGAGCCGGTGGTGGTGCGCTATCAGCCAGACCGTGAGCACGTAGAGGAACTGCTAGTCCAAGCGCGGCGCAAGGATATGGGCTTCTCCCCGCGGAGACTCTTCCGGAACCTGCAGCCATACATGGTGAACGTCTGGCGGAACGAGGTGGCATCACTCGAGGGACAGGGACTTATCCAACCAGTCAGGCCAGGACTATGGGAATGGCTGGGTCACTACGACGAAGTGCGAGGCGTAGGCGGCGAACAAAAAGGTATGGAAGCTGAGCGATTAGTTGTATGAGAAAGGAGGGAGCAATGACGAGTAGCTCTTTGCTCGAACTAAGGGTCTGGGGCGAATGGGCCTGCTTCACTAGGCCAGAGCTGAAGGCGGAGCGGGTCAGCTACCCAATGATGACGCCCTCGGCAGCGCGCGGTGTGCTGGAGGCGGTCTTCTGGAAGCCGGAGTTCACCTGGCGCGTGCACGAGATGCGTGTGCTTTCGCCCATCCGCACCTTCTCCATCCTTCGGAACGAAGTGAACAGCAAGGCGAGCGTGGCGTCGATGCGCAACGGCTATTTTGCCGACGAGGATCGCGCCCAGCGCCACACTCTTGCCCTGCGGGACGTGGCGTACCTCATCCGCGGGGACATGGCCCTAAAGCCGCACGCTAAGGGCGAGAACCCAGCCAAGTTCCGCGATCAATTCCGCCGCCGCGTGGCCCAGGGCCAGTGCCACCATGTTCCCTATCTAGGTTGTAGAGAGTTCGCCGCATGCTTTGGCACGCCAATACCTGGTGAGCCGCCCATTGGCCTGTCCGAGGATCTAGGCCTCATGCTCTTCGACTTGCGATACGAGGCAGACGGACAGCGCGCCACGCCCGTGTTCTTTCGAGCTCGCCTTGAGAAGGGGGTGCTTCACGTGCCGCAGGAAAAATACGCCGAAGTGGAGGTGGCCAATGCTACTCACTAGGCTCAAAGAGTACGAGGAGCGTCAGGCGGCCCACACGACTTCAGCGGAAGCAATTCCCACGGGGTACGCGTCGCTCCCCGTCCGGTGGCTCATTGAGCTAGGCCGTAACGGTAAGTTACAAGGCTTGACCTCGCAGTCGTCAGGATCGGAACGTGGCCCGGACCGCGGCAAGCGCATCCTTGTGCCGAATCTCCGACGCGGTAACGTTATCGCACCTATCCTCCTTGCCGACAACCAGGAGTGGGTGCTCGGCATACCACGAGAAGACACTAGGGCGGACCGTTTCCGGAAGCGGCACCAGGCCTTTGTGGAACTCACCGAGAACTGCATGGAT
>VGZR01000058.1 GCA_016872515.1 SAR202 cluster bacterium
GGCGCGTTCTAGAGATATTTCAAGAGATCGAGGGGGGTGTTGGATGTGAATGGCGGCGCCCCATTGCTCGGGCGGCTCCTCATTTCCCGGGTAGCCATAGCGGGCGACCACCGGTTCCATACCGGCGGCGTGGGCGGCCTGGACGTCACGCAGATCGTCGCCGACATGGAGACATTGAGCGGGCGTCGCGCGGATACGGCGTGCGCCTTCCAGCAGGGGATCGGGTGCGGGTTTGGCCCGAGCGGTGGTATCGCCGCCGATGACGCAGCCCGCGCGGGCGGTGAGGCCCATCTGGCTGATCAGGGGCAGGGCGAAGCGCTCGAGCTTGTTGGTGACGATGCCCCAGGGGATCGCGCGGGCGGCCAGGGTGTCGAGGACTTGGTCGATGCCGTCGAACAGGCGGGTGTCGCACAGCATGTGGGCTTCGTAGATGTCGAGGTATTCGTTGCGCAGGGTGTCGTAGTCGGCGTCGCCGGGGTGTTTGTTGAAACCGATCTTGAGCATGCCGCGGGCGCCTTCGGAGGACAAGGGGCGCAGGGTTTCCAATGGGAGCGGAGGGCGGCTACGCGCGGCGAGCATTCTGTTCAGGGCGTTGCCCAGGTCGGGGGCGGTGTCGGCCAGGGTGCCGTCGAAATCGAAGAGGACGGCGCGGTAGGGGGCGGGCATGGGTAGGAGGGTTTGGGGGCAGGGGACAGGTGGGATGCGGGGACAGGCCCCTTCAGGGACTGTCCCCGGTTGAGGATTTCGGATCCTCCAGAAGGGAGATTCGGGTGCCAGTCCGCGCTGTCAGCGCTTTCGGGTATGGAGGATGTAGTTGACGTCCGTGTCGCGCCCCAGGGTATAGACCTTGGTCAGCGGGTTGTAGCTCATGCCGACCAGGTGTTCGATGTCGAGACCGGCGGTGCGGGCGTGGGCGGAGAGTTCGGCGGGGCGGATGAACTTGGCGTACTCGTGGGTGCCCTTAGGGAGCAGCTTCAGCAGGTACTCAGCCCCCACGATGGCAAACAGGAAGGACTTGGGGTTGCGGTTGATGGTGGCGAAGTAGGCGTGGCCGCCGGGCTTCAACAGCTTGGCGCAGGCGGCAACGGTGCTGGCGGGATGGGGCACGTGTTCGAGCATTTCCATGCAGGTCACGACGTCGAAGTGGCCGGGCAGTTCTTCGGCCAGCGCTTCCACCGCGATGCGGCGATAGTCGACAGTGAGCCCGCTCTCGAGCAGATGCAGTTCTGCAACCTTCAGCGCCTTGTCGGAGAGGTCGACGCCGTTGACGCGGGCGCCCTTTGCCGCCATCGCCTCGCTCAGGATGCCGCCGCCGCAGCCCACATCGAGCACCTCCTTGCCCTTAAGACTGGCAAAGGCGTCGATGTAGCCCAGCCGCAGCGGATTGATTTCGTGCAGGGGACGGAATTCGCTGGTGGGGTCCCACCAGCGGTGGGCGAGTTCGCTGAATTTGTCGAGTTCGTGCTGATCGGCGTTCAGAGTGGTGTTCATGCGTTTTCGGCGAGTCGGGATTGCCACAGCGAGGCCTTGGCTTGCAGGCGCGCCGTGTCCAGCGTGGTGAGGGTGCGGTCGCGGACGACTCGGCGCCCGGCCACCCAGACGTCGCTGACATGTTCGCGCCCGGCGGCGTACACCAGATGCGAGACCGGATGGTAGCAGGGGCTCAGTTCCGGACTGCTAAGGTCGATGGCCACCAGATCGGCGGCCTTGCCGGGCAGCAGCGAGCCGATCTGTTGATCAAGTCCAAGTGCGCGCGCGCCACCGAGGGTGGCCATGCGCAGGACGCTAGGGGCGTCGAGGGCCGCGGCGTTGCCGCTGTGGGCTTTGGCCACCAGAGCGGCGTGGCGCATTTCGCTGAACAAGTCGAGCCGGTTGTTGCTGGCAGCGCCGTCGGTACCCAGTCCAATATTGACCCCGGCCTTGGCTAGTGCGGCGGTGGGCGCAAAGCCGCTAGCCAACTTGAGATTGGATGAGGGGCAATGAGCCATGCTGATGCCCAAGGCCGCGTACTGGGCGATCTCGTCAGCGGTCAGATGCACGCTGTGGACCGCAATGAGGTTGGGCCCCAACGCGCCCAGGCGGTGCAAACGTTGCAGTGGACGCACCCCGTGTTTGGCCTGGCTGTCCTGAATCTCGCCCGCGGTTTCGTGCACATGAACGTGGATCGACAAGTCGAGTTCATCCGCGAGTGTGACCACCCGTTCGAAAGTGGCGTCACTGACGGTATAGGGCGCATGGGGCGCCAGGCAGAAGGACAGCAGCGTCGCGTGCTTGTGGACGTCGCGCATGGCGATGCCCTTGTGCAGGTAATCCTCCGCATCGTTGGCGTAGGCAGTGGGGAAATCTATGACGATCATACCCAGGGTGGCACGCATATGTGCTTCCACAAAAGCCTGCGCCGCCTGCTCGGGAAAGAAGTACATGTCGTTGCAGCAGGTGATGCCCCCGCGGAGCATCTCGGCCGCCGCCAGCAGCGTACCGTCGTATACGAAATCAGGATTGACGTGCCTGCCTTCCGCCGGCCAGATATGTTTCGTCAGCCACTCCAGCAAGGGCAGGTCGTCGGCGAGGCCGCGCATGAGACTCATGGCGGCGTGGGTGTGGAGATTGACCAGTCCGGGCATGAGTACGTGCTGGTCCAGCGTAACGTGATGGCGTGGCTGATATCGAAACTCCGCCTCGGCGCGCGGCAGCAAAGCGACGATACGGCCGGCGTCGATGGCAAGCGAGTGGCTCTCCAATGCGGTGACGCTCGGTTCGATCGGGATGATCCAGCGCGCGCTGATGAGTTCGTCTACGGGTTGCATCAAGACTCCTGGGCGGTGACAAACAAAAAAGCCCCACCGGGTTCGGCGGGGCTTTTTTCGTGCTCGGCCATGCGGCCAGGCGTGTACTACTGCTTCTTGCGTGCGGGCGCGGGCTTGGTGATCCTGATCTCCTGCTTTTCGTCGACGAAGATCTCCACACGGCGGTCGGGTGCCAGGCAGGCGATGAGTTCCGCGCTGCGCTTCTCACCGACACAGTCGGTGGTCACCGGCTGTGCCTTGCCGCGACCAACGGTCTTGACCTTGCGGCCATCGACACCGAGTTTGATAAGTTCACGGTGGATGGTCTGAGCGCGGCGCTCGGACAAGCGCTGGTTGTACTTGTCACTGCCGAGCCGGTCGGTGTGGCCGACAACAGTAATCTGGCCCCACTTGATCTCCTTCAACCCGTTGGCGAACTCTCGCAGGCTCTCGTTGCTGCCGCGGCGCAAGGTAAAGCGGTCGAACTCGAACAGGGCGTCGGCGCTCAGCACGACAGTCATCAGGTGTTCGTCCTGCTTTGCTGTTGGCGCGGCGGGTTCCGCCGCCGTGGGCGCGCTGGCCACACTGGGCTGTGCGCCGGCGTGCATGGGCAAATTGTCGAGCGCGCCTCTCGCGGTCGGCACGCTGCGGTAGTCCGGCACATAGGGTTCGTCCTCTGCGTCGGCTTCGTCGCCGTCATCGGAAGCGTCCTCATCGTCCCCACTACCATCGCCGTAGACCTTGGGGGCACTGATCAAGTCGTCAGCCGTTGCGGATCGGTCGCTGCCGTCGCCGCCGTGGATCGTGTGCCCTGTAATGTGGTCGTCGTCCGAAGCAGAGGAGGCCGAGTAGTCTCCATCGGTCTGTACACGCGTATGGCCGATGATGTCTTCTGGTGGGACGATGCCATGATCTTCGGTGTCGAAGTACATGATCGGGTTGCTGATCGCCTCTTCCGGATCGCGCCCGTCTTCGTCGAAGGGCCCCACCGTTTCATC
>VGZR01000059.1 GCA_016872515.1 SAR202 cluster bacterium
AGCGCCAGCGAAGTCTAGAGTGGCGCCTTGTGAAGCACAACGCCACCCTCCCACCAAACCCGGCACTCTTGGAAGCATCAGCCATTTGGCTATATGTGTCAAGTTTCTTCCAGGCGTTTCCCTTGCGGTGGATGGCGGAACCCTCAATAGCTACAGCTTCGGATGCGGGAATGGCCCGTAGGCCTGTTCCAGGTACGCAGCCACCGCCAACGCCAGGTCCTCGCGCCACGGCCTTGCCACGACCTGCACGCCGATGGGCATCCCTTCCTTAGAGGAGATGCGCGCCGGGATGACGATTCCCGGCCAGCCGGAGTGGTTGAAGGCGTGGGTGTAGCTGTACGCGCCGGGGAACCGGTCGCTGCCGTGGTTGTGCAAGCTCGCCACATGGACGTTCGGCGGGCACAGGATGACATCGTGCTTGTCCATGAAGGAGAGCAACTTGCTGCGGTAGTCCTCCCATTTGACCATCGTTTGGAGAAGCTGGGCCGAAGTGGCAGGCGGGCCTTTTTTGGCCAACTCCAGCCGCTTTCCCAGTCCAGGTGCAAACTGGGTCGTCCCCGCCTCTCGCAGAACGGCCTCGATGCCCGCTCCACCGTCGGCCCCGGTCAGGGCCATGTGCAGTTGTGTGGCCATCTCGATGCCCGTGGGCCGCGCCTCCTCCACCGACTTCGCGACCTCCTCCAGGCGCTTGGCGGCGTCGCGGACGACGTCGGCCACTTCCGGGTCGGCGGCCATGATGCCGTTATCGGTGTGGAACGCAACGCGCAGGCTCTTCAGCTTGACCTGCTTGTAGTCGCGCAGTGGCATCGGCACCGTCGTCGGGTCAACCCAGTCCATGCCGCTGATGATGTTCAGACAAAGCGCCACGTCCTCGACCGAGCGCGCCATCGGCCCCGGCTGGGTGATGTGGGCGAAGAGCCCCCCGAAGGCAGGCCAGTGGCCCGTGCGCGGCACGCGGCCCGTCGTTGGTTTCATCCCCACGATGCCCGTGCAGTGCGCCGGCCACCGGATGCTGCCGCCCGCGTCGCTGCCGATGCCCAAGGGCGAGCCGCCCGCCGCGATGATGGACGCTTCGCCGCCGCTGCTGCCGCCCGGCGTGCGGTTCACGTCCCACGGGTTGTTCGTCTGGCCATACACGAGGTTGGCGCACTCCACGCTGAAGCTGCCTTCGGGGGTGTTCGTCCTGCCGAGGATGATGGCCCCTGCCGCCTTGAGCCGCGCCACGATGGTCGCGTCCTTGGTGGCCACGAACTTCGCGCGGCCCTTCGTCCCGCCCGTGCTCACCTGGCCCTTCGCCTCGAAGGCGTCCTTGATGGTGATGGGCACCCCGTGCAGCGGGCCGCGGACCTGGCCGTGCATCAGCTCCGTGTCCGCCGCGCGGGCCGCCTGCCGCGTCAGGTAGCCGTCCTCCTGCCACACCACCGCGTTCAGCTTCGGGTTCACCTCGGCGATGCGCTTCAGGTGCGCGTCCACCGCATCCTCGGAGGACAACTCCTTGGCTTGTATCGCCCGGGCCAACTCCGACGCCGTCGAATAAACGATGTCCTTCATGGCCTTGCTCCCGCTCCTCTTTACACTGCCTCTATCGTTGGTAAAGCAGCTTACCGTCCACGTAGGTCTGTTGCACCTGGATGTCCAGAAGATGGGCGGGGTCCACGGCCGTCGGGTCGTGGCTCCACACCACCATGTCGGCGCGCTTGCCTACTTCCAGCGAGCCCACCTCGTTCTCGCGGAACTGGGCGAAGGCCGAGCCCATCGTATACATGCGGATGCCGTCCATGGCGCCGATCGCCTGCTGCGGCGCCACCGGTTGGCCGTCGGAGAGCCTCTTCCGGCTCACCAGCGCATACAGCCCCAGCTTCGGGTCCAGCGGCGCGCACGGGAAGTCCGACCCGCACGCCATTGGGATGCCCTCCGCCAGCATCTCCGCCACCGGGTACTCGTCGGCGTCCGTCCGTGTGTCCTTGTTATGTAAGGAGAAGTATTCGCCCAGGGTGGCCAGGAAGGCCGGCTGGTGGGAGATGATGACGCCCAGGCTCTTGGCGCGCTTGATCTGCGCCTTGGACGGGTAGGTGAAGTGCTCCAGGCGGAAGCGGATGTCGGAGCGCGGGTGCTTGCGCGCCGCCTTCTCGAACGTGTCGAGCGTCTGCTCGATGCTCCACTCGCCGATGCAGTGGATGGCCACCTGGATGCCGCGTTTGTGTGCGTTCTCCACCAGCGGGTCCACCTCCTCCTGTGTATAGTGCCGGTTGCCGAAGTGCTCCGTGTGGCCGTCGGGGAAGTGGCGTACGTCGGCGTTGGATGGGTATACCGGGTCCATGAATATCTTCATGATGTTGCCGCGCAGCCGGTCGGAGACGTTGTCGTCGGCGTAAGCGCCCTTGGACGCCTTCTCCGGCGGTGCATAGAAGGCGTCGCCGCCGCGCATCTGGTGGACGACGATGGGCAGTTTTTTCTGCTTGTCGGCGAGGCGGTACATCTCCGCACTCTCCGGCATGACCAGCGCGTCGCCGATGCCTGTGATGCCCAGCGACAGGTGGCGCATGCAGTTGCGCTCCACCAGGTCGCCCACGACCTCCTCGCCGTAGTGGTCGATCAGGCCACGCATGGCTTGCTTGTGGACGGGGTTCATCGCCCGCTCGAACAGCGTGCCGTCCGGCTCCCCCTTGGTGTCCTTGAGCACCCAGCCCGTCGGCGGGTTGGGTGTGTTGCGCTCTATGCCCGCCAGCTTGAGGGCCGCCGAGTTGGCGTACACCGCGTGCCAGTAGTGGTCCACGATGCAGACGGGATTATTCGGCGCCGCCTCGTCCAGCTCCTGCCGCGTGATGCGCCGCTTGTTACCCCAGGTCAGCCACTCGAAACCCAGGCCCATGATCCACTTGCCCCTGGGCGCCGCCGAGGCCGCCGCCACGATAGCGTCCAGCACCTCGGCGATGCTGCGCAGCGGCGGCATGTGGCAGTCCACCGCCACTGGCTCCAAGCACGTCATCGCGAAGTGGTTGTGCGGGTCGATGAAGCCGGGAGTGACCGTCCGGCCCATCAGGTTGACCACCTTTGTCTTCGGGCCGGCCATCTTCGCGACCTGGGCGCTGGTGCCCACCGCCTTGACCTTGCCGCCCTCCACTGCCAGCGCCTGCACCCGCCGGTTGCGCTTGTCCACAGTCAGGATGTTCCCGCCCACCAAGACCAGATCCATCGTGCTCCTCCCCAGGAGCGCCCCGATTCCACCGGGGCGCGATACGTTCGCCAGAAATCGGTGCGAGTGTAAATGCGTTCCGCAGCCGCGTCAAGGCGACGGGCCATCAGGCCTCCGCCCCCGCCAGATAACGACCAACGCCGCACCGAAGAACTTAGCCGCCAGGACCAGCAGACCTGTCATCGAGCGACCCGGCACCGCGGGAGTGCTGGTGGCACTCGTCGGCGTCGCGGTAGGAGTCGGGGTTGCCGTGGGCGTTGGAGTCGCGCCATCCGTGAGTATTACTTCCCATATCGGAGTGGCGTTGTGTGGGTTGGAGCTGTAGCGCACCCCGCCGCTGAACCACACCCAGACTGTTCCTGGCGCATTTGGGTCTGGCGCTACGCCGATGGGGCTACCTAAGCTCGTCGGCGTCGCAGTCGGCGTGGGCGTCGCGGTTGCTGCGGGTGTGTTGGTGGCAGTCGGAGTACTGGTCGCGGTTGGGGTGGGAGTGGGAGTGGGAGTG
>VGZR01000060.1 GCA_016872515.1 SAR202 cluster bacterium
CGGCCTCGCTCATCGCTCCGCCGTGCCCTCGCCCTCGGTAACACCATTTATGACGCAACCATCCAGGCTTCGGTAACCGTTTCTATTGACGCAATATGCTTCGTGCTTGTTCTCACAATCCTGTGTGGCAACTATGGACAGCCGGCGTCGCTTATGGTGCCGTCTTTCATCGTGGTGTTGCAATAGATGACCCCATCAGTTTTGGCGTCTTCGAAGTCGGCGTTGTCCAGGATAGCGTTGGTAAAGTCCGCGCCGCTGACATCCGCCCGGTAGAAGGACGCTTCTCTCAGATTGGCATCACGGAAGTTGGCGTTGCGCGCGTTGGCACCTTCGAAGAGGACGCCCTTGAGGTTCGCGCCGACGAACTGGGCGCCCTCGATATTGGCATCGGTGAAATCGGCTCCCTCGCGGCCTTCGGAAGCACCGGCATGCTGGACAGAAATCTCGGCGAGGTCCTGGCCGCTGAAGTCAGCCCCTGGGCACTGGGCCTTGGGTTCGATGTGGCATTGGCCGACCTCCTTGGGGACTGTTGCGATTGGCGTAATAGTCGGCGCGGTTGGGGCAGTGGCTTTGGGGACTTGGGTCGTCTCTTGTTGCTCTTGAGGTTGCGGCCGAGAGGCTGCGGAGTCTGAACTGCAGGCCGCTAAGAAGAGGGCGATGGAAAAGGTCACGACAGCCAGAAATGTCTGGATGCTTCGGAAAGTCCCGCTTGACCTAAGCATTCCCATGGCATGTTTCCTCATCTACCGGATGGATGGACTACGGGCAGCCGTCTCTGTTGACAGTCTCGTCCAGCAGGGTCGTATTACAGAAGATGGCGCCTTCGAGTTTGGCGTCCTCGAAGTCGGCATTGTCTAGGATGGCGTTGGTGAAATCCGCGCCACTGACGTCGGCTCGGTAAAACGATGCCTCCCTGAGATTGGCGTCGCGGAAGTTGGCGTTACGCAGGTTGGCGCCCTCGAAGATAACGGCTCTGAGATTGGCGCCAGCGAACGTGGCGCCCTCAAGGTCGGCATCGGTAAAGTCGGCCGGGTCGCGGGCCTCGTTATGTCCCTGAAATGCCCTCAACTCGCTCAGGTCAAGGCCGCCGAAGTCCGCGCCGGGGCACTGAGCTTTTGGACCCACCTCACAGTTGCCCAGTTCCTTGAGGACGGTTGGAAGCGGGGTGGATGAGGGTATCACCGCTGGGCGAGTAGCCTGCTGTTCCTGAGTTTGGAGCTGCGAGGCATCGGAATCGGAACTGCAGGCAGCCAGCAGGGCAAGGGAGTAAACCATGAGAGAAGAAAGGCGAAGATGAGTGTGTTTTAGACCAAATGACCCACGCATTCCCACGGCACGCCTCCTCTGACACCGGTGGGCTATCGTTATGGGTTAGCTAAGGGCAGTTCGCGTTGTTGATCTTCCCGTCTTGCATGATGGTATTACAGAAGATGGTGCCTTCCAGTTGGGCGTCTTCAAGGTCGGCCTGTTCCAGAGAGGCGCCGGTGAGGTCTGCCTCCCGCAAATCGGCGGTATAGAGGAATGCCCCTCTGAGATTCGCGCCTTTGAAATTTGCCTTGCGCAGGTCGGCGCCGGTGAAATCCACTTCCTTAAGGATGGAGTTGGAGAAGTTCGCCCCTTGGAGGTTTGACCCGCTGAGGTCAGCCGCATCCCGGCCCTCGCTCCCATGCATGGCCTTGTCAACGGCGCCGAGGTCTTGGCCGCTGAAGTCTGCCCCGGGGCATTCGGCCTTGGGGCCGATCTCGCATCCGCCGACGGCCTCTGCCACCTCGGGGACGGGTGTGTTGGTGGGGATAGGCTTGGCTGCGTTCTGCTGCACGGACGCGGTCGGTTGAGATGCGGCCGGGGTTTCAGAGGAACTGCAAGCGGCCAGCATCGTGACGCTTGCCAACAGGAGAACGATAACCAAGAGAACGGGCCAAAGGGTCAAGCGGTAGGTTCGAGCCTTCATGCCGAATGCCTCCTAACGACACCAGGCTGCCGAGCCAGGGATGAGCGAAGGGTTTGAAACGGGGCACATTATACACACAGCCCGCAAGACCCTATATGTGAAGTCAATCGAAGTGGCGCTCGTGCCATGAGGCTATCCTAGCATCCGGACTTCCCATGCGGGTTCAGGTGGACGAGGACGCCCTTGACAGGGGGGTGTTTCTGTGGAAACTGGTGCGCATTCGATGAAAGAGCCGGTGCAAGGAGTGGAAAGTGGCGACGAAGGCAGAGCGCAAGAAGACCATGGACCGGGTGATGGATGAAATCATCGGGCAGGGCAAGTTGGACGTCGTGGACGAGGTGTACAGGCCCACGGCGGTGTGGCACGGGCCTGGAATCGAACTGCGTGGCCGCCAAGGGTTCAAGCAACTCTATGGCGACTTCCGCAAGGCGTTCCCCGGCAGGAGCTACGAGTACGAGCTGATGCTCTTCACCGAAGACAGCATCATCGGACGGTGGGTCCTGCGAGGTGTGCAGCAGGGGGCCATCATGGGCGTGGCGCCGACGGGGAAGGCGGTCAGAACGACGGGGATCACGATCCACCGGTTCGAGGGCGGGCAGATCGCGGAAGAGTGGGAGGAGTTCGATGGGTTGGGGATGCTCCGGCAGCTCGGCGCTCTTCCATCGGGCTAAGAACTGTAGCGCGGAACCTCCGAGGTGAAGCTCTACCGCACCGTTGCGCTATCGGCTGCTGGTCTTGTGTTGGTGGCAGGATTGGGAGTGCTCCTTTACTACGTGCTAAGGCCTGTGCCGGTTCCGACACCGCCTGTACCAGGCTCTGTGGAAGCGGCGGCACAAAACATCAGCGTGACCGACGACTTGGAGGCGTACTGCGAGGACCTGACGGACAGCGATAACCCCAACGTCGGCCGGCACAGACTCGAAGTCCTGATGAAACTCGCCGCCGATGCGTCCCAGAAAGACCCAGCCTGGCGGTACGAGTTCGCCTTGTCCCTGTCGCAGGAGCAGCTGAAGTTTGGCGAAGCGGACGAGGCCATCCGTGTGCTGGCGGAAGAGCTCGAGTCCGAGGAGGCGGCAGGCCCCGACCCCGTACGGGAAAAGACTCTACTGGAGGCGTTGGCTATCGCTCATCTTAAGAAGGGGGAGCTGGACAACTGCCTGACCGCCGGCGGCCGGTTTACGTGCACGCTGCCCCTCGAAGGTTCGGGCCAGAAGAACAAGCGCGGCTCCCAGGCAGCTGCCGGATTCCTGGAGAAGTTACTGGCTGTGTCTCCGGAGAACGTGCGCTACCGCTGGCTATTGAACATCGCCCACATGGCCCTGGGAACATACCCAGAAGCGGTGCCGGCTACGTTCCTGATCCCACCCACCGTCTTCGAGTCAGAGGCGGACATCGGCCGGTTCGAGGAGATCGCGCCGGAGGCAGGGCTATACAACCTGAAACTTGCAGGCGGGGGGATCGTGGACGACTTCGACAACGACGGTCTCCTGGATATCGTCGCGACGAGCTGGGACCCGTGCGGCTCGATGACGTACTACCACAACGATGGCGACGGCCGATTCTCAGACCATACGACGCGGGCTGGTCTCGATGG
>VGZR01000061.1 GCA_016872515.1 SAR202 cluster bacterium
TGTGAGCGAGTGTCTGAACGAACTCCAAGAGTTGAGAGACAGGGCTGAAAGTCCCCAATCGCCACATCACCATGCCGACCGTGGAGAGGAGATGCTCAAGGCCCTACGAAGCCGATTCATGGAGCTTGAGAATGTGCCTGACAGTTGCTACTTCTCGCGTGTCGGGGGGGGTAAGAGGGCGGACAGAAGAACAGGCCCGAATGCTTGGCGAGTTCCTGTACCTGTTCGACCAGTCTAGCGTGAGGCATGGGATGTTGAACCCTGGCGGCTTCCTTTGGGCGGGAGAAAAGAACGCAATGAGACCGGCAGGCGATTACAACTCGGCCTAATGACCAAGGAGACTGGTAGCAAGGTTGTGAATTTACTCGTGGACAAATGGAGCCAGGACACAGCCAGAAGTGTTTTGTGTCTCTGGCCGAGCCAACATCTTTCGGTCAGATACGTCGCCGAATCGGCCGAGAAACAGATTGTGAATGCCACAAACTCATTGTGTGCACGACCTCTCGATGCGGATATTTCCACGATGTATCTGCCAAGTGGAACGAAGTTTCGTCACGAATGGGTGCTGCAGTTGTGGCACATGACCTCAAAGTTTCATCTGGAGGTGCTCCTGAAGAGTTGGGCCGCCCGGCTTTATGGGCGGGCCTACAGCAGGCGCAGCGGAGAGGCCTTGCTTCTCAGGGACTTCTACTACACGGTGGAGCCGTGGGTCTTCCTCTGCCTATATGCCAGATACGTCGCCCAGCCCGATGCCAGCCACTCCGGAAAGACGGTGGTCTATATTCCCCACAACCCATTCGGGAAATGGCTTGTGGACAATCTCGAGGAACTCTATCCAAACATCACTTGTGGTCAACAGCCTTATCCGCGCCTTTTCCGCTCTCAAGGCGGAGTGGCGCTGAGAAGCCTCCTGCGTGGGTCAGCCGCAAGCGTTGGGCAGCCTCGTGGAAATAACCCAGAGAAAGAAGAGTATGGTCGCGACCATGGCGGACGGCCTCTCTTCCGGTCACGAGACGGCCCGCGTTCAGCAGGCAAGGTGGCGGCGCAGGCCTGCCTCGGACTAGAGGTTGACTCGAAGAAGAAACGCTCGGACATGTTTTGGCTACCCAACTCCAAGATCGAAGGCGATCGTGTGTTGGTCTATTTCGACCGGCCCGATGTGCCTCCGACACCTCAGACATTGAGCACGGTCCAGGGCCGAGGTTGGGAAGTCCTGGCCCTGCAGCGGTACGAAGGGCAGAATGGGCAGGTTAGGCAAGGCCAACTTGATTCAGAACTCCAGTGGCGACAGAAGTTGGGTTTGCTCCTCACCGCTCCGTTCTGGCTCCTAGACCGGCCAGGCCGGCAGCGTCTCGGGCACTGGGCCTGGATGCGGACGGCTGAAGCGTCGGCCAAGACCGCCGGCTGGGAGCACGTTTTCTGGTCCAACAAGGTCAGGCTGCACTCGAGCTACACCGATGTGTTGAGCAACGGCCATGTCCATCAATCGGTCGCCCTGGAGCGGGTTGGCGGGCTCAACGTGAGGACCGACACCACGTTTGGCTATAGCGAGGCGATGTGCGAGGCAGGTAGGGCCTCGCCTTTCGACACCTTCCTCGTCTGGGGGCCTCACATGAGGGACGCGTTCCGCAAGATCGATTTCCTCGGTATCACCACGCTCGTCACTTGCGGGTACCCTTTCGACTATATGTTTGAGCCTGCGAGGGCTAACGCGGCTTCGGTACGGCGGCAGCTTCAGACGGCTGGCGCACGGAAGATAGTTTGCTTCTTCGACAACAAGTTTCATCGGTTCTTCCACACGTCGCGGTTTGACGTGGTCGTCCTCTATCAAAAGCTCCTCGAACAGGTGATCAATACTGCTGAGATGGGGCTGATTCTGAAGCCTAAAGCTGCACTAGCTCGGACAGTGCTTCAGTCCTCCGAGGTACAGCCGCTGTTGGAGCGAGCGCTAGCTACTGGAAGGTGCCTTCTGCTTGCGCGTCAGAAGGACGGTGATCCAATCATCTATCCGTGCCAGGCAGCCTTAGCGGCCGATCTGGCACTGGGTTACGCCGTAAACTCAGCCGTGGTGGAGGCAGTCCTGGCGGGTGTGCCTGGGGTACACATAGACCTTACCAGGGAGCCGGGGCACCCTTTCTACGAGCATGGGTACGGGAAAATCGTCTTCGACGACCTCGAGCTGGCTATGGCTGCGCTCCGAAAATGGCTGACCCGGGAAGGAAATCCTGAAGGACTGGGTGACCACTCGCCGGTTCTTGACCTGATTGACCCATTCCGGGACGGGCGAGCGGCGCACCGGGTCGGCGACTACATGACCTGGCTCATGGAGGGGTTCGACTCTGGCCTATCGCGGGACGAGGTCGTCCGCAGCGCGACACGAAGGTATGCTGACGTCTATGGGGCTGAGCATGTTCGCCTGGCACCCAGTCTTGGAAGGTTGTAGAGACATGCAGAAGAGGAAAGAGGTATCCGTGCAATCACCTTCGACACCTTCCCAGGCGGCGTTCGACAGCTTCCGGATAGGCTTCGATCCGCGCGACAAGGGAAGGGTTTTTGAATACTGGAACGAAATCTTCACAACTCAGAAGTGGACGGAGGGCAAGTTCACGAGCCTCTTCGAGGAGAAGTGGGCGAAGTGGAATGGTGTCCAGGCGGTTGCCACGGGCACCTGGGGCGGAGCGGCCATAGCCTGTATGGACTACTTCAAGCTCGCTGGCAAGAAGGTTCTCTGCCCCAGTAACACCTTTGCCGCCACTCCGATGACGACATTGAAGGCCGGGGCTGAGGTTGTGTTCGCTGATTGCAGCCGGAAAGACCTGAGCCTGAGCTACGAGGACGTCGTGTCGGCGGCTGAGAAACACCAACTGGCCGCAGTCTGGCTGGTTCATATCGGGGGCCACATCGCTTTCGATACTCCAAAGATTGCCGAGTTATGCCGGAGCAAAGGCATCATACTGTTAGAGGACTGTGCCCATGCGCATGGCGCGTCCTGGAACGGGAAGCGTCCTGGGACATGGGGTGATGCGGGAGTGTATTCGTTCTATCCCACGAAAACGGTCTCGACCGGCGAAGGTGGGATGCTCGTCTCTCGGCACCAGGGGTTGATCGACTTTGCGATGCGCTATCGGAACTGGGGGAAGCCGGAGTACGAGGTGTTGGGGCTGAACTACCGCCTGTCCGAGTTCACGGCCGCCTTGGGAGTGGTGCAGGTGGAGAGGATGGAGGAAATCGTCGCATGGAAGAACGAGATGGCGCAGAAGTATCTCGACGCCCAGTTCCCCAACCGGGTGCGTTTCCCTGCCGGGATGGTGTCGGGTCTGTATAAGTACATCGTCTTCGACCCAATCGAAAAGTCCACTGGCAAGGTCTATGACACACCTTGTCATGTCATCTTCAAGCGAGCGGGGTCATATCCGAATACCGAGTGGGTGGCGAAGAATCACTGGTGCGTCCCGTTGTACTACAG
>VGZR01000062.1 GCA_016872515.1 SAR202 cluster bacterium
ACGTGCGACTTTTTGGACAGCTCAGGGCGCTGGCGAAGCCTGGGGCCTTGCTCGTCGTGTCCACCATCCATCTGGAGTGGCTGGAAACAGTGTTCGAGGATGAGGTTGTGGACATCGCCGGCCCCTACAGACTCTACCAGCGGGGCGAGTTGGCCGAGCACGGCGGCGCCCTTTACGGTGAGCGGTTCTACTTCGAGGGCAATGGTGACGGCACGCGGCTGCGGCTCAGGGTGGACATGGAGCACCAGCTTTACGACCAAACAGACCTGGCCGCAGTGCTGGCCGAAGCAGGTTGGGAGGTCGCCGAGTCGTTCGGGAGCAGCCGTGGGCCAGATATGGCTCTAGGGCCGCTCATGCCCGGTTCGATGACGATGTGGATGGTGGCTAGACCCCAGCAAATGACTCCGCCAAGGAGGAAATGCAGTGTTCAAGCCCATTAGCTCGAAGGTGGACTTCGTCGCGCTGGAACGCGACACCCTCGCCTGGTGGCAGGAAAAGGGCATCGTCCAGAAGTACCTCCACCGGAATGACGCCTCCTCGAAGCGCTTCTCCTTCATCGACGGCCCCATCACCGCCAACAACCCCATGGGCGTCCACCACGCTTGGGGCCGCATGTATAAAGACCTGTTCCAGCGTTACAAGTCCATGCAGGGCTTCAAACAGCGGCACCAGAACGGGTTCGACGGCCAGGGGCTTTGGATCGAGGTCGAGGTCGAGAAGGAGCTGGGGTTCAAGTCGAAGCGCGACATCGAGGCCTATGGCATTGACCGCTTCGTCGATCTGTGTAAGGCCCGCGTCCGCAAGTTCTCCTCCATCCAGACCCAGCAGTCCATTCGCCTCGGCTACTGGATGGACTGGGACAACTCCTACCACACAATGTCCGACGAGAACAACTACACCATCTGGCACTTCCTCAAGACGTGTCACGAGCGCGGCTGGCTGTATCAAGGCAGGGACGTCATGCCCTGGTGCCCCCGGTGCGGCACCGGCCTCTCGGAGCACGAGATTGTCACCGAGGGCTACCAGGAGATCGTCCATCCCGGCCTCTTCGTCCGTTTCCCCCTGCTAAACAAGCAGGGGGAGGCGCTGGTGGTCTGGACGACGACGCCGTGGACACTGGCCGCGAACACCGCCGCGGCGGTCCACCCCGACATGCCCTATGTCAGAGTAAAAGGCCCGTCGCCCACCCGCAGGGGCGAAGCCGACACTCTGTACCTTGCAAAAGGACGGCTCGGCGTTCTGCCCAAGGGGTACGAGGTGATCGAGGAGCTGAAGGGCACAGACCTGGTGGGCTGGAAGTACCGCGGCCCCTTCGACGAGCTGCCTGTCCAGCAGGGCGTCGAGCACCACGTCGTCGCCTGGGAAGACGTGAGCCAAGAGGAGGGCACGGGCATCGTCCACATCGCCCCTGGAGCGGGCAAGGAGGACTTCGGCCTGTCCAAAAAGCATGGCTTGGCTGTCCTAGCGCCACTGGACGAGTTCGGCGACTTCGTCTCCGGCTACGACAGCCTGACCGGCCAGAACGTCCATAAGGTCGCCGAAGCTATCTACGCCAGTCTCAAAGAAAAGGGCCTTTTCTACCGGCTGGAGAAGTACTCACACCGCTATCCGGTCTGCTGGCGCTGTAACTCTGAGCTCGTCTTTCGGTTGGTGGACGAGTGGTTCATCTCCATGGGCGAACTGCGCGGCCTTATCGCGGACGTCACCAAGAAGATCCGCTGGATTCCCGAGTTCGGCCTGCAGCGCGAACTGGACTGGCTTAAGAACATGGACGACTGGATGGTGTCCAAAAAGCGGTACTGGGGACTCGCCCTGCCCATCTTTAAATGCGGCTCCTGCGGCCACTTCGACGTCGTCGGCAGCGAGGTTGAACTGAAGGCCCGCGCCGTTGAGGGCTGGGAGCAGTTCGAGGGCCACTCGCCCCACCGTCCGTGGATAGACGCCGTCAAGATTGCCTGCGCCAAGTGCGGAGCGAAGGTCTCTCGCATCAAGGACGTGGGCAACCCCTGGCTCGACGCCGGCATCGTTCCCTTCTCGACCCTGCGCTACCGCCACGACCGCGCCTACTGGGAGCAGTGGTTCCCCGCCGACTGGATCTCCGAAAGTTTTCCAGGCCAGTTCCGCAACTGGTTCTACTCCCTGCTCACCATGAGCACCGTTCTGGAGAACCAGGTACCCTTCAAGTGCGTCTTCAGCTACGCCCTCATGCGCGATGAGAAGGGCCAGGAGATGCACAAGAGCAAGGGCAACGCCATCTGGTTCGAGGACGCGGCGGAGAAGATGGGTGTGGATGCCATGCGCTGGCTCTACGCCCGCCAGAACCCTGCTGTGAACCTCAACTTCGGCTACAACGTCGCTGACGAGGTCCGCCGCCAGTTCCTCATCCCTCTATGGAACGTGTACTCCTTCTTCGTCACCTACGCCAACATAGACGGCTACGACCCCACGAAGGCCGCCGCGCCGCCGGTGGCGAGCCGTGCCGAGCTGGACCGGTGGATAATCTCAGAGTTGAACGGTCTGGTGGCGGAGGCGACCGATGCCCTCGATAACTATGAGCCCGACCGCGCCGCTCGTGCCGTCGAACAGTTCGTTGAGTATCTGTCCAACTGGTACGTCCGCCGCTCCCGACGACGCTTCTGGAAAAGCGGTCTGGTCGGCGAAGCCAGCAGTGCCGACCAAGATAAGTTGGCGGCCTACGTCACTCTCTACGAGTGCCTTGTGACCCTCATCAAACTGGTCGTACCCATCGTCCCCTTCGTCACCGAGGAGATGTACCAGAACCTCGTTCGCTCCACCGGCTCGGGACGGGAGAGCGTCCACCTCGACGACTATCCCAAAGCCGACCCATGGCTGATTGACCAGCGGCTGACCGAGTCGGTGCGTTTGGCCATGAAGCTGTCGAGCCTAGGCCGCGCGGCCCGCAGCAAGGCCGGCGTAAAGGTACGCCAACCGCTCCAGCGGGCGGTGGTGAAGCTCCGCACCAAAGACGAAGTTGCGCTGCTGGAGCAGGGCATGGCTCAGGTTTTGGATGAACTGAACTTGCGTGAAGTGACGGCGGTAGACGACGTGCGCGATGTGGTGGAGTTCCAGGTGCAACCGAACCTGCCGATGCTCGGGCCGAAGTATGGCCCGCGGATCAAAGAAGTTCGCGCGGCCCTAGCCAAGGCCGACCCGGCGGAGGTGTATGCGCTGGTTTCAGTAGGCCATCCCGTGCCCCTGGGAGAGTTCGAATTGCTTCCTGAGGAAGTGCTCGTAAACGCCAAAGACCACCATGGCTACGCGGTTGCCTCCGAGGGTGCGTACATCGTCGCCGTTTCCACTGAGGTAACTCCCGAACTGGCCCTGGAGGGTACTGCCCGCGAGTTGGTGCACCGCATTCAGAA
>VGZR01000063.1 GCA_016872515.1 SAR202 cluster bacterium
CACCAGCTCTTCGGCCTCGCTCATCGCTCCGCCGTGCCCTCGCCCTCGGTAACACCATTTATGACGCAACCATCCAGGCTTCGGTAACCGTTTCTATTGACGCAATATGGTCCCTTAGACGAATACACACCGCTGGTCGAGTCCGCCACAGCCACCAGTTTCGCGCCCGAATTCACCATCAGGCTCGCGGTCCACGAGCCTACGTTGCCGAACCCCAGCACCGCTACCCGCGACCCCTCAAGCGGCACTCCCTGCGCCTTCGCCGCCTCCCGGGCGGCCACCGTCACCCCTCGTCCGGTCGCCTCCACGCGGCCCACTGTACACCCGATGCTTAGAGGCTTTCCCGTCACGATACCCGGCACGTCGTGGCCCCAGTGGGCGCTGACGGTGTCCATCAGCCAGGCCATCACCCGTCCGTCCGTGTTCACGTCAGGCGCCGGGATATCCCGGTCTGGCCCGATGATGGGCGCGATCTCCGAGGCATACCGTCGCGTCAGCCGCTCCAGCTCCCCCTCCGACATCGCCTTGGGATTACACGTCACACCGCCCTTCGCTCCGCCGTAAGGGATGCCGGCCACCGCGCACTTCCATGTCATCCACATCGCCAGGGCCTTGACCTCGTCAAGGGTGACGTCCGGGTGGTAGCGGATGCCGCCCTTCCCCGTCCCGCGCGCCAGGTTGTGCTGCACCCTATGCCCGGTGAACACCTGGACACGCCCGTCATCCATCTTGACCGGGAAGTGGACCGTCAGCTCCCGCTTTGGCCTCCGCAGCCGCTCACGCAGCCCCTCGTCCACTCCCAGCCGTTATGTACACCGACTCAGGCGCACCCATCTTCGGATGGGCCCGCTTCGAGGAGGGTTTCCTGGTTGAGGCCATGTTTGCGCTCCCTCCACCATTTCGGGTCGTGGTCACTTTTCTTTCAGCCCCATGAGGTCGCGGATGAGCTTGTCCAAAAACTCATCCTTGGCGTTCGGGTGGCGTGTGGACGCGAACCACCTCAGGTCCACCAAGGCCTCTGCATTGTGGCCCAACCTGTGGTGGACGAGGCCACGGTCTCGCCGCTCCTCGGCCGCCTCCGGCACCAACGACACAAGCATGTCCAGCACCGTCAGCGCGCGCTCGAAGTCCTCCTTACGGACGTAGATGGCCTTGAGATTGCGGAGCATCCGCGCGATGAAGTCCCGGTTCCGGATGGGCGCCAGGTGGCCGGGCTCCCACGCCACGGCATTGTTCGTCATCAGATGGAACCGCTGGCGGCACTCGTCCACCGAAAGCAGGATTCCCTTGTGAAACGGGTCAATGAATAGCCCTTCCTCGTCCCGGTGCCGTACAAGGAAGTGCCCCGGCATTCCGATGCCCAGCAGCGGCACGCCCAAGCGGCGGCCCACTTCGATGTAAACAAGCGACAACGTGATGGGGATGCCTACTCTGCGCGAGAGCACGTCGTTCAGGTAGCTGTTTCGCGGGTCGTAGTAGTCATCTTGGTTACCGGTGAATCCCAGGTCGTCGAACAACCACTTGCTCAAGGCGTTCACCGCCTGCAGCGGCTCTTGACGTTCTGACACCCAGTGGGCCGCGCCCGCTGCCAGCGAGTCCAAAGTGCCTAGCTCGCGCTGTATGTCGAGGGATGGGTACTCCGAAGCGCCGATAAGCAGCGCGGTCGAGGCTAGGCCAACCTCATCCTCCGGCAGCGCCGCCGCCTTCGAGAACTGTTGCAGGACCGCAGTCTTATCCATGTCCTACTCCTCTGCTAGACACTGCGCGAACCCCTCGCGGTACGTCGGATAGACAAACTTTCCATCCAACAGGCCTTTGGCGTAGAGACTCACTACGCGCCGGCCCTGGGGCCGCGCTTCCCGCCAATCGCCGGGTACTCGTATGCCAAGCGACTCCCCTAGGAAGCCAAACGTCTCCCGGTTCGTGGACGACCGCTCGTCCACTGCGTTCACGACTCTTAGTCCATCATCATGGTTGGGCGCGCCAACTGCCAGGATGAGCCGGGCTAGGTCGTGGACGTGGATGCGCGAAATCATCCGGTTGCCCGACTCCGCACGCCGGAAGTCTCCATACTTGAACCGCGCTGCCATGCACCGTCCCGGCCCGTAGATGCCGCCGCACCGCAGTACACGCAAGTCTGGCACCAGGCGCGCGACGTGCTGCTCCAACAGCAGCCGCTCCGCACCTCGCTCCGTATCCGGCTTGGCGGGCGACCCTTCGTCCATGGTAGGCAGGTCCTTCTCGTCCTCGGCGGTGAACTCCATCGGGTACACCGAAGTCGAACTTACGTGGATGAAAGCTGAACCTGGATTCCACTCCAGCACCTTTTCCAACTCCTGCCGATACGGATGTTCTAGTCCGCCCTTGCTATGCACGGCAGGTACTGTGTCCAGGATGACGCCAATACCCTTTTTGGACAACTCTTGAAGGCCTTCTGGTCCTGCGGCAGTGTATCCCTTCGCTCGTAGCTCCTCCGCGTTGCGGCTCAAGAAGGACACCTGGTGCTCCTTCGAGAACTTCGAGGCGACGTACCTTCCGGTGTAGCTTCCTCCCAGGCACAGGATGTTCATCCAAGACCGCCTTAGGCCAGCTTCAGCACCCGCTTCGAGTTTTCCAACAGCACTTTACGGCGCACGTCTTCCTTCAGCGGCAGGTTCTTGAACTCGGCCAACCACTGGTCGGGCGGCAGAAATGGGTAGTCGGACCCGAACAACACCTTGTCCTTGAGCCGCGAACCCGTCTCCCGCACCAACGCCTCCGGGAGATAGCGCGGCGACCACCCCGACAGGTCTATGTAAACATTGGGCTTGTGCAGCGCCACCGCGATCTGCTCCTCCGTCCACGGCCAGCCCGCGTGCGCCATGATGATGGTCAGGTCGGGGAAGTCCGCCGCCACGTCGTCGATGTACGGGATGGGCGCGCTGTACTTGAGTTTGATGCCGCCACCGCCGGGCATTCCCAGTCCCGACGCCGCGAACCCGCTGTGGTACAGCACCGGCACCCCTAGCTCCACGCACTGTGAGTAAAGTGGATAGAACTCCTCGTCGTTCGGATAGAACGCCTGCTGGCCTGGGTGCAACTTCAACCCCTTCAGTCCCAACTCCCTGACTGCACGTTGCAGCTCCGTGACCGCCGAATGCCCCTTCCA
>VGZR01000064.1 GCA_016872515.1 SAR202 cluster bacterium
TGCGGGAGCCTGGGGACCTGGTCCAGGTGGATACCCTTGACCTGCGTCCGGTCCCTGGGGTCGTGCTCAAGCACTTCACGGCCAGAGATGTGGTCTCCCGCTGGGACGTGCTGGAGGTGCACACCCGGGCCACCTCCACGTTGGCGGCCCAGTTTCTCACCACCCTCCAAGCGCGTTTGCCCTTTCCCCTCAAGGCCATCCAGGTGGATGGGGGTAGCGAGTTCGCTGCCGTCTTTGAAGCGGCCTGCCAGCGGCGCGGCATCCGCCTGTTCGTCCTGCCCCCCGCGCTCTCCCAAGCTCAACGGCTGCGTGGAGCGTGCCCAGCGCACCCACACGGAGGAGTTCTACGAGGTCACCGACTTCTCCCTGGCTATCCCCACCCGCAACCAAGAGCTGCGTGCCTGGGAGCACACCTACAACACCGTGCGTCCCCACCAGGCCTTAGGCTACCTCACCCTGCAACAGTTCCTGGTCCAGTGGCGCACCCAACGAAAGGAGGCCCACTGTCACTGATCTACTGGACGAGTACAGGACGTTGACCGCGCTCCAGCACGGGCCTATGATGCAAGCCCGATGGCGAAAAGGGGCGACGGACACATGGACCTCAAGACTTGTATCAGGGACATAGCTGATTTCCCAAGGACGGGCGTCGTCTTCAGAGACATCACCCCGCTGCTGGGGAATCCCGAAGCGTTCCGGCAGGCTGTGGATGCGTTCCTCCAGCGGTATGAAAGCCGCGGGATAACCAAGGTAGTGGGCATCGAGGCACGCGGTTTCTTCTTTGCCGCCCCCCTAGCCTACCGCCTCAGCAAGCCGCTCGTCCCGATCCGCAAGCAAGGGAAGCTGCCGGGCCGGACGCGGGCGATATCGTACGGCCTGGAGTACGGCACCGGCGTGGTGGAGATGCACGCCGATGCCATCGCCTCTGGCGACCGGGTCCTAATCATAGACGACCTGCTGGCCACGGGCGGGACGCTCGCTGCGGCGGCGGAGCTGATCGAGGAGGCGGGCGGCGTCGTGGAGGAATTGGCGGTGTTGGTGGAGCTGACCGACTTGGCTGGCAGGGACACCCTGGCCGAGTACGAGGTCTTCTCGCTGCTCCGCTATTAGCCGCCAAGCATCGGCTGAAGAGGCTTGACACAAGGTTGCTTGAGTGCCAGGATGGGTTACGCCATGCGGCGCATGGAACCCGCGTTCGACACGGTTCCGGCTTGCCAGGATTCCCTCTCAGGAGGTAGGCGATGGCTATCGTTACCATCGGAGGCGTCACGGGAAGCGGTGGAAGGCAGTTGGGGCAACTGGTGGCCGAGCGGCTCGGCGCGGACTACGTTGACCGGCTCATCCTAACCAGCGCCGCTAAGCAGGTCGGCGCGACGGTGGAGGCGCTCCACCAGCGGGAGCAGCGGCCCCCGACCACCGGTGAGCGGATCTCCCGGCTGATACAACGCGTCTTGGAGCGGTCAGCGATGAGCGGCGCGGGCGGCGACCCCTATTTCGGCCCCGGCGCGGTGGCCTTCCTGACGCAAGAGTATGAAGACCTCCCACAACCGACCATCACCAAGGGCCACGAACTGGAGGACGAGAAGTACATCGCCGGACTGCGCGAGGTGTTCAAGAACGTGGCCATAAGCGGCAACGTGGTCATGGTCGGACGCGGCGGCACTGTCATCCTGAAGGATATGCCGGGAACGCTGCGCATCGGCGTGGTGGCGCACATGGAGGACCGCATCGCCCGCATCATGGAGCGCGAACGGGTGGACAGGGCCCAGGCAAAGAAGATCATCGCTGACCGGGACCGGTCCCGGGCATACTACTTCAAACGCTTCTTCGGGATAGACAACTCCGAGGACACGCACCTCTACCACATAAGCATCAACACGAGCGAAATGAGCTTCGAGTATGCCACCGAGATGGTGGTGGCGGCTGCTAAGGCCGTCACCGCTGGCCGGTTCCAGGCGAAGGTCCCCGCCAAGACCTAACCGCTCCTCCCTGCTGCTCTCCTGACCAATCTCTGAATCTCTCCACGGAGGCAATCCTTGCTCCGCCTTTCAAGGCTAATTGCACATCAGATCGCTGAACACGCCCTCGCCGAGGACCCCAACGAGTGCTGCGGCATCCTGGCGGGCACGGACGGAACGGTGAAGCACGCCTACCGCATCACTAATACAGCCAGAAGTCCCTTCCGCTACCTCATGGACCCGCAGCAGTTCCTGGACGCGGACAAGGACTCGGAGGCACGGGAATGGAAGTTCCTCGCGTTCTACCACTCGCATACGCACAGTGAAGCCTACCCCTCTCAGACCGACGTGCGGATGGCGCTGGAGAGCGGTTGGCTGGACGTCCACTACGTCCTGGTCTCTCTGGCCGACAAGGCCAAGCCGGTGCTCCGGGCGTTCCACATCAGCGACGATGGACGCATCACAGAAGACTCGCTGGAAGTGCGGTAGGTGCTCCACGGCCGACTCAGAGGAAATGGCACCGCACGCCGCGAAGATGGGCAAGGAACAGGACGCCGTGGCCGTTCGGTTTGCGTTCCACGAGGCAGACAGTAGCCGCTGGCGCGACCTGGAGCGGCTGTTCGAGGCGCCGGGCGGGCCAAAGCACTGCTGGTGCATGGTGTGGCGCTCGATGCCGAAAGGGGCGAGCCGCGCCGACAAGCAGGCCAAGAAGGCCGCCCTGCAGGGCCTCGTCCGGCGGAACATGCCCATCGGTATCCTCGGCTATCTGGGCGGCGAGCCTGCTGCCTGGTGCTCCATCGCACCGAAGACCACCTACCGGGACCTTGGCGGCGTGGCCGACCCAGTTGAAGACCCGGCAAAGGTCTGGGCTGTGGTCTGCTTCTTCGTGCCGAGGCGGCTCCGCGGCCAGGGAGTGATGAAGCAGCCCCTGGAGGCCGCCATAGAGCACGCGAAAGGAAATGGTGCCGCTCCCGTCGAGGCATATCCCGTGGACCCCGGCTCGCCAAGCTACCGCTTCATGGGGTTCACGACCGCCTTCACCGCCGCAGGGTTCCGCGAGGTGGGCAGGGCCGGCACCCGGCGGCATGTGATGCGGCTGGCGCTATAGCCAGGGCGTCCCCTTTGCCTCACCCACGGGGGAATCCAGA
>VGZR01000065.1 GCA_016872515.1 SAR202 cluster bacterium
GAAGACCGTCAAGACGTTTGCCTTCAGGTCCCAATGTGCGCTGTCCGACCCTGAGAGAAAGTTGTGGATGTAAGGGCCGCTGTGGAAAAACATATAGGCGGACACCACTTTGTTCTTCCAGACGGCCAAGAAAAAGGAGACATGACCTCGAAGGTCCGTAGCGGCCCGCTCGAAGAACTCAAGGGGGAAAAAGAACAAAGACAGGGCGCCCATCTCTCCCATCCGCGCGGTGTACAAACGGTGGAACTCTCGCAGGTGCTCAGGCCGCAGATCAGATTGGACGATTTCCACGCCTTCGCTCGTGGCCCTGCGAATCCCATTGCGGTGTTTCTTACTCATCCCTTCGTGGATGCCAGACTCACTGAGCCGCAGGTCGATCCATACCGTGTAGTTCTTCTGATAGACCCCGGGGGCATTCTCGAAAAGTCTGTGGTTCTCCATCAAAGGGTGGAGCCGCAAGAACTCAGTCACGATCCCCTCGCCGACGCAGTAGTCGTGGATGGCTTCCCGAAACGCGGGGAACAGCTCCTTATCCTCGCTCCCCTCCTGGCTGTGGACGACAGGGCCGCCATACCCGTACGGACTGGTCAAGTCCTGTAATGGTCGCTGGACAGAGCCGACTGGTGACTTGTAAAACGGGAGGGCCGCGATGCTCCGCTTCGCGCCGACCAGCACCGCCGTCTGCCGCTCGTCTCCGTACCTGAAGAACACCGCTGGCTCGTTGTACACGTCTTCGTAGAGCGCCGCATACTCTGGGAGGAAAAAGACATCCTTCTTATGGGGAGGGAGTTTGGCCAGGTGCTGGTGCCAGCGCTCACGGTCGCGTCCGTGCGCCGAAAGCACCTCTAGCGACCAGCGGCCCATAGAACCTTTTGGCTGCGAAAGCTACGCACCAACCCTGCGATCCGTGCCATATCCTCTTCATCGTACCGCTGGTCCACCGGCAACGTGAGGATGCGGTCTGAGACATGCCAGGAGTCAGGAAACTCGCTCCGAGGCACCAGGCCGGGCAGCTCCCAATGCACCGGCGGATAGACCTTGCTCTCGATGAGATGCTGCAGCAATCGTGGCCTGTCTTCGGCCAAAAGGGGAAAGCCTAGCGGGCATACGCCTTCAGGCAGAGAGGAGTACAGCGGCCGCACCTCTTCACTGCCGTCTAGAGCACTCAGAAGATGGCTGAAGTTCCGCCGCCGGGCCGACACCATTCCCTCGATATCCATGTGCTTGAGGAGTCTTTTGGACACCATAGACATCGGTGCTGGTTTCGAGTAGTGCTCGAGCCGCCGCCTCGACCAGAAGAAGAACTGCCGGAAGACCCGCTTGGGGAACAGCCCTGGCCTCAGCAACCATAGGCTTTTGAGCATCGCGCCGACGCTGCGATAGCCCACCGCCGCCACATGGCCAAGCGAATTGTGCGCTCTGAAAGGATGGAAGGTTTGAACGCTCTTCCCACTCCAGCACACAACGGCACCATCTGGCAGGGGGAGCAGCTTGCGGTAGCTGGCGAACCAGATATCTCCATGCCCTTGAGCAGCATCGAACCGGGATAGGAACGAATGGCTGGAGTCCTCTATCACCACAGCGCTTGGAGCCATCGAGGCCACGGGCTTTCCTGGAAACTCCGTTGGAAACCCAAAGTAGTGGATGTAGAGGACGAGACGTGTCTCCGAGATGAGCCGGCGGCCCAGGTCGGCCCGATCCACTTGAAGGTCCCGGGTCACCCTGTAGAAGTCCACATC
Source organism: SAR202 cluster bacterium (assembly GCA_016872515.1). GTDB lineage: Bacteria > Chloroflexota > Dehalococcoidia > Lucifugimonadales > VGZR01 > VGZR01. Next base: position 1,740 of record VGZR01000065.1, read on the forward strand.
CATGCCGTGGGCGAGGAACGGCGCAACCACCTCTTCGCACAGGTATGAAGGAAGTAAGACACGAGACCCTCGCTGCAACCCCAAGGAAAGGATGATCCAGTGCAGGGCATCCCGTCCGCTGGCCAGATATGCCGTCTCAAGACCCGCTTCGGCCCTCGTACTCCGAAGATGAGAGCCGAACAAAGCGCCGAAAGGAAACTCGAAGTCGCTGCCGATCTCCCTCATCGAACCAATATCCCGCGCTCCAGGGAGGGGTAAAGGATGTCCTGGCAGATATCACCCGCACCGATGTGCCTAAGCCCCGTCACCAAAGCAACTCGTGCCGGCCACAATTTGGAACCTTGTAGCAAACTCAGAAAGAGGGACAATCTCCCTTCTCTCGTCCCTGAGTTCGAGGACCTCTATCGAGTCGCCGCCTGTTCCCACCCGTATGCCGGAGCCGGACACCTCCAAGATGAGTCCCGGTTCAATCGTGCCGTCCTTGATGATGCGAGTTCGTGATATGAAGACAGGCTTACCTTCAAAAGATGTCGTAGCCATAGGCCAGGGATAAGTCAACGCGCGAACGAGGTTGTGGATGCGCCAGGCACTGTCACGCCAGTGGATGGCCCGGCGCGCCTCGAGCGCGTCCACCGAAGCAGGCTGAACGACCTCTTCAGGGACACGGCCTTTGGCCAAATTGGCCAGGAGTCTTTCCAACAACAGCGCACCTTGGCGGTAAAGCCGGTCAGAGAGTGTGATTATCGTGTCTTCTGCGCGAACCGCTTCTCGGTGCTGGAACACGATAGGGCCAGTGTCAACGCCTTTCTCCATCCTGTGTAGCGTAATTCCAATGGTGTCCTGACCGTCCATGATGGCAAGCAAGTCTGGGTGTTTCCCACGGTACTGCGGCAACGCTGAAGGATGAAGGTTGAACACACCCAACCGGGGTGCTGCTATGACCGCGGAAGGCAAGACTTTTCCATAGCCAAGTGAAATACCCACGTCCGCCTGCGAGGCAAGCTGCTCCATATGCTGTTGCGTCTCGTCTTGCGCATCCAACACCGGCACCCCGAACTTTTCAGCGTACTCGCTAGGGTTCACTAGGAACGGCAAGGGCGTCAAAGCCGGGCCTGCTACAACCACTGAGCTGACCTGCGCATGAGCAAAGACAGCGTCCAGGCACACTTTGTGGATGAGCCGAGAGGCGAAGCACAGGCATGACACAGCCATCTGCAGAGAGTGCTATGCCTCTCGGTGGCCAGGCATCGTGTTAAGAAGGACGGAGATGGTCATCTGGA
>VGZR01000066.1 GCA_016872515.1 SAR202 cluster bacterium
CAGTTTTGATAGCGGCGACCAGTACGCCAACAGCGGCGACGGTTGGTTCGTCGACGACATCATCGTCGCAGGTTCCGACGTGCGCACGGTGGAGGTGTCCACCACGCCAATCACGCCCATAACCATGAACGGCGTGACCTACTTCCGTAGCTTCACCACGCTATTCCCGCTGGCTGAAGGCAACAACCTCGTGGTGGCTAAAGCTGACCAGCCCTACACCCCGTTCCTCGCGGACGACGACCGGGTCGAGGGCTTCCTCGACAGCCGGCCGCCGGTCATCTCGTTGTTTGGGATTGTATCCCCGACCAACCAGCCGAACCAGACCTTGCAGGGTTCTATCCAAGACCTCACCTTCCAATTCGCGGAAGTGTTCCAGATCGACGATGGGGGTGAACGCGTCATCGGCAGCGTGGACGCCCTCGGCAACTTCAGCCAGCCTGTGGTGCTTTCAGAGGGCAGGAACACCTTTAGCGTTGTCGCGCATGACCGGGGCGGCTTGGCCTCCACAGGCAACTTCGTCGTCATCGCCGACTTCACGGCGCCGCAAATCACCGATAAGGGCCCCATCTACCCGCTCGGCGCAGTCTCAGCCCGCAAACTGGATGACATCATCTTCCAGGTGACGGCGAGCGACGGCACAGGTGACGTGAGTGGCGTCAGTACCGTGAAACTGCTGCTCGGCGACACGCCGGTTACTGACCTGACTGCAGTTTCAAATATGCCGGGCATCGTAAGGGACATGTTCGGCATCAGCGGCAACTGGGTCCAGTTCGTCCAAGTCCCCGCGAACGCGATTACCGGGCGTTACACCATCAGGGTCAGGGCTACGGACGCAGCGGGCAACTCCAGCGAAACGAACCTCTCCGCCGAGGTCACCGCGTCGCTCAAGGCCGAGAACATCTTGCTGTTCGACGGCGCCAACCTAGTGGGCGTCAACCTCCAGAACAAGGGACTCTCCGCAGCGTTCAACATCAGCGATGTCTTAGGACAGCCGTTACACGGCGTACTCGACCCGACTTTCGAGCGCGACCTCACGAATGCCTTGGCGAGCACCGTTGCCGCAACATCGTCGAGCTCTATCTCCACTTCACCGGTGTCTATCACGGTCGACGGGGCAAGAGGCATAGAGCCAGGTGATCGGCTGCTCATCGGTAGTGGCGATACCAGGCTGACAGGGCAAGTGACCGTCGGTTCCAGAACGCTGCGCGTCGGCAGCACAGTTGACTTCTACGTCGGTCAGGTCATCGCCATCGGTGCCGAAGTAGGTAATTTCGGCTTGGGTGTCAACAGGGAGGGCCCGGCCTTCCAGATCACCACCGTCTCAGCCATCAACACAGGGGCTAGGTTGGTGACGACCACGGATGCGCTGCTGCTGACACGCCCAGCCGGCGTGAGGGTCACCGGCAGCCAGCACGTGAGAGTCGTCTCGGTCAACGCCACGAATGACGTGCGGATCGACCATGGGTTCATGGGCTACACCGCCGGCAGCTTGGTGAGGGAGCAGACGAAGTTGGGAGATGTCATCAGCGGCATCTTCCACTTCACGGGCGGCCTGAGCGTCGGCCCCAACGCTGTAACCCAGGGCGTGTTCCTCCAGTTCATCCCAGGTTTGGGTGGTGACCTGCAGACGCTCCTACAGGGCCGCAGTTACTGGTTCATCACCAAGTCGAACGCCTTCTTGCGCGCCGATCCGCTCAGTGCAGAGTCGCAAGGGCCGATTATCCCGGTGAGGATGCAGCTCGACGGAGTCTTCTTCGATGACACGAAGTTCCCGCCGTCCTTCCCGGCAACGTTCGCGCTGACCAAGAATGGGTGGCACATGATTGCGCTCATCGCTGAGCGCCCGGTGCTCGCCAGCGAGGGCGTGCGCGGCGTCATCGCCAACTCAAAACTCACCTCGCTGGTAGAGTTCCAGAAGAAGATAGACTTCGATCCCATTGCCCGGACCGTCAACATCCTCAGTGGTGCGCTAGTTGGGTTGGGCTATGCCCCCGGCATACGGAACGACACGATGTCTGTCGGAGTCGGCTACTTCATCCGCATCGTGAGTATTGACCCGGATGCGCCGCCGGAGCACGGCCCATAGGCGCATGAGGCGACGACGCAATAGCATGGAGGGCTAAGGTTGACGGGCACGCGCTTTTCCACCAAGGCAGCGCGTGCCCTAGTCAAAAGGTCCTATAGCAACTGGTATCTTTACGAAACAGTTGTGAAAGAATGAGTCAAGGCCCTCCTTCGGCTGGCCGGTACAGAGAGCACGGCCAACCTGGAGGGCCTTCCAGTGTCAGTAGTAGGGCAAACAGCATGCAGATGGTGCAGTCCGGAGAAAAGACTGGATGTGGAGCAATGAACGGGTGAGTAGTCGCGGAGCCCGAATAGTTGTCCTGCTGCTCTTGGTAGTTGGAGCAGGGGTCTTCTTCATCCTGGACAGCTCTCCAGAGAGCGTCGTTGAGGCCCAGCCTGTTGTACCCCACATCTTCCATGGTCAGGTTTTGGTCGGGCAAAGCGCCGCTCCTGGCAACCAGCCGATCCAGGCCCGGATAAACGGCGTCAACTTCGCCTTCACCAGCGGCGGCGACCATATTCCCCGCACAGCCTCGAACGGCACCTATGGCAAAGGCTCAAACACCTTTCAGGTCCTGGCGGACCAGGCAGACACACCTCAAAAAGATGGAGGCGTGACCGGCGACGTCATCGAGTTCTTTGTCGGCGCCTCGCCCGACGTCGCCGGCAGGGCCTTCTTCCTGAGCGGGGCAGTGACAGAATTGAACCTCTCGGTGGCCTCGCTGCCGACGCCCACCCCAACGGCTTCGGCACCGCCGCCGCCGCCACCGCCGCCGCCACCGCCGCCGGCGGAAAGTTCGCCGACGCCAACCCCGACGCCGACTCAGACCCCAACCGCCACGGCAACCACGACGCGTACGCCCACGCCGACAGCCACG
>VGZR01000067.1 GCA_016872515.1 SAR202 cluster bacterium
TTAAGGGACTTGGCGATGTACTCGGCTGGGCCAGACTCGTGGAAGGGCACAGCAGGACGGATGCCGAGCTCTCGAAGGTGTCGAAGGGGCATCGGTTCCTGTTGTTGCATGGGCCACCTCGCACGGGGAGCGTAGCAGCGAAAAGGTCCTTCGGCAAGCTGTGAAACTTGAGTTGCCACACCCCCTGCCATATACTCAGGACGCTTTGTGGGTCTCGCGCTGCCTTAGATTTCTTGGGAGGTCTTTCGTTGGAAGTCGGTTTTTTCACCATGCCGTTGCATCCGCCGGGGTCGTTCCATGCCGACACGATGGACGGCGACATGGAGCAGATCGCCTATCTCGACAAGCTGGGCTACAAAGAGGCGTGGGTCGGGGAGCACCTGACCGCCGAGTGGGAGAACATCCCCGCGCCAGACCTGTTCCTGGCCAAAGCGGTCGGCCTCACCAAGAAGATCCGGCTGGGCACGGGCGTTACGTGCATGCCGAACCACAACCCGTTCATGATCGCGCACCGCATCGCGCAGCTCGACCACCTGGCGCGCGGGCGGTTCAACTGGGGCGTCGGCTCCGGCGGCTGGCCAGGCGACTTTGAGGTCTTCGGCGTGGACATCAACAACCCGGCCTACCGGACGATGGCCAGGGAGATGATCGATCTCATCCTCAAGATGTGGGCCGACCCCGAGCCGGGCGTGTACCAGCACGCCCACTGGAAGTTCACCATCCCCAAGCCAATGGACTTCATCGGCCTGCGGTACCACCTCAAGCCGTACCAACAGCCCCATCCGCCTATCGGAGTGGCGGGCGTCTCGCCCAAGTCGGACACGCTGACGATGGCCGGGGAGCGCGGCTGGATACCCATGAGCATCAACTTCGTACCGAACCGCATCCTCAAGAGCCACTGGGACGCCGTGGAGAACGGCGCTCGAAAGACGGGGCGCTCCCCCGACCGCTCACAGTGGCGCATCGCCCGCGAGGTGTTCGTGGCCGAGTCGTCCAAGGCGGCCCGCAAGGAGGCCATCGAGGGCACGATGGGGCGGGACTTTCGGGACTACTTCTTCCGCTCGCTGACCCACTATAAGCTGATGGACTACTTCAAGGCCGACCAGAACATGCCGGACTCCGACGTGACCCTGGACTACCTGGCCGACAACACCTGGATCGTCGGCTCGCCGGACGAGGTGGCCGAGAAGCTGCGGCGGCTGCACCACGAGGTGGGCGGGTTCGGCGTGCTGCTGACGATGGGCCACGAGTGGAAGCCCAAGGGGAAGTGGAAAGAGTCCTTCGCGCTCCTCAAGAACGAGGTGCTGCCGAAGCTGAAGGACTTGAATCAGAGGCCAGAGTGAGGAATCGGGATCGAGGGGTTTGTGATGCAGGTCGGTGAGTTCTTGATGCCGGTGCACCCGCCGGGCTACAACCACACGGAGACGTTGGACGCGGACCTGGAGCGCGTCATCACGCTGGACAAGCTGGGCTACCGCGAGATCTGGGTCGGAGAGCACTTCACCAGCCAGTGGGAGAACATCCCCGCGCCCGACCTGTTCATCGCCCGCGCCATCGGTGAGACGAAGAATATCGTCTTCGGGACGGGCGTCAACTGCATGCCGAACCACAACCCGTTCGTCCTTGCGCATCGCATCGCCCAACTCGACCACATGTGCCACGGGCGGTTCCAGTGGGGGGTCGGCCCAGGCGGGCTCCCCGGCGACCTAGCAGCGGCCAACATAGACCCGGCCACCGGCAAGCACCGCGAATGGGCGCGGCAGGCGGTGGACCTCATCCTCCAACTCTGGGACAACCCGAAGCCGGGTCGCTACAAGAGCGAGTTCTGGGATTTCACGGTGCCGGAGCCCAACGACAAGATCGGCATGAGGACGTATATCAAGCCCTACCAGAGGCCGCACCCGCCTATCGCCATCGCCGGCTCGCGGCCGCAGTCGGGCTCGCTGACGGTGGCGGGGATGCGCGGTTGGATACCGATGAGCATCAACTTCCTGCCCTGGGACTCCGTCAAGGCGCAGTGGGGGTCCGTGGAGGAAGGGGCGCGGAAGACTGGGCGGGTCCCCGACCGGTCGAAGTGGCGCGTCTCCCGCGATGTGTACGTTGGCGAGACGACGAAACAGGCGCGGAAGGAGGCCCTGGAAGGCCCCATCGCCAAGGCCTACGGTGAGTACTTCCTGCCCATCCTTTCGGCGATCCCAGGCCGCATCGAGCAGCTCAAAGTGAAGCCGGGAATGTCAGATTCGGACGTGAACCCCGCGTACATGATGGACCACGTGTGGATCGTGGGCGGGCCGGACGACGTGGCCGCGCGCATCCGCGAGCTGTACGAGTTCACGGGCGGCTTCGGGGTGCTCCTGACCATCGGCCACGAGTGGAAACCCAAAGACAAGTGGCGCCGCTCCCACGAGCTGCTGATGAACGAGGTGATGCCCAGGCTCAAAGACCTGGCGCCGAAGGTGGCTGTGGCCGCAGACTAGTCAAGCGAGGTCGAGAAATGGCGAACACGAAGGCGGAGACAAGCTCAATAGGCAGGCTGGCAGGAAAGGTATCTTTCGTTACGGGCGGCGGCTCCGGCCTGGGGCGCGCCTGCGCGCTGCGCTTCGCCAAAGAAGGCTCGAAGGTCGCGGTGGTGGACATCAGCGAGACGGGCGGGCGCGACACCGTCGAGTTGATAAAGGCTGCGGGTGGCGAAGCCACGTTCGTCCGTGCCGACGTGACGCGCGAGACGGAGGTGGAGGCTGCGGTGGTCGCGACACTGAAGCGGTACGGCAAGCTGGACGTGCTGGCCGCCTGCGCGGGCATCGCGGGGCCGACGGCCCACATCACCGAATACAGCGCCGCCGAGTGGGATAAGGTGTTCGCCGTCAACGTGCGGGGCGTCTTCCTGGCAGCCAAACACTGCCTGCCGCCCATGCGCAAGCAGCGGAGCGGGAACATCGTC
>VGZR01000068.1 GCA_016872515.1 SAR202 cluster bacterium
TCGCCTGTCGCCTTGTACTCTCGCTCTCTTGATCTGCATGATGACACCTTACCAGTGTCACCAATCATTCTGAACGAGAGCAGTCCTTTCGATGCGATTTGGGCGTCCAGCTTGCTAGCAGTTGTCGTTCCTGGTGGTGCCGTCGTTCATCTTCGTTCTGCAATAGATAACACCATCCATGATGGTGTCTTCCAGGTCGGCGAAGTCGAACTTGGCATCAGTCAGGTTTGCCCCAGTGAGATTGGCTTTGAAGAGAACGGCCTCTTTGAAGCTGACTCCATTGAGATTGGCCTCGGTCAGGTTGATGCCCTCCAAGTTGGCCCGGGTGAGGTCTGAACCGGTCCAGTCGGACTTGGAGAAGTTGGCGTATGAGAGGTCAATGGTGAGGCCCATGGACCAGGAGTTGGCCCTGGCCGGGCTGAGGTCGGAGCCTCGCAGGTTTGCGCCTTGGCAGTCAGTCTTCGGCTTGAGGATGCAGTCGCCGATCTGGTTGGGAAGGGGAGTTACATTGGCGGTGCCAGCCTTGTTAACTGGTGTGCCGCCCTCGAGGACGGCTTCGCGGCGTCCGGGTAGGGGGGTGGAAGTGGCATCCCCCACAGGCTGCGCTTCGGTCTGAGAGGCTGTGGTCGCCTGCGTCTTGGGGACTTCCTGGGTTGGTGACTGCTCTTGTTGAGATGCCTGTCCGCTGGTTGCAGAGGTAGGAGCAGCGGCGGGGGTAGCATTCTTAGTACCACCTCCACAGGCGAAAAGCAGCAGGGTCAGGAACATGGATAAGAGGATGGTCATGGCGGGGATGCCCACGCGACGGCCTACCGCATTGATAGTAACCACCTTGGCGACACCTCTCTCATTGCGTTTGGGCGCAATTATACAGTAGAGGGAACGTACAGCCAGGTATGGGAAAAACTAAGGGGCCTGTCCCGTGCCTTCGTTGGCTGAGGGACAGGCCCCTTGCTAATCACCGCTAAACTGTTTCGTGGTGGGTTACTTCTCCCAGTGGGCGTTCGTGTACCGGGCCATCCCCTTGAGGGTGAAGCCCTTGAGGTCGGCGCGGTGCGGGAAGATGCTGAAGAAGTTCCCGCCATACAGGGTGATAACCGACTTGTAGGCCTCTTCCTGTATCTGCTCGATAAGGTCGAACTTGACGGCGAAGTCAGTGGCCGCTGCCCATTCCCTGCGCAGGCGGGTAATCTTGGGAATCTTGGGCCAGTAGCCGGCGCCGCCGGTGCTCACCACGTCAACGATGGGGTCGCCGCAGCACCAGTGGATAGCCCAGTTGCTGAAGCCGTCGAAGTCCTCGGGCTTGCCGAGCTTGGCGATGACCGTGGACCAGTCGTTGGCAGGCATCTCGATATTGATGCCCATCTCTTCCATCTGGGCCTTGAAGACGATGCCGACAGGGGTGATGGTGCCATAGTCGGTTGGATTGAGCCAGGTGATGACCTCGCCGTTATACCCAGCCTCGGCTATCAGGCTCTTCGCCATCGCGATATCGTGGACGTTGTAGTAGCCTTCTGCGCCCGCATCCGTCTCCCACGGGGCGTTGCAGAAGTAGATGGCCGGGCAGAGTTGCCACAGTTCCTTGGGTCCCAAGGAGGCCATCCAGGCTTCGATGTCCACGCCGACCTGCAGGGCGTGCCGGAGGACGGTATTGTCGAACGGTGGATGGCTCGGGATGAGATCCATCTGCGTCCTGTGACCGGGCTTGTAGAGCGGCACGACGATGTCGGGGTTGCTAGTCAGACGCGCGTAGAAGTCCAGGCCAGCGCCGTCCACAACGTCCCACTCAGCGGTTTCCAGGCCCGCAATCTTGGTCTCTTCGTCAGGGATCTCTAGGAATGTGATCGAGTCGAGGTAGGCGTACATCGTGCCGGCATTGAGGCTTGTGGGTCTTGGGTCCGCGACGTAGTCGTCGAACCGAACGAGGGTGAGCTTGTTGCCCTGGTCCCAGGTGCTGAACTTGTAGGGACCGGCGCCGACGTACTCCTCCAGGGTCAGGCCTTCGGCGGAGGACTTGCTCGCGATGCCTTTGGGCGTGATGAACACAGAGGCCCACGGCTTGGCGAGGCCGACGGTGGTGCCGCCGTAGGGCTCTTTGAGGTGAATCTCGAAGGTCAGGTTGTCCACGGCGGTCGCGGCCGGCTCGGCGACGAACTCACGCATGAACGTAGCGGCGGCATCCCAGCTTCCGAGCCAGCGCTGGAGGGAAGCGACGGCGTCCTCCGCGGTAACTCCTGTGCCGTCATGGAATTTCATGCCGCTCCGCAGCTTGAAGGTCCAGGTCAACTGGTCCGAGCTGACGCTGAACGTGTCCACCATCGCAGGCGCGTCGTTCAGGTCATCGTCCCAGGCGAAGGGCTTATCCCAGATATGTGTGGAGACGGCGATGGTGACGTATGCACCCGTGAAGTTGGGGTCGAGGGTAGCGATGCTGGCCTGAGAGACGACACGCAGGTCACCGCCGTAATTACCCGGACCCTTTCCTTCCATCATGGCGGCCTCGGTCGGGGTTGCCAACACTTCTTTCTCTACGACAACGGTCTGGACGACCGCCTTTTCGACGGGTACTTCCTTCTCAACGACGACGGTCTGGATAACCTCTTGGGTGACGATGACCTCCTTGGTACCACAGGCCGCCAAGAGCAGCGACATTGCGGCGACCGCCAAGACTAGAGCCGCTATAGACCTCATGCTCGCTCCCTTTCTGCCGGCTCGCGCCAGCCTACACCCAGACATCGCGCTTTGAATCCGAAAGCGTTGAGCCGCGATATTATTTGCCACTGCGCTGTGTTGTCAAGTCATGTACTCGTCCAGTAGATCAGTGACAGTGGGCCTCCTTTCGTTGGGTGCGCCACTGGACCAGGAACTGTTGCGGGGTGAGGTAGCCTAAGGCCTGGTGGGGACGCACGGTGTTGTAGGTGTGCTCCC
>VGZR01000069.1 GCA_016872515.1 SAR202 cluster bacterium
GTGACAGTCGGTCCTTGGCGGGCAGTGGCACATACCAACAACCCGTTCTATCGCGAGTGTTTCATCGACGAGATCTGCGCGGCGATCAAGGTGGATCCCTACCAGTTCCGCCGACCTCTGCTGAGCAAGCGGCCGAAGGATCTGGGCGTCCTCGACGCGGTGGCGAAAGCGGCCGAGTGGGGCAAGACCATGCCCAAGGGCGAGCACCGCGGTATTGCGCTGTCCGACGCCTATGGTAGCTACACGGCCGCCGTGGTGGATCTGTCAGTCGAGGACAACATGGTGGAGGTCAAGCGCGTGTATGTCGCCATCGACAGCGGCTACATCGTCCACCGCGACGCCACCATTGCACAGATCGAAAGTGGCGTGGTCTGGGCCTTGAGCGCCGCCATGCTGGAGGAAACCACCATCAAGGACGGCCGTGCCGAGCAGAGCAATTTCTCCGACTACCAGGTGCTGCGTCTGGCCCATATGCCGCAGGTGATCCCCGTAATCGTGCCCTCGGGCGGGTTCTGGGGCGGCGTCGGTGAGCCGCCGCTGGCGGCGGTTATTCCGGCCATCGGCAATGCCATTTTCGCCGCTACCGGTAAACGCTATCGCTCGATGCCGCTGAAGAATCACGGGCTGTCTTACGCCTAAGGCGGCGGTGAAGCGCAGACGGATGTTGCAAGCGACAGCGGCCGGCATGGCGCTGTCGCTGATCCCCTGGAGATTTGCACAGGCGACTCCCGAAGCGATGGCGCAGGCCGTGCGCGAGACCTTCGGAGTTCGACCGATTCGCGAAGGCCGCGTGCTGCTTGAGTTGCCAAAGCTCGCGGAGAACGGCAATGTGGTCCCGGTCACCGTCAGTGTGGACAGTCCCACGACGGAGTCGGACCACGTCGTCGCGATTCATTTGTTTTCGGAGAGGAACCCGCTGCCCAACATCGTGGCGGTTTTCCTTGGCCCGCACAATGGCCGCGCCCGCGTCGCCACCCGCATCCGCTTGGCCGAAACGCAGAAGGTGCTGGCCGTGGCACGCATGAACGATGACAGCCTGTGGTCCGCGAGCGTCGAAGTGGTGACCACCATCACCGGTTGCGGTTAGCGCATGGCTGCAAAGATCAAGGTACCCGAACGCGCCAAACGTGGCGAGATCATCGAGATCCGTTCGCTTGCCATCCACATCATGGAAACCGGATTCCGTCACGATAACGTCGGCCGCATCGTTCCTCGACATATCGTCGATACTTTCACCTGCGAGTACCTGGGCAAGACCGTGTTCGCCGCCACACTGCACCCCGCCGTCGCGGCCAACCCTTACTTCGTCTTTCACCTGCGCGCCGAGCGCAGCGGGGAGATTCGCTTCACTTGGCGCGACGACAAGGGCGGCGTCATCACTGAACGCGCCCATCTGGAAGTTACCGACCCGTGAAGCTCATCGCACTTTTCCTGGTCTTCGTGCTGATGCCCGGCGAAGCCCCCGCTGCCGACGATGGCCTTGGCACCAAGATCGAAAACCTGGGCAAGAAAGTTCGCAAGACTACCGAAAAGGTCGTCGACAAGACCAGCCAGGGCCTCAAACACGCCGGCAAGAAAACCGCGCAAGGCCTTGACACCGCGGGCACCAAGACCTCCGAAGCCCTGCATAGAGCCACCAAAACCAGGGGCAGCACTCGCAAAACTCAGCCCAAGACGTCAGCGTCAGGTCGCAAGTAGCGGCGCTGGGCGGGTTAGTCCAGAGCATCTTTGCGTGGCGTGACTCAAGCCCCTTTCCTTCCGGGAGAGCTGTATGTCGCCATGTATCGCCACCGATTTGCGCCCCGGAACTGACTACCTTTGGATCGCCGCAGAAGTGCCCCTCTCCCCCCGGGAGAGGGGTTGGGGTGAGGGAAAACGGCGGTGGGAGATTCGCTCTAAAACTCCCTCACCCCCCCCGCCCCTCTTCCGGTGGGAGAGGCGAGATTCCTGGGCAGGGGCAAGTCATGGGTTACCACTTGTTGCGCAGTTCGCGCAGGCGCAGGAAGACGGTGCGGGGGTCGGGGTGATCGGGCAGGTCGGGGAAGGCGTCGCGCAGCCGGGCGACTACGCTGGGACTCACCAGTCGGAAGAAGGTGTTGATCTGCTTCTCCATCGCGAGTGTGGTGACGAGGGCCTGAGTGGGGTCTTGGGACTGGGCTTGAGGCAACAGTTGTTGGGCGTGCGTGTTGTCGGGTTCGCGGTCTAGGGTGAAGCGCAGATTGTTGGCAAGGTAATCGTGGCCGGGGTAGATGCGGGTGTGGTCTGGCAGCTTGGCGAGTTGCGTGGCGAATGTCTGGTACAGCTCGTTCGGGTGGCCGCCGTTGTGGCAGTTGCCGGCGCCGGCATTGAACAGGGTGTCGCCACAAAACAGCGCGGGTTGGTCCGTGTGCGACAGCAGACAGACGTGGCTCATGGTGTGGCCGGGGGTGTCGAGCACTTCCAGCTCCACGCGCAGGCCGATCCTGATGACATCGCCGGCCTGCAAGCCCTGACTCATCTCGGGAACTTTGTCCTTGGCCTTGTGATGCGCGAGCACGTGCGCCGCCGTCGCCCGCACCATCGCCGCATTGCCGCCGGTGTGATCACCGTGTTCGTGCGTGTTGAGCACCTGGGTGATGCGCCAACCGGCGTCGCGGGCGGCGCTCAGACACTTCTCGTGGTCGAGGGGATCGATGGCCAGCGCCTCGCCGCTGTCCGGGCAGGCGACGAGGTAGTTGAAGTTGCGATAGCTGTTACCTGTCCAGATCTGTTTCACCAGCATGGTGGTATCCCCGCTCAGGCGCGCAGCGCCGCCATATTCTGATCGAGGATCCGCAACACGTCGTCGCGCCCTTGATCGGGGGCGTGGAACAGCACG
>VGZR01000070.1 GCA_016872515.1 SAR202 cluster bacterium
GCAAAGACCGCATCCGCAGGGGGGCGGACCTCAAGGGCGCCAACTTCGAGGGGGCCAACCTCTCCAATACCAAGCTGTTGGGGATACACCTGGAACAAGCAAACCTGAGGAAGGCCGACCTTACGAACGCCTATGCGGCAAGCTCATACCTCTATCAGGCCGACTTCAGTGATGCCAACCTCACTGGAGCGGACTTTAGCTATGCCGACGTGGACGAGGTCAAGACAGAAGGCGCGATTTTCTGTAATACGAAGTGGACAGACCTCACCGTCAGAAACGATAGCTGTCCGCCAGTTCAAACCGAATAAACTCCCGACTCAGGTCAGGTAAGGAGTGTTGCGCATGGCAACCTTCGGCGTTATCGCCGCCCTCTGGTGTCGCACCGCCGCTATACCTGTTGTCATTGTCGTACTGCTCGTCCTCGTTGGTGCCTGCGGCGGCCCTCCAGCAACGTCAGTCGTCCAGCCCACGGCCACGCCGCTCGCCCAGGCCAGTGAGCCTTCGGCCACCGTTGCCGCCGAGCCTACCACCGAGGGCGCGCGGATGCGCGACGTCATGCCAGGCAACCCAACGCCACTGCCCATCGCCAAAGAGATCAACGGTTGCAAGATCGAGGAAGACACCCAGTGCCCTGGGGCCGACCTCAGCGGTGCCGACCTCGGCGCCATCACCTCCAAGGGACATCCCGCCCGCCTCGCGGCCAACCTCTCCGGCGGCAACTTCAGCGGCGCCAATCTCGAGGGCGCTTACATGGCTAGGATCGACCTGTCGGGCGCGGACCTGTCAAATACCAACCTCAGAGGAGCGAACCTCTACCAAGCCATGCTCTTTGAGGCCGACCTCACTGGCGCCGACCTCACGGACGTGGACCTCAGCTTCGCAGATATGGAGGATGCCGTGACTGATGGCGCCATCTTCTGCCGCACCACCATGCCCGACACGTCCACCAACAACTCAGGCTGCCCGTAGTGCGCAGCGCCAAAGGAGTCCTGCAGATGATGCCGCAAAGTGCAAGTTCCCTGTTCAGGAGCAGAGGGATTGCCACGCTGTTGGTTTGCAGCGTCCTGAGCATCCTGGTAGCCGCGTGCGAGGGGCCTGCAGCTACTTCATCCGTCGTGGCCGAACTTACCTTAGTCCCGACGGTCCCACCCTCTGAATCTGTCCCGGATGTCGCGCCAGAGCCTACCGCCGAGGGCGTCCGGCTACGCTCCCTCAGATACAACAGCCTAACACCGCCTCCCGTCGCCAAAGAGATCAATGGTTGCAGGATAGAGCCCGACACCCAATGCCCCGGGGCAGACCTCGCGAACGCCGACCTAGGCGCCATCACCGCCGGCGGCCACCATGTCGCCAGGACGGCGGCCGACCTTTCCGGCGGCAATTTCAGGGGCGCCAACTTCGAGGGCGCCTACATGGCCAGAGCGGAACTGGCGGGTGCAGACCTTTCAACCGCCAACTTCAGGGGGACAAATCTCCATCAATCCTCGTTGTTCGAAGCCAACATGTCCGGCGCCGACCTGACGGAGGCGGACCTCAGTTTCGCCGATATGGACGACGCCGTGACCGATGGCGCCATCTTCTGCCGCACCACCATGCCCGACACGTCTGTCAACAACTCGGGCTGCCCGTAAAGGGGTCACTCGGTTCCCCCGTTCAGCCGAAGCCTTTCGCGGTCTGGCGCAAGTCTGAACGCTGGGATGTTCGCCAGCCGAAAACCATCCTCGCCCTCCACAACTTCGATACGTGAGTCCAATGGCACGCCACGCAGCATCTGGAACGCCCCCGACGGCCAGCGCACCTCCACCTGCTCGATGGCCAGCGCTTGTCCCAATCCCATCTCTTGCTCAAGGCTCGATGCCCCAAAGCTACCGCCGTTGGTCACGAAGGAGTGTACTTCCCGCTCGCCGTCCGCCGTCCTGACCACGACCCTGACCCGCGCTCCGATGGCCGCGCGGTTGGACTTCGTGCCCATCAGCTTCACGGACAACCACCTGTTGCCGTGGCCGGGGTTCTCGTACAAGGCACTGAGGAACCGGTCGCCGTAGCGGAAACCGCCCATCTGTACGAACACGTCCTGGTCTCCGTCTCGATCCAGGTCTCCGAACCCTGTCCCATGGCCCTTCTGAAGGTGTCCAAAGCCCGCCGAGAACGTCACATTCTTGAAGTGCCCTGTCCCATTGTTCCGGTAGGCCACACCCGGGTCTATAGCATCGAAGGACGGCGTGCCGGTGCCCAACAGGAAGTCCGGGTATCCATCGTTATCGAAGTCACCGTAGTTCGACCCCATCGTAAGGAAGACCCGGTATAGCCCCGCCTCTTTGGTCACGTCCTCGAACCCACCCCCGCCCAAGTTGCGATAGAGCTTCATCCTTGCCCCATCGTTGGGCAGCCCCAAGTAGTCCGCCGCCTCTGGCAAGAGGTCGAAGCCGTACCCTGCCACGAATATGTCGAGCCACCCATCGTTGTCGTAGTCCCAGAACCAGGTGGCGAAGCTGTCCTGCGGCTCTATCACCCCCAATTCCCGGGCCACGTCCGTGAACGTCCCGTCCCCATCGTTGCGATACAGCCGGTTATCGCCCGCGAAGTTGGAAACATAGATGTCCTGGTCGCCGTCGTTGTCATAATCGCCCGAGTTGCTGCCCTTGCAGTAGCGGTCGTTGGTCACTCCGGCTTGCCAAGCCACATCGGTGAATGTCCCGTCTCCGTCGTTGCGGAAGAGCTGGCTCGGATACACGGTGGCGTTTCCCCCGCTCGACGGGTCGGCCAACCGGGTCAGCGGCTCCGACTCGCTGCAGGCGTAGAGGTCGAGGTCGCCATCCAGGTCGAAGTCCGTCCACAAGGCGCT
>VGZR01000071.1 GCA_016872515.1 SAR202 cluster bacterium
AGACCGCTATCGCGATGCCCTGTCCCGGCCTTCCGGGAACGTTAGACGCCCGCACCTTTGCTGGACGCGTCCACCCATGGCACACCGTCGGGCCCTCTGCAGCACACCCATCCCCACACCCATCTCAAAGAAAGGAGTAGGGGCGCGGGGCACGCGCCCTGGGTCCATCGCGCGGGTCGCCCCCTCTGTCCCCCTGAGGAGCGGTGATCCCCAATCGCCACGACGAACGGGCCTACGCTCTTCGGGTTGCTCCCGAAACCCAATCCGGCGTCGGGGCGCGGGGCACACATCCCGCGCTACCGAAACGCTGGCATAACCTCTTTGGCGAACCGCTCCATCTGCTGGTGAAAACCCTCCTCCGAACGCCCAGCAAACCCGACGACAAAATGATCAACGCCGGCGTCTGCATACTGTCGGAGGTCGCCGATCACCTGCGCCGGGCTCCCCTTGCTGAAGATGAACCGCTTGCCGCTGAACGGTCGCACCACGTCGTACTCCATCACCTGGATCACGCCCGTCAATATCGCGACCTTCATCGTGAACGGTTTCCCCATCTCCTTGGAGAGCCTGCGTCCGTAGGCGATCCCCTCGCGGATGCGCTCCGGCGTCGCATCGTCGCTATATCTCGTCGGCTCAGGCGGCGCTTTCCCAGGCGGCCCCTCAGGGATAGCCGCGAAGTGCAGGGGAAACCAGACATCGCCAAGCTCCACCGCACGGCGCACGGCCCGCATCGAGCTCCCGCCCACCCAGATAGGCGGATGCGGGCTCTGCACCGGCTTTGGGCGAAGGCTGAGGCGCTTGGCGGTGTGATATGCCCCCTCGAACGAAAACTCGTCTCTCGTCCAGAGGCCCTTCATGATCCTCAGATACTCATCCGTGATCTTCCCCCGCTGCTCGATGGGTACATTGAACGTGGCGAACTCGCGCTTCAGGTGGCCGGGCGTAACCCCCAGCGTCACACGCCCCTTGGACAAGACGTCCAAACTGGCGATCGCCTTGGCGGTGGTGAACGGCTGCCGGAACGGGACAACAAGGCAGCCGTACAGGAGGCGCAGCCTCGTGGTCTTGGCAGCCAGGTACGTGAGGATGGTGTGGGCGTCCCATTCGACCTCACGGCCGCTCTGCTCCCACTGCTTCGGAGGAAAGATGTGGTCATCGGCCATCAGCCATTCAAAACCCAGGGCCTCCGCATGCTGGGCGAAGCGGATCATGGTCTCGGCCTGGGCATGAAACGGGTTATAGAACACGCCGAACTTCATGAGGGAAAGCCTAGGCCACTCGGGTCAGAGGGTCAAGGGCATGGCGGCGCTTACTGTGCCAATGGAGTAAGAACCACCACGGGGATCTCCCGGGTGGTGCGGCGCTGGTAGCGGGCATAATCATAGTATGTGAGCGCCAGCGCCCAGAGGCGGGACCGCTCTTCGCCAACGGCGGTCCGGGCGCGCATCCTCATCTTCCTGCCCTTGAACTGCACATGCGCCTCGGGGTTCGCGACCAGGTTCAAATACCAGGCCGGGTGCGTAGGCGAGCCTCCGTACGAGGCGATCAGCACATAGCGCTCGCCGTCTGGCATGAACCCCAGCGGCGCCGTCCGCCATTTCCCCGTCTTGCAACCCTTCGTCGTCACCAGGGCCATGGGGTACTTGCCCATGTGCGCGCCAAGTCTGCCCCGGGTGAGGCGATAGAAGAAGATGTGCCAAAAGGTGAACCATTTCAAAAGAAGGCGCATCAGCCTGCCTCCGGTCAGCTTCCTGCCGCCGCTCCCGCGCCAGGAAGGCTACGGCTTCCAACCCAGGATTGTGCTGGGCATCTCGTAATAGGTGTGCAGATGCCCCTTGGCGACACAGATCGGCCCGTCCGGGTCGAAATACGGGTCTACAACGCCATAGTGAAAGGGGTGCGTCATATAGTCGTTCTTGAACCCGTCCATCGTCTGGAACTCCTGCTCCCAAACGTGGGTCCAGCGGTCCGGCCCAGTTTTAGACCTTGGCAGTTCGTGGTTCTCCAGGTCGTGGCTCAACACCCAGTTGCGGATCCCCTTGATGTAGACGGGCATCTGCGCCAGCCGCTCCTCGAACTCCCGGAAAAGCTTGGGCGAAGCGGTGGGGATAACCCTGATCACCAGGGTGCGCTTGATGCAGTTCCTGATCCTAGGCTCGGGGATGGCCTGCCGCCACGGCTTGAAGAAAGTAGCCGCCGTGCGCTCTACAACCTGGTCCGCCCCGCCGGGGTAAAAGCGCCTCAACTCCTTGGCGTAGGGATGCTTGCGCGAGTCCAGGATGCCGGTATAGCCATCGTACGCCGAGTCCAGTATCCAGTCCCACCCGCCGCCGGGGATATTCCTCCCGGCCCAGACCTTCAGGACGCCCTTGACCTTGGCTGGCGTCTCCTGCCACGCCTCCAGGAAACGCTGCACCTTCTCCGGGGCGGCGTCCGGCCGCAGCTTGACCGCCATAACCCCCCGGATCAGGCCCCGCTCCCGCTTCAGAACGGGCGAATGCTGGGTGTAGACGCTGCCTCTGGTCATGGCGGCTCCTTCATCGCTGACTGCAGTGCCATAGTACAGCCCCAGGCAAGGGTTCGCGCCCCTCTATGCTGTAGACTTATGCCTCAATCTGGTCGCAAACCGATTTCGACCTTTTGCGCATCTAAGCGATATCACATAGCAAAGGCCACTCGCCATGGAAATCAAAGAGCTTGGACACGTCGTCCTTTATGTCCGTGACCTCAAACGCTCCAGGGAGTTTTATGGGAAGGTGCTC
>VGZR01000072.1 GCA_016872515.1 SAR202 cluster bacterium
CAGCGCATGTTGCACGACCGCCAGCATCGGCGTCGTGTCTCCCGCGAGCTCAGCAGGACGGATAAAGGGCACTGCCACGCCAGCCTTTTCCCCCACCTCCGCTATCTCCGCATCGTCTGTGGAGAGCAGGAAGCTATCCAGTTCCTTACTTTGCATTGCGGCATCGAACGTGTACTGGATCAAGGGTTTACCTGCAAGAAGAGCTAGGTTCTTTCTTGGGATGCCCTTCGAGCCGCCTCGGGCTGGAATGACTCCTAGGACTTCTATCCGCCTGCTTGTCATTCCACGACTCGCTTTGGCCGCACACCCCGCCCATCGGCATCACCCCGCTGGAATCCGATGCCGCCGTCCAACTACTTCCTTGGCACGTTGTAGTAGCGCGGCTCAGCCGGATTGCCGATGGCGCCACTCTCGATGGTTGCCTTGATTTCCTTGACGCCATCCACTACCGCACGGCGGGCGCGGTATCCCAACACCTTCGTTATCTTGTCACAGCAGACATAGTAATCCCGAAGGTCGGGCGACTGCGGCACCACCTGTACAACTACCTTTGGGAACACCTGCCGAATGATTTCAGCCAACTGCCCTATCTGGTAGTTCTGGTCGTTGGAACCCACATTGAACGCCTGGCCTCCCACGTCGGCCAACGGCGCCCTCAGGCACCTGACATAAGCCTGCGCCGCATCGGCCACATGAACGAAAGGACGCCACTGAGCGCCGCCATAGACGGTGATTTTCCCATGGAGCACGGCGTTCAAGGTCAGGGCATTGACCACCAGGTCGAACCTCATCCGCGGTGAAAGTCCGTAGATGGTCGCCATGCGCATGATAGTGGGCTGAAACGACCCGCCGCTCAGCGCCATGATTTCCTCTTCGGCCTTCACCTTAAGTCGGCCGTAGAGCGAAATGGGATTCTTGGAGGAGTCTTCATACATCTTCCCTTCCTGGATCCCATAAACGCTGTCGGTCGAAGCAAAGATGAACCTGGGAACCTCATAATAACGGCACGCCTCTGCCACGGCCTTCGTTGCAATGAGATTGATGTCCACAGTCTCCTTGGGGTTGAGGTCGCAGGCCGGTTCACCGACAAGTGAACCGAGAAGGATCACTGCGTCAGCATCCTTGACGCACGCGCTCACCACATCGATATTACGCATGTCGCCCCTGACCAGCGAGAACCCATCTCTGGCCTGGAGCCCAGAAAGGTGGTGGTCACCGAACCGAAGCGTGTCGAGGACTTGCACGCGATGTCCTTCATCGAGCAACTGCCCTGTTAGAACGGTGCCGAGATACCCGGCACCACCAACCACCAGCACCCGTTGGCCCCCCGATGATTGCGTCACCTGACCGTCTCCAGCGACCCTTTCGATGTTCTAACAGACCAATCTGACGCGGCTATCAGCCCGTCCTGCAACTCCCAACTCGCCCGCCACCCAAGCAAACGCCGCGCAAGCTTTGTGTCTGCCGTGCATGAGGCGACGTCACCCTGCCGCTTCTCGGCATAGCGGATGGCGCTCTTCGAGGGGCGCAAAGACAGGATATGCCGAGCCAGCTCACTGATCGCGCAAGGGATGCCCGTGCCGATGTTCAGCACTCCCGACCCTTTGCCAGCCGCTGCCATCGCGTTCGCCTTGGCCACATCGGCCACATACACGAAATCGCGGGTCTGGCTGCCGTCGCCAAAAATGGTCAGCGGCTGTCCGGCTGAGGCCGCCTTCACGAAGGCGGGGATGACCGAGGCGTAATCCGAGGATGCCGACTGCCGAGGCCCGTACACATTGAAGTACCGGAGGGCCATGTAACTGAGGCCATACTGCTGTCGGTACCACTCCAGGAGGTGCTCTACTTCAAGCTTCGAGACTGCGTAGGGGCTGGAAGGCCCTGGGCAGTCTGCTTCTTTCTTGGGCAGGTCCGGAAGTTCAGCGTACACCGCTGACGAGCTGGCAAACACGATTCTGCCCACCCGGTGTTTCACTGCGGCTTCGAGGATGTTCAACGTCCCGTGAACATTGACGGCGAAGCACCGTTCCGGCTGTTCGAAACTCCCAGGGACGCTCGTGTAGGCTGCGAAGTGGGTCACGACATCGTGGCCAGTCACGGCCTTGTCCACCAAAGCCCTGTCACAGATGTCGCCGCGAACGAAATGGACCGCCGGCGGCACGTTGGCCTGCTCGCCCGATGACAGGTCATCCAGCACCGTGACCTGATGACCTGCGGCAAGAAGAGCATCCACGGTATGGCTGCCGATGAAGCCGGCTCCCCCGGTGACCAACACCTTCACCGGGGCTTAGTGACCCCCAGCTCGGCGTCTAATCGGACGGCTTCTTCCTTCCGCAGCGCCTCCCTCTCCTTGTACCATTTGATGTACCGCCGCACGCCTTCCTCGAAGGACGTCTTCGGCTCCCAACCCAACTCCTCTTTTGCTCTTTTGCTGAGACACTCCTTGCCGGAGAAGTCGCCCGGCCGGCCTTCCACATGCTGGATCTTGACGTCTCCCACGATGCGCTGGACCGTCTCGGCTATCTGGCGCACCGAAATCTTTTCAACACCATCCAGGTTGTACGTTCTGTGTGCCGCAGCTCCCTTCAGGGCAAGGACATTCCCCTCTGCCAAGTCCTCCACATAGACGAACCGACGGTACTGTGAACCGTCGCCAGCTATCGTGAGAGGCTCACCGTTAAGCGCCTTCCTAACGAAGACGGGGATGACGGCCGCGTCCCTA
>VGZR01000073.1 GCA_016872515.1 SAR202 cluster bacterium
GAGGTTCTACAGAGTCGAACAAGGAGGAGTCCATGAACCCGGCGGAAGTACGAGCACTGTTCCCCATCCTCAAGAAGCGCGCCTACATGTTCAGCGGCGGCATTGCGCCCGCCTCGACCCGCACCATCGAAGCCATGAAGAAGCACATGGACTGGGTTACCAACGACGCCGACGACCTCTACCTGCACACCGAAGACGAGATGCAGGAGTGCCGCCGCCTCTTCGCCAAGCTGCTTGGCGCCGATACCGACGAGGTCGCCATGGTGGAGAGCACCTCCGCCGGCTCCAACCTCGTCGTTGACCTGCTCACGCCCGCTCCGAAGGGCAGCAACGTCGTCTTCGACGAGTGGGCCTACCCCTCCAGTGTCTACCCCTGGAAGCTGAAGGGCAGGGAGAACGTCCAGCTCCGCTTCGTCCAACCGCGCGACGGCCTCGTCCACTTCGAGGACTTCGAGGCTGCCGTTGACGACAAGACCATCGCCATCAGCGTGTCCCATGTCACACCCGGCCAGGGCTTCCGTCATGACATCGGCGCCCTCGCCAAGCTCGCCCATGCCCATAACGCCGTCCTCATCGTGGACGGCGCCCAGTCCGCAGGCGCCGCCGACATCAACCTCCACAAGCTCGGCGTGGACTTCTACTCCACAACCGCCATGAAGTGGCTCATGGGCGCCGGTGGCGTGGGCTTCTTCTACTGCGCTGAGAAGCACATGGACAAGTACCCGACCAGGGCCGGATATGCCAGCAACGGCGGATACGACCTTCATAAGTTCAAGTTCCTGCCCAGCGCCGAGCGCTTCAACCTCGGCCTGTCCAACATCGCCGGTGCCGCGTTCACCAGACCCGGTCTGGAGATCCTCCTGGAAACCGGCATGAAGACGGTGGAGAAGCATGTCCTCGACCTCTCCGGCTACTGCATCGCCGGAATGCGGGAGCGTGGGATGGACGTCATCACGCCCACCGAGCCCGAGTACCGCCTGGGCGTTATCGCCGCAATCATGCCCGACGCCAAAGAGTTCTGGAAGTTCCTCTATGACCGCGGTGTGGACACCTACTTCCACGGCAACCTGTTCCGCGTTGACCCCCACGTCTTCAACAACCGCGGCGACGTGGACCGATTCCTGGAAGGTGTGGATGCCTACCAGGAGAAGGGGACGGCGGCCGCAAAGGCGAAGCGCAAGCGGTAAGCAGCTTTCTCGCGGCTCCAAAAACAACGTGGACGGCCATTTGGCCGTCCACGTTGTTTTTGGGTTCGTTAGCCTCTTTTACTGAGTTGCCTCGGGCGCCTCAATCTTCGTCTCGATGCACCGAACGACGATACCCCAATCGCTGTGCTCCTCGGCGCAGCCATCGCCGATGTCGTCCGGCATCCCCTCGATGAAGGCCTCGAACTCAGACTCGTCGAACATCGGATGGTCATCCAAGAACTTCTCGATCTCCACTCGAACGTTCTTGTCCAGTGTGAATTCGTCGGGCATGATGCGCATCCGCCGCTCTAATCTGGGGAACTCCATCCCATGCTTGCCTATTCGGCTTTTCCCAAAGTGGGGGCCTCTAAAGGGAGCGATGGCCTTGTCCAAAAAGTCCCCTTGGACCACGAGGCTTGCTATCCCGTCCTTGGCCACTACCACTGCTCGGTTCTCCGCGCCTAGCTCTCCTTCGGACAGGATGACAGTGTCTTCCCCTATCTGGTAGGAGATTTGTGCCGACCCGTCCTTGGGGGTCAAGGTCAGCTTCCCGCCCGCCGCGTCCACGGTGGCAATGGTGCCCGCGACCGCCGTGATAGTCTCGTACCCGTTCTCGCCCTCCACGACGATTTCGGCCCGCACCAGCTTGTTCGGGTCGCCCAACAGGCCCCCGAAGTCACCCGGAAGGCCACGGAGCATATGCTTCGACTTCGTCACGACCTGCGTCTCGCCTACCGTCACGTCAAGCTGGAGCACGCTTCCGGAGCGCAGAACGCTCAGCCGCAGCACGTCTCCTGGCTTCGACGCCAGCACCTTCTGTCTAAAAAGCTCTCCGTTCGTGACCGCCTCCCCGTTCACCGCCGTCACCACGTCTCCTACCTGGAGCTTCCCGTCTGCAGGGCTGCCGGCCACCACCTCGCGTATCTCCACCCCGCCTGCCACTTGGAGCTCCTGCGCCTTTTCTGCCGAGAGGTCGGCGATGACGACACCTACATAGGGTTTCGTGCTCGTCGCCGCGCTCGCGCTCAACTGTTCCCGCCCCGCGACACCCTCGCTCTCATCTGACCTGCTGCTTGCCAGCGCCACCACTACGGTTACCGCCAGCGCGATAGCCCCGATACCCAAGCCGATTGCAATTCTCTTCATACCCGACCTCCCCTTGATTGTCGCCTGATACAACGACAAGAGGCGGCGCCAGGTTAGTCCCGGCGCCGCCTCTCTCCAAGTGGGCCTCACTATGTACTACGGGCACTTGTTCTTTCTGGATTCCCCCGTGGGTGAGGCAAAGGGGACGCCCTGCCTATAGCGCCAGCCGCATCACATGCCGCCGGGTGCCGGCCTTGCCCACCTCGCGGAACCCTGCGGCGGTGAAGGCGGTCGTGAACCCCATGAAGCGGTAGCTTGGCGAGCCGGGGTCCACGGGATATGCCTCGACGGGAGCGGCACCATTTCCTTTCGCGTGCTCTA
>VGZR01000074.1 GCA_016872515.1 SAR202 cluster bacterium
CCGGTTGCCCTTTCCCGCCTTAGGTGCCGCGCCCCACAGCAGGGGCCGCACAGAGCGGTAAAGACCGTTCGGCAGTCCCTTACGCGCTATCCGGTCGGCCATCAGCAGCATCCCCCGGCGGCCGAACAGGGCGCCGTAGTGTTCCGACAGATCTGGCAGATCCAGCAACTGCCTCATGCCGGCACGGGCCTTCGCTCTATCCAATACCTGTGCCATAGTTCCAGGTTCGCCAGGCTCCAGATGGCGGGGCCGTGATCCGCGCGGCCCGTCCGGTGTTCTTGGACCAGCCCTAGCACCATGCTCATATTCATCGCACTCGGCAGCCACGCCGACTCGTTCAGCGCCCGCTCCGCGTAGTCCAGCACGGGTCCCGAAACCATGTTCCGGGCACTTCCGCAGAAGCCTGTCTTGGGCCGGTCTATCACCGCATCTGGCACTATCCCCCTAGCGGCTTTCTTCAAGATGTACTTCGTCTGCCCCTGGCGGTACTTCAGCGATGCCGGTATCCCCAGCGCGAACTGCACCAATTCGTGGTCCAGGTACGGCACCCGCGCCTCCACTGACGCCGCCATGGACATCTTGTCCACCCGCATCAATAGCAGTTCTGGAAGCCGGTGCTTCAACTCCAGGTAAATCACCCTATCCAAGAAACTGCTTCCCGGCCTCAGAGAGTCGAAGATCCCGTAGGTCTGCGCGACAACGCTTGTATAGGTGCTCACATGTCCTTTGCCGGAACCGTTGGTGACCAACCGCTCCTTGTCCCGCTCCGAAAACGTGAGTGCGCCTCCCCAGAACAGTTCTTCACCTTCAGCGGCACGCCTCACATACTCCGCCCGCCGAGCCGCCAGCACCGCCGGCGCCAGCGCGGCAGCACGGCGCTTCACCCACCCCGGCAGCGACATGAACGGCCCGTACATCCGCCGGTGAAAGTCCGCCATCTGCGCGTACCCCGCATACCCGGCGAACAACTCATCCGCACCTTCACCCACCTGCACCACGATGGTGCCGCTGTCCCGCGCCAGCTTGCTCACGTGGTAGAGGGGAACACATACCGGGTCTGCCAACGGCTCGTCCTGGTGGTGCACCACCAACGGCATCGTCTCCACGAACTGCTGCGGGGTTATGACCACCTCATGATGGTTCGCCTTGAAGCGCTGGGCCACCGCTCTTGCCTGCGATAGCTCGTTCGAGGCCGTATCGCCCTGAATGGCTACCGAGAATGTGTCCACAGGCCTGTCCATCAGCTCGCTCATCAGGGCAACGTTCAGGCTCGAGTCCACACCGCCGCTGACGAAGACTCCGAACGGCACGTCGCTCATCATCCGCAGGCGGATAGACTCACGCAGGAGCTCCTTCAGCCGCTTGACAGTCTCCTCCTCGGAGGAGTCGGCTGCGTCAGGAGCGGGCAACGCCTCCCAATACTGCCGCATCTCTGACCGTCCGTTGGCGTACAGTGTCAGCGTATTCCCAGGTCGGAGCTTCGAGATTCCCTTGAACATGGTCCGCGGCGCGGGGGACGTGGACAAGGATAGGTAATGCCACAGCGCCTCGCCGTCCATCTCCGCCGCCGTCGCCTGCCACTGGAGGAGCGCCTTTATCTCAGACGCGAACAGGAACACCCCGCCCTCATCGGCGTAGTACAAGGGCTTGATTCCGAGGCGGTCTCTGGCGATGAACAGCCGCTCCTCGCCACGCCGGTCGTACACCGCGAAGGCGAACATCCCGCGTAGCCGCCCGACCACTTCTTCGCCCCACTCCTCATAGCCGTGGATGATGGCCTCTGTGTCCGTTCGCGAGCGGTAGACATGGCCCCGCTTCTCCAACTCCTGCCGGAGCGATGCGTGGTTGTAGATCTCGCCGTTGAAAACCACCCACACCGTGGCGCCTTCACGGGCACCTTTGGCGGCGCCAAGGCCAGCCTGGACACAGCCGCCGTTGGACATCGGTTGGTGTCCGTCAGGAGAAAGGTCCACAATGCTCAAACGGCGGAAGCCGAAGCCCGCGCGCCGCTCAGGGCTGAGGTACGTTCCCCAGTCATCCGGTCCTCGGTGCACCATCGTGTCCGCCATCGCCCGCAGCCGCTCTTCGGTGGTATTTGCGCGGCCCGTTGTTTCGAAGACGCCGCAGATGCCGCACATCGTTAAGCACCCATCGCCCGAGCCCGGACTCCAACCGCAGCGCCCATCCCACTCCCACCCAGGAAGACATCCACGATGCGCTCCGCCGCATGGCCGTCCCACAGCTCCGGCGGTGCATAGCGACGAGAAGCCCCTTGCGGCCTGTCAAGGATTTCAACCACTTCGTCCACGATGACCGCCGCCTCGGATGGCACCAGCCGGTTTGTCCCGTGTGTAATGGTCACCGGGCGCTCCGTGTTGGGCCGCACGGTCAGGCAAGGTACCCCCAGATAGGTCGTCTCTTCTTGCACGCCGCCTGAGTCGGTCACCACCGCCGCCGCATGATGTTGTAGTGCCAGAAAGTCCAGGTAACCCAGCGGCTCGACC
>VGZR01000075.1 GCA_016872515.1 SAR202 cluster bacterium
GGACTGGCCCGCCCAGGAGTGCGCGAGGCGCGGCGGTGGCGCAAAGCGGGATTGAAGGCGCTGGAACAGGAAGCGCGGCGGCAAGTACTTGATGATGGAGTCTATTTCGAGCCATCCACGGCGTACCACCGGCTCGCGATGGAGCTTTTCCTGGTGCCGTGGCTGCTGGCGCGTCAGACCAAGCGGGAGATGAGTCCGGAGTACCGGCAGCGGTTCGAGCGGATGTTGGAGGTGGTCCTGCACCTGACGAGGCCGGACGGATGCGTGCCGCAGGTTGGGGATGGCGATGATGGGAGGCTTCTCATCCTTTCGGGATACCCAGATTGGACCAGGGCCGACTATCGCTACCTATTGGCGCTGGGGGCGACGCTCTTTGGGCGTGGAGACTTCAAGGCGGCTGCGGAAGAGTGTTCAGAAGACGTGTACTGGCTGCTGGGCCGCGCCGGAGTGGAGGCGTTCGACCAAGTTGCGGCGCCGGAGTCGCCTGCAGGGAGTCGCGCGTTCGAAAAGGGCGGACTGTATGTGATACGGGGAGGAAACGGCTACGCGCTGGTGCGGGCGGGAACGACACCGCATCATGCTCCTGCAGCCCACGCTCATAACGATGCGCTCGCCGTTGAGCTATGGCTGGATCGCAAGCCTGTCTTCGTGGATAGAGGAACGCTTTGCTACGCCTCGGATGTGGTTGAGCGGAACCGGTGGCGCTCCACGGCTGCACACAACACGGTGATGGTGGACGGGCGGGAGCAAAATCGCCTTTCTGATAGTGAACCATTCAAGATGACGCAGGAAGCTCAGGTCCGTGTCGTGTCGTGGAGCCAGAACGAGGGAGGAGCCTTGCTGGCGGCAGAGACCTGGCCGCACGAAAAGAACCAGCTTGTTCGGCATCGACGGTCGGTTCGCTACGATGCGGCGGCCCGCCGTTTCGAGGTGGAAGACAGACTGGAAGGCTCAGGCGAGCATGTGGCGGAGTGGAGGTGGCACGCGGTGCCCGGTTGCCCGGTGGAACTCCTTGAGAACCAAGCACGGGTCGGCGAGGCGCTGATGTCATGGTCTGCGGATGCACCGGTCGAAATGCGCGTCGAACCGGCTCGACACGCGCGTGGGTACGGCGATGCTGTGGAAGCAAACGTGCTTGTGGGCCATGTGAGATGGCAGGGTAGCGTGGAGATGAAAACCCTCGTGGAGGTGCGAGGTCGTGCCTCATTGATCCCCAGTGCCGGAAGTCATATGGTGATTGCCCGTGGCGGTTGAAACCACTACCGCGGTGCAAAACGCGCCGTCCCTGGTAATCAAGCCGACTCGCGGTTGGGGCCGGTTAGCGTTGGGCGAGGTCTGGCGGTACAGGGAACTGGTCTGGTTCCTGACCTGGCGAGAGGTCAACGGCCGGTATCGGCAAATGGCATTGGGACCGCTTTGGATCATCATCCGGCCCGTGGTGGAGATGATTCTCTACTCGCTAGTCTTCGGGAGGTTAGCGAATCTCCCATCCGATGGTATGCCATACCCCCTATTCACCTTCGCCGCGATTCTGCCTTGGACGTACTTCTCTGACGCGACGACTCGCTCGGTATCCAGCCTGGTGAGGAATATCAGCCTTATTTCGAAGGTGTATTTCCCTCGATTGGTCATCCCCGCGTCCTCCGTCGTGGCGGGACTGATAGACCTGGCGATTGCGTTCGTGATACTGATTGGATTGATGGTCTTCTACGGCTACGCACCCGGCTTTGCGGTATTGACGCTTCCGCTCTACCTGTTGCTTGCCGCCTGTACTGCATTGGGGGTGGGTCTTTGGAACGCCGCCTTGGCGGTGAAGTTCAGGGATCTACAGATCGTGACCACTTATGGCCTGCAGGCGTGGATGTTCCTCACCCCGGTGGCATACTCGGCCAGCCTTGTGCCCGAAGGGCTCAGAGTCTTCTATCAACTCAACCCGATGTACTGGGTAGTCGAGGGTTTCCGGTGGGGGCTGTATGGTGGCGGCCAGGGACCTCAACTGATCATGCTGGCTCCTGTGGGACTCGTGGCATTCTTGCTGATATCAGGGCTGTTCGTTTTCCGGCGGACGGAGCGGACGGTGGTTGACCTTCTGTGACAATGGCGAAAGAGAGTTTGAGAACGACAGCGGCCCGATGAGTGACGTCGCCATCCGTGTGGAGGGACTGGGGAAGCGCTACCGGATAGGAGGGCAGCAACAACGCCCCACGTCCATAGTTCAAGCCGTGCGGAAAACGCTGGTGTCGCCATTGAGCTACTTCGTCAGCACTCTCCGTGAACCCACCACGAACGAGACGCTGTGGGCGTTGAAGGACGTCTCATTTGAAGTGGACCATGGTGAAGTCTTTGGTCTGATAGGACGGAATGGTGCCGGCAAGAGCACGTTGTTGAAGGTACTCTCCCGTATCACCGAGCCTACCGAAGGGCACGCCTCCATGCATGGCAGGGTCGCCTCGTTGCTGGAGGTGGGAACCGGGTTTCATCCCGAGCTCAC
>VGZR01000076.1 GCA_016872515.1 SAR202 cluster bacterium
AGCGGCTAGCCGAAGACCAGCCTGCCGGTTGGCGGGTCCGGGGCGAAGCTCAAAGAACCAGGCTAAGCATGTAGTCCTGACTGTGGAAGGCTTGCGGACGCGGGTTCGACTCCCGCCACCTCCACCAGTCTCCTTCGCTAACTTTTTCTCCAGTTAGCACCCACCCTATCAGTTCAGGTGGAGGAGTTTGGGGTGGCCATGCCCAGGGGAATTTGGGTGGCCATCGGGGCCGCGGTCGCCGACCCGACAGGGTTGCCGCTGTCGCGTGTGCAGATCGAACTGGATACACAGCAAGCAGGGCAAGACGCGGCGCAGTTGGCTAAGGCCCTGCGCGAAGGTGCCCCATCCGTCTGGACCCTTGACCAGCAAGCAGCAAGGGGCGTCCTCCAGTTGGAACTGGTGGCGTTGCGTGACGACGAGATCGGTGCTCTGGTAGATGCATTGGCGCGAGCCGTATCGCGGCACCCCCGCCAGCGCCCAGTACCGGCAAGGTTCCCCGGGATGTGATCTCCGCCCATCTGTTGACTGTCAACAGACGAGATCCAGCATCCATGCGGGTTTGCGGGCGGTAGGTTGTCGTTGGAGAATGGTGGGCTGGAGGAAATCGAACCGCCCCAAAACGACAGCTTGTATACGTTTACCGTCAAACCAGCGCTTGCGCGAACCGGACTATCCCTGGCCCGTCAATCGAGACCACAGGTCATGGATGGATCGACCGTCAGGCGGACAGCCAAGCCTGAACCTCGATCTCCACCCGTGCGCCTTTGTACAGTTGCGCCTGAACGCAGGAACGTACCGGGAGCGCTTCTCCGAAGTGCCTAGAGTACTCGGCGTTGAAGGGGGCGAAGTCATTCAAATCTGCCAGCCAAATTGTGGCGCGGACCACTTGGCTCATGTGCGCGCCACATTCGGACAAGGTCTGAGCGATGCGCTCCAGTACCGCATGCGTCTGCACAGTGATGTCGCCGTCGATGATGTTGGCCTGAGCATCCAAAGCGAGCACCCCAGACAGAAACAGGAAGTTGCCAGCCCGCACTGCCTTAGGAAAAGGCACAGGTCGAGGCGTCGGGAAGCGCTCGATAGAAGACTGCATTTAGCCAATTCCTCAGTACATCAGTTTGCTAAATAGCCACCGTCTACAGGTAGCGTTACGCCCGTCACGTAACTTGCCAGCGGTGACAGGAGAAAGGCGACTGCTCCCCACAATTCCTCCGGTTTCCCGACACGCCCCATCGGTATCCGGGTGAGGAATCGCTCCTTCCGACTCTGATCATTCAGGAGTTCTGTCGTCATGTCCGTATCGATGACCCCTGGAGCAATAGCGTTGACCCTTACCCCCTGGGGTGCAAGCTCGCAAGCCATGGATTGCGTTAAGGACTTCAAACCGCCCTTGGAAGCCGAGTAGCCAACGCTGCCGGTCAGCCCCACGAAAGACCCTATAGAAGCCACATTCACTACAGCACCGTTGCTTCGCCTGAGTAACGCCAGACAAGCCATCGTCATGTTGAAAGCCCCACCGAGATTGACATCCATTACCTTTGAGAAGTTCGACGGGGCACTGGGACTATCCAGAGGCTCTCGGACAATTACTCCGGCGTTGTTGACAAGCCCATCCAGAGAACGCTGCTTGAGCGGCCCTTCGGTGACCCACCTTTGACATGACACCGCGTTCGTGACGTCGAGCGTCGCAAAGTCTGATGTGCCTCCAAGCTCTGCAATCAGTGCATGTGTTTCCTCGGCTTTGGCAGCGTTGATATCCAAGACGTATGCGTGCGCACCGAGTCTTGCCAGTGCTAGCGCAATCGCTCGACCGTTACCGCGGCCCGCACCAGTGACCGCGATAGACCGTCCTTCCAATGAAAAAGAGGACATCATCCGAGTGAACGCCCACCATCGACGGGGAGGGCTACTCCAGTGATGAAATTCGCGCCAGCCGACGCCAGATACGTGACAGCAGAAGCCACGTCAGCAGCAGAACCAAGTCGCCCCAACGGATGCTTAGCCACTGAAGACCTACGAATCTCTTGTTCGTCAGAGCCTGTACCAAAGAAGGACTCTGTCATCTGTGTCTCCACGGTTCCTGGGCAAACCGCATTCACACGAACTCCATGCCGCGAAAAATCTTTCGCAGTAGCGTAGGTAAGCCCGAGCAAACCTGCCTTCGATGCGGCATAGGCAACCATTCGATCGTTTCCTTGAAGCCCGACGATCGAACTCACATTCACAACACAACCACGGTTTTGTTTAAGAAGCGATGCACAAGTCCTGATCCCAAGAAAGGCTCCCGTGAGGTTTGACCGGCGTGAAAAAACTGATCCAGTTCGAGTGAGAGAAAATTCCGATTTTCTGACACTGGAAAGGATCAAGAAAT
>VGZR01000077.1 GCA_016872515.1 SAR202 cluster bacterium
TCAAGGCCTGTTCACCCATGTCTTGTTCCTTTCTTGTGACTACTCAGCCGGCCGTCTCCTTATTCTGAAGGAATCGGCTTTTAGTGAGTTTCTGGGGAAGGAATAAAGGGGATGCCATCAAAAGCATCTCGGATAGCCTCAAAGACATTTTTGGAATGCTTACGGGCCGTGGAGAGATAGCCGCGAATACG
This sequence comes from SAR202 cluster bacterium, assembly GCA_016872515.1. Classification (GTDB taxonomy): domain Bacteria; phylum Chloroflexota; class Dehalococcoidia; order Lucifugimonadales; family VGZR01; genus VGZR01. The sequence continues at coordinate 192 of VGZR01000077.1, forward strand.
GCCGAAGCGCTTCGCACCCTCAAGCGTTCGGAAGCCGCCGGACACCTTCTGTTTGACTTGCACCATCCGGATATCCCGTTCCCCTTGGTTGTTGTCAAAACGGTACGCGAAAGTCGTACATGAACGCGAACACCTGCCCTTTGAAGTCGTGAAGCCGCATCGCCAGGTTCAGCGGCGGCGGTTGTTTGGGACGTCCTCGTGTGGTCACCTGCGGTGCGGGGAGAGGGTTGGCCGCAATCCCTGCCTTGACGACCTCATCATAACGCTGAGCAAAGGCCTCAAGCTGGGACGGCGATACACTGACAGCCGGCGCTGGGGTCTTGTCCACCGCCGCTTTTATCTCACACAGCAGTTCCGCCATGTCGTTGGCCCAAGGCTGGTGGTACTGCTTGTCAACAAATTGCCGTTCGCGAAGATGGTGGGCATTGCACAGCGCATGCCCACACCCTGTATAGCGAAAGTACGGCTTCCAATGGTCATGCACGGCCGTCCCACTGAACGTCCCCAGAATACCAGCCGCCTCCATCGCTTCTTGGCCACGCTTGGCATGCACCTCATCAGGCGTTCACGTGTCGGTCGAGGCCACATGCAGCCAATACAGCTTCCCCGCTACGCGCAACCCGGACTCATCGACATGCAAGACCTCAGAGGCGCGCAATTGCTCTTTCACCGCTTCTGTTGAGGGGGCAATGCAGGTGTCCAATGGCTCCGAAGCCTTTCACACCGTCGCTTCGCTCACCCGGTGCTGCACCAAGTCCTCAAATATCTCCGTCGTCCGCTCAACGGGAGTATGGTGGTGATTGGTGAAGTACGATGCCCAGGCGGCTACCGTCGGGCCATATTGCACCGCGTGCGTCACGGCGTCAGGAAAGAGCCCTGTGCTCGGATGGCCACATCCTGGACAGACCTTGATCTCGGTGCGATGCGCTGTGACTTCAATGCGGAGAGCTGGCATATCGAACCCCTGGCGCTCTTCATAACCCGCCACCTCGATGCCCACCAAGGCGGCCTGACAATGCACACACCTCTCCACCCCGTGCATCTCGATGCGATCTGGATCGTCCGACGCGCTCAAGGTGTGGCCCTCATGGCCAGGCTGGCCGCCAGTGGGCTTCTCCCCAGACTTCCGTAAGCTTTCGGTCCGTTTGACCTTGCCATAGCCGTCACTGGAGGGCGGTTTGCTCCTGTTACGGCTGTTCTTGGCCAGCCGGGCTTGTAAGGCTTGCAACGCTTCCCCTTGCTTGGTCAAGTGCTGCGCGAGCTCTTCGATCTGGGTGGCCAAAGCATGGACCAAGTCCTTCACCGCTGCCTCGCCTTGCTCAAAGGCCGTATGGATGTCTTGATCGGTAGGGGTTTGAAAGTGCATAGGATGGATCATAATCTGAACGGCCCCTGCCTCGCAACTATTTCGGGGCCTGAGTAGTCACCCCAACTTTCGCTCGAGACGGGCCAGAGAAATCGGTTGGATTTGTTGCAAGTGAAAGACCCCACGCCTTAAAAAGGGCTTGGAAATGGCCACCTCCCAGCGGTTGCCTCGTATGGCAGTGGCGTGAGGAATGACGACCACCAACGCGAGTTCATTGTCTGTGGGATAGTCACTCAGAATGAGACACGGACGCACCTTCGCTGCCAACCCGAGGTCCACCATCCATACCTCACCTGGTTGGAAGCTGGCCATCTTCCGCCTCCATCGCGTCGAGTATCAGGAAGCGCTCATCAGCACGTCGATCGCAGTCAGCTAACACTTGGGCTTCCTGCTCCATGTCGATGATGTACTGGAGGATTTCCCGCCGTTCTTGGTGGGAGAGGCGTGGAAGCTCCGCCAGAATTTCGGTTTTACTCATGGCAAGCAATCCCTCCGTTCGTGGGGCTCTATAGGTGTCTGAAGGATGTCATAGTTATGATTCTATAAGTTACGAGTCTAAAAGACTCTTCGGTGCTTCGCCTCCCGTTTTCTTTCACTGGGAGAGCGAATGGAATGGGAGGGAGAGCGCTCATCCTTCCTCGGTCATTGATGGTTTAGCTTGTGTGGCCGAACGCCACGCGTCAGCTGCTGGGAACAGTGGGAGCGACGCAGGAG
>VGZR01000078.1 GCA_016872515.1 SAR202 cluster bacterium
AGTGACGAACTTGGGCTAACTCTGCGACGGCGTGTGCACTCATGTTGAATCGGCCTCCAGACTCAGCATGCGCGCGGCGGCCGGAAAATCCCAGGCAAGGATGGTGGGCGCACTGGAAAATCGCGCTGGCGGGAGCCTGGACCGTACCATGAGCCAGATCAACAGACTGAGGAAGCGCCGCCAAGCCCAACGCCGGAGCGTGGACTCATCCGGCAGCCGCGTGGAATCCAGGCAGTGCAACTGCGGGCCGACGGGTTCACTCGCTTGCTGGCGACAGCGGTAGCTGTAGTGTCCGGACGGAGGCACCCACACGGGCAGAACAGTGAAGGTCTTCTTGCATGGCGAGCAGCGCCCGCGGCGCGCCCAGATCCAGTCATGCTGATCGTCGTGCGCCTGCCGGCGCCGGCGTCCGTGGCCGACGATGGTATCGCGGCCGCACAGCGGGCAGTGTCGCGGCAGCAGTGCCAGCGGGATCTCGGCTACCCCGGGTCGGCCTTGTCATCTGTCGCTGGCAATGCGATAAAGAGAATCACGGCTGGCGTGAAGGCCCGCCGCTGGTCTAACCGCCAAGTTTCGAGCCGGCGACTGGCCTTCACCCTCCTGCATGCACCAGTGTCGAACGAAAAAAGAATGCACGCATCCCGAGGTCGCGACTGTACTCGATTCTTCAGATTGGCCGGTTAAAAACGACTTATCGTTCTCTATCCGCCCCGATTTGAAGTTGGTCCAGGGGCCAGGCCTGGCCCGCCGCCGAGATGCGTCAGCCGGTCGCCTTTGATGCGATGGGTCAGTAGTCGCTCGGCCTCGGCCACGAAATGCACGGTATGGGCCAACTTCGTGTGAATCTCGAATGCCTCTTCGCTAGCCCACTCAGAATGGATCGCGAAGGTGGCTGGCGAACCAACCGACTGAAATGCGTTCACATGCAAGCAGCCCTGCTCCATTCGGGACCTCTCGACAACAAGCCTTAGCTCTTCACGAAAAGCGGGTTCGCTCTCGGGCCTCGGTTCAAATCGGGCGATGAAATGAAAGGTCGGCACAACTTAGTCTAGCTTTCGCGGCTCCTCCTTCCCCCTCTTCCCCCCGCTATCCTACGGAGATGACCTCCCCCAAGTCCCCCCTGTCCGCACTCACCGACGTTCAGTTGATGCAAGTGGCGCTGGGCCTGGCGCCGCCGTGGAAGGTAGTGGAATGCAGGCTGGATTTGGCGGGCGGACAGGTGGATGTCCACCTGGATTTTGAGCGTGGAGCGGAGTTTGGGTGTCCGGTGTGCGGGCATACGCAGGAGCTGACATGGCGGCACTCTCCTTCAACTTCTCAGGATTGAACAGCCACAACCTCCGCGTTCCCTTCAACTCCGGACGCCGCTTGGCTTCTTCCCGGCGCACTTCATCGACTGCCGCATTCACCAAACTCACGGCGTGGAATTTGTCGAACGTCACCGCCGCCTCCGGCAGCGATTCAGCCGCCCCGGTTTGGAAGGCCCGCGACATGTCCATGCTCACTTCCTTGACCGCGTTGGCATCACCTCCATGCTGGTTCAGATCCGCAGCGAAAGCGGCCACCGTTGCCGCGCTCTTGCCTGGAGTGGCGAACAACACCCGCCGCCGGTCCATGTCCACGAACAAGGAAACGTAACGCTGCCCGCGCCGTGACGCCGTTTCGTCCATCCCCACCCGCTTGACCTGCGAGTGATCCGCTATTGCACGCGCCTGGTCCACGTAGTGATGCACAATCCTCCAGATCGCCGTGTCATGCTCCCGCACCAGCCGCGCCACCGCCGCCACTGGACTCGCCCTCACCAGCGACACCACCAGAGCCTCGAACAGCACCGTGTACCCCTCACTGGCCGCGCCCAGTCCACCTTCACCCGGTGCGTCCCGCAATCGCCGCACTGAACCCGCGGCGTCCGCGCATGGAGGTAGGCTTTGTATTGGAAGAAGTCCATGTGCCGCCATGTCAGCTCCTGCGTATGCCCGCACACCGGACACCCAAACTCCGCTCCACGCTCAAAATCCAGGTGAACATCCACCTGTCCAGTCGCCAAATCCAGCCTGCATTCCACTACCTTCCACAGCGGCGCCAGGCCCAGCGCCACTTGCATCAACTGAACGTCGGTGAGTGCGGACAGGGGGGACTTGGGGGAAGTCATCTCCGTAGGATAGCGGGGG
>VGZR01000079.1 GCA_016872515.1 SAR202 cluster bacterium
CTATACCGGGAACCGCGCGGAGTATGGATTGCTCTCGCCGATACTCGGGGCCATAACTGTTCATCCCGGCCTGGACTACGCCGTTCTGGTCTCTGGCGCGCACCTCAAGAAGGACTTTGGCAGGACCATTCACGAAATCGAGGGTGACAGTTTTCATGTAGATGGCGTGGTGGAAATAGACTACCAAGACGACACGCTGGGAGCTACAGCCCAGGCGATAGGCTCGGGCGTGGTTGGTATCTCACGGCAACTGGAAGCCTTGAACCCTGACATGCTGGTGGTGTACGGCGACCGGTTCGAGAGCTTCGCTGCGGCCATCGCTGGCACGCAGATGGCCATTCCTACGGCGCATGTCGAGGGCGGCGACTACACGGAGGGCGGGGCGCTGGATGATTCGGTGCGACATGCTATGACCAAGCTCGCCCACCTCCACTTCACGACGAACGAACAGGCTGCGGAACGTGTCCGGCGCTTGGGAGAAGAACCCTGGCGTGTCTTCAATGTTGGGTATTCTGCCCTCGACCTGGTGGCTGCTGGGAGATATGCCAACCGCCAAGAGGTGTACAAGCGTTTCGAATTGGAACCGGATCGGCCGCTCATCATGTTCACGCAGCACTCGGTCGCCACCGAGTCCGACCAGGCTGAAGAACAGGTGCGGCCGTCGTTACAGGCCCTAGAGGAAATCGTGAACGAGTTCGGTTGCCAGGTGGTCGCGTCGTATCCCAATGATGATGCTGGAGGCCGCCGGATCATCGCGGAGCTTGAGAAGCTCCGGGCCAAGAATAACTCGAGGATCCATATACAGCCGAGCCTGGGCCGCTACTACTACTACGGCGTGCTCAATATCGCGGGGGCTTGCATGGGGAACTCATCGAGTGGCATCAAGGAAACCCCCGCATTCCACTGTCCTTGCGTCAATATCGGACCTCGGCAACAGGGACGGCTCCGAGCTGACAACGTCATAGACGTAGGTTACGACAAGGACCAGATAAAGAAGGCCGTCTGGCGATGCTTGAAGGACGAGTCATTCAAGCGCCAGGTGAAGAACTGCCACAACCCGTACGGGATGGGCAATACCGGACCGAAGATAGCTGAAATCCTGGCGACGATCCCCATCAACCAGCGTCTTATCCAGAAAAGGATGACCTATTGAGCGGGACTGAGTCTCTTCCGACCCAATGTATCGCTCGAAACTCAGGCCCTGTGAGGACCGATGGCTAACCTGGATCGGTTCCTCGTGAAGCCGGAGACGGCCATACGCGATGTCATGGCCAACATCGGCTTGGCCAAGGGGCTTGCATTGATTGTTGACGGTCAGACCCGGCTATTGGGGACGGTTACGGACGGCGATATCCGCCGGGCAATCCTCACGGGTGTGGACACCGCACGGCCGGTGGGCGACTTGCTGAAGATGCCGCGCTCTCCAGACCGTGCAAAACCTTTGACTGCCTCAGCCAACACGCCGTCGGCACGGCTGCTCCAGATGATGTCCGAGGCCGAACTGCGTCACATTCCTCTGCTCAATGACTCTGGGCAGGTTGTGGATGTTGCCGTGCTGGAAGAGATGGTGAAGGACTATGAGCTTCCTTTCACCGCGGTCATCATGGCGGGAGGGCAGGGGACGCGGCTGCGGCCTCTCACGGAGACGACCCCGAAGCCGATGCTTCCCGTCGGCGGCAAGCCGCTGCTGGAGCATACCATCGGCCAGTTGCGGACGGCGGGTATCCGGAGGGTGGAAATTACGACCCACTACCTGGGCGAGGTGATAAAACAGCACTTCGGAGATGGCGCCAACTTTGGTGTGGCCATTAGCTACCTGCGCGAGAACGAGCCGCTAGGAACAGCGGGTGCGCTGAGCCTCCGTGAGAAGTCTGATGAACCTATCTTGGTTGTCAATGGCGATGTGTTGTCCCAAGTGGACGTGCGGGCCTTGCTGGACTTCCACAACGAACACCGGGCGGCTATGACGGTGGCGGTACGTCGTCACCAGTTCGAAATCCCCTTCGGGGTGGTGGAGATTAACGGAGTGGATATCCTGGGGATATCCGAGAAGCCGACCATCAGCTACTTGATAAACGCGGGTATGTACGTCCTATCCGGAG
>VGZR01000080.1 GCA_016872515.1 SAR202 cluster bacterium
GAATTTGCACCAGAGCCTATGCGTACGATATGCTCGTCGGTAGGCAACCAGGAACAGCCCTTGAAGCTACCCGCGCGCATATCTAAATACGAGCTCCAGAAGTACCTCGGCGGAGGCATGTCCGAGGTCTATCAGGCCCGCGACACCGTGCTCGGCCGTACCGTCGCCGTCAAACTGCTCACCCAGCAGGCCTCGGCCAACCACGACACCCGGGCCCGCTTCCTGCTCGAAGCCCGCGTCTCCTCCGTCATCCAGCACGAAAACATCATCACCGCCTACGACTACGGCGAGCAGGACGGCATGCCCTTCCTGGTCCTCGAGTTCCTCACCGGCCGGACTTTAAAGGAACTGATCGCCTCCGGTGAGGACCTCTTGCTCCGCCGCCGGGTTTCGATCGCGATCCAACTGGCCCGGGCGCTCGCCCACGTCCATACCCTGAACATGATCCACCGCGACGTCAAGCCGGACAACGTCCACGTCGACGCCCAGTTCCGCGTGAAGCTCATGGACTTCGGCATCGTCAAGACCGGCGAAGTCACCCTCACCCAGGCCGGCTACGCCCTCGGGACGCCGCATTACGTCGCGCCCGAGGTGATCATGGGCCGGCCGGTCACCCCGCAAAACGACGTCTACTCCTTCGGGGTCGTGCTGTTCGAACTCCTCACCGGCCAGCGTGCAATCCAGGCTGAATCCGCCGAGCAGATCTTCTACCGCATCCTCCACGATGACATCCCGTTCGCCCCGATGGCCGAAAAACAGGTGCCCGAGGAGCTGCAACAGATCGTCCGCTCTGCCACCGCCCGTGATCCCCGCGACCGGACCCCGGTCATGGCCGACGTCGCCCTCCAACTCGAAGCCTGGCTCGAAGCCCAACCCACCCAGGAACGTTCCGTCTGCGCCACGGCCGCGCCCCCCATCCGGCGCCAGCGCGTCCCCAACCGGTGGATCGCCGCCTCCGCCGCCGTTGCCCTCCTGCTTGCCACCGGTGTCGCCTACTTCCTCCTTTCGGCGCAGCAGGCCGTCGCCCGGATCGACGACGACCTCGGCGAAATGGCCTTCGTTTCCGACGGTCCCTTCCGGCACGGCCCCGACAAGACCCCACTCACTCTTTCGGGCTTCTACATCGACGTTACCGAAGTAAGGAACGAGGACTACGAGCAGTTCTGCCAAGCCACCGGCCGTCCGCTTCCCCCTGGCTTCGAAAGGGGCAAGCCCGGCTATCCGGTGGTGAACGTGACCATCGACGACGCCCGCGCCTTCGCCGCCTGGGCCGGCAAGCGCCTCCCGACAGAGAAGGAGTGGCAGAAGGCCGCCCGCGGGGCCGACGGTCGGTCCTACCCGTGGGGCGACACCCCGAGCCCGTCCCACGCCAACGTCGCCGACAACCCTGACGACTCCTGGCAGCACAGGGTCTCTGTCGACGCCTACCGCGCCGGCCGCAGCCCCTTTGAGGTCCTGCAGATGATCGGCAACGTCCGCGAGTTTACCGCCGACCGCGGAACTCCGGATATCGCAGCGATCAGGAAGTACCAGTCCATGCTGGATCCGTCGCCGACGGCCACCGACCCGTGGGTGGTTGTGAAAGGCGGCTCCTATCTGGACAAACTGGCCGAGACGTCCATCCCGATGATCGAGATCGTCCCGGCCCGCTACCGCGCCCCGGACCTCGGCTTCCGCTGTGTCAAGGACCGCTAAAGCCCGGTATGGTGCGGTGAGCGGCTCTGGAACTCCCCAAGGCCTCGAACGCTGCCGCCTCGCCAGCGTCAAACACGGTGGCTACGTCTCCGCCAACGCCATCATTCCCGGCGAAGACCCCAAGCAATACGAAGCAATGTGGCACTCGCTCATCGACCAGTACCAGACCCGCAAAATGGCCGAACTCGCCATCGTCTGCAGCATCGTCGATGCCATCTGGCGCCAACGCGGCCTCTCCCACGCCGCCAACCCCGAAATCAATCGCAAGATGCAAGCCATCGTCAGCGACTCGACCCTCGAGCTAGTGTCCGGTCTCATATAACTATGTACATATAGGCAGAGTTGCCTCATACGGGGTCATGTTCACCCCAGCAGCTCCCTTGGCGGTAGAAGCGAGCCAACGGG
>VGZR01000081.1 GCA_016872515.1 SAR202 cluster bacterium
TCCGCGTGCCCGAACCCGGCGTCGTCAATGACCACACGCGCGGGAAGATCGCACGCACGGCCTACTGGTATCGACGGCTCCGCGACGCCCGCAAACGCGTGCTCGAAGGGCTTCCACCCATGTCAGGCGTCGAACTCGACGCCGACGCCGAGCACCCGCGCATCCTCGCGGCAGTGAAGGAGATCGAGAGCTGGACGATCCAGCGCCAGAAGGTGCTCGTCTTCGGTGTCTTCCTGCGACCGCTGCGGCTGCTTCGTGACGTGCTCAACGTGCGCCATGCGCTGCGCGCGGCCGATGCGGGCAGGCCAGTAGCCCATGCTGTTCACACCGACCCTTTGCTGCTCGGCATCGCGCTTCGCCAGCTCGAACGTCTGCGCGCGGAAGGCGTGCTCACCGGCCGTCTCTCGGCGGGCAATCTCGCAGAGATGCGCGGCGCTCTTGCCGACAGCCAGAAGGGCTACGAACGTCTGCGGGAGAGGGTGCGCCGGCGCGCGAAGAAAGCTGTCGTCGCGTGGCGAATCGCCCCTCTGCTTCTCGGCGGTGCGCCAGTTGACCGCGAGCTCGAAGGCGCGCTCGAAGACCATCTCGTCTCGTTCGTCCTCGACGACTTCCTCAAGGTGACGTCGGAGCCCGACGAGGTTACGGACGAGCGTTTTGAGGCGCTGACCACAGAGTTCGTTGAAGAGCGTTTGCGTCCGCTGCTCAGCGAGCTTGGCAGCGAAGACGTCGACGAGGAACAGGCCGTGCTCCGTCAGGAGTCGCTCAGGGCTCTCCTAGACGACGACGGTCGCCAGAGCCTTCACGCACGCCTCCTTCAAGGGGCCACGCGATGGGAGACCCGGCGTTTCCTCCAGGCTGCGTTCAACCGGCCCGGAGCTTCGCCGTGGGTTCTGATCGCGCAGAGCCAGGTCGGGCGGGAGGGGCTTAACCTCCACGAGTCCTGTCGCGTGGTCGTGCAGTTCCATGCCGAATGGAACCCTGCCGTCCTCGAGCAGCAGATCGGGCGAGTCGATCGCAAAGGCAGTTTGTGGGAGAGGCTCGCCCGAGAATGGCTCGACCTTAGCGAACGTGGAGACGCCGCGGGTGAGCCTCCTTTCATCGAGGTCCGGCAGCTTATCTTCGAAGGAACCTACGACGCCTTCCAGTGGGATCGAGTGATGCGCCGGCAGCACGTCTTCGATGCCAGCCTCTTCGGCTCGTTGCTCCCTGCTGATGCGTGGGATCGCGTTCCGAACAATCGTCTCGAGGAGCTTGTGGCTGCAGCGCCATCGTTCCGGCCGCATCACGTCGATGGTGGTGCGGTGGGTAAACTACTGAGTCGAAGTTCACGACGGTCATAGTTCATCGGAGTCAATCAGCACGCGGCCGTGGCCGTTCTTTTCCAGCCACCAGTAGGTGAAGTGCTTTGAGAGCCAACTGGCGGCACGCTCGGTGGCCAGCCGGCGCACGGTTGAAGTGTAGAGGATGGGGATTCCGAACTTGGCTTCGATGGCATCCAGGGTGCCGACGACGGCATTGGGATGGACGTCCGACGGGATATCGAACGGCTCGAAGCCCGTGTGGTCAAAATACTCGGCCGTGTCTGAAACTCCAGCCGCGGTTTGCATTGGGAACACTGCCCCAGTGAGAATCTCGGTCGCAGCCTGCCTGAATTTGGCCGAATCGGAAGGATCGATCGGGACGGAGTCTGGGGATGTTTGGCGAACCAAGTTCGCCCGTCGAAGGATACCTCACGATGGATTCTGTATTGCATCCGTGGCAATTCTTGTTGATTGGAGTAGCCGGGTGGATCAACCGCAGTCAACAAGAGGCGATCGAATATCTGCGGACGGAGAATCAGATTCTGAGGGAGGTCGTCGGCAAGAAACGGATTCTGCTCAACGACGATCAGCGACGCCAATTAGCCGTCAAAGGGAAGATGCTGGGGCTCCAGCGGCTGCGTGAACTGGCCGGGATCGTCACACCGGAAACCATTCTGCGATGGCATCGACGGCTCGTGGCTCGGAAATGGGATTTCGCGGATCGGCGGAGGCCATCGCCGGGGCGACCGTTCGTTGAGCAAGTGATCGTGGACCTGGTGCTGAAGTTG
>VGZR01000082.1 GCA_016872515.1 SAR202 cluster bacterium
GTACTCCGACGACGTGGGCAGCAACGACAACCAGGGCTCGGCCTACGTGTTCGTCCGCTCGGGCGCCACGTGGTCCCAGCAGGCCAAGCTGACGGCGTCCGATGGCGGCACAGAAGACCGTTTCGGCGATTCGGTGGCCGTCTCCGGCGACACCGCCGTCGTCGGGGCAAGGGGCGAAAACTCCGCCCAGGGCTCGGCCTACGTGTTCGTCCGCTCGGGCGCCACGTGGTCCCAGCAGGCCAAGCTGACGGCGTCCGATGGCGCCGAAGACGATGTGTTCGGCATTTCGGTGGCCGTCTCCGGCGACACCGCCGTCGTCGGGGCGTTGTTCGACGACGTGGGCAGCAACGACGACCAGGGCTCGGCCTACGTGTTCGTCCGCTCGGGCGCCACGTGGTCCCAGCAGGCCAAGCTGACGGCGTCCGATGGCGCCGCACGCGACCAGTTCGGCTATTCGGTGGTCGTCTCCGGCGACACCGCCGTCGTCGGAGCCGGGGGCGACGACATCGGCAGCAACGGCGACCAGGGCTCGGCCTACGTGTTCGTCCGCTCGGGCGCCACGTGGTCCCAGCAGGCCAAGCTGACGGCGTCCGATGGTGCCACAGACGACGAGTTCGGCAGGTCGGTGGCCGTCTCCGGTGACACCGCCGTCGTCGGGCCCTGGTCCGACAACGTGGGCAGCAACCTCGACCAGGGCTCGGCCTACGTGTTCACCGGTACTCCTACACCGACGCCGACGCCGACACCGACAACCCCCGTCCCCAGCGCGTCGTTCTGGGGCCTTGCAGGGCTGGCCGGGGCGTTCGCTGTCTTGGGGGTGTGGCTGGCCGCGCGGCGGCGGCGGCAGGCGTAGGACCCTCGCCCCTACGAACCCGCTGCGGGCCGTATGCCCTCGTTCGCCTTCGGCGGATGAGAGGTGAAACGGCCAAGTACGCCCACTCGCGTCATGTTGCAGTCCGCTGGACGGGCCAGGAACGCCTTGTGGAGCGTTGCCCTTATGGTGCGCCCGATTCTAGTATTCTCGGCAGCTAGCGCGCCTGGGAGCCGCATTCGGGAACTCCGCCTCGCCATTCTGGTTGATATGAACCCCGGCGTCACCACGCGTCCGGTCGCGTCCAGCACCCGCTTCGCCGCCACCTTGGACACGTCTCCGCGCAGGATGCCCACCGTGTCGCCCTCCACCGCTACCGCCGCGTAGTACCCCGCGCTCCCCGTCCCATCCACCAGCATCCCGCCCTTGGTCAACAGATCAAACATTTGCAACTTCTCTTGGGCCATACAAGCGGTGTTTAGCTCTCGAACAGCTCCGGGGCAAGTGATTCCCGGTCCATTTCGAAGTATGCGGCCAGATCGGCAAGGATAGCGGAGAGCGTCCCCACTTTGAGGACAGGATAACGCGGGATAGTGATGTGATGCTCTACACCCAGTCTCCTTGAGAGCAGGCGCACGTGGCTACCGGTCTGCCTCGTGGTCTCGTACCCGTAGCGGCGCAAAGGGGGACGCGAGCGCACTGCCGGACAATCGCGGGGCAGCTTCAAACGGCGATGACCTCGTCCTTCACCATGTGCAGGCGGATAACCCGTGGCCGCTCAGCCTCGTCGAAGTGCGCGCGGACGGCGTCTTGGACCATCGCCTTCAGTTCGTCCACGGAGTCAGCCTGGGTGTAGATGGAGTAGTCGAGGGCCTTGGCCTCGTAGCCGCTCTCAGCCGACTCCTCGCACTATGAAGATGATCTCTTTCGCCGTAGCCATGCCGCTATCATAGCCCACCCTGCCTTCGCACCGCCTCCGCGATGCGCTCCACCAGCCCAGGGTCGCCGAGCACTGCCGCTGCCGCCGTGTAAGGGTCGAGCTCCCCGCGCTCGACCCGCGCCGCCGTCTCCGCCGCACCGCCGCCCGACAGGTCGAGGCCCGCCACCGCCGACTCCAGCGCAGCTCGCACAGCCTCCGCGAACTCCCTTCGCCGCCGCGCGGCACGCCTCACGGCCAGCACGCCTGATGCCTCCTGCGCTTGGCGGTGCCGCCCGACAGCCCCCAGCAGTTCCTCCACCCCTACCCGCCTGTGCCTCTCCGA
>VGZR01000083.1 GCA_016872515.1 SAR202 cluster bacterium
TACCTCGCTCTACTCCTCTCCGGCGGCCCAGGGCAACGACCTCAAAGGCGTCACCATCATGACCGCCGGAGCTCCTCCCGCACCCCAGGTCATCCGCACGATGGAGGGCATGGGCGCCCAGATACTCCACGCATACGGCCTCACCGAGACCTACGGGCCGCATACCATCTGTGCCACCAAGCCTGAGTGGGACCGCCTCTCCGTGGAGGAGCGCGCCAAGGTCAAGTCCCGCCAGGGCGTGTCCTACATCATCGCCGAGCCGGGCCTGCGCGTCGTGGACTCTGAGATGAACGACGTACCTCGCGATGGGGTCGCCATGGGCGAGGTGGTGATGCGCGGCAATAATGTCATGACCGGCTACTTCACCGACAAAGATGCCACAGCCAAGGCGTTCCGCGGCGGTTGGTTCCACTCCGGCGACCTCGCCGTCTGGCACCCCGACGGCTACATCGAGCTCAAGGACCGCGCCAAAGACATCATCATCTCCGGCGGCGAGAATATCTCGAGCCAGGAGGTCGAGAAGGTCATCATGGAGCACCCCGGTGTCCTAGAGGTCTGCATCGTCGGCGTGCCGGACCAGAAGTGGGGCGAGGTGCCTAAGGCCTTCGTGGTGAAGAAACCGGGCGCCACCATCACCGCCCAGGAGGTCATAGACTTCTGCCGCGACCGCATCGCCCACTACAAAGCGCCTAAACATGTCGAGTTCGGCGAACTGCCCAAGACCGCCACTGGTAAGATACAGAAGTACGTTCTGCGCGAGAAGGAGTGGAAGGGCTATGAAAAGCGCATCCATTGAAACTATGGCCCCGACCCTTCTCTACGAAGCTGCGGACGGCGTCGCCGTCCTGACCCTCAACGAGCCCAAGCGACGCAATGTGCTCTCTACAACGACCCTCGCTGCTCTCAAGGAGCGCCTAGCTCTGATCGGTCAAGATATGGACGTCAAAGTCGTGATACTTCGGGCTGAAGGGCCTGTATTCAGCTCCGGACACGACCTGCGCGAACTGCAAAAGGCCGATGCTGCTGAGAACGCTGCTATATTCTCCCTGTGCTCCGAGGTCATGGAGGCTGTGCGTCTGCTGCCCCAGCCGGTCATCGCCCAGGTTCAGGGCCTCGCCACCGCCGCAGGGTGCCAGCTTGTCGCTACTTGCGACCTCGCAGTTTCCTCTGAAGAAGCGGCCTTTGCCACGCCGGGAGTCAAGATCGGCCTGTTCTGCACCACACCGGGCGTCGCATTGGCCCGCGCAGTCCCTGCCAAGAAGGCGATGGAGATGCTGCTGACGGGTACTCCCATAAGTGCCAGCGAGGCCCTCAAGCATGGCCTCGTGAACAAAGTCGTGCCTGCCGCCACCCTTGCCGAAGAGACGATGGCCTTAGCGAAGCACGTTGCCGCCGCCAGTGCCCACATCCTTCGCATCGGCAAGCAGGCCTTCTACCGCCAGATCGCCCTCGACCGGCCCGAGGCCTACCGAATGGCCGAAGGGGTCATGTGCGAGAATATCTTAGAGCCAGATGCCAAGGAGGGCATCTCCGCCTTCCTTGAGAAGCGGACGCCCCATTGGCAGGACTAGACAATCTTTAAGAAATGTCCGGACAAGTCGGGTAGAAAGGCTTACCGGAACAGGTCTCGTAACTGGTCCAAAAAGGTATTGCGCCCACCCCTTCCAACCACTGCACGCCATTGGGTTTGGGCACCTTGCGACCTCCCCAGCCCTCGCGCACGCTCTTGCATGACCTCCACCATCCGCCGATCTTCGCCCTTGTCCAGCCACCACCCGTGGTGGTCCTTACAGTAGTCAATCGGCAGATTGTGCGCCCGGTAATTGAAGGTCGCCATTCGTTTGCCACATTTTGGACAGCTTATGTCGCTCTCGCGCCGGGCATAGAAAGTGGGCTCGGTGGCCGCGTCGGCTGAAACGCTGTTCTCCAACAGGCCGAGTTCATCGTAGTCCAACCACAGCCCACGGCAGCCAGGACAGGAGTCCACCTCGATTGCCCACCAGGTGTCGGTGCGCAGCCCGGCACCACAGCGGGGGCACCTCACGGGTAGA
>VGZR01000084.1 GCA_016872515.1 SAR202 cluster bacterium
TGGCTCATGTCGAAGGGCAGGGGAGCCAGGTCGGTGCTGTGATGGTGCTGCAGCCGACGTCCCCATTGCGGACGGCAACGCACATCGATGAGGCCATCCGACTGCACCAGAAGGCCAAGGCGGCGGGCGTGGTGAGCGTGTCCGAGGTCAAGGAGCACCCATATGAGCTGGTGGCGTTAGTGGGCGGGCACCTTCGCCGAGCCTTTCCGCGGCCTGCCACGGTGTCGCGCCGGCAGGACTACCCTGAGTTCTTCTACCTGAATGGAGCTATTTATCTTGCCTCTCATGACTCCGTTGTCAAAGAGCAGAGCCTCATACCTACGGGCAACGTTCCCTATGTGATGGACCGACGGGATTCGCTGGATATCGACGACCCTTTGGATTTGCAACTGGTCGAATGTCTTCTCCTTAAGAGCAGGCTGTCTTGAAGCCGGAAAGAACTCAAGTGCCTCATTCCGGTCGGCGTCACGTGATGTACATCACGGGTACGAGGGCCGATTATGGGCTGATGCGCGACACCCTGAGGGCTATTGACCAGCACCCCCGGCTGCGCCTCTCGATCCTTGTTACTGGGATGCATCTCCTCAAAGAGTTTGGCGACACCTTGCAGGAGGTGGAGAAGGACGGTTATCCAATCAGCCACAAAGTAGAGATGCTGGGTGGAGGAGATTCGCCCAAGGCGATGGCGCAGTCGCTGGGGCGGGCCGTCGTGGAGATGGCCGAAGCCTTCGGGAAGAGCCAGCCCGATTTCATCCTACTGGAGGGCGACAGGGGCGAGTCGCTTGCGGCCGCCATCGCGGCGGCGCACATGAACGTTGGTGTGGCGCATGCCTCCGGCGGCGATGTCTCCGGGACGATTGACGAGAGCATCCGTCACGCCATAACGAAGTTCGCGCACATCCACTTCCCCGGGACATCCCTCAGTGCACGGAGGATCCTTGCGATGGGCGAGGACCCGTGGAGGGTGCATATGGTGGGTACGCCAGGCTCGACGTTGAAGGTCGAGCCTCCGATGACGAAGGCTGATGTAGGCAAGATGCTTGGGACCAACCTAACTGGGCCGGTAA
This sequence comes from SAR202 cluster bacterium, assembly GCA_016872515.1. Taxonomy (GTDB): domain Bacteria; phylum Chloroflexota; class Dehalococcoidia; order Lucifugimonadales; family VGZR01; genus VGZR01. Next base: position 1,068 of record VGZR01000084.1, read on the forward strand.
TCGTGGTGCTACAGCACCCAGTGACCACCGAGGCGGACGATGCCGGACGGCAGATGCGGGAGACGATGGAGGCGGTGCGCGGCTTCGGTGTGCGAACGGTGCTTATCTACCCGAACTCGGACGCGGGCGGGCGGGCGATGATGGAGGTCATCAAGGAGTACGAGCGCCAGCCCTTTCTGGCGACGTTCAAGAATCTGCCCAGGCCCACCTACGTCGCCCTGCTGAGCGTGGCCGACGTGCTGGTGGGCAACTCCAGCAGCGCCCTCAGCAACGCGCCGAACTTCGGCCTGCCCGCCGTCAATGTGGGAACGAGGCAGCAGGGTAGGGAGCGAGGGGGAAACATCATAGACGCCGGATACGACCGCGAGGAGATTCAGCGGGCCATCCAGTATGCCCTAGACCATGGAGATGACCAAGCGTTCAGGGCGAAATGCCGCCAGTCGCCATTCCGGGACGACGATGCGGGAGCCAAGATTGCCGATGTGCTGGCCTCGGTCGAGATGGGGCCAAAGCTCATCCAGAAGCGGTTCTTCGACGGTGCGCTCGCAGATACTGGTGCTGTTGCCTTGGGGGCACGGTCCAGATGACCATCTCCGTCCTTGTTAACACGATGCCTGGCCACCGAGAGGCATAGCACTCTCTGCAGATGGCTGTGTCATGCCTGTGCTTCGCCTCTCGGCTCATCCACAAAGTGTGCCTGGACGCTGTCTTTGCTCATACGCAGGTCAGTTCAGTAGTTGTAGCAGGCCCGGCTTTGACGCCCTTGCCGTTCCTAGTGAACCCTAGCGAGTACGCTGAAAAATTCGGGGTGCCGGTGTTGGATGCGCAAGACGCGACGCAACAGCATATGGAGCAGCTTGCCTCGCAGGCGGACGTAGGTATTTCACTTGGCTATGGAAAAGTCTTGCCTTCC
>VGZR01000085.1 GCA_016872515.1 SAR202 cluster bacterium
AAAAAAGTCTATAGGTAGGAGTCAACAACATGGCGGACATCAACGCGATTGCAGATTCAATTCAGGGTTTGACGCTTCTCGAAGCTTCCCAGCTCGTCAAGCTGTTGGAAGAAAAGTTGGGAGTGTCGGCGGCCGCCGCGGCCGTGGCGGTTGCCGGTCCAGCCTCGGCTGGTCCCGCCGCTGCTGCTCCGGTGGTTGAGGAAAAGACCGAGTTTACCGTCGTCCTGACGGCTGTCGGCGCCAACAAGATCAATGTCATCAAGGCGGTCCGCGAGGTCACCAGCCTGGGCCTGAAAGAAGCCAAGGACCTGGTGGACGGCGCGCCCAAGCCGATCAAGGAAGGCGTCAACAAGGACGAAGCGGAGAACATCCGGAAGAAGTTCACCGAAGCCGGCGCCACCGTCGAAGTCAAGTAGACGGCAAGCCCGTTTCTCACACGGCCCCCGGAGGACACGCGTCTTTCGGGGCGCTTGTGTTTGTGGCCGCGGCGGTTCGTCGTATACTCAGGGGTTGAACCAATGACGTGGCTGACATTGAACAACGTTTGGGAGATTCGTCTGCTGGGCGTCAAGGAGGGGACCTCGGCCGAGACGGTGGTTTACCTGGTAAACACCGACAATGCCGAAAAGGCGATCCAGGCCGCCGGCCCGATCCTTGCAGCCCGGCCGTTCATCAAGATGCCAGACGGGACTGCCGCCGCGCCGGACCGCATCGAATACATCTCCGTGGGCCGGCGTCCGGACCTGCGTGGCGTGGGTGACAAGGTGCTGAACCTGGACGTCCGCGTCCTGATCGAAGTCGAGGTGGAGGGCCAGCTCCTGTCGTTTGGCGAGCCGGTGAGCTCGGCGCACGTCACGGTATACGGCATCGAGACCACGGATTTCCTCACGCTGGCCGGTGAGGCGCGAAGCTTCGCCAGCGCCCATGCCTTCGTCTTTCCGAACGAGGGGGGACCGTCCGTGCCGCCGGACCGCGTGATCATCTGGCGCATGGCCCACGTCCAGGCCATTCCGGTAGGCGCACCGCTCGTACGTTCGTAATTTTGTTGCAGCCGCCTGCAACGTTTGCGCAAAATCTCACACCGTAGTCACTAGCCCGCTTCGGCGGACCAAAACAATCCTTAGGAGAATGGTTATGAAATTTTTTGTTCTCGGGACCCTGGCCCTCTCATGCGCCCTTGCGCAACAGGGAGGCAACGCTCCCAACAAGTGTGCCAGTGTGCCGACCGCGGCCCAACTGCGTGCCCATTTGAAAGCTGCGCCGGGACTCACCGATCCCGCCATCGGAGGCATGGTGGGCGGACTCTTCGGCGGCACGCGCATGTGGGCTGCTGTCGTTAATCGCGATGGCGAGGTTTGCGCCGTTGCAAGCTCGCAGGATGACCCCACGCAGGTCTGGCCAGGCAGCCACGCGATCGCCAAGGCAAAGGCCTACACGGCGAACGCCTTCAGCCTGGACACTTTCAACCTTTCGACAGCGCGGCTGTACACGTTTACTCAACCGGGACATTCGCTGTGGAGCCTGGGCCAGTCGAATCTGTTCAACTCTGAACAACTCGCCGCTCCCAGCGACCAGAACAAGAGCAACGGCAAGTTCGCGGGCGGACTGATCTTCTTCGGCGGCGGCGGGCCCATCTACAGCGGCGGCAAGATCGTCGGTGGGCTCGGCATCAGCGGCGACACTTCCTGCGCCGACCACGAGATCGCCAAGCGCGTCCGGCACCTTGCCGACCTGAATCCGTCCGGTGGACCCACGGCGGACGACATCACCTATTCGGTCGCGGACGGGCCATCGGTCTTCACCCATCCGCGCTGCATCAATACCTTCCGGAACGGCATTCCGCTCGGTGGCGAGGCCGCCGCGGCAGGATACTAAGCGAAGGGTATTAATTTATTTAGCGCGCCGCCTTCAGCCTGTATTGGTACGTCTTGAAGTCGAAGTCGAACCGGTCCCGGTCAGGCTTGGGTGGCGCGCTTGT
>VGZR01000086.1 GCA_016872515.1 SAR202 cluster bacterium
AGGGCGCCGCCGTGCTCGGCCAACTCGCCCCGCTGGTAAAGTCTGTAGGGGCCGGCGATGTCCACAACCTCATCCTCGAACACTGTTTCCAGCCACTCCAGATGGATGGTGGACACGACGAGCAAGGCCCCAGGCTTCGCCAGCGCCCTGAGCTGTCCAAACAGTCGCACGTCGGCGTCGCGGCCCCAGTAGCCGTGCGAGGTGAACATGCTGATGACCACATCAAACGGAGGGTAATCCTTCAGTACCGAGGTGGCTCGGAACAGGTCTCCCTCTACGAACTCCACAGACGCACCTGCCGATTCGGCCCGCTCGCGGGCGATGCGGAGGAAGTGTGGTGAGATGTCCAGGCCGGCGACGCGATAACTTCGGAGCGCGAGGGGGATGGCATGGCGGCCAAGGCCGCAGGCGGCGTCGAGGATGCGGCCTCCCTTGGGAACACGGTAGCGGCCGAAGAGCTTGGCCAACGCTTCCACCTCCGCCTCGGCCCGGTCTTCCGCAGACTCTAAGAACGGCAGATAGACCTGGGCGTTCTCGACGAACAGCCGGCGCGTCCAGTGCTCCGTTCTCGTCTTCGTCGTTTTTGTCATCGCACCAAAAACAAAAGGCCCATCCCATTCAAGGGACGGGCCAAACATTCCCGTGGTACCACCCTCGTTTCGCGACCCACTCTTGCGGGTCAGGACACTCGTTCAGGGCCTCCGCCAAGGCCCCGCCTGCTCTAACGGAAGGCGACTCCGGCGAAGCCTACTTCCTAACCCGTACGTCCTTCGCCAGGCTCAGGACGAACGGTCGGGGTTCGGTCCACGGCTCGGGAGGGATATTCGCGGGGCCTGTCGGGTCTGCTCACACCGCACCAGACTCGCTGGGCGACCGGCTTGCCGCTACTCGTCTCCGTCGCAGCCTCTGCAAGCCAGGGTATTTCACACGAGCGGCAGTGTCAAGCGTCGCTTGGACTACCGAGCCGTCCGACTATCCACAAGCCTCTGCCGTACGTCGTACGGCACGGGGCCGAGGCGGCGACGTATAGGCGACTGGTCGCCGCGGGCGACGGCCAAGGTGGCCTCGGTCAGCAGCTCGACGCCGTCCAAAAAGTCGGAGACGCGGATGAATTCGGCGTCCACGCCGCCGCTGGGGTCGGCGATGCGCGTCGTGGCGTTGTGGTAGTTGCCGAGGGGGAAGGCGACACCGGTGGTGCGGTAGCCCGTCAGGGCGAAGGCGGTGGCCTCGCAGGTGCCGCCGCTCATAAGGGCGCGCTGCACCTTGAAATCGGGCCGTCTCTTTCGGACGGTATCGCAGGCAGCGAGAAGGGCCTGCTCGGCGTCGGCGTCGAAGGTCCATGCGGCATCGCCCACGCGGATGACCGGCCCCTCGCTCTGCGCGACGCCGGGGATGACGGCGCTGGACTCGACGGACACAATGACCGTCTTGCGGGGAAGCGTCCGGGCTTCGGCCAGGAGGCGAGCACCGTACAGGCCACTCTCCTCGGCGCGGGTGAAGACACCATACACATCGGCCTCGGCACCCTGGGTCGCCAGGTGTTCCAAGACCGCCAGGACGGCAGCGCAGCCGGCCAAGTCGTCTAGCGCCCGCATCCGGATGGTGTCGCCACTGAGCACAAAGTCGGGCAGGTCGAAGACGGCCGGCAGGGAAGGGGAGAGCGGCGTCTGGATAGGGAGGTTGAACAGGACGTACCGCTCCCCGGCGGGCGGCTGGCCGTCGAACGGGCTGGTCAGCGCCGGAACGCGCCTACCGTCCGGCATCAGGACGAGGACCGGCATCGGGCTAGACAGGGAGCATACGGGCACTCCGCCCAGGACGCGGGCCACGACGCGGCTATCCGACGCTTCAACGACCTCGAAGCCGGGGTGGTCCATGTGAGCCACCAAGGCGACGGCCGGCACCTTGGTGGAAGCAGCTTTCCGGTAGCGGGCGATGACGTTGCCGTAGCGGTCGCGCCGCACAG
>VGZR01000087.1 GCA_016872515.1 SAR202 cluster bacterium
TCGAGACGATCGGCGATGGCCGCCGAACACGAATGGCTGGCGACGGGATCTCTGGGCAGGTCGGCAAGAGCGGCTAGCCAGCGATTGTAGCCCTCCTGTTCAGAGGCAATCTGCGCATCAACGCCATCGAGCGCAAGTTGACTCAGCTGAGCATCGCCTTGCAGAATTGAGGGCAACATAAAAGTCCCATCCACCGTACTGCATGCCCCTCTCTAGCCCGTCCGCTTCGCCACCCGTTGCGCAAGTTCTAGGTCCCGCTCGGCATACACCTGCGTCACGTCGGCCTTGGCGTGGCCCAGGACAACCTGGGCGGCCTCAATGCCGAACTGCCGTCGGATCTCGGTCGCCCGGCTGTGCCTGAGTTGGTGCGGGTGCCAGTGGGGAATTATAACGCCATTCTTGGCCGCTTTGGCGATACCCCGCTCGATTGCTCGCCGGTAGCTGTTGGTGTCGTAGCGGTCGCCTGGTGACCGACTGCGGTGTCGCCGGCTGCGTCGCCGTTGCTCCTTAATCTTCTCGCGCCGCCGCAACTCCGACGGATATACCTTCGTCTTGCGGGGCCGGCCATGGTAAGGCGGGCGATGAACGACCCGCCAGGCTTCTGCCTCCGCCGGGGCGAAAAGGTAACGGTCCGCTGGACGGTCCATGTAGGGGGCCAGGATGCGCTGGGCTTCTGGCCCGAGGGCAATTGATTTGCTGTGCCCACGCCAGCGGTTCTTGTGGTCGTAGGGCTCGTATGTCCAGACGTCACCCGTGTTGTCGATATCGTCAGGCCGCATGATGACGATCTCGCCGGCTCGCATGCCCGTGACTCGCTGGAGCCAGATCATGTCGGCGACTTGCGGCGAAACAAACGGCAGCACCAGGGCCACATGGAGGTCGGGAACCGGTTTGACGGGCTCCGTCTCACGGGCCTCGGTGCGGCCGAAACGCAGACCGGACACGGCCTGGAGGGCGTGGTACAAAGACGGGGGAACCAGTTCTTCGGCGACGGCCCATTTGAAGACCCGCTTGATGCGCCCTACGTCGCGGTTGATTACACCCCTGCTCAGCCCGCGGTCGACCATCTGCTGCCGAACGGCTTTCAGGGCCTTGGGCCCAAACACGGCGGCAGGCGTGCGTCCATACAATTCCCGAAGCGGCAATAGCGCCTCGCGTAGGCAACCCAGTTCGGTGCTTTGTTTTCCATCTCGAGTATAGTAGCCCTCGGCGAATTGCCAGTACCTTAGTATCAATCTGTTGACTGTAAGGGTAGGCGTCTCTCCGGGTGCCTCAATTAAAGACCTATCCCGAGGTTCACTAAGCCACTCGGCGACTAGGCGGTGATATCTTTCGTGGCTCGCATCCGTGGCGTGTTTGCCGAGGTAGATGCGCCGGCCGTTGATCTCGACCAGCGCCTGTCCAGACGCCTTGTGCAGGCGATACTTGGGAATCCGAACGCGCATGGCAGTGCTCCTTCAGTCACCACCGGGTAGTACTACCCGGTCATGCGTGACCTTCAGGCCGCACTGCCCAACACGGGCAGGTACGTTAACTCCAACGTTCGGCAATACTTGTTGTCAGTCGGGGCGACAGGATTTGAACCTGCGACCTTTTGGTCCCGAACCAAACGCGCTAGCCAAGCTGCGCCACGCCCCGCTAAGGGAAGCTCATTATTGTATGCGGAATGAGGTGGTGGTCAACGGCATTCCAGAGCGACCAGACGTTTGATAATAATACGCAAACGTGTTCTTCTACGCCGTAGGCGTTGTTTCTCGCAGCCCGGGGTTGCGTCCCGCGGCGCCGTCGCCGCGGGGACGCTACCCCGGGTCAACGTGCGAAGGGTCAGGTTATCCCGAAGGGATTACATCCAGTCTGGGCCCGCATTGCGGCCTGGATGTA
>VGZR01000088.1 GCA_016872515.1 SAR202 cluster bacterium
ATGGTCACGACCGGTGGCATGGCGACCGCAGCTGGGATGATGAAATACGGTCGTCACGGCGTTTGCTCGAGCCCGAGCCGCGGCGGGGGCCACGGCGGCAGCAGTAAGGGCCGCTCCACCCGTAAGGAATCCACGTCTTCGCATTACCCGATCTTAACTCGAGGGCACACTCTCGGCCGTAGTGGAGGCAGTCCTGGCGTCGTCTTTCGCGTGGGCCGCGGTGATGGCCTTGCCGTTCTTATAGGCCCGCACCACCGCCGAACGTGAGCGGATGTCCTCGAACCAGCGCTTCAGATGGGGAAAACTGTCGAGGTTCTGACCCTGACGGCCATGGGGAACGATCCAGGGGTAGCAGGCCATGTCAGCGATGGAATAGTCACCGGCCAGAAATTCGTGGTGCGCCAGCCGCTTGTTGATCACGGCGTAAAGGCGGGCAGTCTCCTTTAGGTAGCGGTCGATAGCGTAGGGCAGGCGCTCCGGTGCGGAGTGGGCGAAATGGTGGTTTTGCCCCAACATGGGACCAAGCTCGGAGACCTGCCAGCAGAGCCACTCCATGACCTGGACCCAGCCACGGGTATCGCGTGGCATGAAGCGGCCAGTCTTTGCCGCCAGGTAGACCAGTATGGCTCCGGATTCGAACACCGATATGGGCTCGCCGCCATCGGCCGGATGCTTGTCGATGATGGCCGGAATACGGTTGTTGGGAGATATGGCGTGGAAATCGGGCTTGAACTGATCGCCACGGCCGAGTGCGACCGGGACGATCTTGTACGGCAATCCTGCTTCTTCCAGAAAGATGGACACCTTGTGTCCATTTGGCGTCGGCCAGTAGTGAAGTTCGATCATGGAATGGAGGACCTCGTTATGGGAAACGGGGCGATGCCGCTACCGCCACCAGAAAGCAGCGCCGCGGCCGATTCTATCCGTGTCGCCCCGAAAAATGCACCTCCCGGACCAATTGAGGGGAAGAACTATTCCGTGGTGATTCGTCCAGCGGGACGGCGGGTGGGGCGGTCCACAGGAGCCCCCTCCTGTGCGCACAGCGAGGCCCAGCGCAAGGTGGGAATTCGTTCGGAGGCGCGTTGATCGGACAGAAACTGGTTCTGGGCCTCGTAGGCCTCGCTCTCTGAGGCCGATCGCGCCTGGCAGACGCTGGCGAGATGGTCATAGGCACCGGCGACGTGCTGGGCGTGGTGCACCAGCTCATGCAACAGGATGGATTGGTGGTAGGTGTTGGACTTTAGGTTGTAGGCTTCATCGATCACTACGCCGAAATCCGGATGGTAGAAGGCGCGGATCTGGCAGGGGCCGACGCACACCATGCGCTGGATCTCCTCCCGTGGAAGCTGGCGTACCTCCGGCAGCACGGCTGGAGCCGGGTAACCCGTGATGCCCTGCAGTGCCACGTAGAGCTGAACCACCAGCTCCGACAACCAGGTCTTGTCCGTGGGAACCCCCATTAAGAACGCGATGTAGTGCCGAGTACGACTGTCTCCCCCAAGGAATGTTCACGTCATGTAATACGGGTTACGGAACAGGTCCGCAATGCTGAAGGGCTATTTTTGAAGACATTGCGTCACCTTCGGGGAGCATGTTGCAATGGCCTCCCGATTTGGTGAATTGCACTTAAGTCGTATAGCTCGGAGCGTCGGCCCGCCCGACGGCCTTTCGCGCATTGCTACACTTGGTCGAGACTTTTGCGGAGGACATTACGTGGGCGAACCCTATGATCTGATCACCATCGGCGGCGGCAGTGGCGGCGTCGCCGCCTCCAACCGGGCGGGGCAGTACGGTCAGCGTTGTCTTCTGATTGAGCGGGGCCGT
>VGZR01000089.1 GCA_016872515.1 SAR202 cluster bacterium
TTTCGGAGCCATCTGCGAGTACGCGACCTGATTCAACCTTGCCCGGGATGCCGCAGCGAGGCCCAGGATTTCCTGGCCGTAGTCAGCAACCCTTGCTTGAACGTCTGCCTCCTCCAGCAAATCACGCGAGGCTTCCCTGGCGGGTGAGGCTACCGCCGCGAGAACCGCTATCGGTTCAGGAGTTGGCGTCTCCCTTCCCATTGGCCTGGAAGTGCTGGCCGGTGGGGCGTAATCCAGACCTTCGAGCTTATGCTGGATCTCGCTGGCCAATAGTAGGAGCTCTTTTTCGACCGAAGTTAGCCTGTGTTCGAGCATATGCGGCACCCCCGAAGTGAAAACTCCGGCCACCCCGTGTCCAAAAAGCCTACACCAGATAGCCGGACGGGCGCTAGTCCCTTGAGGCAATCATTTTCATCTATTTCTTAGACCTCATCTATTTGTTGAAAACCCTCTTGTGGGCAGATGGGCATAGTACGACTTTCGTGGCCTGAGGTTGCGTTGACCCTTTCTCCAGGGCGTTGCTACACTCCCAAGTTGAAGGGCGGACCTGCGATGCCGCAGCCGGAGGCCTTCGGGGGTAGCCATAGCTATGAAGTCCCTGAGTGAAAATCACTTCGCTGAACTAGAGCTGGTTCTCGCAAGATACGCGCTGCTTCTTGCTCCGGCGTTTTTCCCGATATCCTCTTCTGGCACAAGCATGGTGGACCGCTTTGGTTGAAGCTGCTACGCTCGCCGCCATATAATGACGCTCGCGGCAGATCTCTTCTGTGCCGTGGTTCGTGTCTCCTATCTGGGCTTCGGTTCAGAGATAGGTTGAGGCCATTCCGGAGAGAACAATGCAAGGTCGCGTTTCATTCCACAACCTTTCTCCTCTCTCCTTCTTGGACAGGAGTGCCTTTGTCTATCCCGAAAAGACAGCGGTGGCGTACAAGGACCGGCGCTACACCTACGCCGAGTTCAGCGACAGGGTCAACCACCTTGCTGGTGCCTTGAAAAAAGCCGGGGTCCAGAAAGGCGACCGCGTCGCCTTCTTGGTCCCCAACATTCCGCCCATGCTCGAAGCCCACTACGGTCCGATGCGTCTCGGCGCTGTCCTCGTCGCCATCAACATCCGCCTCTCCCCTCGGGAAATCGCCTACATCCTCAACCACTGCGGCGCGAAAGTTCTCGTCTTCGATTCCGAATACGTTCCAACGGTCCGGGCCATCAGAGACCAGACCCCAGGCGTGAAGACCTGGGTCCAAGTGGTGGACGAGGCGCCGAAGGCGGATGACATTCCGGGGCCTGACTACGAGGCCTTCCTGGCTTCCGCGCCGCCTGGCGACCACCGCACCGAACTGGACTCCGAGCTCGACACTATCGCCATCAACTACACCTCGGGCACCACCGGCCTGCCAAAAGGCGTCGAGTACCACGCCCGCGGCGCCTACCTGAATGGCCTAGGCGAAGTGCTCGAGTCGGGGATAACCGTCCGCTCGGTCTATCTGTGGACGCTCCCCATGTTCCACTGCAATGGCTGGTGCTACACGTGGGGCGTCACCTCCGTCGGTGCCACCCACGTCTGCCTGCGGAGGGTGGACCCGGTACAGGTCTACAAGCTCATCAGGTCCGAGGGTGTCACACATATGTGCTGCGCCCCCACTGTACTTACCTCGCTCTACTCCTCTCCGGCAGCCCAGGGCAACGACCTCAAAGGCGTCACCATCATGACCGCCGGAGCTCCTCCCGCACCCCAGGTCATCCGCACGATGGAGGGCATGGGCGCCCAGATACTCCACGCATACGGCCTCACCGAGACC
>VGZR01000090.1 GCA_016872515.1 SAR202 cluster bacterium
TGCCGGCCCGGTGAGCAGCGATACGTCTTGCCCTTGAACACCACCGGTTCTGACCCTGACGCTGACTCGCCCTGGCTGGACACGTTGTCGGCCCTAAACCTCCGACTTCCCTCGGGAAGCGGCGTATCTCCAGAAAGTTCGGACGAGGTCATTCGCCGACTTTCCTTTGATGGCAGCTCCGCCCAAGTAAAGGTGCCTCCTTCCGTCCGCTCAACACGGGGGCGCCATAGCTTCCGGTACTTCATCGCAGACTTGTCTCTTGCGTACCAGACGAGGAAATCGTGAGTCGTGGGCAGGCCGTCCGAGTCGGCGACACCTGTTTTCGCGAACGCGATGAACGAGACGAAGTTTGCAGCGCCGAAGATTTCCTCCATTAGAATGCGCACGACGTGGCAGTTCACATCATTGATCTGGACGAACACACTGCCTGACTCGGAAAGCAGCTCGCGACAGAGGTAGAGCCGATCTGCCAGGTATGAGAGGTAAGAATGAATGCCAAGCGACCAGGTATCGCGAAATGCTTTGATGGTTAGAACATCGTCGGCCTGATCCTTCTCCTCGTTCTTCGTCGAGTCCACCCGCTGCTGGAAGTTCGAGTCGTACTTGATGCCGTACGGCGGGTCGATGTAGATCATCTGCACCTTGCCGCGCAGGTTCTCGTAGTGGAGCAGCGACTCCATCACGTGCAGCGAGTCGCCGCAGATGAGCTTGTTCTTCCAGCCCTCCTCGTGGGTGTAGAACTCGACGCGCTTGCCCTTGTCGCTCTCGCGCAGCTTCTTCTCGAGGTCGGCGAAGAGGTGCCCCTGCCCTGAGGCGCCCGACTTCTCCTCGGCGGCCCTGCGCGCCCGCTCGATGATCTGCGCGATGCGCGACTCGGAGACGATCTCGTTGCGCTGGAGCGGCAGCACCGGCACCTCGCGGCGGTTGCGCTTGCCTGCCCAGAAGAGCACCGGGTCCGCCGCCGGGTCCATGTCCACGACCACCGGCCGCTCGTCGCCCTCCGGGAGCTTGCCGACGACGATGGCCTTGCTCCAGCCGTTGTCCATCGGCAGCGTCACCAGCTGTTCCTCGGCCGGCAGGAGCGGCGTGTGCCCGGTCTCGGGCGTGCGCGGCTCCTTGATCTCGTCGTAGGTGTAGCGGGTGACCTTCTTCTCGGGCTTGGGCTTCTTCGGGGCTCTGGCCATGTCGCTCGGATCCTCGCTATTTCGTTGGGGCGGCGGCACGGCCTGCCGTGCACATGCCTCGGTAATCGCAACTTCCGCACTTCTTGGCGGCGGGCGCCGCCGGAAGCGTTCCCGTGCGCAGGGCGGTCGCCGCGTCCCGGGTGCGGGTCTTCACGTCCGCGACGAAGTCATCGTCCACCGAGCGCGGTTTGCGCTTGCGCTCGTCGAGTTCGTAGATCTCGACGTAGTCTGGGCGGCGGCCGGTGAGGTCCTGGTAGCCGAGCGCGTAGACGTGGAGCTGCGTCTCGGTGACGTCCTCGGTCTGCGCGCGGTCGGTGGACTTGAGGTCCACGATGGTCGTCTCACCGGTGTCGATCCGCCGCACCAGGTCAATGCGCCCGACCACGCTCACGCCGTCGCCGAGGCTGATCTCGATCTGCTTCTCCGAGAACTCGATCTTGTCGAAGAGCGCGGCGTTGTCGTCCAGGTAGTCGCGCAGCACGCGCTCGGCCGTGGCCTCGAGCTGCTGGCGCAGCGCCGGATAGGCGTAGGTCGCGTGCAGGTGGGT
>VGZR01000091.1 GCA_016872515.1 SAR202 cluster bacterium
ACTCTGCCGAATGGTTCCGACGGGGACGTCTGCTCATCTCTCGCTCCTTGTTCCGATGGCCTCATCATGCCATCTTCAGGCAGCGATTCCACTTATCCCCGCTGTCTAGTTTTCCGGAACCACCTCTGGCAACCGCCGCAGTTGACATCCTTACCTGGTGGTGCTACTTTCCCGCAAGCCGGGAGGACGGCCATCGGAGGAAAGGGGAATACTATGAAAAGACTTTCGCGCCTGATCTTGTTTGTGAGCCTTACGCTCTCTCTTATCCTCGTCATCAGCGCCTGCGGAGGCGATGACGAAGAACCCACGGCCACCAAAGCGCCCGCCCCGACAGCGGCGCCTACCAGCGCGCCGACTGTTGCCCCAACGGCAACCCGCCCGCCCGCGCCGCCCACACCCGCGCCGACTGCCACTCCCGTTCCCCCCACGCCTACGCCCGCCCCCAGGGTCAAGCGCGGCGGCATCCTTCGCACTCGCATCGAATTTACGCCCTCATCCCAGCCCCAGTTCATGCTCCTCCAGGGGCCCATCAACTCCGCCTACCCCCTCTTCCAGCCGGTGCTCAGCACCCTTGTGCAGTTGAATATGGACGACCTCACCATCGCAGGCGACCTGGCGGAAAGTTGGACATTCAGCCCGGATGGCAAAACCATCACCTTCAAGATTCGCAACGGCGTCACCTGGCATGACGGCTCCCCGCTTACTGCAGCCGATATCAAGTTCAATTGGGACGCGATGCTCAAGGACTCCCTCGGTTTCGCCAGTCACTTCAAGGCTCTCCTCGCCGCCGCCGCTGATACCGCCCTTGTGGACCCCTCAACGTTCCAGATTACGTTGAAGCAGCCCAGCAACTCCCTCTTTCGCACGCTGACCCACGCCGTCATGTTCAACTACTCCCCGCGCGTGTCGCTCCAAGAACTCGTGGCCGGTAAGGTGATAGGGACCAACGCTTACCGCTGGACCAACCTGGATCGGGGCAGAAAGCTTGAGCTCCGCGCGAACCCGACCTATTGGGACAAGGGTGTAGACAATAGGCCGTTGCCCTATCTGGATGGTATTGACTGGTTCGTCATCGCCGATACCACTGCCCACATCGCCGCCTTCCGCACCGGTCAGATCGATGCCTTCGACCATATCAACGCCCCGGCCCTCGTCGGCCAGATAGACAACATCAAAAAGGACGTCCCGGCTCTGCAATCAAGCGCGACCTTTGATAGCTGGCGTATGCTCCTCGTCAAAAATCGAGGCCCGTTAGGCAACTCAGCGGTGCGCAAGGCCTTGCAGATCGGCTTTGATCGCGGCGCCTTTGTCGCTGCAGGCATGGGTGGTTCCGGCCTTCCATCCGGATACGCTAGCCCGCCCAAGGACTTCCAGGGCAACTGGGCCCCGCCCATGTCCGAGCAGCAAAGACTCCCCGGCATGAACCCGTCGGCCAGGGCGCAGGACCTTGCCGAAGCTGAGCGGCTCCTCGCCACAGCAGGCTACACAGCCGCCAATCCGCTCAAGCTCAACGTCTACGTTGTTGCCAGTGGCGTCTTTCCTACCGAGGCTGAGGCCG